>NZ_JBIRKB010000006.1:86406-287686 GCF_044329855.1 Streptomyces sp. NPDC017520
GGGACCTGGCCGGGGACGGGCACGCCGACCGGGACGGGGACGGTGGCGGGGCCCCGAACGGGCACGCCGACCGGGGCCGGGGCGGGGGCGGCGCCCCGAACGGGCACGCCGACCGGGGCCGGGACGGGGGCGACGCCCTGAACGGGGACCTGGCCGGGGACGGGCACGCCGACCGGGACGGGGACGGTGGCGGGGCCCCGAACGGGCACGCCGACCGGGGCCGGGGCGGGGGCGGCGCCCGGAACGGGCACGGCGACCGGGACCGGAACCGGGGCGGGGACAGCCGCCCGAACGGGCACACCGACCGAGACCGGGACGGGAGCCCGGATCGTGACCGGAACCGGGACGGGGACAGCCGCCCGAACGGGCACACCGACCGGGACCGGGACGGCAGCCCCGACCGGGACGGTTCGCTCTCCCGGCTGCTGGAGCGTGCGGCGGAGCTCCGCGAGGACCCCGAGGTCACCGAGGCGGTGGGCCTCGACGACCTGCGGCCCGCCGAGGCCGAGCTGTTCGCCTCGCTGCTGGCCGGGCACCTCCTGGGCTCCGTCGGCCGTGAGGAGCTGCTCTCCGGCTGCCGCGGTCTCGCGGCCGTCCAGGCGTACGAGTGGTTCGCCGGGGTGGACCGGGCCCTGGCCGCCCCGCCGCCCGGCGACGGCCGGACGCCCGCGCGTTCCGGAACCGCCGCCCTGTTCCACCCGGTGGCGTTCCGGATCGCGCTCGCGGTCCTCGGCGGCGCGTCGCACAGCGCGGTGTCCGCCGCCGCCCACCTGCTGACCTGGGAACTGTCCGTACAGAGCGATCCGGACAGCACCCCGGCCCGCCCCCTGTTCTGCGACGATCCGGAATCCGACCTGGCGCTCTCGCGCGCCCGGCCGGCCGACGGGGCCGTCGACGTGGCGGGCGCCGAGGTGACGGGGCGGCTGATCTTCTATCGCGGGTCCGCGCTGCCCGCCGCCGTGCTGGCCGAGGTCTGGGACCGGCACTTCCCCGTCCGCGCCCCGGTCGTCCGCTGGCTGCGGCTGCTCGCCGACGACCCCCGGCCCCAGGTGTCGATGCGCGCCGCGGTGGCCGCCGGGGAGCTGTCCGTACGCGACTTCGAGCACGGGTACGCGGAGCTGATCCGGCCGCTCGCCGAAGCACCCACGCCCCGCCGCAGGGTCTTCGCCGCCACCGCGCTGGACCAGGCCGCCGGCCACGCCTCGCACCGCCGGGCGGTGCGCAAGGTGGTCGACAACTGGTCGCGGCACGGCACCCCGGCCCTGCGCTGGACGGCGGCCATGGCGCTGGGCTACGGCCGGTCCGCCGACTCGATGGACGACACCCTGGACGCGCTGGCCGGGATCGGGGTCCGCGACGACGGGGAGCAGCTGGCCGTGGCCTCGCTGAACGTGGTCCGGCTGCTGACGCTCCCGGAGTGCGCCACCGTGCTGCGGCGGCTGGCCGACTGGACCGGGCACCGCGGTGAGGAGTATCAGGACCTCGCGCTGGTGAGCATCGTCCGGCTGGCGCTGACCGATGTGGACGAGGTCCTCGACGAGGAGCCCGGCACCCCGCTGGGCGACCGGGGCGACTGGCCGCTGCTGCTCGCGCTGGCCGCGACCCGGCCCGAACTGACCGGGAAGCTGGCCGACCTGTTCTGGACGGCGCTCAACACCGCACGGTCCCGGGACGTCGCGCTCGACGCCCTGGAGACCCTGTTGCGCTCCGCGTGGCGCAAGAACGGCCGCGAGTGGGCGCGGGAGGGGCTGGCCGTGCTGCTGCCCGCCCTGACCGCCGAGGAGCAGGACCGGCGGCGGCTGGACTGGCTGCTGCGCCGAATGATGAGGGATCAGGACCGCCCGCTCGCCGAGGAACGGGCGCGCGCCCTGTGGAGGCTCGCCGTGCCCGCGCCGCAGCGGCGGTCCGAGGAGGAGGAGAGTCATGGCTGAGCAGAACGGCGTGGCGGAGAACGGGGCGGTGGACCCCTCACGGCCCGCGGGCCCGTTCCTGCGGGAGTACACGCCGACGGGTGCGTTCCGGCGGGGCGGGGCCCGCACCACGTCGGTGCTGTTCTACCGGCGGGGCTACAGCGTGGCCGGTGTCTCCGGCATCGAGCACTACGACAAGCCGCCGCTGGCGAGGCCGCACACCATCTGCGAGATCGCCACCGGCACCTTCGTCACCACCCTGCGGATGGAGCTGCCCGCGTCCGGCGGCGCGACGTTCTTCAAGGCGGAGGTGGACATCCACTGGACCGTCGAGGACCCGCACCTGGTGGCGGTGCAGGTGGTCACCGACATCGCCCAGCGGCTCACCGCGCCGACCTTGGAGCGGCTGCGGGAGATCTCCGCACAGTTCCCGGTGCACCAGGCGGAGCAGGCCAACAACGCCATCACCCACGCGTGCGTCTCCGGCCGGTGGAACGACCTCGGCACCGACCTCGGGCTGCGGGTGCGCCTGTACGTACGGCTGCGGGTGGACGACCGGACGATCGGCCACGAGGAGAAGGTCCGCAGCCAGCGGAGCGAGGACGAGCTGGCGGGGATGCGGCAGCAGAACTACCTCAGGATGCTGCGCGGCGGTGAGCTGGAGCAGCTCAGCCACATGCTGGCAGCGGACCCCAAGGAGGCCAACAACTTCCTGGAGAAGATCCGCCAGGAGGGCCGGCAGGACGAGAGGGACCGGGTCGACCGGCTCTTCGCCATGATCGCCGACGGCCAGATCCACTCCGACGAGATCGAGACCCGGGTGCTCGACGACCTCAGCAGGCAGCATCTCGGCATCCAGGGCTCCCTCGGCACCCGGCCCGCCCGCCGCACCCCTCGGGAGCTGACGCCGGCCCGCGAGGAGCCGTTCATCCCCGACTGGGTGGCGGACGAGCCTCCCGTGCGGCAGCCCCGCCCACCCGTCCGGGACGCCGAACCGGAACCGCCCGCGCCGCGCGACCGCAACCGCGACGACGGCTGGGGCTGGGTGGAGGGCGACGGATGAGCGCCGACGGAACCACACGGACTTCCCCCGCCCCGACCGCGCCGGTGCCGGACGGGGGTCAGCACGGGCCGGACAGGGCGGGGGAACGCATCGCGGAACGGCTTCTGGTCACCGTCCGGGAGGACCTCGGCAGGGCCGACTCGAAGGCAGCCGTGCTGCTCTCGGGGGCGCTCGCCCTGCCCGCCTTCCTCATCGGGCGGCACGGCTCGCCCGACTGGCGGGGCCCCGGCGACCTGGCGCTGGTGGCCGCGGGCGTGCTGTGGGTGGTCGCGGTGGCCGCTCTGGTCCGCGCGCTTCTGCCGCGTACGGGCACGGTCCGCGACCAGGAAGGGGTGACCTACTTCGGGGACCTGCTGGCCCCGTTCGACTACGACGTGCTGACCGCCCGCGTCAACGAGGCCGGCCGCGACCCGGTCGGCTGGCTGCTCGTCCAGGCCGTGGACGTCAGCGCCATCCTGTCCGCCAAGTACCGGGCGATCCGCTGGGCGGTCGCCACGCTCGCCCCGGCGGCCGCGCTGGCTCTCGGCTGGAGCCTGGCCGGACGCTGACCGCCCCGCACGGGTGTGCCGCGTCCAGGGGCACACAGACACAGCACGCAGACACGCAGCACGTAGACGCGCAGACACGCAGACACGCAGACACGCAGACACGCAGACACGGCAACGACAATAAAAGGGGACGGTCGTGCGGAATGACCGAAGAAGAGGCCTGGCCGGCGCCGGCCGGGCCGGGCGGGCGGCGCTGGCCGTCCTGGCCGGTGCGGCCCTGCTCACCTCCCTGACGGCACCGGCCGCCGCCGATCCGGAGCCGGCCTCGGCCGCCGCGCCCGCCTTCGCCTCCGTCAACTACGCGGTGGCCGTCGACCAGTCCGCGAGCCTCGCGCCCGCGGACATCAAGGCGGAGAAGGCCGCCGCCGCCCGGATCGCGCTCGGCGACGTCTCGGCGACCTCCCACATCAGCGTGTTCGGCTTCGCCGCCGCCGAGTCCGCCGACCAGCGGGCGGTGGACGCCGTGTGCCCCCGTACCCGACTGGACGCGGCCGGACGGGAATCGGTCGCCGGCTGCGTGGACAAGCTGCGCAGCCGCAAGAAGAGCGAGGGCACGGGGACGGACTTCCCGAGCGCGATCCGCCAGGGCGTGCACGAACTGACCTCGGGCACCGACCCGTCGGTCCCCCGGGTGCTGTTCCTGCTCACCGACGGGGAGATGGACGTCACCGGCAGTCCCCAGTACGGCGACCCGGCGCACCGCGAGGCCGAGGGCAAACGGCAGTTGAAGCTGGAGCTGAAGAACGCCGCCGCCAAGAACGTACAGATCTGGCCGCTCGGCTTCGGCCCCGACCCGGACAAGGAGCAGCTCGACGAGATCGCCGCCGGCGGCTTCCAGAAGGGCTGCGTCGACCTGCCGTCCGCCCGCCCCACCGCCCGCAAGGTCTCCGGGGCCAAGGACGTCGGGCCGGTGCTGGAGAAGATCTTCGCCGCCGCGCACTGCCTGCGCTACGAGGCGGGCCCGAGCAAACGCCCGCCCGCCACCCTGCCCGTCACCATCTCGCCGCTGGCGACCGTGGGCAGCATCGTCGTCGACAAGGGCACCCCCGAGGTGACCGTCACCTACACCGACCCGCTCGGCAACAAGGTGCCCACCACGGGGAAGTTCAAGGACTCCACCTTCGAACTCGCGGGCGGCGGCGGCACCGTGGAGGCGCTGAAGATCATCGACCCGGTGCCCGGCCGGTGGAAGGTCGACGTGAAGGCCCCCGAGGGTCACCGCTCGCTGCCCGTCGGCGTCAGCGTCCTGTGGCAGGGGGAGCTGCGCGGCTCCATCACGATGGACCCGCCCTCCCCGCAGGCCGGGGAGAAAGCGACCGTCACCATGCGGCTCCAGACCCGTGAGGGCTACGAGATCAAGGACCCGGCCGACTACGCCGGTCTGAAGGTCAGCAGCCAACTCACCGGCGACGGCTTCGCCCCACTGCCGCTGCGGCTCACCGACGACGGCAAGGGGCCCGACCCCACCAAAAGCGACGGCTCCTTCAGCGGTACGGTCACCGTCCCGAAGAGCGCCGACGGCGCCCTGAAGGTCAGCGGCACCCTCACCGCCTCCGGGCTCAGCGCCGACACCCGCAGCGAGGGCGGCCAGGTCGCCCCCGGGGCGCTGCCCGTCACCACGGCGCTCTCCCCGGTCCGCGGCGACGGCCACCCCGGGGACACGGTCACCGCCAACCTCTCCGTCACCAACACCACCAACGCCCCGCACACCCTGAAGCTGTCCCTCGCGGACGTCCGGGCCGGGCTCCTCACCGTGAGCCCCGCCGAGATCGTGGTGAAACCCGGCGCCTCCTCCACCCACGAGATCAAGCTGACGATCGGCCCGGAGAAGTCCTTCGACGGGCGGCTCGACGACGGCCCGCTCGGCATCGGCGGCACCGTCACCGTCCAGGACTCCACCGACGGCGACCGCACCCTGGTGCGCACCCCCCTGTCCGTCCAGGTCACCCCCGAACCCAGCCTGCTGGACCGGTACTGGTGGGTGCTGGTCGGCGCCGTCGCGCTGGTCGTCGTCGGCGTCCTGGGGGCGCTGGCCTGGCTCCGGCAGTGGCGGACCCGCCGCGACCCGCACGGGCTGACGCTCCACCTGCTCTCCGAGGACGGCGACGTGCTCGGCGTCCACACCGCGGGACACGGCCAGAAGCAGTGGTACGCGTTCGACATCGCCGAGGCGCACAGCAACCCGCGCATCGAACGGCGCACCAACGGCCGGTACGCCGTGCAGCGCAGCCCCGAGGGCGGCGCGGTGCTCCGCAGACACGGCGGCCGTACCCGGGAGCGGCTCACGGCGACCGGGCGGGTCGATCTCACCGACCGGCTGAGCCTCGCCCTCGGCGAGGACTCCGTGCGCACCACCACGCCAGGGCGGCCCGACCCGGTGACCACGAGCGGTGGGAGCGACGACTACCTGTGAGGCGCGCGCCCCCCCCCCCCCCGCGGGGGGCGCCCCCCCCCCCCGGGGGGGGGCCCCCCCCCCGCGGCCGCGGGGGGGGGGGGGGGGCGCGCCCGGTCCCCGCCCCCCACACCCCCCCCCGGGGGGCGCCGCCCCCGGGCCCCGGGGGCGGGGGCGCCCCCCCCCCCCCGGCCCCCCGCCCCCCCCCCCCCCGCGGGGGCCCCGCGCCGCAGGACCCGGCGTCACCGCACGGCCGCGAGACTCGCGGCCGTGCGGTGACGCCCATGGACGAACCGGCCCCACCCCGGCCGGAAGCGGGAGGAACCCATGAAGATCTTCCAGCCGATGCTCTTCGTCGGCCTGGGCGGCACCGGCGGCCTCGTCGGCGCCGAACTGGAACGCAAGCTGCGCGTGGACCTGTGCGGCCCCGACGGCACCGCACTCCAGCACATCGGCGGCCTCGCCCCCTACCAACTGCCCGACTGTCTCCAGTTCGTGTACGCGGACTTCAGCGAGTCCGACCTCCAGCGGCTGCCCCAGTTCAACGTGGACTCCTCGCTGCGCGCGGCGTACGCCCGCACCTCGCGGGCCACCCACAACCTCCTGCCGAACTTCGACAGTTCGCCGGAGGTGACGCAGATGCTGCGGGCGAGCCTGCGCGACGAGGTCGCGGGCTGGCTGCCCCCGCGCGACGGCGAACCGCGCGTCACCCCGCTGCACAACGGCGCGGGCCAGCTCCCCACGGTGGGCCGCGCCGCGCTCTTCGCCACGCTGCGCCATTCCCTCCAGCCGGTCCTGGAACCCCTCCTCCAGGCGATCGACGCCATCGCCAAGTCGGCGGGCGAGCTGAGCGAACTGGGCGGCGGCCGGGTCACCGGCTGCGACGTGTTCGTCGCGTTCTCGGTCGCCGGGGGCACCGGGGCCGGGATCTTCCTGGACTATCTGCACCTGATCAACCAGGCGTTCAAGATGCGCCGCTTCAACGGGGTGAAGATCTACCCGCTGGTCGTCATGCCGTCCTCGTTCCCCGCCTCCACCGGCGGCGGACGCGAGGCGGAGCTGAACGCCGCCCGCTCGCTCGTCGACCTGTTCCGGCTGGTCGACGGGCAGAACGCGCCGACCGCCGGGGCGGAGATCGGCGACCTCGACCAGGAGACCGGCCTCGGCATCCGCTACCCGGGCATCACCCCGGTCCGGCTGCGCACCGGGATCCTGCCGACCGCGTTCCTCTTCAGCCCGACCGCGGGCATCCGCCAGGACGACCTGCGCCGCTCCATCGTCTCGCTGGTCATGTCGCTGATCGGCACCGAACTGGGCGACAGCCGGGCCCAGGGCCGGTCGATGGCCGGCGACGACGACTTCCAGACCTTCGCCGCGAGCTTCATCAACCGGGGTGTGCAGCGCAGCGCGCTCTCCCCAACCGGCATCGGCCGCCAGGGCGTCTCCACCAGCCTGGTCGCCTCGATGACCGCCCCCATGGACCAGCTGGCCGACCTGGTGGCCGGGCGGCTGCTGCGGGTCGCGGTCACCGAACTGGTGGAGCGGCCGCGCAGCCCGGTGAAGGACGACACCGTGCCGTTGGTCCGGCAGCTGTTCGCCGACTCGCAGCTCGAAGAGCTGTGGGAGCGCAAGCAGTTGCCCGTCGAGGACCCACAGCCGCTGCCGCGCGGCGGCAAGGCGATCGAGGAGGCGCTCAACAACCGGCTCGGGGACATGCAGCGCCTGCTCTCCGAGCTCCAGTCCATCGCCGACCGGCAGGCCGCCGCGATGGCCGCCCGGTTCAGCCCGCGCCCGGCGATCGAGAAGCTCCTCCAGAGCGTCGACCCGTTCCTCGCCGAACGTCTCGTCCGGGGTGTCCCGGACAGCGAGGACGAGATCACCCGGCTCGGGTTCCTCGGCATGCTCACCGCCCGCTCCCGCTCCCCGAAGCGGCCCCCGGGCATCACCGACCAGCCGCCGAAGACCCCCCGGATCAAGGGCGGCATCGCCGGGCTGGCCCCGGCCCGGTGGGGCGACGACGACGTACGGGTCGTCCTCCAGGCCCAGGACAGCTGGTACCGCTGGCGCAGCCGGGCCGTGTGGCACGAGGCCTGGCGGGAGCAGCAGCAGCGCTGGCAGTCGCAGGCGGACACGGCGGGCACCGACCTGGCGCGCCTGGTGAACGCCTTCCGCAAACACGCCGACCAGGAGCCCAAGTCCTCCCAGCAGAAGGGCCTGGAGCTGTACGCGGAGCGCACCGGCATCTCCTACCTCCTGCCGCCGCAGCGCAGCCTCAACCACTTCTACGAGGACGTCGTGGACCGGCTCGTCCGCCGCGAGGGCCTCCGCGAGAGCGACGACGAGGCGTCGCTGCTGCTGCGGCTCATCGACGGGGACACCTGGCGGGAGGTGCACGCCCGGAGCCACCGCGACTCCGACGGGGCGGTCGGAGCCGTCAAGGCGCGGCTGGAGGGGCGGATCACCCGGCTCTTCGCCGAGAGCGGCGCGCAGGTGGAGGAGCGGCCCCTGCTGCCCACGATGAGCATGCTGCTGGCGGCCGCCGCCGGTGACGCGGACGCCACCGACCAGGTGAGCAAGGAAGCGCTCGACCTGTTCAGCCGCAAGCTCGCCGCTCTGCTGCCGGTCGGTTTCACCCCGGAGGGCACCGGACGGCTGCGGGTCCTGGTCACCTACCCGCGGGTCCAGGCGGCGGAGGAGGTGCAGGAACACCTCTCCAAGGCGCTGCGGCTGCCGTCCGACGCGAAGAACTCCGTCGAGTACCGGGGCGTGGAGAGCGACTCGATCACCGTGGTCCTCTTCCGCAGCGAGATGAGCCTCACCCAGGTGCCCGAGGCCCGCAAGGTGCTGCGCCAGTGGGCCAGGGCCAAGGACGACGAGCAGGCCCACGACGTGCTGCGCTGGCGCCAGCGCCTCGGGTTCGAGGACGACTGGATGGTCAGCAGCGAGGAGGACCGGCGCACGATCCTGCACCGGCTGCTGTGCTGCATGTGGAACGGCCAGGTCGACATCCTGGACGGCGACACCGCCTCACCCTCCCGGGTCCGGCTGCGGCTGTTCCCGGAGAAGGGAGCGAGCATCCCGGGCGTACGGCTGCGGCTCGGGGACTTCCCCGGCTCCATCTCCAGCTGGTCGGAGCTGCTGCGCTCCTACGAACGCTGGACGGTGCTGGACGACGAGCGGACCGTCGAGGACTACTGCAGCAAGCTGATGAGCGCCCAGCCCCTCGGGGTCGGGCGGGCGGGCACCGAACCGCACCCGATGTTCGTCGAGCTCGTCGAGCGCATCGCCCCGCGCCAGCTGGAGCTCCTGGAGGAGCGCCGGGAGCTCGGCGGCCGGCGCGTGGACGGCTGGATCCGGCCGCTGTGGGAGTTCTGGGCGGAGACCCTGCCCGCGGCCCTGGACATGGAGTTCGGCGACCAGAAGGCGATCCAGCCCACGTTGCGCACGCTGCTGGAGTACGTACGCGGCGGCGTCCCGAAGACACCCCCCGCCCGGCCCGCGCCGGAGCGCCGGCGCGTCGTGGAGGACGACGAGGACTGGGGCACCTCGGCCCCGAGCACCGACGAACGGCTGGGCGACGACACCCTGCCCGGTCCGCGCTCGGCTCCCCTCCCGTCCCCTTACGACGCGGAGGAGCGGTACGCCGGCGCGGACCGGCGCGCGGACACCCGGCACACAGGCGCCCGGCACGGGGAGGAGCGGTACAGGCGGGACGCCGCACGCGAGGACCGGCCGGTCCGGGGCGAAGAACGCCGGGACGAGCGGTTCGCGGACGAGCGGCCCCGCGACGCCCGGTTCACCGACTCGTACCCGGAGTCGCGGGCGGGTGACGCCCGGTTCACCGACTCCCCCGGCAACGCCCGGTTCGACGACGACCGGTACACCGGCTCGCGGCCGGGAGACGACCGGTACGCCGACTCCCGGTCGGGAGACGACCGGTACACCGGCTCCCGGTCCGACGACGACCGGTTCGGCGGGGGCGAGCCCGCCGGCGCACGGGACGTCGGTGGCAGAGGCATCGGCGGCAGGGGCATCGGCGGCTGGGATGACGGTGACAGGGATGACGGCGCCGCCGACGGGTTCGGCGAACAGGACAGGCCACCGGTCCGCCCTCCGGCCGCGGGCGGCTGGGACGCCGATGGCTGGGGCACGGACGACGAGGGCGACGCCGGGCGCCGGAACGGGGGCCCGCAGTGACTTCTCCCGAGGACACCACCGCCGTGGTCCGGCTCGACCTGCGCGCCGGGGCAGCGGCCCTGGCGACCCCGCAGGCCGTGCGCGACCGGGTGGCCGAGCAGCTGGGCCGGGCCGGACTGCCGGAACCGGACTACCCGCTGTTCCTGGTCACGGACACCCCGGCCGGGCTGACCGACCACCAGCTCCAGTACGAACTGCTCTCCGGCTACCGGGCGGTGGGCGAGACCCGGATCCTGGTGCTGCTGGTGGGCAGCTCCCCCGGTTCGTACGCCGGCGAGGAGGAGGCGTACCTCCCCGACCGCCGGCTGGTGCGCCCCACGACCCTGCGGGCCGCCACCACCGGCCTGGTGTGGGCCGGTGATCTGCGTTCCGCCCGTACCGCCCTGGACCGGCCGGAGCCGGACGACCCCGCGGCGCTGGCCGTGCTGGTGGACCTCCTGTCGGTCCCGGACGTCTTCGTCCAGGTCCTGGAGGGGCTGCGGAAGCTGCCCGACTCCGTCGCCGCCCCCGGGGTACGGCTGCTGGAGCAGGACCTCCCGACCGAGGTCAGGGACCGGGCCTGGCGGGACGCGCTGACCCGGTTCGCGGGTGAGGACAGCGGGGCGGGCGACCCGGTCGACATCGTCCCGGACTCCCAGCTGCCCGAAGCGCTGCGCACACTCGTGACGGGGCGGGACGGCCGGGGCCACGGGCACCGGCGGCCGGACGGCCAGGCGAACCTCGCGCACCGCAGGTGCGCGGAGTCCCTGGACCGCGCGGACGAGGGCCTCGTCGCCCTGCGGTCCTTCCCCGGTCTGCTGCACCCGGCCCGGCGCGACGCCCTGGAGGCGGATCTGCACCAGGCCCGCGAGGATCTGGACGGGTTCCGCGCCCTGGTGGAACGGGCTCTCCAGGGCGGCGGCGGAGCGGCGGCGCCCACCGCGGAGGCCACCGCCCGGCTCGGCGCGCTCGGACTGCGGGTGCCGTCGGCCGACAGTGCGGGGGAACGCGTCGGCGAGGGGCTCCGCGAGCTGGCGGGCAGGCTCCTCGGCGACGGGCTCGCACTGCGTTCGGTGGCCCAGCACTTCACCGCGCTGGCCGGGCGGGTCGAGCCGGTGCCGGGCACCGCCCTGCTGCACCGGCTCGCCGACCACTCCGAGGAGTCGGTCAACCGTGGTTCCGCCACCGAGTACGCCGCGCCGCCCCGCACCCCGGGCGTGGTGCTGCTCATGGCGGGCGCGGCGGGGCTGCTGGGCGGCCTGTGGCAGTGGCCCGCCGTCCTGGCGGCGCTGCTGGTGCCGGTGCTGTTCGTGATCGTCGCGCTGCTGGGCGCGAAGCGGCTGCACACGGGCCGGCGCGCCGCCCGGTGGCCGATGGGCCCCCGGATCGCCGCCGTAGCCGGCGCGGTGGCGGGGGCGGCGGTCGCGTACGCCGCCGACCCGCCGCTCTGGCTCGGCGGGACCGGGCTGCTGGCCGGTCTCGGTCTCACCGCCGAGGCGGTCCGCAGGCTCTGGCGGGACGCCGCCGACTCCTGGGCCGCCGGACGCGGCACGACGGCGCTGCGCACCGCGCTGGACGGGCTCGACACCCTGCTGGCGGAGCTGGTCCGCGAGCACTGGGCGGCGGAGGAGCGGCTGTACTGCGCGGACGCCGCGCGTTCGGTCGCCGGGATGCTGCGGGCCACCGCCGCCGCCGCCGACGCCCAGGCCTCACCGGAGCCCCTCGCCCCGGCCGGAACGGGCAGTGCCGGCTCCAACGAGGAGGAGGACTGGCTCGACGAGCCCTCCGCGCTGGAGACCCCGGAGTCCGACGCCGGCGACGGGGGCGCGGACGACGGCGACTGGGCCGCCGCCTACGCCTGGGACAACACCCGGGACCGGCACGGCGACCACGAGGCCGACCGGGACAGCGACCCGTACGGCGACCGGCACGTCGGGGACCCCGGACCGTACGGCACACCTTCCCCGGCCGCGTATCTGGCCGGGACCGACGACGCCCCGTGGGCGAGCGGCGAGGGCGACCGCGCACCGCGCTGGCTGGACCGGGAGATCGGTGAGGGCGGACCGGACCTGGTCGCCACCCTCGCCGGGGACCTCCGCAACACCGCGATGGCCGCCATGGCCCCCTACTGGGGCGCGGTCGAACGCGGCCAGGCCGGGGCGCTCGCCCTCGCGCGGACCGAGGAGCGGGTCCGTCAACTGCTGTCCGCCGCCCGCCACCACCTGTGGCGCTACGGGGTACTGGCCCCGCCGCCGTACCCGGCCGACCACCGGGCCCGCACCACGGCCGCGGGGCTGCTGGGCACCGATTCGCTGCGGGTCGCCGAGCTGGTGGGCCGGGAGACGGACCGGGGAGCCGTCGTCCAGTTGTCCTCGCCCGAACAGGGGGCCCTCCTCAGCCGCGACCCGGAGGCCGCCCTGTGGATCCGGTTCGCCCCGGGCACTCTCCAGGGGGAGATCGAGGCGGCCTGGCGGAAGAGCGGTTCGCCGCCGGCCGAGGAGACGCTGTGGACCTCCTCCGGGCGGTACGCGGGGCTGATCCGGCTCACCCCGCTGCGGATGGGCGTCGTCGACACGGTCCTGCCCCGGCAGAGCACCGGCGGCACCGCCCGGACCGACGCCGACCGCGCCGAGCCCTCCACGCACGCCGAGTTCAGGGAGGACGACCGGTGGTGACCACCACCCCGCCGGGCCGGTCCGGGCCACCGGGGGCCCCGCGCCCCCACCTCGTCCTCACCGACCCCACCGGGCGGCGACGCACCGCCCCGGCCCGCTTCGGCCCGGCCTCGCGGCGGGACCCGGCGCTGCCCCAGGGCATCCGCAACGTGCTGCTCGACGACCGGGGACAGCGGTGCGTCCAGGTGTTCCTGTCGCCGGCCGACGCCGCCAACCCGGCGGCCCGCGCCCTGCTGGACACGGAGGCGGGCACCGCCCTGCGTCTCGACCGGACCCTGGAGAACACCCCGTACGCCCACCTGTTCCCCACCGTCGTCGGCTACGAGCTGGACGCCGCCGAGCCGTTCCTGCTGTACGCCGCCCCGCGCGGCACGCCCGTCGGACGCACCCATGTGATGTCCGCGTCCGACCAGCGGGTGTTCGCCCGGGATCTGACGCTGGCCCTGTGTCTGCTGGACAGCCAGGGTCTCGTGGCGCGCGGGATCTCCCCCGCGACGGTGTTCTGGGACGGTACGTCGGTGCAGCTCTGGGGCCTTGAGGGCGTCACCCGCGCCGGACGGCCCCGGACGCCGTGGGGCCGGGCCCCGTTCGCCTCGCCCGAGCAGCACCGGGGCGAGGGACACGTCGACCCCCGGGACGCGGTGTGGAGCACCGCCCAGGTGCTCTACCAGCTCGTGACCGGCCGGCCAGGACCCGCCGACCGCGCCCCCGCCGACCTCGACCGGCACCGGGTGCTCGCCGGGACGCTGCCCCGCGCTTTCGCCCCCACGGCGGCCGGACGCCCCGCCCCCGGGGCCCTGTTGGAACTGCTGGCCCCCGAGGAGGCCCGGCGGCTGGGGCCCTCGACTCCGACGGACGGCTCCCGCCCGCACCAGGAGGCGTTCGACCGTGCGCTGGACGCCAAGCGGCGGACGCCCGCTCCCCCGGAGGACCCGGCGGAAGGATCACCCGAGGACCGGGCCCCGGGGGAGGTGCTCTGCCCGTACTGCCTGGAGGGCATCCAACTGGACCTCGACAAGCTGTTCGTGACGGACGACCAGATGCAGTACCGGCCCCTGGACCTCTCCCGTATCGGCAACCCGGTGCGGCGCGAGGACGTGATGCGGGGCGCGGTCCAGCAGTGCACGGCCGACCCGGACTTCCCGGAGCACCACATCCCGGTGCCCTACCTCACCCACGGCCGCCCGCTGACGGTCGCCATGATCGGCCAGTCCAGCACCGGGAAGAGCCATCTGCTGACCCAGATGATCGCCGAGATCACCGACGGCGGCCTGGAGCGGTACGGGGTGGGCTGGCAGTCCGTCAACCCGGAACAGCACGCCCGCTTCGTCCGTGAGCGGGTACAGCCGTTGCGCAGCGGCAAGGTGCTCGACCACACGAGCGGGGTCGGCCTGGACGGCTTCGCCCGGTTCGTCGAGTCGCTGCTGCTCACCGACGCGCGCGGGCGGGTACGCCCGGTCGCCTTCTTCGACCTCGGCGGCGAGGACCTCGTCCGCACCGACGGGGCGCTGCGCTTCCTGCTCGGCATCGACGCCCTGGTCTTCGTCGTCGACCCGGCGCTCGCGCTGCCGCTGCCGCAGCTCGACGGGGTGCGCGAGCGCTGGGGCACCGAGGTGGACCGGGACGGCGACGTGGCGTTCGGCACGGTCCTCGACCGGCTGCCGCGCCGGGGCCCCTATCTGGAGACCCCGGCGGCGATGGTGCTCGGCAAGTCCGACCTGCTCCGGTTCCAGCCGCCGGTCGACCGCTGGCTGGGCGAGCCGCCGCCCGCCGCGATCGGCCCGGACCAGTTCCGGGAGGAGAGCGGGGACGTCTACGCGCTGCTGCGGCAGTACGCCGGGCAGGCCTGGCTACGGCCCTTCGACGCGTTCCGTCGCTGCACCCTGCACATCGCGTCCGCGACCGGGGGCCAGGAGAGCCAGGGCCGCTACCCGGCGGGCGCGGGACCGCGCCGGGTGCTGGAACCCCTGGTGTCGCTGCTCGCGATGCACGGGATCATCGAGGCGCCCGGAGGCGCCGCATCATTCGGCGTGGGAAGGGAACCGCAGTGAACGACGCCCTCGATCGGCGCGAGGAGAGCGGCCCGGGCGGCCGGCTCGACCAGGTGGTCTTCCGCTGGAACGGCAACCAGGGCCGCTCCATCTCAGGGATGACGGCGGTGGCGCACTCCTGCTCCACCGAGCGCGCGGAGTCCCTCCTCCGTGACCTGGGCCCGCTGCTCTGGGTGCCGGGCCCCGGCCCGGCGGCCCGCCAGAGCAGCGTCCGGGTCTCCTCGCAGACCTGCGGGACCGTGCTCCTCCAGCGGTGGCCCACCCTGGACCGGGGCGGCCGGCCCAGCATGGCCTGCCACGCGGTGTTCGGCGACGCGGACACCCTGACGCCGCTGCGCTGCCTGGGACTCGGCGGCAATGCCTGGAGCGGACAAGCCGTCGCCGAGACCGCCTCGGGGAGCCTCCCGCCGCTGGACGGGGCCCGGCTGCGGGAGGCGGCGGCCGAGCAGCTGCGCGACATGTTCGACAAACTCCCCGCGGTGAAGAAGCCGTTGATGGTGGCGACCGCCGAGTGGCTGCGCGACCCCACCCGGCGGCTCTCACTCCTCGCCAAGGAGCACGAGCTGCCCGGCTGGCCGCGCCAGAACAAGGCCCCCCTGCTGTACCTGGGGCTGCTGTCGGTGTTCGGCGACTGGTTCGGCACGGAGTGGAGCTACGCCACGTACGACACGGTGGACACCCATTCCCTGCGCCTGACCTGTGTGCCCGAGTGGTCGTCCCAGGCGGCGGGGGCCCGGTCGCTGGCCCGCATCCGGCTGCGGCTGCCCGCCCCCGCCGAGGGGGACGTCGAGATGGCAGCGGCGAAGGAGATGGTCGAGTACGTGCTCGACCGCCCCGACGCACCTCCTGGTGTGCCCCATCTGACCGGTGAACTCCTCTCCGGGGCCCACCTGCCCCGGCAGGAACGGCGCGCGGCCCTGCGCCGCATGCTGGACGCCCGCCACGCCCCCGCACCGGAGGCGGGCCGCCACCACCGCGTACGCGAGGAGGACCGGTACGGGCGCGGGGGCCGGGAGGAGGACCGGTACGCGATCGACGAGCGCCGGGAACCGCAGGAGGACCGGTACGAGCGCCGGAAACCGAAGGAGGACCGGTACGCGATCGAACCCCGACGGGAAGACCCGTACGAACGCCGGGAACCCCAGGAGAACCGGTACGAGCACCAGGACGGGGAGGCTCGCCACGAGCGGGAACTCCACCGTCTGTACCAGGAACTGCTGGTCCACCAGCGTGTCGACACCGCCCAGTCCGCACGGCTGGCCGCCCGGCTCGGGGACCTCCTGGACACCGCGCTGCTGACCCTCCTGTCCGCCGACGGGCTGCCGTGGGCCTCCCGCGATCTCGTCCTGGCCGAACTGGCCGACGAGGGGCGACAGCGGGCCCGCGACGAAGCGACCGCACACGCGCTCTGCACCGAAGTGCTGCGGCACAACCTGTACTTCCGGCCCAGCCGGTCCGGAGCGGACGGTCCGTCCACCCCGGAGATGCGGAAGCGTGCGGCCGACCTCTTCTCCTGGGCCGTCGCCCCGCTCGTACGGGACCCCCTCCGGGCCCCCGATCTCCGGCCGCTGTTCAACATCGTCCTCAAGGACGGTCGCGACACGGGTATGGACTGGCTGCGCCGCATCCTGGTCACGCCCCCGGGCGGCCGGGCCCCCGACCTGCCCCCGCAACTGTGGCAGCAGGTGGTGACGGACCTCCTCGCCTACCCCGCGTCCGCGCCCGTGCCCCGACCCGCGTCCGCACCGGCATCGGCACCGGCATCCGCCCCGGCATCGGCACCGGCACGGACACCCGAACCCGTCCGGTCCGCCGGTGTGCCGGCCCCCGCCAAGCCGTCGGTGCCTCTCCCGCCCTCGTCCGCATCGGCACCGTCCAGCGCACCGTCGCCGAAGGCGCAGCCGAAGGCGCAGCCGGCCGGGCCCCCGCCGAAGGAGCCCAAGGCGGCTCAGTCGACTCCCTCGGAAGGGCGCGGAAAATCCCAGCGGCCGTCGTCGGACTTCTGGGACAAGGTGTTCGTGGGCACCCTCGTCGGGATCGGATTGCTCGTCATCGGCTTCCTCCTCCTGATCGTTCTCACCTGACCGCCGTCCGGTGGCGCGGGCCCCGTCAGCCGCCGAGCGCGTCGGCCGCGGCCCGCGCGGCCCCCAGCCGCCCGAGGAAGTCCGTGCTGTCCGCCCACTGGTCCACGCTCCCGGTCAGCGGCAGGGCTCGGAGTTCCGGGTCGGTGATGCTCCGGGCCAGGGCGTCGGCGAAGCGCTCGGCGTGCAGCACCTGGAACGGGCGGCCGTGGTAGGGCCGCCGCCCGGGGGCCAGCGCTTCCGCGAGGCCCGAGCGGTTCTGGAGCGCGGCCACGGCCTCGTACGCGTCGCAGAGATGCCCCTCGCGCGCCGGGTAGTCCGTGGCCGTGACCGCTCCCCGCAGGGCGGGCAGCAGTACGTCGGCCGCGGGCAGCCGGGCGAAGGCGCTCCCCAGCCATTTGCCGTACGGCGCGTACTCCCGCGCGAGGAGCAGGCACAGGCGCATCAGGTCGCGCACGAGCCGCCCCGCGACCACGGCGGACCCCAGCTCGTCCCCCACCTCGGCGCAGCGCCCGACGAACGCCTCCTCCTGGGAGATCCGCTGCCACTGGCAGGCCAGCAGATAGCGCCACACCTCGTCCGGATACCAGGCCAGCTCCTGCCGCGCCCGGGTCAGCGTGCCGACGTCGTCGTGGAACACCGCGCCGCCCGTGGTCTCCGCCAGCCTCTGCTGCGGCATGGCCAGCCAGTCGCGGACCGCCGGCACCGGGGGCTCCCCGCCGGGGCCGGGGCGGAGGCCGAGCCGATCGTGCAGCCACCCGCCGACGTCGGCGACGAGGACGCGGTGGTGGACCGGGCCGTCCGTCAGCTCCAGGTGCCCGACCGGACCGTCCGGATCGGCGTGCCGGAAGTGCGTCGGCCAGCCGCGTACCTGCTTGGGCAGCCGTTCGGCGAGCAGGCGGCGCAGCGGCTCCCCGTGCGCGGCGGCATCGGCCGGTTCCAGGAACAGGTCCAGGCGCGGGCCCCATTCGTGGTCCGCCGACCGGGCGGTGTCGAAGCCGAGCACCTCGGAGCCGGAGCCGATCCGGGCGGCGGCGTACCGCAGTCCGGGGTACTCCGCGTCGAGGACCGGCCGCACGGCCTCCTCGTAGAGGATCCGGGACAGGTCGAGTCCGGGCAGGAACGCGCGGGCGGGGGTCGTCATCCGCCCACTCTCCCCGCCGGGGGGCGTCTGTTTCCAGGCGATTTCCGTGTCGCGGAGCCACGGCTCGCGTCCGCCCCGGAGGACCGGTCGGGGAGGCGCGTCTCCGCGTCCGGGGCTTCGGACCCGCCCACCCGCCGGGTGTCGGTGCCCGCACACGGGCCGGCCTCCCGTACGCGCCGAAGCGTCCGGCGGCCTGATCGTCGGGCCGGTCCGGGGCCTCCCGGCGGGCGCCCGCGCTCCCGCTGCCCGGCCCGCCGGGAACTGAGAGGATGCGCAACGTGAGCAACGATGATCTGGCCGAGGTCCTGGGCACCCGCGAGAGCACGACGCTGGAGTTCAAGCGCACGGCGAAGCGGGAGGGCAAGCGCGGTGACGCCATCGCCATGGCCGTGTGTGCCATGGCCAACGACCTCTGTGGCCATGGGGGCGGGGACATCCTTGTGGGCGTGGACGACGCCGGAGAGCCGGTGGACGGTGTCGACACGAGCGATCGCGCGCTGCTGGCCCTGACGGACCTCCGGGACGACGGCCGCATTCTCGACCGGCCCTCGCTCACTGTTCACGTTGCCCGCTACAAGGGCAAGCCGGTCGTGCGTCTGCGCGTGGAAGCCTCGGCCGCGCCGCCCGTGCGGTGCGACGGCGTGGTCTGGGTCCGGCCGGGACCCACCACCCGACGGGCCGGGCGGGAGGACGAACGCGTGCTGTCCGAGCGCCGCCGGTCGGGGGACGGGCCGTTCGACGTCCGGCCGGTGGTCCGCGCGACGCGCGAGGATCTGGACCTCGACCTGTTCCA
Organism: Streptomyces sp. NPDC017520; assembly: GCF_044329855.1. Taxonomy (NCBI): domain Bacteria; kingdom Bacillati; phylum Actinomycetota; class Actinomycetes; order Kitasatosporales; family Streptomycetaceae; genus Streptomyces; species Streptomyces sp. NPDC017520. The sequence goes on from NZ_JBIRKB010000006.1 coordinate 105,240, forward strand.
GCGTTCTTATCTGCCTTCCATGGTCGACCCCGAGGTGATCGAGGAGAACGGCCGCCCGCTCGATGTCCAGCTGGCCTCTTGTCATCTCGCCACGCCGGACGGCACCCCCACCGCACTCGGCCTGCTGACCGTCGGGCTCGACCCGTCCAGCAGCATCCCGGGGGCTTACGTCCAGTTCGTGCGGTACGAAGGGGTCGACCTCGACGCGCCCGTCGCCGACGAGCAGGAGCTGCGGCAGAACCTGATCGGGACGGCTGCCCGGCTGGAGCCTCTCCTGCGCAGCAATCTGAGGACCCGGATCGTCGGAGACGGCTTTCGGGAGACCCCGCAACCGGACTACCCGCTGGAAGCCCTGCGGGAGATCTGCATGAACGCCCTGATGCACCGGAACTACGAAACCTCCTACGCCCCGACCCGCATCGTCTGGTTCGACGACCGCATCGAGGTGACCAATCCGGGCGGGCCGTTCGGCCAGGTACGGGACGACAACTTCGATCTGGTGACGGACTACCGCAACCCGTCGCTCGCAGCCGCCCTGAAGGGACTCGGTTACGTCAACCGCTTCGGCCGGGGCATCGGCAGGGTGCGGGCGGCCCTGGAGCGCAACGGAAACCCGCCCGCCGAGTTCCAGGTGGACGACTCGTCCTGGGCCGTGACCCTCAGGAGGGTCGTATGACCGCGACTTCGATCGCGCTGTTCAACAACAAGGGCGGCGTCGGCAAGACCACCCTCGCCTATCACCTGGCGCACATGATGGGCCGCCTCGGCCGGAACGTCCTGGCCGTGGACCTCGATCCGCAGGCCAACCTGACGTCCGTGTGCCTGGACGAGAGCGAGATCGAGGACCTGTGGTCCAACCCCTCGGAACTGATCGCCCAAGGCCTCGTACCGGCGAAGCTCAACGGCACGGGACGTATCCGTGAGGGCCGGACCGTCGCCGACGCGGTACGGCCCATCCTGGAGGGCACGGGCGACGTGGCCCTGGTGGAGCCGGTCCTGCTGAAGCCCGGACTGTGGCTGCTTCCCGGAAGCCTCGACCTCAGCCGGTTCGAGGACAAGCTCTCGAACGAGTGGTTCAAGTCGTTCGCCGGGGACATCGCCGCGATCCGCACCACCACCGCGTTCCACCGCATGATCGAACACGCCGCCGCGTCCGTCGAGGCCGATATCGTGCTCATCGACGTCGGCCCCAACCTCGGTGCCATCAACCGCGCCGCGTTGATCGCCGCCGACAGCGTGCTGATGCCGCTCGCCGCTGATCTGTTCTCCCTCAAGGGACTCAGCAACCTGGGGCCGGCCCTCCGGGAATGGCGGCACAACTGGCGTCAGGTCGTCCTGCCCCAGGTGCCGGCGGGGATCTCGGCGCCCCCGGCGGAGATGACACCGCTGGGATACGTGATCATGCAGCCGGAGATGCGTCTTGACCGCCCGGTGAAAGCCTACGAGCGCTGGCTCGGGCGCATTCCTCTCGTCTATTCCTCCGCAGTGCTGGACGACGCGAAGAACCCTTCGTCCGGGGAGGCCCCCCATCACATCGCCACACTGCGCAACTACCGCAGCCTGATGCCCCTCGCTCACGACGCACGCAAGCCGATGTTCGAACTCAAGGCCGCGGACGGCGCGCTCGGCAGCACCCAGAAGTACGTGCAGACCTGCTACAGGGAGTTCAAAGGGCTGGCCGAGAACGTTCTGGACCGCGTGGCCGACCGGTAGCGAGGCCAGGGCCGCGGTTCTTCAGCGCCGTCGAGGACTCGTCGCCGTGACCACGGTGCTCCCTGCCGGGCCTCCCCGCGTCAGCCCGCTTTCCCCGCCTCCCCCACCGGCCGCCGGTCCACGACCCGGGCCGTCGCGTCCGCGTCCAGGTGGGCGGTGCCTTCCTCGCCGGTCACCGTGACCCTGACCCGGGGGCCCTCTCCCGGGCCGGCGCCGGGCGTCACGTCGATGCGCCAGCTCTTCGGTTCGCGTACGCCCAGGGTCGTGCGGGCCTCGTGGACCAGCGTGGGGAACAGTTCGTACGGGAGCATCTGGACGTGCATCGTCTCGGCGGCCGGGCGGGCGGCGTCGCCGCGGAGCCTCATGTGGCGTTCCTCGATGGTGATCGCGGTGACCTCCGAGGTCCCCACGCGGGCCTCCAGCTCCGTGGCCGTCTCCCGCATCCGCCCGAGGACCAGCAGCGAGGAGGCGGGCCCGGAGACGGTGGTGGACGAGGTGAACGTCCGGGAGGAGGAGGCGGACGACGTGACGGAGGGCTGCTTCGACGAGGGCCCCGTGTCGTCGTCGGACGTGAACAGCTCGCCCCGGAAGAGGAGCACCACCAACGCCGCACCCGCCAGGAAGGTGAAGAGCACGAGCATGCACCAGGGGCCCTCGCTCAGCCCCGGGTTCTCCACCAGTGTGGACTCGGGCGCGGAGTCGATCTCCGCCTCCTTCGCCCGGCGGCTCCACTCCGGGGTCGGGCGGGTGACGATCCGCACCTCCCAGGGCTCGTCCGGGCGGTACTCCACGACGGCGGTGGAGCGCGGCCGGTAGACAGGGATGTCGACCAGGTTGATGTGCTGGGTGGTGTTCACGCGGTACGCCGGCCGGCCGTCCTCCGGCTCCGGCGCCACGGTGAGCCGGAAGTCCACCGGTACGTCGGCCGATTCGCCGCTCGTCGCCCTCAGGTCCTCGATCCGGGCGAGGGCGGTCCGGGTGACCGGCGGCTCGGCGGGCCCCGGGGTCCGGCGCCCGGAGACGAAGCCGATCAGGAGGAGGAGGACCAGGACTCCGCCGCCGGAGAGGAAGACCGGGACCCGCTCCAGGATCACGCCGACCACGAGGGCCGCGACCGCCGCTCCGGCCGCTACCGAGGTGACCGTCAGACGCAGCCCGGCGAGAATTCCCCGTAAGACCGAACGCCCTTGCACGGCAGGCCCGTTGACCTCAGCCGAGTCCTGCACGACCTGCCCCTGCCCCGTTTTCCCCATGACCGTGATTGTGCCGGTCGGGGGCGATCCGGGGCAGGGGGCGGCGGATAAAATACGACGAGGTCAGTCCTCGCCCTCCAGGTTCCCCTCCGTCTCCAGGTACACCTGGCGCAGCGCGTCCAGCACCGCCGGGTCGGGCTTGGCCCACATGCCGCGCGACTCGGCCTCCAGGAGGCGTTCCGCGATGCCGTGCAGGGCCCAGGGGTTGGCCTCCTGGAGGAACTGCCGGTTCTCCGGGTCCAGGACGTACGTCTCGGTGAGCTTGTCGTACATCCAGTCGGCGACGACGCCGGTCGTGGCGTCGTACCCGAAGAGGTAGTCGACGGTGGCCGCCAGCTCGAACGCGCCCTTGTAGCCGTGGCGGCGCATCGCCTCGATCCACTTGGGGTTGACGACCCGGGCGCGGAAGACGCGGGACGTCTCCTCGACGAGCGTCCGCGTGCGGACGGTCTCGGGGCGGGTGGAGTCCCCGATGTAGGCGGCCGGTGCCGTGCCCTTGAGGGCGCGCACGGTGGCCACCATGCCGCCGTGGTACTGGAAGTAGTCGTCGGAGTCCGCGATGTCGTGCTCGCGGGTGTCGGTGTTCTTCGCGGCGACCTCGATGCGCCGGTAGGCGCTCTCCATCTCCTCGCGGGCCGGGCGGCCGTCCAGCTCACGGCCGTAGGCGTAGCCGCCCCAGACCGTGTAGACCTCGGCGAGGTCGGCGTCGGTGCGCCAGTCGCGGGAGTCGATGAGCTGGAGGAGGCCCGCGCCGTAGGTGCCGGGGCGGGAGCCGAAGATCCGGGTGGTGGCCCGCCGTTCGTCGCCGTGCTCGGCCAGGTCGGCCTGGGTGTGCGCCCGTACGTAGTTCTGCTCGGCGGGCTCGTCCAGCGAGGCGGCCAGCCGTACGGCGTCGTCGAGCAGCCCGACCGTGTGCGGGAACGCGTCGCGGAAGAAGCCCGAGATGCGCAGCGTCACGTCGATCCGGGGGCGGCCCAACTCCTCGTACGGGATGGGCTCCAGGCCGGTCACGCGGCGGGAGGCGTCGTCCCAGACGGGGCGGATACCGAGCAGCGCGAACGCCTCGGCGATGTCGTCGCCCGCCGTGCGCATCGCGCTGGTGCCCCAGAGGGAGAGGCCGACCGAGGTGGGCCAGTCGCCGTTGTCGGTGCGGTAGCGGGTCAGGAGGGAGTCGGCCAGGGCCTGGCCGGTCTCCCAGGCGAGCTTGGAGGGGACGGCCTTCGGGTCTACCGAGTAGAAGTTGCGGCCCGTCGGCAGCACGTTGACGAGCCCCCGCAACGGGGAGCCGGACGGGCCGGCCGGCACGAAGCCGCCGTTCAACGCGTGGACGGCGTGGGTGAGTTCGTCGGTCGTGGCCGCCATGCGCGGGACGACCTCGGTGGCCGCGAAGGTGAGGATGTCGGCCACCGCGTCCGGCAGCCCGGCGGCGACGGACGCCACGGCGGCCGGGTCCCAGCCGGCGTCGTCCATCGCCTGGACCAGCGCGCGGGCCTGCTCCTCGATCGCGTCCGCGTCCGTGCGGGTGGCGGCCGACTCGTCGAGGCCGAGCGCCTCGCGCAGCCCCGGCAGCGAGGCCGTGCCGCCCCAGATCTGGCGGGCGCGGAGCACGGCGAGGACCAGGTTGACCCGGTCGTTCCCGGCGGGCGGGTTGCCCAGCACATGGAGCCCGTCCCGGATCTGGACGTCCTTGATCTCGCAGAGCCAGCCGTCGAGATGCATGATGAAGTCGTCGAAGCCCTCGTCCTCCGGCCGGTCCTCCAGGCCGAGATCGTGGTCGAGCTTCGCGGCCTGGATCAGCGTCCAGATCTGCGCGCGGATCGCGGGCAGCTTCGCCGGGTCCATCGCGGCGATCTGGGCGTGCTCGTCGAGGAGTTGCTCCAGGCGGGCGATGTCGCCGTAGCTGTCGGCGCGGGCCATCGGCGGCACCAGGTGGTCGATCAGCGTGGCGTGGACGCGGCGCTTGGCCTGCGTGCCCTCGCCCGGGTCGTTGACCAGGAACGGGTAGATCAGCGGCAGGTCGCCGAGGGCGGCGTCGGGACCGCAGGCGGCCGAGAGACCCGCGTTCTTGCCGGGCAGCCACTCCAGGTTCCCGTGCTTGCCGAGGTGGATCATGGCGTCCGCGCCGAAGCCGTTGTCGTCGGCGGAGGCGGCGATCCAGCGGTAGGCGGCCAGGTAGTGGTGCGAGGGCGGCAGATCGGGGTCGTGGTAGATCGCGATCGGGTTCTCGCCGAAGCCGCGCGGCGGCTGGATGAGGATGAGGAGGTTGCCGCGCCGCAGGGCCGCGAGGACGATGTCGCCCTCCGGGTTGGCGGACCGGTCGACGAACATCTCGCCGGGGGCCGGGCCCCAGTGCCGCTCCACGGCAAGGCGCAGCTCCTCGGGGAGGGTGGCGAACCAGCGGCGGTAGTCGGCGGCCGGGATACGGACCGGGTTCTTGGCCAACTGCTCGTCGGTCAGCCACTCCTGGTCGTGGCCGCCCGCCTCGATCAGCGCGTAGATCAGCTCGTCGCCGTCGCCGGAGACCAGCCCCGGGATGTCGGCCTCCGGGCCGAAGTCGTACCCCTCGGCGCGCAGCCGCCGCAGCAGTGCGACGGCACTGGCGGGCGTGTCGAGCCCGACCGCGTTACCGATCCGGGAGTGCTTGGTCGGGTAGGCGGAGAGCACGAGCGCGATGCGCTTCTCCGCGTTCGGGATGTTCCGCAGCTTCGCGTGCCGTACGGCGATCCCGGCGACCCGGGCGGCGCGCTCGGCGTCGGCGACGTACGCCGGGAGCCCGTCCTCGTCGATCTCCTTGAAGGAGAAGGGGACGGTGATCAGCCGGCCGTCGAACTCCGGCACCGCGATCTGGGTGGCCGCGTCCAGCGGGGAGACGCCCTCGTCGTTCTCCTCCCAGGCGCTGCGCGGGCTGGTCAGGCAGAGCGCCTGGAGGATCGGCACGTCGAGCCCGGTGAGCGCGCCCGCGTCCCACGACTCGTCGTCGCCGCCGGCCGACGCCTCGGCGGGCTTGGTGCCGCCCGCCGCGAGGACGGTGGTCACGATGGCGTCGGCGGCGCGGAGCGCGTCGATCAGCTCGGTCTCCGGCGTACGGAGGGACGCGACGTACAGCGGGAGCGGCCGGGCCCCGGCGTCCTCCACGGCGGTGCACAGCGCGTCGACGAACGCGGTGTTCCCGCTCATGTGGTGGGCGCGGTAGTAGAGGACGGCGACCGTCGGCGCGCCCTCGGCCACCTCACGGGCCTCCCGTTCCAGCGGCCCCCACGCGGGGGCCGGGGCGGGCGGCTCGAAGCCGTGGCCGGTCAGCAGCACGGTGTCGGAGAGGAACCGGGCCAGCTGCTCCAGGTTGGCGGGCCCGCCGTGCGCGAGGTAGGCGTGCGCCTCGGCGGCGATGCCGATCGGCACGGTGGAGGCGGCCATCAACTGGGCGTCGGGGGCCTGTTCACCGGTCAGCACGACGACGGGGCGGCCGGTGGCCAGCACCGCGTCGAGCCCTTCCTGCCAGGCCCGTACGCCGCCGAGGAGGCGTACGACGACGAGGTCGACACCGTCCAGCAGGTCCGGCAGTCCGTCGAGGGAGACGCGGGAGGGGTTGGCGTACCGGTAGCTGACGGGTCCCTCGGAAGCGCGGGCGCTCAGGAGGTCGGTGTCGGACGTCGACAGGAGCAGGATCATGCTGCGTCAGGCCTTCCTCGGGGTGTCCACGCCCCGGGCGGTGTCGGAGGGTTTCCCCACGTCCGGCTCGGGAGCCGGGCGCTGCGCCCGGTTCGGAAACCTGGCGTTCGGGGAAGGGAGTTCCTGACTCGCCCGGCCGGTGGTGGCGGCCGTGCTCACAGTGGCGGGACCGCGCCGGAATCTCACCGGGCTTCCTCCCCTGTCGCCGTCTGGCGATGGCGGCCTGAACGGACCACCGCCTGCATCCTAAGCGGCGGAGCGGGACAGGGGCAGGGGGCGGGGGTGCGGTGGTGATCACTGTTCGCGGGTGCGGCTCCGTGCCGGACGCACCCCTGTACCGCGGGTCACCGGAGCCATGTCCCCCGCGTTCGGCTGTCCCGAGGTACGAGTCGGTTCGCGGCGTTCGGCTGTCCCGCAGGTCACAGGAGCGAGCCCACCGATCGGATCTGCACGGTCGGTATGCTCGCCGCCATGCCCGATTCCGCCCCCTCGCCCCTTTCCACGGGCGACACATCCCCCCGCGACGGCGGTGACGCCTGCCCGGGGACGCTGCGGCTGCACCGGGCCGACGACGGGGCGCTGGCCCGCGTACGCATCCCCGGCGGGGTGCTGAGCGCGGACCGGGCGGACGCGCTGCTCGCGGTGGCCGGCCGGTTCGGCGACGGTGAGCTGCATCTCACCTCGCGGGGCAACGTACAGCTGCGCGGCCTCGACGCGGAGTGCGGCGGCGGGCCCGCCGAACTGCTCGGCGCCGCCGGGCTGCTGCCGTCCGCCGCGCACGAGCGGGCCCGCAACATCGTGGCCTCACCGCTCGCCGGACTCGACGGATCGCCCTCGGTCAGCGGCTGGTTGTCCGAGCTGGACGGCCTGGTGTGCGGATCGGCCGCCGCCGCATCGCTCTCCGGCCGCTTCCTCTTCGCCCTGGACGACGGGCGCGGTGACGTGGACGCGCTGGGCGCGGACGTGACGCTGATCGCGGAGGGCGGCGACTGCCTCCTGAGGGTCGGGGCCGAGGACGAGGTGTTCCGGGTACCGGCCGAGGAGGGCCCGCGCGCCGCGCTCCTGGCCGCCGAGGCGTTCCTCCGCGCCGCCCGGGACTCCGGCGCGTGGCGCGTGAAGGACCTGCCCGACGACGTACGGGCCGAAGTGGTCCGAGCCATCGGGCCGGCGGCGGGCCCGGCCGTCCACCGCCCCCGCCCGCGTACGGCGAAGGCTCCGGAACCGGGCCCGGTCACTGGACCGTACGACAACGGCGGCACCACGACCGCGAACGCGACCACGACCGCGACCGCGACCGCGATCAGCATCGGCGTACCCCTGGGCCAACTGTCGGCCACCCAGTGGCGGCTGCTCACCGATACGGCCCGTCGGTACGGGAACGAGCTGCGGCTCACCCCGTGGCGCGGGATCGTCATCCCCGGCCCCTTCGCGCACGACGAGGCGGCTGAGGCACTCCGCACGCTGGACGCGGCAGGGCTGATCACCGCGCCTGACTCCCCGTGGACCGGCGTCGGCGCCTGCATCGGCCACCCCGGCTGCGCGAAGTCGCTGTCCGACGTGCGGGCCGAAGCGGGGGCCGCTGTCGGACCGGTCGGGCGGCTCCCTGTGTACTGGTCCGGGTGCGAACGCCGCTGCGGCCACCCCCACGGGGAGTGGATCGACGTGGTCGTCACGCCCGACGGGCACCGGATCTCACACGTACGGGGCGAACGCCGGGACCCCCCGGCGACGGTCCGGAACGCCCCGGCGGCACTCGCGGCGACGGTGGCCGCGGCCCGCGCCTGATCACGCTCCCTCCATCCTCCCCCTACCGGCAGAAGAAAGCGACAGCACTGTGCACCAGTACGAGAAGGACGGACCGGCGATCTACCGCCAGTCCTTCGCCACCATCCGCGCGGAGGCGGATCTGGCCGGGCTGCCCGCCGACGTCAGCCAGGTCGCCGTCCGGATGATCCACGCCTGCGGCATGGTCGACCTCGTGACTGACCTCGCCTTCTCGCCGAACGCCGTGGCCGACGCCCGCGCGGCCCTGCGGTCCGGCGCTCCGATCCTCTGTGACGTGGCGATGGTGGCCAGCGGGGTCACCCGCAAGCGGCTGCCGGCCGGCAACGACGTGGTGTGCACGCTGTCCGACCCGTCCGTGCCGGAGCTGGCCGCGAAGATGGGGACCACGCGGAGCGCGGCGGCCCTGGAGCTGTGGCGGGACCGGATGGAGGGCGCGGTGGTCGCGATCGGCAACGCCCCGACCGCCCTGTTCCGCCTGCTGGAGATGATCGAGGAGGGCGCCCCGCGCCCGGCCGCCGTCATCGGCGTCCCGGTCGGCTTCGTCGGCGCGATGGAGTCCAAGGAGGCGCTGGCCGAGCATCCGTCGGGCCTGGAGCACCTGATCATCCGGGGCCGGCGCGGCGGCAGCGCGATAGCGGCCGCGGCGCTCAACGCCATCGCGAGCGAGGAGGAGTAGTGAACTCTCCAGTGACTTCTCCAGTGACCGAGAACAGCGGTGGCGGCGGCAGGCTCTACGGTGTCGGGCTCGGCCCCGGCGACCCGAACCTGATGACGCTGCGGGCCGTCCAGGCCATCGGCGAGGCCGACGTCGTCGCGTACCACAGCGCCCGGCACGGCCGCTCGATCGCCCGGTCCATCGCGGCGGCGCACCTGCGGCCCGACCACATCGAAGAGGCCCTGGTCTACCCCGTCACGACGGAGACCACGGACCACCCGGGCGGCTACCGGGGCGCGCTGGAGGAGTTCTACGAGAAGGCCGCGGCCCGCCTCGCGGCGCACCTGGACGCGGGCCTGACCGTCGCGGTGCTCGCCGAGGGCGACCCGATGTTCTACGGCTCGTACATGCACATGCACAAGCGCCTGGCCGACCGCTACACCACCGAGGTCATCCCGGGCGTCACGTCCGTCAGCGCGGCGGCGGCCCGCCTCGGCACCCCCCTGGTCGAGGGCGAGGAGATCCTCACGATCCTCCCCGGCACCCTTCCGGAGGAGGAGCTGACGGCCCGTCTCGCCGCCACGGACACGGCCGTGGTGATGAAGCTGGGACGTACGTTCCCGGCGGTGCGCGGGGCGTTCGAGGCGTCGGGGAGGCTGGCGGAGGCCCGGTACGTGGAGCGGGCGACGATGGCCGGGGAGCGCACGGGCGATCTGGCGGACATCGACCCGGCGTCCGTCCCGTACTTCTCGGTGGCGGTCCTGCCGAGCCGCGTCGACGCGCCGCGCCCGTCCGGGCAGGGCGGCTCGGGTGAGGTCGTGGTGGTGGGCACAGGACCGGCGGGCCCGCTGTGGCTGACGCCGGAGACCCGCGGAGCACTCGCCGCCGCCGACGCCGTGGTCGGCTACACGACCTACCTGGACCGGGTGCCGGTCCGTCCGGGCCAGGCGCGGCACGGCTCGGACAACAAGGTGGAGTCGGAGCGCGCCGAGTTCGCCCTCGACCTGGCGCGGCGGGGTCACCGGGTCGCGGTGGTCTCGGGCGGCGACCCCGGGGTCTTCGCGATGGCGACGGCGGTGCTGGAGGTGGCCTCGCAGGAGCCGTACGCGGACATCCCCGTACGGGTCCTCCCCGGCGTCACCGCGGCGAACGCGGCGGCGGCCCGCGCGGGTGCGCCGCTGGGCCACGACTACGCCACGATCTCCCTCTCGGACCGGCTCAAGCCGTGGGAGGTCATCGCGGAGCGCCTGCGCGCGGCGGCCTCGGCGGACCTGGTGCTGGCCCTGTACAACCCGGGCTCCACGTCCCGTACGTGGCAGGTCGGCAAGGCCCGCGACCTGCTCCTGGAGCACCGCTCGCCGGACACCCCGGTGGTGCTGGCGCGCGATGTGGGCGGCCCGGCGGAGAGCGTACGGACGGTGCGGCTGGCGGATCTGGACCCGGCGGAGGTGGACATGCGGACGCTGCTGATCGTGGGCTCTTCGCAGACGCGCTGGGTACGAAGAGGTGGTTCCGGCTCGGATCAGGGCATCGTCTGGACACCGCGCCGCTACCCGGAGGCGTAGAGCCGGCGCACCCATTCCACGGCCTCGTCGGGCGTACGGGCCACCGGCACCCCTTCCGGTACCGGTGGCCGCCGGACCACGACGACGGGAATCCCGGCTTCGCGGGCGGCGGTGAGCTTGGGCGCGGTGGCGTCCCCGCCGCTGTCCTTGGTGACGAGCACATCGATCCGATGGCGGCGGAGCAGCTCCCGCTCCCCTCGGAGGTCGAACGGCCCCCGGTCGAGCAGGACCTCCATCCGGGCGGGACAGGGCGGCTCGGGAGCGTCGACGGACCGCACGAGGAACCACAGCGCGTCGAGTCCCGCTCCCGCGAAGGCGGCGAGCCCCATCCGCCCGGTGGTGAGGAAGACCCGCTCGCCGAGTGCGGGCAGCAACCCGGCGGCCTCGGCGAGCGATCCGGCGGTGTGCCAGCGGTCGCCGTCCTGGGCGACCCAGCCGGGCCGGCGGAGGGCGAGGAGAGGAACATGGGCCTGTGCGGCGGCCTCGGCCGCGTTCCGGCTCATGGTCGCGGCGAAGGGGTGGGTGGCATCGACAATCGCATCCACACCGTGCTCACGCACCCAGGCGGCGAGCCCCTCGGGCCCCCCGAACCCACCGACGCGCACGGCACCCGGCGGCAGCCGGGGAGCGGAGACCCGCCCGGCGAGCGAGGTGGTGACCCGCACCTCCGGTGCATGGGCGGCGAGGTTCTCGGCCAGCCGGCGGGCCTCGGTCGTACCCCCCAGAACAAGAACATGCACAGCACGCACAGGCAGCACAGGCATCGGAACGGACTCTTCTCATGAACGCTGAGGCGCGGGGCGGTCGCAGTGCCCAACTCAAGCACACCGGCCTGCGCCCCGGCTGGACGACCGGGGCCTGTGCGACGGCGGCGACGACGGCCGCGTACACGGCGCTGCTGACCGGCGACTTCCCGGACCCGGTGACCATCACCCTGCCGAAGGGGCAGACACCGGCGTTCGCGCTGGCGGTGGAGGAGCTGACGGCCGGGCCGGTCGAGGCGGTGGCGACGGCCGGAGTGGTGAAGGACGCGGGCGACGACCCGGACGTGACGCACGGGGCACTGGTCCGGTCGACCGTACGGAGACTGCCGCCCGGTTCCGGCGTGGTGTTCCGGGCGGGCCCGGGCGTGGGCACGGTCACCCTCCCCGGGCTGCCCCTCGATGTCGGTGAGCCCGCGGTGAACCCGGTCCCGCGCCGGCTGATGCGCGAGCACGTGGAGCGGGTGGCGGCGGAGCACGGCGGGACGGGGGACGTGGAGATCACGGTCTCGGTGGACCACGGCGAGGAGATCGCCCGTTCGACGTGGAACGGCCGGCTCGGCATCCTGGGTGGCTTGTCGATCCTGGGCACCACGGGGGTGGTCGTCCCCTACTCCTGCTCGGCGTGGATCGACTCGATCCGCCGGGGCGTGGACGTGGCGAGGGCGGCGGGCCTGGCCCATGTGGCGGGCTGCACGGGCTCGACATCGGAGAGGACGGTGGTGTCGGAGTACGGCCTGCCGGACATCGCCCTGCTGGACATGGGCGACTTCGCGGGCGCGGTCCTGAAATACGTACGCCGCCACCCGGTCCCCCGCCTCACGATCTGCGGCGGCTTCGCCAAGCTCTCCAAACTCGCGGCGGGCCACCTGGACCTCCACTCGGCCCGCTCCCAGGTCGACAAGCCCTTCCTGGCCGAGCTGGCCCGGACGGGCGGCGCGAACGAGGAGCTGGCTTCCCGGATCGCCACCGCCAACACGGGCCTGGAGGCCCTGCGCCTCTGCGAAGCGGCGGGCGTCCCCCTCGGCGACCTGGTCGCCGCCCGAGCCCGCGACGAGGCGCTGTCCGTCCTGCGGGGCGCACCGGTGGAGGTGGACGTGATCTGCATCGACCGGGCGGGGGTGGTCGTGGGGCGGGGATAGGGCGGCGAAACAACGGGCTCCCGCCCTGCGCACCATCGAAGGTGCGTCAACCGCCGGATCGCGCCCGATCACCCCACGGGCTCCTGCCGGTCGCGGCTGAACCCCCTACAGAGCCCCGGGCCCCCCGGGCACCCCGACAGCAGCAGCCGCGGCGAGCCGACCCCGCCACCCGTCCGGGTCACGCCCGGCCTCCACGGCGGCCGCCGCGTCGTCGGCGAGGTCGACGCCGAGGTCCGCGGCCCGGCGCTCGGCCCAGCGGGCCCAGGCGGCGGCCTGCTGGCAGTCGGGGCATTCGGTCTCCCCGGCCGTGGCCCGGAAGACGTGCTCGGTCCCGGGCCCGGCGCAGGTGACGAGGGGCGCGACGTACCGGGGGACGGCAGGCGGGGGCGGGGGCGGCGGGTCCGAGGGCGGACGCACCGGCTCGGCGTCGGGTACGGAGACGGCGGCCTCGGGCATCTTCTGCTCCAGCCGGTGCCGCAGGAACCCCACGGCGCACCGGACCCCGTCCTGCGGCAGATTGCTGCTCAGCGCATGGCGCAACTCACCGCCGGAGACCCCGCGCCGCAGCCACTCCACCGTCTGCGCGAGGAGCGAACGAGCCTCGGCGACACCGAGGCGGAGACCACGGCTCGCATGCCGCAGCGACAACAACACCCGCTCGGCCTCGGCCTCTTCAGCCGTCAGCGGACCCACAGGCACTTCCGCGTCCGCGCCCGGGGTTTCGGTGGGTGGGTGGGGAAAGTTCTTCTCTCGTTCTTCGTCTACCGGTAGTTGGTGACCGACCGGCCGGGGCCCCGGCTGACCGACGGTCGGAAACCGTGCACTCGGAGACGAGGCAACACTGACGCCGATGCCCGCGTCGCGCCACAGCGCCAGGACATCCCCCTCGGCCATCGGCATGTTGGCGAACAGCTGCTGGGTGACCCAACGCCCCCGCTCCCCGCAGACCCGCCGCTCATGCACGAACCCGCACATGACCAACTGCTCCTTGGCCCGCTGGAACGCCCGCCCCTTGATGCCCAGCTTCCGGGCGTGCTCGGACAACGCCAGGTCCGTGCCGCCGTCCGGCAACCCCTGAACGTAGAGAATCAGAACCTTCGCGTCACTGCACAGACGCGGATGCCGCACGACATCGTGCGAAGCCTTCGTGTAGCGCCGAGAGGGCGCGATAGCATGCCAAAGCATCCTGCGTGGACTCCTGGTTCCACTAGTTGGGTGAAGGCCCTCGGCACGGTGCTACGAACACCACCGGGGGCCGCCCCATGTGTGGGTACACACAGAGCGTGATGACGCGATCACGGTACCGCAGCCGCGAAGGCGCGAGGACCAAAAGGCGGAACACCCCACCCGACCAGGTGACTTACTGATTCCGTGGGCGCATGCGCGACGACGACCCCCCGGTCCGCCTGAACGACTCGCACGCCCCCTGGCCGGAGCTCCTCGCCAACCGCTTCGACCTGGTGTGGGCCACCGGCGGGAGGACGAGGCGAACACGTACCTGTCCCCGTTCCTCGGCCTCCCGCCGCTGCCGGTGATCCGCTTCCCCCCGGTCCCCTTCGCCCCGGCGGAGAAGGCGCCGCCGATCGCGGCCTTCGCGGGGGACCGCCCGACGGCCTGGGTGGACGACGCACATACGGCGGAAGGCCGGGCGTGGGCGGAATCCCGCGCGCCCGAACGCTGTTGGTGGCCACGGACCCGGCGCGGGGGCTGACGGAGGAGACGATGAGAACGCTGCTGAGCTGGTGAGAGAGGGGCATCGGGGGCGCCGGCCCCGGGCTCGCCGTGACCCCCGTACCGGCGGGAGATCAGCGGCCGCGGTCCTCCCGAGCCTCGGCAAGCCGCTTCTCGCGGGTCCGCTGGAGCCACTCCAGGTCCTCCAGCACCGGGTCCTTCGGCGCGGGCGGCGGGGGCTTCTTGCTGTCGCTCATGATCTCTCCTGGTGGCAGGTGCAGGCACAGCGCAGCGTCTCGACCACGGCGGTGCCCACAAGGGTCTGGCGGTTACCCACGCACAGCCGGTGCCCCTCGGGCCATTCGGTGGCGACGCGGCAATCCGGCGACGTGTACCCGGCTCGCGGGCGGCGCGCTGTCTGCTCGCTCACTGGCGTCACCCGGCAGTCCGCCGGGCGCACTCGGCCTTGTCCAGGCACTCGCGCGGGAACCAGAGGTAGGCGGCCCCCGTCTCGGGAACCACGCGCTGCTGGCCGAGGTCGGCGCTTGAGCCGACGGGGAGCAAGGCCCTGCACCAGACGCACGCCCAGCCGCGCTGCTGCTGGTCGAGCATGTCGCGGACCGGCGGTAACTGTCGCGTGACCACGGCGTCTCCTCGGTCGTCGAAGTAGTCCTCGGACCATAGGAGCGGGCACAGCAAACGAGGGGCAGGAATCCTGCCCCTCGCCCACCTGTTCGAGCTACGCGGCCAGAAGCCCCAGCTGCTCAGCCAGCGCTGCCGCGCGCTGCCGCCGGGCCGGAATCCGCGATTCGGTCTCCTCCAGCACGATGCGCCTCGCGTAACCGTTGTAGCGGATCGTCTCCGGGGCCGCCTTGTGCGCGCGTTCCAGCGTCGCCAACGCCGTCTCGGGCTGCCCGTCCAGCTGGTACGCGCGCGCCTCCTCGATCCGGTGCCGGGCCAGCCGAGGCCGCGAGGGGATTGTCGCTGTGTCCGACGCAACCGCCTGCCGCACGGACTCTCCGCCGGCCCGGAGCTCCACCGCGATGGTGACCGCGTGCGCACCCATGATGGCCTGCGAGAACGACGTCACCGGGTGGTAATAGGCCGCGGGCAGGCGGCCGGCCGTGGCCTGCGCCTTGTCCCACCACCCCCACGCGGTGCCCTTCTCGCCCCGCCGGGCGGCCGTGTACCCGGCCTCGTGCTGCAGTGCCCCGGTGATCGCCGCCGTCCGGTCGTCCGCGTCGGGAAGCATGGGCTCCAAGTAGCCGAGTGCCTCGCGGGTCATGGCGTCTGCGGCGTCGAAGTGCGACGGGCCGGAGTCGCGGTGCGCCTGCGCGGCCAGCCACGCGGCCACTCCGATCGCGTGCGGGTCCTCGGACTCCTGAGCGGCGACCATACCCCGCTCGACGACCCGCCACAGCAGGGCACTGTCGGGCTGGTACGCGATGAAGAACTGGGCCAGCGAGTACACCTCGGACAGCACGGCCTGTGCCGCCCGGTGGTCAACCGCCGTGTCCGCCTGCCGCACCGCCAGTTGGGCATCGCGGATCAGACCAGGCAGCAACTCGCCGATGACCTCCCGGTGGTTCGGTGCCTTGTGGCGTGCCGTCCAGGCCTTCGTGAGCCGGGCCGCGAGGTGCACGGCCGACGGCGCCTGCCGGTCCCGGCCGCTCAGCGTCAGGGCGTTCACCGCGTCCCGCACCGCTGGCAGCCGGGAGTGGCCAGGCCCGATGAAGAGGTCGACCGGCGCCGATTGGTCGCCGGTCAGGTCCGACAGGTCCCGCACCCGCAGCAGCTCGGCGATGCGCAGCACAACAGGGAGCTTGGGCATGCCGATCTCTCCTCGCTCCAGCTGCTTCACCCACGAGGGGGACATGCCGAGCAGCCCGGCCGCGACCGGTCGGCTCATCCCTCGGCGGGTCCGGAGAATCTGCATCCGCTGACCGAATCCCAACGGGTCGGTGTACGGGTCCGGGCTAGCATCAGATGGCATGGCCTTGCCCCTCTCTGAACAGCTCGTCACTTCAGGGTATGGGGCAAGGCCCTTTTCGTGGGCGGTCCGTGGGATTTCGGTCATGGCTGACGTTGACATCCCGAGTCCCTGATCGCCTTGGAGCGCACTGGGTGGGCGGAGCAGCAGACCGGCGCGCTGACGGTGTCTGTGCGCCGCCACCGTCCTCTTGCACCGTCACGGCCGGTGAACACGCATCGGCGGGACAACCGCTGCTCGTACGCCGGTCACATAGACCAACACACCTCAAAGGGCCCGCAGCGCCAATCCTCGCCCACCCTCCTACTCCGCCCCCGCCTCCACCTGCGTCATCGCCTCCGTGATCATGCGGGTCGCGAAGTTCTGGTCGTCCGTCATGCGGTTGATGTGTTCGGCGAGCAGGAACGCCGTCGCCTCCAGCGGGGTCAGTTCCGCGTCCGTCCAGTCGCCGTACTGCTTGCGCCACAGGGTGGGGCTCAGGCCGATGGCGGCCGCGATAGCCATGCCGGCCATCATGGGGACGGCCTCGGGCGGGACGCTTTTCGGCAGCATCTTCAGGGAGGTGACGAGGGTCGGCACCACATATTCGACGACATCCTTCTCGTGCGCCTCGTGGGCCTCCCGGAGCCACTTCATGTACAGGTAGATGAGCGTGCAGGTTCCGTCCAACACGTCGTCGACGCCCTCCGGACCCAGTGACGCGAGCAGCTGCTGGGTCAGTTGCTCCTGCTCGGGGTCGGTCCCGTCCCTGCCCGCATGGACGGTCCTGAGCCGGGAGTCGATCAGCATGAGCGCCGCGGCCACATCGCCGGCGGGAGCGTGTCGAGGTTCGAAGGGCGACATGACGGGAGTCCTTTTCGAGGCTGCGGGTGGAATCAATCACGCGGTGTCCGGGCGCGCTCCGTACCTCTGCGCACTCGGACGACTACGCAAGAGACTCTCCACGATCCCCGGCGGTCGCGCCCCGCACTTCGCGGATTCGACCGGCTCCCGGCGTCACTTTCGCCAGAACAGGTGGTGCGTCATGCCACTCGGGCTCGGAACGACGTCCAGGTGGTAACGGTCGCGCAGGTCGTCCGGTGAGTCCCACAGACGCAGGCCCGTGCCCAACTTCACCGGTGCGACCGCCACGTGCAGGGTGTCTACCAGGCCGGCGTCGAGGAACTCACGGATCGTGGTGACGCCGCCGCCGAGCCGCACGTCCTTGCCTTCCGCCGCTTCCCGCGCCCGGTCGAGGACCGACGCCGGGTCGCCGTCGACGAAGTGGAACGTGGTGTCCGACAGCGTGAGCGACGGGCGCTCGTGGTGGGTCATCACGAACACCGGTGTATGGAACGGAGGTTCCTCGCCCCACCAGCCCTGCCACTCGTGGTTCTCCCAAGGCCCGCGCTGGGGGCCGAACTTGTTGCGGCCCATGATCTCCGCGCCGATGTTGTGGGCGAAGTCCCGCGTGAGGTAATCGTCCAGGCCCCGGCTGCCGCCCGGTTCCGTGCGGTTCGGCCAGCTCGCCGTCGCCCCGGCCCAGGAGAAGAGCCGCTCGGGGTCGACGTGACCGAACGGCCGCTCCAGCGACTGCTCCTCTCCGGCGGCGACGCCGTCGCTGGAGACGGTGAAGTTCTGGACTTTCAACAGCTGAGTCACGCGCTTCTCCTGCTTCTGTGTGGTCAACGACGGTGGTGAGACTCCGCGGGGAGGGAAAACTCATCGGCCGGAGGGCAGAGATCACGTGACGGCACGGCACCGCCCGGCAGAAGCCCTGGGTGGCGGGCTCGGCCGGCACATAGCCCCTCCACTTCTGCGTACGCGCACCGAACGACCAGGGCGATTTTCGGCCAGGGCGGCGAGGTCGGCCACGGCGGTGGCTCGTGGGATTCACCCGTCATACCTGCCCTCACGGCATCGGGCCTCGGCCCCCCGGCGAATTTTCGCCGCCCGATAAGGTCATGGCCGGATAAAGAGATCGCCAAGTGCGCGCACCGCCGCACGTCTCGGGAGGAAGCCATGGGAACCCGCCGCACGTCACTGCCCGGAGTGGGCGCTCAGTACGACTTCACGACCGAGACGGGCCAACACATTTCGGTCGTCGTCCACCACGACGGCCGCCGGTTCATCGGGTTCTACGAACAGGACGACCCTGATGCGTGCCAACTCTCCGTCCCCCTGACGACGTCCGAGGCCACCGCGCTCGCGCACCTCATCGATCCGGCACCCATCGACGCCGTACGGACCGATGGCATCGACCTCGTCACCGAGCACATCCCGCTCGGCTCCCGCTCCCCGTACGGCGGGCGGCTGCTGGGGGAGACGCGGGCACGGACACGGACCGGGGCGTCCATCGTGGCGGTGCTGCGCACCCACAGCGCGCACCCGTCGCCGGAACCGGATTTTCGACTGGCCATCGGGGACACACTCGTCGCCGTCGGTACGCGTGAGGGCGTCGACGCGCTCTCCGAGATCATTGCGGAGGGCTGACCGTGCATGACACGACTGCGTTGCTGGTGGAGCTGGGAGCCGTCATCCTCGGGCTGGGGCTCGTGGGGCGGCTCGCCGGGCGGATAGGCCTCTCCCCGATCCCGCTCTACCTCCTCGCCGGGCTGGCGTTCGGACACGGCGGGCTGATCCCGCTCAAGGCCAGCGAAGAGTTCACCATGGTGGGCGCCGAGATCGGCGTCATCCTGCTGCTTCTCCTGCTGGGGCTCGAATACAGCGCGTCCGAGCTGGTCACCAGTCTCAAGACGCAGTACCCGTCCGGCGCCGTGGACTTCGTGCTCAACGCGACGCCCGGCGCCGTCGCGGCCCTGATCCTCGGCTGGGGCCCCGTGGGCGCGGTCGCGCTCGCCGGTGTCACCTGGATCTCGTCGTCCGGGGTGATCGCCAAGGTCATGACCGATCTCGGTCGGCTCGGCAACCGCGAGACACCCGTCGTCCTCGGCGTCCTCGTCATGGAGGACCTGGCGATGGCGGTGTACCTGCCGCTGCTCACCGCCATGCTCGCCGGGGTCAGCCTGGCCGGCGGCAGCCTCGCGCTCGTGATCGCGCTCGGGGCCGTCGGATTCGTCCTCTACCTGGCGCTCCGCCACGGCCGCCTGATCAGCCGCGCGGTCTCCTCCGACAACCCGGAGATGCTGCTCCTGGTCGTCCTCGGCCTCACCGTCCTCGTCGCCGGTGTCGCCCAGCAGCTCCAGGTGTCCGCGGCCGTCGGCGCGTTCCTCGTCGGCATCGCGCTCTCCGGCGAGGTCGCCGAGGGCGCCCGCAAGCTGCTCACCCCGCTGCGGGACCTGTTCGCCGCCGTGTTCTTCGTCTTCTTCGGGCTCTCCACGAACCCGGCCGACATCCCGCCGGTTCTGCTGCCCGCGGCCCTGCTGGCCATCGTCACCACCTTCACCAAGATCGCCACCGGCTACTACGCGGCCCGGCGCGCCGGCATCGGCTCGCGCGGCCGCTGGCGGGCGGGCGGCACCCTCGTGGCGCGCGGTGAGTTCTCCATCGTGATCGCCGGTCTGGCTGTGGCCACCGAGCCGCGCATCGGCCCCATCGCCACCGCGTACGTCCTGATCCTCGTCGTCCTCGGCCCGCTCACCGCCCGGTGGACGCAGCCCCTCGCGGCGAGGATCGAGGCCCGTCGCGGCGGCGGCGACGGCGACGGGAAGAGCAAGGGCACGAGCGGCGCGGAGAAGGAGCCCGTCGCGAAGTCCGCTCCCGAGCGCCGGCTGCCGTCGCACGACGACCTCACCCCCGAACCGGCGGGGGAGACGCGCGAGTAGCCGCCTTCCGGCCCCGCCGCTCGCGGCCCACGACGAAGCCCTCGGACACCCTTCACCGTGCCCGGGGGCTTCGCCGTGTCCGGGAACTTCGTGGTGAAGGGTGGCACAGGGTGGTGAAGGCACCCCGCGCCTCACCGTTGATATCTACACGACTGTAGAGTTACGACGGTTCCGGTTCCCGCTCCGGTTCCGGTTCCGGATTCGCACCGCAACGTAGGGAGACGTCATGGCTCTGTGGGATCGCATCAAAGAATCCGCGTCGTCGATGCAGACGCAGCTGGAGGCGAAGAAGAACGACCTGAAGTCGGGATCATTCCGGGACGCGAGCATGGCCATGTGCGCCCTCGTCGCCGCCGCCGACGGTTCCATCGACCCGTCGGAGCGTCAGCGCGTAGCGACGCTCATCTCGACCAACGACGTCCTGCGGAACTTCCCCGCGGACGACCTGCAACGCCGCTTCAACGGCTACGTCGACCAGCTCACCGCCGACTTCGCCTTCGGCAAGGTCAGCGTTCTCCAGGAGATCGCCAAGGCGAAGAAGAAGCCGACCGAGGCCCGTGCCGTGGTCCAGATCGGCATCGTCATCGGCGGCGCCGACGGTGACTTCGACCCGTCCGAGCAGGCCGTCGTGCGGGAGGCGTGCTTCGCGCTCGACCTGCCGCCGCACGAGTTCGACGTGTAGAACCCACCAGGACCGCCGGTGCGGTCGCGCGGGCCGGCAGACCACCGGACCGCGTCCCCTCCCCACCGGCAGGCCGGGGGTGCGTCACCCCCCTGAGCACCCCCGGCCGCACTCTCCGTCCCCCGCCCCCACTCTCCCTCCGCGGGCGACCGTCACAGCTCCTTGGCCGGCCAGTCCAGCAGCCGGGCCCCGATGACCGCCGTCTGAAGGCTGTAGCGGTGCACCGGGTCCGAAGGGTCTGACCCGGTCAACTGGTGGATGCGCTCCAGGCGGTACGTCAGCGCCCGCACGCTCAGCGCCAGCCGGCGGGCGGTCTCGGCGGCGACACACCCCGCGTCGAAGTAGACCGCCAGGGTGTTCAGCAGCGGTTCCGCGCCGCCCCGCGCCTTCTGGAGCGGGCCCAGCTCGCTGCGCACCAGATCGGCCATCGCCTGCCGGTCCCGGGTCAGCACCGGGTAGACCATGAGGTCCGAGGCGTACAGCACGGGGTCGTCCATCCCCATCCGGTCCGCCAGGTCGAGGGCTTGCAGCGCCTCGTCGTACGAGTGGACCACCCCGCCGGGGCCCTTGTGCGGGCGGCCGACCGCGACCTGGCCGCCGTCCGTCGCCGCGTGCGCCTGCTTGGCGAAGTAGCGCAGGACGTCGGGCTGACTGCCCGGTGCGATGCAGACGATCCGGCCGTCCTTCGTCGTCAGCAGGATCTTGCGACCGCCGAACCGCGCCAGCAGCGCCGCCTCCACACTGCGCGGCGCCGCGTCCGTCTCCGTGTACGCCTCCGGGCCGGACGCCACCGCCACCGCGTGCGCCCGGGAAAGCCGCAGGCCGAAGCGGGTCGCCCGCTCCGCGAGCCGCACCAGATCGCTGCGCCCGTAGAGCAGGTCGTCGATGAACTCCCGGCGTGCCGCCTCCTCCCGGCGCACGGTGAGCCGCTGGGCACGCTCGAAACCCTCGGCGAACGCGTCGACCGCCTGCTCCACAGCGGCCAGGACGGCGTCGGTCGTGGCAGGGGAGTTTCCGGCAGCTCCACGTGGCCAGGCCTCTCGGGTCTGCGCCAGATGCATCGTCACCAGAGCGCGGAGCTGATGCCCCGCGTCCGCCGCCGCACGGCCCAGCGCACGGCGGGCTTCCAGTTCGTCACGGGTCAAACGGCGGCCGGTGAGGGCGACTTCGCCCAGTATGCGGGCATAATCGCCCAGCATTGCCTCGGGAATCCTCAGCTCGGCCACACAATCTCCTTCAGCCTTGCAACGGTCTTGTCATTTCCCCAACGCACAAGGGGCGATGCCGGTGCCCGGCATGAGTGAAGCGTAAAGATTGCCGGGTTCCGGCAATGCACTGGGCCGGTCCCGGATGACACGATCAGGTCAGCAACAACACGGGGGAAGCACGGGGGAGCACGGGAAACGGGGGGAGAAACCCCTCCCGAATCCCGGGTTCCGGGTTCCGGGTTCCGGACCGTCCACGGGGGATCGGGGACGGTCCACCATCCAGGATCCGGGGTCCGGCGGGAGGAGTCCCGAGGGGGGGCACCCCGGCCGCCGCGGCAGGCTCGGACAACGCCGCGGCGCCGGGGCCCCGCCCGCCGGGCGACCGCTCGCCGCCCCCGTACCGAATGACACGGACGCGCACCGCCTCACGGCCCGTGCGCAGAACCGCAGGGGGCAGGACCGATGGGCGAATTCCTGAGCGCGACACTCGGATTCCCCGCCGTCGTCCTCGGCGCCGCTCTGGTGGTCGTCGTCTGCTTCTGGCTGCTGGTGCTCGCGGGGGCCGCCGGCCACGACTCCTTCGACGCGGACCTCGACACCGGCCCGGTCGGCCTCGGCGGCGTCCCTGTCTCCGTCTCCGTCTCCCTGCTGATCGTGTTCGCCTGGTTCGGCAGCGTGAGCGGCACGGTCCTGCTGCACCGGAGCGACATCGGCAGCACCACCCGCGCCGTACTCGCCGTCGCCGTACTCGCCGGGTCGCTGTGCCTCGCCTGGGCGGCCGTCCGGCTCCTCGTCCACCGCTTCCGCCGGTACTTCCCGGCGGAACCTCCGCCATCGCGGCTGGACTTCGTCGGGAGCGTCTGCACGATCCGCACCGGCTCCGTCACCGCGACGTTCGGCCAGGCCGAGGTCGTGTCGCACGACGGGTCGACGGCCATCGTGCAGGTCCGCACGGCCGGGCCGTTCCCGTCCGCCTCCCGGCTCTCCGGGCGGGCCGCCGAGGAAGCACCGCTCGTCAAGGGCGGCTCCGGACTCCTCTACGCGTACGACGAGGACGGCGAGTTCTTCTGGGTCTCGCCCTACGACGCGGCGCTCGATCCGGGTCCGAACACCAGACCGCACGAGCTGCCCGGCGGAACGACCGGCTGACCCGGACGGGCCGCCGGACCGCCGGATCGCCGGACCGCCGGACCGCCGGACCGCCGACTCCGGGCCGCCGGGACTTCAACCTCAGGTCACCACCGTCGTCGCCGCCCACCGGCCGCCCTCCCCCGGGACGGGCAGGCCGCCTCTACTTCGCTTGTGCCCTTTCCGTACCGACAAGCCGCCAAGGACTCTTCAATGGATGCCATCTCCTTGGGCATCGGCGTGCTCATCGCCGTTGTCCTGCTCATCGTCATCGCCATCGCCTTCGTCATCACCCGGCTGTTCCGCAAGGTCGAGCAGGGCAAGGCGCTGATCATCTCCAAGACCAAGAAGGTCGACGTCACCTTCACCGGAGCCGTCGTCCTGCCCGTGCTCCACAAGGCCGAGACGATGGACATCTCGGTGAAGACGATCGAGATCCGCCGCGCCGGGCGCGAGGGTCTGATCTGCCAGGACAACATCCGCGCCGACATCCAGATCACCTTCTTCGTCCGGGTCAACAAGACCGTCGAGGACGTCATCAAGGTCGCACAGTCCATCGGCACGGCACGGGCCAGCGACAAGGTCGCCATCCAGGAGTTCTTCGCCGCGAAGTTCTCCGAGGCGCTCAAGACCGTCGGCAAGCAGCTCGACTTCGTCGACCTGTACACCAAGCGCGAGGAGTTCCGGGACCGGATCATCCAGGTCATCGGCACCGACCTGAACGGCTACCACCTCGACGACGCCGCGATCGACTTCCTTGAGCAGACCCCGATGGCCCAGCTCGACGGGGCCAACATCCTGGACGCCCAGGGCATCCGGAAGATCACCGAGCTGACCGCGATCGAGCACGTGCGGACCAATGAGTTCCAGCGCACCGAGCAGAAGGAGATCACCCGGCAGGACGTCGACGCCCGCGAGACGATCCTGGAACTGGAGCGCCGGCAGGCCGAGGCGGAGATCAAGCAGCGCCGCGAGGTCGAGGTGCTGCGGGCCCGCGAGGAGGCGGCGACCGCCCGGGTGCAGGAGGAGGAGCGGCTCGGTTCGCAGACCGCGTTCATCAAGACCGAGGAGCAGCTCGGCATCCAGCGCGAGAACCAGTCGCGGGAGATCGCCGTCGCGCAGAAGAACCGCGAGCGCGTCATCGCCGTCGAGAGCGAGCGCATCGAGAAGGACCGGATGCTGGAGGTCATCGGGCGCGAGCGCGAGACCGAGCTGAACCGGATCGCCGCCATGAAGGAGGTCGAGGCCGAGCGCCGCGAGGTCGCCGACGTCATCCGGGAGCGGATCGCGGTGGACCGCACGGTCGCGGAGCAGGAGGAGTCGATCCTCACCCTGCGCGCCGTCGAGGACGCCGAGCGGTCCCGCAGGTCGGTCATCATCGCGGCCGAGGCGGAGGCCCAGGAGAAGCTGGTCAAGGACATCAAGGCGGCCGAGGCGGCGGAGGCGGCCTCCACCCACCTGGCGGCCGAGCAGCTCACACTCGCCGAGGCCCGGCTCAAGACCGCGGACCTCGACGCGCAGGCCAAGCTGCGGCTCGCCGAGGGCATCCAGGCCGAGACGGCCGCTCCCGGGCTCGCCGCCGTACAGGTGCGGGACGCGGAGGCGGACGTCACCGAGAAGGCCGGTCTCGCGGAGGCCGAGGCGACGGCGGCCCGGCTCAAGGCCGAGGCGGAGGGCTCGCGGCTCAAGGCGCTCGCCACGGCGGAGGGCACCGCGGCCCAGGCGACCGCCGACGCGGCGGTCATCGGCGAGAAGCTGAAGGCGGAGGCCGCGGGGCTCACGGAGAAGGCGGCCGCGATGGCGGCGCTGGACGAGGCGTCGCGCGGGCACGAGGAGTACCGGCTGCGGCTCGACGCGGAGAAGGAGATCCGGCTGGCCGGCCTTGACGTGCAGCGGCAGGTCGCCGAGGCACAGGCGACGATCCTGGCGACGGGCCTGGAGAACGCCGACATCGACATCGTCGGCGGTGACTCGGTCTTCTTCGACCGGCTCGTCTCGTCGATCTCGCTCGGCAAGGCGGTGGACGGGTTCGTCGACAACTCGCAGACCGCGCAGGCGTTGGCGGGGCCGTGGCTGGACGGTTCGTCGTCCTTCACCGACGACATCAGCCGGGTGCTGGGCTCGTTCACCACGGGTGATGTGCAGAACCTGACGGTGTCGGCGCTGCTGATGCGGCTGATGGGGCCGGGGGCTTCGGGGGCGGCGTCGGGTCAGGTGCAGCAGTTGCTGGCGGCGGCGAAGGAGCTGGGGCTGGCGGATCTGCCGGTGTCGTCGCTGACGGGGGGTACGTCGGTGGCTCCGACGGCCACGACCGCGTCGCGGAACGGGGCGGGGGCGGGGGCCGGGGCCGGCGCCGGGGCGCTCGGGTAGCGCCTTCCACCCGGCCCGCCGGTCGAGGACGCCCCCCGGCCACTCCCGGCCCGTCCGCCGCGTGAGGACGAACCCCCGGCCACTCCCGGCCCGTCCGGCGCTTGAGGACGAACCCCCGGCCAATTCCAGCCCGTCCGGCGCTTGAGGACGGAACCCTCGGGCCGGGGGCCAGGACCGGGCGAGGGCGGCCACTCCCAGCCCGTCCGGCGTTTGAGGACGGAACCCTCGGGCCTGGGGGCCGGCGGTCTACGTTGTGCGTCCCGCCGGCGGGGGCGGGCAGGCACCAGGGGCCGACCTGCCCGTCAGGGCCGGCCCACCAGGCCGGGGGTTCCGTCCTCAAGCGCCGGACCGGCTGGGAACCCCGGCCCACCCACACACATCAAGGGCGGGCTCACCAAGCCCAGGGTTCCGTCCTCAAACGCCGGACAGGCTGGGTGGAGCCGGACCGAGCGGGTGCGGCCGGACCCGGCGCGGGGAGCCGGACCGAGCGGGTGCGGCCGGACCCGGCGCGGGGAGCCGGACCGAGCGGGTGCGGCCGGACCCGGCGCGGGGAGCCGGATCGGGCTAAGACGATGCACTACGTAGGGAGCCGTACGCATGGACAGCGACACCACCGCCACCGCCACCGCCACCGCGCCGCAGGGCACCCCGAGCGAAACAGGCGACGTGGACGCCGGTGCCTACGAGGTGCTGCGGCGGCGGCTCTCGGCGCAGGCCGGGGAGCTGGTGCGGCGGGCCGAGGCGCTCAACGTACGGCGGACCGAGGAGTTCGGCTCGACCGGGCTGCGGCTGCTCGCCACCGAGCAGCTGCGCACCGAGCGCGCCTCCGTGCCCCGCGATCTCGTCGCGGTGGGCGGCCAGTTGCTCTTCGGCTTCGAGCGCGGGCCGGACGCGCGCGGCGAGACCGAGGTCGAGGACGTCCTCCTCGTACGGGACTCCGCGCCGGCGGACGACGCCCCGGCAGCGGAGTCCGGTGCGGAGTCCGGTGCGGAGACCGGTGCGGAGTCCGGTGCGCAGTCCACCCTCCTCGACGACGCCGGTTTCCGGCGCGAGTTCTCCTCCCTCCACCGCTACTTCCGCGACGCCCGCCTGCTGCGGCTGCGCCGCGTCGACGGCAGGCTCCTCGCCGTCTTCCGGACCGGCGAGAACGCCGAGGACATCCGGGTGCTGCGCTGGGCGCTGGGACCGGACGGGTCGCCGGGGGCGTTCCTCGACGCTCAGGGCGAACGCGACCACGTCTTCCCGCCCTCCCACGACTTCGCGTGGACCGTGGCGGGGCGTGAGGCCCACGTCCCGGGACGCCATCCGCACATCGCCGTCGGCAAGGGCGGCGGGCTCTTCGTCGACACGCTCGGCGGCACCCTCACCGTCAAGGTCACCGACGACACCGAGTCACCGGACGGGATCTACGAGGAGCCCGTCGACGAGCCGTTGCAGTCGCTGGCCGACGCCGACGTCGAGTACGCGGAGGTCGGGCCACTGGTGCTGCTGCGCATCCGCCCGTACAAGGAGGACGCCTGGCGGCACCTGGTCTTCAACTCGCTGCTCGCCACCGTCCAGCGGCTCGACGGCATCGGCCCGTCCTGCCACCGGCTCCCCGAGGACCAGGGGATCATCTTCCCCGGCGGCTACTACCTCACCACCGGCACCGCGAAGACCTTCGATACCGCCGAGGAACTGACCGAGCCGGTCTTCGAGGGCGCGGTCCGCTCGCCCAACGGGGAGGACGTGCTCTACGTCTTCCGCTCCCGCGACGGGCTCCGCAGCCTCCTGCTCCCCTACAACCTGATCCGTCAGGAGGTCGCCACCCCGCTCACCGGACGTGGGCACGCCCTGCTGGACGACGGGACGCTGATCCTGCTCCGGGACGCCCCGGACGGGCCGGCGCGCGTGCACCCCTTGCAGCGCTGGGAGACCCCGTACGTCTCCGACACCTACGCCGCCGCCCGCCCCGCCGGGACCGGCCCGCTCGCCCGGACCGGCAACGCCGACCTGGTACGCGGGATCTCCGACTGTCTCGCCCTCGCCCACGGCGTACGGGACATGACGCCGACGATCGCTGTCTACGGGCAGCTCGCCGCCGACTGCGCCCGTGCCCAGGACCGGTACCACTGGCTGTCCGACCCCGACCTGGGTGCGCTCGACGAGCCGTTGCGTGAGCTGCGGGCCACCGCGCGGCAGGTGCTGGCCGAGTTCACCGCCGTGCAGGAGCTGACCCGGCGGGCCGCCGACGCGCTGGAGGAGACCGCCGCCCGCATCACCGCGCTGGTGCGCCGGGTGCGCGGAGAGGTTCCCGGGTCGGCGTCCGCCTGGGTCGAGCGGCTGACCGAACTCCGCCAGGCGCACGGCCACTTGTCGACGGTCGGCGACATGCGGTACGCCGACGTCGAGCGCGTCGCGGAGCTGTCGGCCCGGACCGAGGACGACATCGCCTCGGCCGCCCAGCGGGCCGTGTCGTTCCTCGCCCGCGAGGACGCGTTCGACGGGTACCACGCGGACATCGCGGGGCTCGTGGCCGACGCGGGTGCGCTGGAGACCGTCCGGGACGCGTCCGCCGTGACCGATCGGCTGTCCGCGATGACGGAGGGGCTGGCCACCGTCACGGACGTCGTCGCCGGTCTCGACATCGGCGACGCCACCGTGCGTACGTCGATCCTGGAGCGGATCGCGGAGGTGCTGGGCGGCGCGAACCGGGCCCGCGCCACGCTCGAAGCGCGCCGCCGGGAGCTGTTGTCGAAGGAGGGGCGGGCCGAGTTCGCCGCCGAGTTCGCGCTGCTCGGGCAGGCGGTGACGGGCGCGCTGGCCGCCGCCGGCACTCCAGAGACGTGCGACGACCAACTGGCCCGGCTGCTGCTCCAGCTGGAGAACCTGGAGTCGCGGTTCGCTGAGTTCGACGACTTCCTCGCCGAACTGGCCGAGCGCCGCACCGAGGTGTACGAGGCGTTCTCGGCGCGCAAGCAGACGCTCCAGGACGAGCGGGCGCGCCGCGCGGAGCGGCTGGCCGGGTCGGCGGGCCGGGTGCTGGAGACCATCGCCCGGCGGGTGGCCTCGCTGGAGGACCTCGACGCCGTCCACACCTACTTCGCCTCCGACCCGATGGTCGCCAAGGTCCGCCGGACAGCCGGCGAACTGCGCGAACTGGGCGATCCCGTACGGGCGGAGGAGCTGGACGGGCGGCTGAAGGCGGCCCGTCAGGAGGCGGGCCGGGCCCTGCGCGACCGCACCGAGCTGTACGCGGACGGCGGGTCCGTGATCAGGCTGGGCCGCCACCGGTTCGCCGTGAACACCCAGCCGTTCGACCTGACGCTCGTGCCCGCCGGGGACAAGGACGGGCAGGGGCACAGCCTCGCCTTCGCCCTGACCGGGACGGACTACCGGGCCCCGGTCACCGACCCGGCGTTCGCGGCGGCCCGGCCGTACTGGGAGCAGCTGCTCCCCTCCGAGAACGCCTCCGTCTACCGCGCCGAGCACCTCGCCGCCCGCCTCCTCGACGAGCACGGGGCCGGGACTCTCGCCGCGCTCACCGACGTCGAACTGGCCCGGCTGGTGCGGGAGTCGGCGGCCGAGGCGTACGCCGAGGGGTACACGCGGGGCGTCCACGACGAGGACGCCACCGCGATCCTGGCCGCGCTGCTGCGTCTGCACGCGGACGCGGGACTGCTGCGCCACGAGCCCGCCGTCCGCGCGGCGGCCCAGCTCTTCTGGGCGTGCAGCACCGATGAGGCGCTGCGCACCTCCTGGACGAGGCGTGCGGTCTCCCTGGCGCGCGCCCGCGACACCTTCGGGCTCGCCCCGGCCATCGACGCCCTCCAGGAGGAGTGGGCGGCGGTGATCGGCTCCCCGTCCCCGTCCGCGCCGGGTCACGCCGTCGCCGCCTACCTCTTCGAGGAGCTGACCACCGGGCCCGCCGGATTCGTCGTGGGCTCCTCGGTCCGCGCCTTCCTGGAGGCCTTCCACCGGGCTGTGGGCCCCGACGCGTACGGCGACGATCTCGCGGCCCTCGGCGACGACCCGGCCGCCCGGCAGCAGCTCGTGGAGGGCTGGCTCGCCCCGTACGCCGAGACGGCGGGCGCCGGCGGCGGACCCGGTCTCGACGGCGGCGACCTGGCGGAGGCCGTGGCGGTGGAGCTCAGCCCGGAGCTGGAACGGTACGTCTGCGACGCGCCGCTCACCGAGCGCCTGGAGGGCCTCCTCGGCGACCACCCGCGCATCGCGGGCGGCGGGGCCCTCACCGTACGGATCGACGAACTCCTCGCCCGTACCGCCGAGTTCCGCGCGCACACCGTGCCCGGCTTCCGCGCCTACCAGCGGCTGCGCACCTCCCTGGTGACCGCCGAGCGCGAGCGGCTGCGGCTGGACGACCACCGGCCGCGCGTGATGTCGGCGTTCGTCCGCAACCGGCTGCTCGACGAGGTGTATCTGCCGCTGATCGGCGACAGCCTGGCCAAGCAGCTCGGCACCGCCGACGCCGACCGGCGCACCGACTCGCAGGGGCTGCTGCTGCTCGTCTCGCCGCCCGGCTACGGCAAGACGACGCTGATGGAGTACGTCGCGGACCGGCTCGGCATGGTGCTCGTCAAGATCAGCGGGCCGAACCTGGGCCACGACGTGACCTCGCTCGACCCGGACCGGGCCCCGAGCGCCACCGCGCGCCAGGAGATCGAGAAGATCAACTTCGCACTGGAGGCGGGCAACAACACACTCCTCTACCTCGACGACATCCAGCACACCTCGCCCGAACTGCTCCAGAAGTTCATCCCCCTGTGCGACGCCACGCGCCGTATCGAGGGCGTGCGGGACGGCGAGCCGCGCAGCTACGACCTGCGCGGCAAGCGGTTCGCGGTGTGCATGGCGGGCAACCCGTACACCGAGTCCGGCGAGCAGTTCCGGATCCCCGACATGCTCGCCAACCGGGCCGACGTCTGGAACCTCGGCGAGGTCCTCAGCGGCCGGGACGACGTCTTCGCGCTGAGCTTCGTGGAGAACGCCCTGACCGCCAACCCGGTGCTCGCCCCGCTGGCCGCCCGGTCCCGGGACGACCTGGCGCTGCTGGTGCGGCTGGCGGGCGGAAGCGACCCGGCGGCGCGTGCGGAGCACCTTGAACACCCGTACAGCGCTGCCGAGTTGGATTCCATCCTGGCCGTGCTGCGCCATCTCCTCACCGCCCGGGACACCGTGCTCGCCGTGAACGCGGCGTACATCGCCTCGGCCGCGCGAACGGACGCCACGCGCACCGAGCCGCCGTTCCGGCTCCAGGGCTCCTACCGCAACATGAACAAGATCGCCGAGCGGATCGTGCCCGTCATGAACGACGACGAGCTGTCCGCCGTCGTCGACGACCACTACGCCGGCGAGGCCCAGACGCTCACCACGGGGGCCGAGGCGAACCTCCTCAAGCTGGCCGCCCTGCGCTCCACGCTCACCGCCGAACAGGCCGAGCGGTGGGCGGCGATCACCGCGTCCTACGTCCGCACGCAGGCGCTCGGCGGCCCGGACGGCGACCCCATGACGAGGGCGGTGGCCGCGCTCGGTCTGCTCGCGGACCGGATCGCGGCGGTAGAGACGGCGATCCAGCGCGCGGCGGACCCCCGGCACCTGCTGGCGGGCGGACCGCAGGGATCGGGGGAGGGGCGCCAGGGCCCGGGGGACGGACCGCAGGGATCGGGGGACGGGCACCAGGGCCCGGGGGACGGACACCAGAGCCCGGTGGGCGGGCTCAACGACCGGGCGGCTCCGAACCACCATGCGAAGATCGCCAACACTCCACACTGACCGGGGAGACCGAGCCGGAAGGATCACGGCATGCTGGGTTTCGTGCCTCCACTTCCTCAGCAGCCGGGACGCCCGCCGTCGGCCGGCCACATGATCGTCTGCGGCGACGACGCCCTGGCGCGCCGGCTCGCCGTGGAGCTGCGCTACGTCTACGGGGAGAGGGTCACCCTGCTCCTGCCCCCGGGCCGGGAGGCGAACAGCCCGGAGACGCCACTGACCCAACGGGGGCGGGCGGCGGCCCTGTTCGGCCGGATGTCGGCGGCGATGAACCGCGCGGGCCACGGCAACGGGACGGCCGGGGACGGCAGCGCGACGGCCGGGGGCAGCAGCGGCGACACCAACGCCGGGGTCGAGGCCGTCCGCATCATGGAGGCCCCCGAACCGTCCGACGACGTACTGGAGGAGGCGGGCGTCGACCGGGCCGCCGCCCTCGCGCTCGTCTACGACGACGACGAGCGCAACATCCGCGCCGCCCTGACCGCCCGCCGCCTCAACCCCCGTCTGCGGCTGGTGATCCGGCTCTACAACCGCAAGCTCGGGCTCCACCTGGAGGAGCTGCTCGACCAGGCGGCGGCCGTCGCCATGCCCGGCATCGCCCCGGCGCTGCTGGACGCCTCCACCACCGTCCTGTCCGACGCCGACACCGCCGCCCCAGCCCTCGCCGCCACCGCCCTCACCGGCAGCAGCAAGATCATCCAGGCCGAGGGGCTGCTCCTGCGCGCCGCCGAACGCCCGCCGCCGCGCCCCGGCGAGACGGCCGACCCCGGTCTGTGCACCCTCGCCCTGCTCTCCTCCACCACCAACGACCCGGCGGGCGCGGAGGGTTCGGACAGCAGCGGCGACGAGGCCCCGCAGCTGCTGCCCGACGAGAGCGCCGTCGCCGCCGCGACGGGCCGGGGCACGGTGGTCCTCGAAGCGGTCAGCCGGGCCGACCCGGCCCGTCCGGCCACCCGGATGGGCGGCAGGGGAGCTCCGCTCTCGCAGGTCTTCTCCCGCAGGCTGCGCTGGTCGGCCCTCGGGGTCGCGGCTTCGGTGATCGCCCTGGTGATCGCGTCGGTCGTGACCACCAAGGACAGCGTGGTGCACTCCACCTATCTGACGCTGCTCGACCTGCTGGCGATGGGTGATCCGGCGGAGGGCGGCCCGGACGCCCGGCAGATCATCCAGCTCCTCTCCGGTATCGCCGGGCTCCTCCTGCTCCCGCTGCTGGTCGCCGCCGTACTGGAGGCGTTCGGCACTCTGCGCACCGCCTCCTCGCTGCGCCGCCCACCGCGCGGTCTGTCGGGGCACGTGGTGCTGCTGGGGCTCGGCAAGATCGGCACGCGCGTCCTCGTACAGCTTCGCGAACTCGACGTCCCCGTGGTCGTCGTCGAGGAGGACCCCGACGCGCGCGGCATCCCGCTGGCGCGCTCCTTGCACGTGCCGACCGTCATCGGCGACGTCACCCAGGAAGGCGTCCTGGAGGCGGCCAAGATCCGCCGCGCCCGCGCCCTCCTCGCCCTCACCAGCATCGACACCACGAACCTGGAAGCGGCGCTGTACGCCCGTTCGGTGAAGCCGGACCTCAGGGTCGCGCTGCGGCTGTACGACGACGAGTTCGCCACCGCCGTCTACCGCACCCTGCGCACCGCGCACCCCGGGGCCCTGACCCGCTCCCGCTCCGTCTCCCACCTGGCCGCCCCTGCCTTCGCCGGCGCCATGATGGGCCGCCAGATCCTCGGTGCGATCCCGGTCGAGCGCAAGGTCATGCTGTTCGCGGCCCTGGAGGTGGCGGGGCACCCCCAGCTGGAGGGTCACACGGTCGAGCAGGCCTTCCGCGCGGGCGCCTGGCGGGTCCTGGCCATCGACGCGACCCCGCCGGCCGACCGGGCCCCGGACCTCGCCGCGATTCCGTCGTACAGTCCGGACGGCGACGCGGAGCCGCTGCCGTCCGGACTGGTCTGGGACCTGCACCCCGGCTACGTCCTGCGCGCCACGGACCGGGTGGTGATCGCCGCCACCCGCCGGGGGCTCGCGGAACTGCTGCGACGGCAGCGGTCGGTGGCGCCGAGACGGTAGGGGCTCCGGGGTGGCAGGGGCGGGCGCCGGGGCGGCAGGTGCCCGACGGCACCCGGCCACCGGAAGCCGGCACCGGTTACGGTCACCCGGCCACCGGAACCCGGCACCGGCTACGGTCACCGGGCCACCGGAACCCGGCACCGGTTACCGTCACCCGGCTACCGGAACGCGCCCATCGCCTCCCGCACCTCGTCCAGCGTGGCCTCCGCCAGTGCGTTCGCCCGCTCGTTGCCCGCGCGGAGCACCGACCGTACGTACGTCAGGTCCTTCGCGTACTCCGCCCGCCGGGCCCGGAAGGGGGCCAGGTGGCTGTTGACCGCGTCGGTCACCGTCCGCTTGAGAGCGGCGGCTCCGCCGCCGCCGATTCCCGCCGCGACCTCGTGCGGGTCCCGCTCCAGACAGAGGGCGGCCAGCAGCACCAGGGACGAGACGTTGGGGCGGGCGGCGGGGTCGTAGGTGATGTGCCGGTCGGCGTCCGTGGTCGCGCCCTTGATGAGGCGGGCCGTCTCGTCGGCGGTGGCGCCGAGCGGGACGGAGTTGGCCCGGCTCTTGCTCATCTTCGTGCCGTCCGTACCGAGCAGCAGGGGCGCGGCGGAGAGCATGATGTCCGGTTCCTGGAAGACGGCGCCGTACCGCTCGTTGAAGCGGCGGGCGATCGTCCGGGTGACTTCCAGGTGGGGCGCCTGGTCCCGGCCGACCGGAACCAGGTTTCCCTTGCAGGACAGGATGTCGGCGGCCTGGTGGACCGGGTAGGTGAGCATCAGCCCGCTGACCGTGGACTGCCGGGAGTGCGCGATCTCGTCCTTGACCGTGGGGTTGCGGTTCAGCTCCGCGACGGAGACGAGGCTGAGGAAGGGCAGCATGAGCTGGTTGAGCGCGGGGACGGCGCTGTGGCAGAAGACGGTGGACCGGGCGGGGTCGATACCGAGGGCCAGATAGTCCAGGAGCAGCCCGTCGGTGTACTCCCCCAGCCGCTCGGCCGTGTCCCGGTCGGTGATCACCTGGTAGTCGGGGATGAGGACGATGACGTCCACGCCGAGGTTCTGGAGGCGGACCCGGTTGAGCAGGGAGCCGAAGTAGTGGCCGAGGTGGAGAGGGCCGGTGGGACGGTCCCCGGTGAGGACCCGGAAACTGCCGGGATCCCGGGCGATGCGGCGCTCCAGCTCGGCACCGGGGAGCTCGGCACCGGGGAGCTCGGCACCGGGGAGCTCGGTGTGGGCGGGTGCGGCAGGGGCGGCCGGGGTGCTGGTCATGGGATCGGGTCTCTCCTCGCGTGGATGTTGCGTGGAGGACGGCCCCGCCGGTGAGCGCCGCTGCGCTTCGTCTCCGTGTCCGCGCCGTACGAGAGCGCTGTACGGGGCAGCGAAAAGGGCCGTCCATGTCGAACGGCCCTGGTTCCGTGCAGATGCTGTGGCCGCTCCTAGGAGGAGCGCCACCAGTTTCGGCACAGGACGGAGGTCATGGGCCGAGTGTAGCGGCCGCAGGGCGCCGGGCCGTGTGGAACAGGCAGGAATAGGCGGGAGGGGGGTCCCGTTGTAGGGTGTAGTTCAACGTTCAACCAAATCGGCCAGGGCTTCGATCCACAGCTTCGGAACGGAGTTTCGGACCCACGGCCGGGACTCAGGAAGGCGGACGCCATGCAGTTCGGGATCTTCACCGTCGGGGACGTCACGACCGACCCGACCACCGGCCGGACCCCCACCGAGAACGAGCGGATCAAGGCGACCCTGGCCATCGCGCAGAAGGCCGAGGAGGTCGGCCTGGACGTCTTCGCGACCGGCGAGCACCACAATCCGCCGTTCGTCCCGTCCTCCCCGACGACCACCCTCGGCTACATCGCCGCCCGCACCGAGAACCTGATCCTGTCCACGTCCACCACGCTGATCACCACCAACGACCCGGTGAAGATCGCCGAGGACTACGCCACCCTCCAGCACCTCGCGGACGGCCGCGTCGACCTGATGATGGGCCGGGGCAACACCGGGCCGGTCTACCCCTGGTTCGGCAAGGACATCCGCCAGGGCATCCCGATGGCGATCGAGAACTACGCCCTGCTGCACAAGCTGTGGCGCGAGGACGTCGTGGACTGGGAGGGCAAGTTCCGTACGCCGCTCCAGTCCTTCACCGCCACCCCGCGCCCGCTGGACGGCGTCCCGCCGTTCGTCTGGCACGGCTCCATCCGCTCCCCCGAGATCGCCGAGCAGGCCGCGTACTACGGCGACGGCTTCTTCCACAACAACATCTTCTGGCCCATGGAGCACACGAGGAAGATGGTCGACCTCTACCGGCGCCGCTACGCCCACTACGGGCACGGCACCGCCGACCAGGCGATCGTCGGACTCGGCGGTCAGGTGTTCATGCGCAAGAACTCGCAGGACGCGGTACGGGAGTTCCGCCCGTACTTCGACAACGCGCCGGTCTACGGCCACGGCCCGTCCCTGGAGGACTTCACCCGCGAGACCCCGCTGACCGTGGGCTCCCCGCAGGAGGTCATCGAGCGGACGCTGGGGTTCCGGGACGCGGTCGGCGACTACCAGCGCCAGCTGTTCCTGATGGATCACGCGGGGCTCCCGCTGAAGACGGTCCTGGAGCAGCTCGACATCCTCGGCGAGGAAGTCGTGCCGGTGCTGCGCAAGGAGTTCGCCAACCTGCGGCCGGCCGGAGTGCCCCAGTCCGCGCCCGTCCACCCGGCGGTCGCCGCCGCCCGAGCCCCTGGAAAGGAGGCCTGACCCCGATGTTCGCCACCACCCCCCTGCGCATCGTCGCCGTCTCGGCCGGGCTCAGCCAGCCGTCCTCCACCCGACTGCTGGCCGACCGGCTGGCCGCCGCCGCCCGCGAGCGCCTCGCGGCCGAGCAGGACCGGAACGTCGAGGTCCAGGTCATCGAGGTCCGCGACCTCGCCGTGGACATCGCCCACCACCTGGTCAGCGGCTTCCCCTCGGCCACGCTGCGGGAAGCGATCGACGCGGTGACGGAGGCCGACGGGCTGATCGCCGTGACGCCGGTGTTCACCGCCTCGTACTCCGGTCTGTTCAAGTCGTTCTTCGACCTGATCGACAACACCGCGCTGACCGGCAAGCCCGTGGTGATCGCCGCGACGGGCGGGACTGCCCGGCACTCGCTGGTCCTCGAGCACGCGCTGCGCCCGCTCTTCGCCTACCTGCGGGCCGTCACCGTGCCCACCTCCGTCTACGCGGCCTCGGAGGACTGGGGCTCCTCGGGCGACGAGTACACCGAGGGCCTGCCGTCCCGGATCCGGCGCGCCGGCGGCGAGCTGGCCTCCGCGGTCCTGGGCCGTACGGTCTCCGGCGCCGCGCGGGCCCCGGGCCTGGACGACGGGGAGGACGCGGTCGTCCCGTTCGAGCAGCAGCTCGCCGACCTGCGGCTGGACTGATGCCGTGGGGGTGGTTCACCCCGAACCGCCCGCACTTGTCCGATGTGACTACAGTGAGATCGAACGCTGTACAAGCGGGACAGAACGGACCGCACTGTACGGACTCACCGCACTGTACGGACTCACCGCGCTGTACGGGTCTCACCGTGCTGTACGGGTCTCACCGTGCTGTACGGACTCACCGCGCTGTACCGACTTGGAGGCAGATATGGGCAGGATCGTTGTGGGCGTCGACGGCTCCGACTCCTCGATCAAGGCGCTGCACTGGGCGGTGCGCCAGGCCGAGCTGACCGGCGCCTCGGTGGAGGCCGTCAACAGCTGGGAGTACCCCGCCACCAGCTGGGCGTCGATGATGCCGGGCATGCCGGAGGACTTCGACCCGCAGGCCCTGGCCACCGTCTCCCTCACCGAGGCGCTGGAGGAGGCCCTCGGCGCCGAGGGGGCCGCCGCGGTCACCAAGGTCGTGGTCATCGGCAATCCGGCCCAGGCCCTGCTCGACCGCGCCCAGGGCGCCGACCTGCTCGTCGTGGGAGCCCGCGGCCACACCGGCCTGAAGGCCACCCTGCTCGGCTCGGTCAGCCTCCACGTCACCCAGCACGCGCCGTGCCCGGTGACGGTCGTACGCGACTGAGCCGCAGCTCCCGACGTACCGACGTACGCGACCGAGCCGCAGCTCCCGTCATACCGACGTACGCGACCGAGCCGCACCTCCCGTCATACCGACGTACGCGACCGAGCCGCACCTCCGGTCCGGTCGCACCCGATCGAGCCTTCCCGCCGGTCAGGAGACAGAGGGGCCGTTGTCAGTGGCTGCTCCTATCGTGTGGTCATGACCCCTGCTCTCTTCGGGCGCGACCACCCCGCAGGCGTCCTCCGCTCGGAGATCGCCCGGGCCACGGACAGCCACGGCGGTCTCGTGCTGGTCACCGGCGAGGCCGGGATCGGCAAGAGCACGCTCGTCACCGACGCCGCCCACGAGGCACGGCGGCGCGGGGCGCTGGTGGTCGGAGGCTCCTGCTGGGACTCGGACAACACCCCCGGGTACTGGCCCTGGGTCCAGATCCTGCGCGGCCTGCGCCGGTCCGCCACCGCGGCGGAGTGGGCAGCGGCCCAGGAGGCGTCGGACGGCCGGCTCGCCATGCTCCTGGGCGACCCGGTCAGGGTGGCCATGGGCGGCACGGACGGCCCGGGGCCCACCACGCTGCCGGCCCCGGGCTCCGCCGGTGGCCCGGGCCCCGACGGGGCGCACGGCGGCGGGCCCGGCACGGAAACGGGCACGAGCCCGCCGGGCGACGGTCCGCCGGAGGGGGCCGAGGCCTTCGGACTCTTCGACGCGGTGACCACGGCCCTCGTCACGGTCTCCCAGAGCCGACCGCTGGTGGTCGTCCTCGACGATCTGCACAGCGCCGACCCGGCCTCCCTCCGCCTGCTCGAATTCGCCGCCCAGCACGCCTGGTTCGAGCGGCTGCTGCTGATCGGCACCTACCGGGACGTCGAGGTGGAGGCCCCCGGGCATCCGCTCCAGCAGCTGATCCTGCCGCTGGTCTCGCGCGCCGCCGCGACCCTCACCCTGACCGGCCTCGGCCGGGACGAAGTAGGGGCGCTGATGACGGTGACGACGGGCCGCGAGCCCACACCGCGGCTGATCGACGAGGTCCACCGGCGCACCGGCGGCAACCCCTTCTTCGTCGAACAGACCGCCCGGCTCTGGCACAGCGGGAGCCCGGTCTCCACCATTCCGCCCGGCGTGCGGGAAGCGGTCCGCCGACGGCTCGCCCTGCTGCCCGAGCCCGTCGTCTCGCTGCTGACCAGCGCCGCCCTGCTCGGCCGGGAATTCGGCCGTCAGGTCCTGGCCGTGGTGCACGGCGCGCCGGTCCCCCACGTGGAGCGGCTGCTGGAGCCCGCCGCCGTCGCCCGGGTCGTCGTCCCCCGCCCCTTCGGACAGTACGCCTTCGCCCACGACCTGCTGCGCGAGACGCTGTACGCCTCGCTGGACGACGCCGAGGCCCGTGAACGCCATGCCGCCGCCGTACGGTCCCTGGACGCGGGCGCCGGCCTCGGCGACGCGGTACGGCCCGGCGACCTCGCCCGGCACGCCCACCTCGCCGGCGAGGCCCTGGACCGCGACCGCCGGATCGACCTGCTGCTGGCAGCCGCCCGGGACGCCTCGGGACGCCTGGCCGACGAGGAGGCCTCCGGCCACTACCGGCGGGCACTCGCGGTGGCCGAGGCGGGCCCGGCGGGTGCGGGAGGTGCGGCGGGCCCGGCGGGTGCGGGGGACCGGGGTCCGGACCTCCGGCGTGCCGCGCTGATCGGTCTCGACCTCGCCGGGCAGCTCCGGCAGGCGGGGGAGACGGCCGAGGCGGAGCGGCTGCTGGACCGGTCGGTCGCCCTGGCCCGGGAGCTGGACGAACCGGAGCTGCTGGCCCGGGTGGCGATGACCATCCACCGGGACGGGTCCTTCGGCGGCCACGGCGCGGCCACGGCGGGCCTCCTCGCCGAGGCCCACCGCAGGGTCACCGGCAAGGAGGGCCAGGAGGGGCTCTCCGACGACCGGCTCGCCCAGGAACTGGCCATCCACATCATGGCGCTGGCCCGGAGCGGCTCGGACGACGAGGCGCTCGCCTTCTCGCTCTGGGCGCGCCACGACTCCGTGTGGGGTCTCGGCTCGGCGGAGGAGCGGCTCGGGCTGACCGACGAGATGACCGTCGTCGGCCGGCGCACCCAGCACCAGGACATGGAACTGAACGCGACGTCCATGCGCTGGGTGACGCTGCTGGAGCTGGGCGACCCGGCGTTCCTCGACCAGTTCCGGGCGTTCGTCCGGCTCGCCGAGCTGACCGAGCTGCCCCGGTTCGCCCTGGGGGTCGCCGTCGACACCAGCCTGATCGCCTCCATGCAGGGCCGGTTCGCCGAGGCGTCCACCGCGCTGGAGGACGACGCGCTCAGCCAGGAGATCGGCGACCACGCCTCCTTCGGCTTCATGGGGTATCACCTGCGCTGGGCGATGCACCTGCTCCGGGGCCGTTTCGCCGAGGCCGAGGAGACCCTCGGCGAGCTTCCGGGCTCCGGGTATCCCTATCCCGGGCTGCTGGAAGCGGTCACCGCGGCGGAGCAGGGCGACGCCGCTCCCGCGCTGCGCCTGATCGCCGAGCACGCGGACCGCGCCGCACCCTATCCGCGGGCGTTCATGCCGCTGTGGCTCCGGCTGCTGGCCCAGACGGCCGCGATCACGCGCGACCCGCGGCTCATCACCCGCGCGGAGGACGAGCTGACGCCCTACACGGGCCAGTGGGTCGTCTCGCTGTACGGGTGCGACATCGGCGGCCCCGTCGACCTCTGGCTCGGGATGCTCGCCGCCGCGCGCGACGACCAGGACGCGGCGGTGGCGGCGCTCACCGAGGCCGCCGCCTCCTCGGACCGCCTCGGCGCCCGCCCCTGGGCCGTACGCGCCCGGCTGTGCCTGGCCCGCGCCCTGCTCGCCCGCGCCGACGCGGCCGGTGCCGCGACAGCCGGTGCCGCGACAGCCGGTGACGCCGGGCAGGCCCGTCGGCTCCTCGGTGAAGTGGAGCGGGAGGCGGGCGAATTGGACCTGGCCCACATGGAGACCGAGGCCGCGGCCCTCCGCACGGCCCCGCCCACCACCGCCCCCACTGCTGCCACCGCTACAGCGATCGACGCCTCCACCGGCCCCCACCCGGCCACCAGCACCACCACCGCTTCCGGTCCCGCCGTCCCGCCGGACCAGGGTCAGGGCCACCACCAAGGCCAAGACCAGGGCCAGGGCCAGGACCAGGGCCAGGACCAGGTCGCGGCCCCGGGCCGGGGCCAGGGCACGGCCGACTCGTCGGCGGGGACCCGGGCGGTGCCGTCCGCCGAGTTCCGGCGGAACGGGCCGGTGTGGCAGCTGCGTTGGGCCGGGGTGACCGTGCACGTCCCGGACGCCAAGGGCCTGCGGGACCTGCACAGCCTGCTGGGGCTGCCCGGCGCCGACGTCCCGGCCGTCCGGCTCCTCGCGCCCGAGGGCGGGGACCTCGTGATCGCCGCCGGGCAGCTCGGCGGCGATCCGGTGCTCGACGAGGAGGCCAAGCGCCGCTACAAGGAACACCTGGCCCGGCTGGACGCCGAGATAGACCGAGCCGCCGCCCGGGACGACGCCCGGGGGGTCGAGACATACGACCGGGAGCGGCAGGCCCTCCTCGACGAGCTCCGCACCGCTGCCGGGCTCGGCGGCCGGACCCGCCGACTGGGCGACCAGACCGAGCGGGCCCGCAAGACGGTCACCGCCCGGATCCGCGACACCCTGCGGAAGCTGGACACCCTGCACCCCGCGCTGGCGGCCCACCTGAAGGCCTCCGTGACGACCGGGACCACCTGCGCCTACCGCCCCGAGCACACCCCCGACTGGCGACTCTGACCCGAGCCGCTACGCCTCTTCGCGGCTGCTCCTCTGCTCCTCGACGACGACGTCGGCGACGACGCACGCCACGTTGTCGGGTCCGCCCGCCTCGCGGGCCAGTCCGACCAACCGGCGTACGGCCTCCTCCGGATCCTCCGCCGCGATGACCGCGGCCCTCAGCTCCGCCTCGTCCACCACTGCGGACAGCCCGTCCGAACAGAGCAGATAGCGATCCCCGGCCATCACCTCCCGCAAGCTGACGTCGGGGCGGCTCGCCACGGCCACCGGGGCGGACCGCGCCTCCCCGACCAGCGCCTTCAGCAGCAGCGCGGGCCCCGGGTGGGAGGCGGCCTCCTCCCTGCTCAGCGAACCGTCGTCGATCATCGACTGGACCAGGCTGTGGTCATGCGTGATCCGGAACAGCTCCCCGCCCCGCAGCAGATACGCCCGCGAGTCCCCGATGTGCACGAGGCCGAGCCGCGATCCGGTCCACAGCATCGCGGTGAGCGTGGTCCCCGAACCGTCCGGGGCCGCACAGGCCGCGACCGCGTCCCGGACCGCCCGCGAAGCGGAATACGCCGTGTCCTCCAGGGCGTTCAGCAGATCCGCCACGGACAGCGCACCCTCCCGGGCGCCCCACGCGGAGGGCTTGAGCGCCTCGATCGCCGCCGTACTCGCCTCGGCCCCGCCCTCCCCGAAACCGTCGGCGACCGCCAGCAGCCGTGGCCCCGCGAACGCCGCGTCCTGGTTCGCCGTACGGACCGCTCCGGTATCGGTCAGCGCCGCACACCGGATCACGAGCGGCCCCGCCCCCACACCGCTACCCGTGTCTCCTGTGTTCCCCGTGTTGCCTGTACCCCCAGTACCCCCCGTACGCCACGTACTCCCCGTACTCCCCGTACTCCCCGCGCTCCCCGCGCTGCCCACGCTGCCCGTGTTGCCCGTGTTGCCCGTGTTGCCCGTGTTGCCCGCCATTCGCGACATGCCCCTGCCCTCCGCTGACAGATGGTCGACGAGGTACATCGCCAGATCGCGCCGGGCCGCCGTCTCGGCCTCCACCCGCGCCCAGTAGGCCCGGATCTCCACGGCCGCGGCACCCGCGTCGAGCGCCACGACCCGGCCGATCCGGCTCAGCGGCATGCCGATCCTGCGCAGCCACGCCACGAGCCGGGCCCCCTCCGCCTGCGCCGGGTCGTAGTACCGGTAACCATTCACCGGGTCGACCAGGGCGGGCCGGAGCAGCCCCAACTCGTCGTAGCGCCGGAGCGCCTTGGCGGAGAGGCGGGACAACCGGGCGAACTCCCCGATCGTCACCAGCTCTCCGCTCGCGGCGCCCACCGCGCGGCCTTCGCGTCCCACCCCGTACCTCCTCGTACCGGGCGCCTTCCGCCCGGCCCCACCGATCCTGGGGCTTCCCCCGCGGGGAAGGTCAAGGTCACACGGGACGGATACGTCCGCGGCGCACGGGCGGGCGAACCTCCCCGCCACGGGTCACTTCCGGTTGTAGAGCCGCATCGTCACCGCACCGAAGACCACCAGGAGCACCCCGGACCAGCCCAGCGTCCAGGCGATGTCGGAGGCCGGCCAGTTGCCCTGCATCAGCTCACGCACCGCCGTGCCGAGGTGGGTGACCGGGCTGTTGTTCACGAAGACCTGGAGCCAGCCCGGCATCGTCTTCGGGTCGACGAAGACATTGCTGAGGAACGTCAACGGGAAGATCACCATCATGCTGACGCCCATCACCGACTTCTCGGAGCGCAGCAGCAGCCCGAACATGGTCCAGATCCAGGAGAACGAGAACGAGAACACGATCAGCAGAGCGACACCGGCCAGCACACCGAGCACACCGCCGTCCGGACGGAACCCGATGATCATGCCGACGGCGAGCATCACCGCCGACGCCAGCAGATAGCGCAGGACGTCACCGAGCAGATAGCCGACCATCGGAGCGGGCCGCCAGATCGGCAGCGTGCGGAACCGGTCGAAGACGCCCTTGGCTATGTCCGTGTTCACCGCGATACCCGTGTACATCGTGATCATCACGACGCTCATCACCATGATGCCGGGCAGCAGGAACTGGATGTACTCCTGCGTGGAGCCGGCCAGCGCCCCTCCGAAGAGGTACGTGTACATCAGGACCAGCATGATCGGGAAAGCCGTCACGTCGAAGAGCTGTTCCGGCACATGTTTGATCTTCAGCATGGCGCGCCAGCCGAAGGTCATCGATGCCGACAGGGCGCTGGGCCTCGGTGGGCGCTCC
This sequence comes from Streptomyces sp. NPDC017520, assembly GCF_044329855.1. Taxonomy (NCBI): domain Bacteria; kingdom Bacillati; phylum Actinomycetota; class Actinomycetes; order Kitasatosporales; family Streptomycetaceae; genus Streptomyces; species Streptomyces sp. NPDC017520. Next base: position 148,479 of record NZ_JBIRKB010000006.1, read on the forward strand.
TGGCCCACCAGGAGCGCCGAGAGGCGTTCCTGGTCCGGCGCGGCGAGCTCGACGCCCTCCAGCTCCGTCTTGGCGGTCGCGGTGCTCATGCCGCCACTCCCTTCTTGTCCGTGAGTGCGAGGAAGACCTCGTCGAGGCTGGGCTGTCCCAGCGAGAAGTTGTCGACCGTGATGCCGCGACGGGCCAGCTCGGCCAGGGCACGCCCGGCCTGCTCCGCGGCCCCCTGCTCGGTGCTCTGCCCGTCGACCCGGGCGGTCAGCGCCACCGGGTCCGCGTCCAGCTGGACCTCCGCGTCCAGCGCGAGCGCCAGCACCTGCTGCGCCTCGACCCGCTGGTCGGCGTCCCGCAGCCGCAGATGGACGGTTCCGGCGCCGACGGACGCCTTGAGCTCGCCCTTCGTCCCCTCGGCGATGACCTTGCCGTGATCGATCACCGCGATCCGGGACGCCAACTGGTCGGCCTCGTCCAGATACTGGGTGGTCAACAGGACCGTGGTGCCGTGGGCGACGACCGCCCGCACGATGTCCCACACCTGGTTGCGGCTGCGGGGGTCGAGTCCGGTGGTCGGCTCGTCCAGGAACAGCACATCCGGGGTGTTCAGGATGGACGCGGCGATGTCGATGCGCCGCCGCATGCCTCCTGAGTAGTTCTTCACCTGCTTGCCCGCCGCCTCGCTCAGCCCGAATCCTTCGAGCAGCTGGGCCGACCGGTCCCGGGCCGCCGGCTTGGAGTGGCCGAGCAGCCGGGCGAGCAGGACGAGGTTCTCCGCCCCGGTCAGATCCTCGTCCACCGAGGCGTACTGCCCGGTCAGGCTGACCCGGCTGCGGACCGCGTCGGCTTCCTTCACGACGTCCTTGCCGAACACCCGGGCGGTGCCGCCGTCCGGGCGCAGCAGGGTCGCGAGCATGCGGACGGCGGTGGTCTTCCCGGCACCGTTGGGTCCGAGGACGCCGTAGACGGTGCCGGTGGGGACGGCGAGGTCGATGCCGTCCACCGCGCGGTTGTCGCCGAAGACCTTCACCAGCCCCGTGGTCTCGATGGCCAGTTCAGTGCTCATGATCCATTCCTTGTGGTTCGTCGGAGGAGGTCGGTGATCCGCGTCTGGTTCGGGGAGCTCATGAGACGTACGGGCGGACGGCGCGCGCCTCGCGCAGGGCCCAGCCCCACCAGCCGAGCTGGTCGAGCATCAGCCCCACGGACCGGTCCCGGCCGGTGTCGCCGGGGTGCCCCTCCAGCGGCTGCCGAAGGAAGTCGAGCGCGACCCCGTTCCTCAGGGTCACCGTGTGCAGCTCGGTGAAGACCGACCGCAGCTGCTCCACGGCATACAGCCCGGCGGAACCGTGGCCGTAGCTCACGAAGGCGACCGGCTTGGTCTGCCACTCCTCATAGGCGAAGTCGATGGCCTGCTTCAGGGAGGCGGGGAACGAGCGGTTGTACTCGGGGGTGACCACGACGAACGCCTCGGCCCTGGCGATCTCCCCGGTGAACTCCGTCATCTGCTCGGTCGCCCGCCCTGGGTAGTGCACGGGGAAGTCGTAATCGGCGAGATCCAGCACGGCGAGATCCAGCTCGCTCCGGTCCTGGGCCCGCTCCATGAACCAGCGGCCGACCGCATCGCCGATGCGGCCCTCGCGGGTGCTGCCGATGATCACCGCGACACGCAGGGGGAGGCTGCTCCCCGCGTCCCGCCGCCCGCCGGCGCTCTCGTCCGCGCTCCCACCGCTGCTCCCGTCCGTCGTCATCACTCGCTCCTCCTCCCGCGATCTCCGCCGCCCCCCGGACCTCCGGGCCTCCCGTCCGGCCCGGCCCGTTCCGCTCCCTCACCTCTTGGGCGCCAGACGCGGGGGCGCGGCCGCCAGATTGAATCTGGCGGCCGCGCACGCGGTCGGAAAGAACCGGAACCAGAAGAACCGGAACCCGGTCCCGGACGGCGGACGGCGGACGGCGGACGGGATTCAGCTCTCCCGCGTGTAGAACGCGTAGAACGAGACGCAGAGGACGCCCGCCCCGACCACCAGACCCAGAACGGTCGACCTCAGCACGCTGGTGTCGGTGAGGCTCACCAGGAAGCCGATGGCGCACGCGGTCAGCGCGCCGTACACGGCTGCCCGCAGTTCGCGCGGCAGCGAGCGCTGGATCCGGCCCACCACGAAGCAGAGGACCGCCAGAGCGACACCGGAGACGAGCCCCAGCAGGACCTGCCCGCCGGTGCTGGGACCGCCGTCGCGACGGATGAACGCCGCGTAGAACCCGTAGGCCACGCCGAGCGCCAGGGGCAGTGCCCAGGCGAGCGGGGTGTGGTGGCGGGGCCGCGCATGGGCGCGGGAACCGCTTCGGCCGGGCATGGCTGCATGTGTGGCCATCGCGGACAGCTCCTTCCGTCGCCCCCGTCGCACGCCCCCGTTCCTCCAGAGCACACCCGACCGCGCCGCCCGGCAACTCGAATGGCGTACGGCCCGGAGCGGCCCGGCCCCGTACGCGATTCCCTGGAGGGGTGCGGACCTCTTCCTCGGCGATTCCGGCGTCCACCGCGGCCTTCTCGGCGCTCCTGCTCGCTCTGCTCACCGTCCTCGTACCGCTGAGCGCGCTCTCCGCCTGGGTCGACCTGGAGATCGACGACACCGACCGGTACGTCGCCGCCGTGTCGCCGCTCTCCTCCGACCCGGCGGTGCGGAGCACCGTCGCGGACCTGGTCACCGAGGAGGCGATGCGGCAGATCGATCTCGGGCCGCTCCAGGACACGGTCCGGGAGTTCCTGCACGAGACCGTGCGGTCGTTCACCACCACCGAGGCCTTCCGGAACGCCTGGGACACCGCGAACCGGACCGCCCACAAGGCCGTGGCAGCCGCCCTGGACGGCGACAGCGGGGAGGCCGTGACGATCGATCTGGCCCCGGTGATCGACCAGGTCAAGCAGGATCTGGTCCGTGACGGCGTGCCGTTCGCCGACCAGATTCCGGTCGAGCGGACGGAGATCACCGTGCTCGGCCCCGGTCAGGCCGACGACCTCAGGAACTCGTTTCGCTGGCTCTGCTACTGCAGCATCTGGCCGGCCGTCGCCACGCTGGTGTTCCTCGTCCTGGTGGTGGGCATCGCCACCGTACGGCGCGGGCCGCGGGCCGGGCTGTGGGCCACCGGGACCGTGGGGGCCGGATTCGTGCTCGGCGCGATCGCGCTCCGGGTGCTGGTCGCGGTCGGCCGGAGCCGGGTGCTGGACGAGGTGCCGGACAGCGACCGGGACGCGGCCGCCGCCGTGGTCGACGCTCTGACCGCCTCCCTGCGGACCACGTGGTGGGCGGTGCTGGCGGTCGGTGCGGCCCTGCTCGTGGGTGCGGTGCTGGCCCGGGTGCTCCTGCGGAGCAGACGGTCCGCGGCCGACGTGCGATGAGACGGCCCCGGGGTGAGAGTGGGACCCTGACCGCCGCCGAGCGACCCGGGAGAGGCGTCATGGCCGACCGCGACATCTTCGAGAACATCGACGACCTGGTCTCCGAGGAGCGCGACCTGCGCGACCGCTCCGTGGCGAAGATGGGCCTGTCCACGGACGAGAAGGCCCGGCTGCGGGCGGTGGAGGTCCAGCTCGACCAGTGCTGGGACCTGCTGCGCCGACGACGGGCGCTCAGCGAGTACGGCGAGGACCCCTCGACGGCGAAGGTCCGCCCTGCCGACGAGGTGGAGGGCTACCAGAGCTGACCAGGGCCGGTCCCGGGGCACGCCCGGGCAGAGGACCCGGGGTGCGCCTGGGCAGAGGGCCCAGGGCGCGCGTGGGGCAGAGGGCCCGCGGTGTGCGTGGGGCGGCCGGCCCGGTGTTTCACGTGAAACACCGGGTGGCGGCCTCAGCGCTCCGGCGGTTGTCCCTGAAGGCGTTCCATCTCCCGGCGGTCGCGCTTGGTCGGACGGCCCGTGCCCCGGTCCCGTACGGGGACCTGGATCGCGATCTCGCGGGGCGGCGGGGGCGGGCTGTTGTCGACGAAGCACTCCACGGCCACCGGCGGGCCGACCCGCTTCTTCACGATCTTCGAGACGACGACCACCCGGTCCCGCCCCGCGTGCCGGAGCCGCACCTCGTCGCCGACGCGTACGGCCTGGGCGGGCTTGGCCCGCTCGCCGCCGACCTTCACATGTCCCGCCCGGCAGGCGGCGGCCGCCTGGGCACGGGTCTTCGTCAGCCGGACCGACCAGATCCACACGTCGACCCGGACGCTTCCCTCCGCCTGCGGCGCGTCACCGGAAACCATGGGTCCGACTGTAATGCGGACCGGTGGTGGGTGGGCGGCAATAATGCCGCCCACCCACCGGACCTCACACGCCGATGTCGCGCCCGTCCCTGCGCCAGACGGCGACGACCGAGGGGCGGACGATCTTGCCCGGGCCGTCGGGCCAGACGCTCGCCGGCTTCTCGACGGAAGCCCCGTCGATCTCGCCCGGGTGCTGGACCGCGACCAGGACCCGGCGGTCCTGGATGACCGGACCGCAGGTCTCGGCCCCGGCCGGGACGGTCAGGAACTGCTTCAGCTCGCCACGCCGGTCACCCTGGGTCGCCACACCGAACAGGCCGTCGTGCGAGTCCAGCTTGTTGCCGTCCGTGGAGATCCACAGGTTGCCGTGGTCGTCGAACGCCACGTTGTCCGGGCAGGAGATGGGGCTGACGTTCTCCTTGGGGAAGCCGGCGAAGTACGTCGACGGGTCGTCCGGGTCACCCGCCACGAGGAACAGCCGCCAGGCGAATCCGTCGCCCGCCGGGTCGTCCCAGTTCTCCGCGAGTTCCAGGATCTGCCCGTGCTTGTTGTTGTTGCGCGGGTTGGCCTCGTCCGCACCGGCCTTGCCCGCCTTGCCGCGGTCCGTGTTGTTGGTGAGCGCCACGTACACCCGGCCGGTGCGCGGCGAGGGCTCGACGTCCTCGGGGCGGTCCATCTTGGTCGCGCCGACCTTGTCACCGGCGAGGCGCGTGTAGACGTACACCTCGTCGGCGGTCATGCCGGGCACATGCGACGTGGTGCCGGTGGCCAGCGGGATCCAGACGCCGCTGCCGTCGAACTCCCCGTCGTTGGGAAGCTTTCCGGTGCCGTCGATCTCGGTCACCGGCGAGTCGCCGCTCAGCTTGGCGACGTACAGGGTGCCCTCGTCCAGCAGCGTCAGGTTGTGCTCGCGGGCCGCCCGCGAGTTGCCCTTCTTCATCCGCTTGCTGGAGACGAACTTGTAGAGGTAGTCGAACTTCTCGTCGTCGCCCATGTAGACGACCGGACGGCCGTCGGAGGTGAGCCGGGGCTCCGCCGCCTCGTGCTTGAACCGGCCCAGCGCGGTCCGCTTGCGCGGGGTGGAGTCCGGGTCGTACGGGTCGAGTTCGACGACCCAGCCGAAGCGGTTGGCCTCGTTGGGCTCCTTCGCCAGGTCGAACCGCCGGTCGAACCGCTCCCACTTGCGCTCGGTGGCGCCCGTGCCGATCCCGTACCGCTTGTGCATGTCGGTGTTGCCGTTGGCGAAGTACTGGTTGAAGTTCTCCTCGCCGTGCAGCGTGGTGCCCCACGGAGTGGTGCCGCCCGCGCAGTTGTTGAGGGTCCCGAGCACCTTGCGGCCGGACCGGTCAGCGGAGGTGCGCAGCAGGGTGCTGCCCGCGGCCGGGCCCGTCATGCGGAACTCGCTGGTCGCGGTCAAACGGCGGTTCAACGGGTGCCGGTTGACCGGCCCCAGCCTGCCGGTGCGGTGCTCCTCCTGGACGACGACCACGGAGAGTCCGTGCGCCGCCCAGGCAATCTCCACCTGCTCGCGGGTCGGGTTGGCCGGATCGTAACCGCGGAACATGAGGATCTCGTCCGTGTACTCATGGTTCGCGACCATGACCTGCCGACCGCGCTCGCCGCGCAGCGGGAGCAGGGAGAGGAAGTCGTTGTTGTAGCCGAACTGGCCGGCCTGGGCCTTCGCCGTCTGCTTGTCCGGGTTGAAGGCGGGCGCGCCGCGCAGGATCGGCTCGCCCCAGCGGATCACGACGTTCTGGGCGTACCCGTCGGGGATGGTGACCTTGTCGTCCTTGTTGGGCGCGACCGGCGAGAACCGCAGGCCACGCGCACCGGACGGGGCGGGTTTGTGGGGGTGACCCGGTTTGTGACCGTGTCCGGCGAGCACGGCGGCCTCGGCCTGCGGGGCGCTCGGGCCGGTCAGGGCGGCGGTGCCGGCGGCGGTGGCGACGGTGACCACGGCGGCGGCGCGCATCATCGAGCGGCGCGACACGGCACCGGCGATGATGTCGCCGGCGTACTCGTTGTCGCTGTTGTTGGGCGTCTCCTTGAAGCAGGCGTCCCCGCAGCGGAAGCGGCAGGTCAGCGCGGAACGCCCACCGGGATGCGAGCTGATGAACGGCAGCAGATTGCGCACGTGGATTCCCTCCGTCTGGTGTCGTGCGTGACGGTATGTGTGCCTCCACGCGGTCCGAGGGACTCTCGGTGAACGGGGGGTGAAGTCCGGGCCACCGCTGTTCTCTTGGGAGCCGGTGAAGAACACCGTCGTGGACTCGGTCCGGGAACGGTTTCGGCTCGGTTGACGCAGGGGCGGGCCGCACCGGCGAACGGCCGGATCCGGCCGCTAACCTTACGTATCCGTCCTGGCCAGGGATGAATTCACCCAGGTCGGACATTCACCGCACCCAACTCATGCGAAAGGCCTCGCCCATGGGCATTCGGAGCTTGCTGCGTAAGGTGTTCGGCCGCACGGAGCAGGACGAGCCGACCACGGCCACCGTCCCGCCCCAGGCCGAGCGCGTTCAGCCCAAGGAGACGGAGCCGGAGACCACTTCGGCGGCCGAGCCCGCGGCGGAGCCGAAGGCGTCGATCCCGGCCCCGGCCTCGCCCGCGTCCCCCACCTCGTCCTCCGTCTCCTCCACGGAGACGCCGTCCAGCACGTCCACCGCGTCCACGGCCTCCCCCGCGCCCGACTCCACGGAGCGTGACGGCTCGCTCGCCGCCGACCTGGTGGCGGAGGCCTTCGACAAGGCGGCCGCCGCGCCGGCGTCGCCGACCGTCCCCGCGCAGAAGTCGGCCCCGGAAGACACTCCGAAGACGGAGAAGGCGGAGAAGGCGGAGAAGCCCGAGGCGCCGGTGACCGCCGAGGAAGCTGTGGAGCCCGAGGAGCCGGTGACCGCCGAGGCTCCGGTCAAGGCCACCGAGGAGCCCGAGTCGACGCCGGAGCCGATCACGATCGACCTCGACGAAACCCCGGAGCCCGCACCGGAACCGCAGGCCAAGTCGGAAGCGGCAGCGGAGACAGAGGCAGAGGTGGAGGCGGAACCGGCAGCAGAAGCGGAAGCCTCCCCCGAAGCAGCGGAGGCAAAGGCCCCTGAGACCGCCCCCGAGGCACCTCAGGCCGCCCCCGAGGCACCCGAGACCCCCCAAGCCCCCAAGACCCCAGTGGCACCGGCAGCCACAGAGGCTCCGGAGACCGCGGAGACCGCGGAGACCCCGGCCGTCGCAGAGACCCCGGCGGCCCCTGCGGCACCGGAGCCCGCCGCCACCGCATCCGAGCCCGTCGTCGGCACCCCGGAGCCGGTCGTCGCCACCGCCCCGGAAGGCGCCCCCGGCAAGCCCGCCACCACGCTCGCGCGGGTCAAGTCGCGTGCTCCGCAGCTCGTCGCCCCGTACAAGGCGGCGCAGGCGGCGCTCAAGGCGCACGGGCTGACCGGGCTCCGCGCCCGCGTCTACCTGGTGCTCGACCGCTCCGGCTCGATGCGGCCGTTCTACAAGGACGGCAGCGCCCAGCATCTGGGCGACCGGACGCTCGCGCTCGCCGCGCACCTGGACGAGGGCGCCACCGTTCCGGTCGTCTTCTTCTCGACGGACATCGACGGCACCGGTGACATCGAGCTCTCCGGCCACGAGGGCCGCGTCGACGAGCTGCACGCGGGCCTCGGCCGCCTGGGCCGGACGCACTACCACCGTGCGGTCGAGGAGATCGTCGCGCACTACGAGAAGACCGAGGCCACCGGTCCGGCTCTCGTGATCTTCCAGACGGACGGCCCGCCGGACGCCAAGCAGGCCGCCCGGCAGGCCCTCACGGAGGCGGCGCGGCTGCCGCTGTTCTTCCAGTTCGTCGCCTTCGGCGAGCAGGACGCGAAGGGCTTCGACTTCCTGCGGAAGCTCGACGCCCCGAACACCGGCTTCTTCCACGCGGGCCCCGCGCCCCGCGAGGTCGCGGACGCCGAGCTCTACCGCGAGATCCTCGCCGGGCTGCCGGCCTGGACCGCCGCGCGCGCGGGCGACTCCGACGCCTGATCGACCGGCAGCCGTACGGTCACGGCGAGACCGCCGCCCTCCGGGCCCGGTATCGCCGTGACCGTACCGCCGTGGGCCACCGCGATCGACCGGACGATGGAGAGACCGAGGCCCGACCCCGGGCCCATCCGGTCCCGGCCCTCGCCCCGCCGGAACGGCTCGAAGAACACCGCGATATCGGCCTCCGAGACCTCCGGCCCGGTGTTGCGCACCAGCAGGGTCCCCTCCCCGGTCAGCGAGACCTCCACCGAGCCGCCCGGCACGTTGTACGTGACCGCGTTGGCCAGCAGGTTCGCCACCAGCTGGGCGAGCAGCAGCCGGTTGCCGCGCACGGAGCAGGCGGCCACCACGACGTGCACGTCCGGCCCGCCGCCCGGCCCCCGGCCCTCCGGACCACCGCCCCCCGCTCCCCGGCTCTCCGGTCCTCCGCTCGCGCCCCGTACCGCCGGACGGCGGGCCGCCTCCTCCCTGACCACGTGGTCGAGACGGACCGCCTCGCGCTCGTCCGCGGCCAGTCCCCGTTCGCTGCGGGCCAGCACGAGCAGCCCTTCGATGAGCCGCTCACTGCGCCGGTTGGTGTCCAGCAGGGTCTGCCGGGTGCGTACGAGGTCCTCGGGGGACGGGTCGTCCAAACCGATCTGGATCGCGGCGCGCTGGGTGGCCAGCGGGGTCCGCAGCTCGTGCGAGGCGTTCGCGATGAATCTCTGCTGGCTGTCGAACGCCTTCTCCAGCCGGGCCAGCAGGGCGTCCAGCGTCTCGCCCAGTTCCTTGAGCTCGTCGTCGGGCCCGGTGGGCGCCATGCGCTCGTGCAGGGTGTGCGCGGAGAGGCGGCGGGCCTTCTCGGTCATGTCGTGGACGGGTCGCAGCACCCGCCCGGCGGTCCACCAGCCCACCGCGACCGCGCAGCCCGTCATCACGAGCAGGGCGGCGATCGACCAGTACAGGAGCTGTTGCCCCGCCGCGTTGCTGACGTTGTCGGTGAGGTCGTAGACGGTGGGCGGCCCCAGGTGCCGACGGGAGATCAGCGGACCGTTCACCGCGTAGCCGGGCTGGGCGACGGCGGCGGACGAGGCGATGGAGCGGGCCTCGGTCTCCGTGCCGGCGCGGGAGGCGAGGTTGACGGTGGCCAGCAGGGCGGTGCCGAGCACCAGGAAGACACCGCCGTACACGAGGGCGATCCGGGTCCGGATCGTCGAGTGCGGGAGCTTCGAGGCGTCCACCAGCCGCCGCAGGGACGGCCGCTTCACAGGGCGTACCCGACGCCCTGCACGGTGCGGATCAGCGCGGGCTCGCCGAGCTTGGCGCGGAGCTTGCTCATACAGACGCGCACGGCGCCCGTGAACGGGTCGGCGTTGGCGTCCCAGGCGCGCTCCAGCAGCTCTTCCGCGCTGACCGTGCCGCCGTCGGCCTCCAGGAGCAGTTGCAGCACGGTGAACTCCTTCGGCGAGAGGTCCAGGTCCCGGTCGTCGCGGAGCGCGGAGCGCCGTACGGTGTCGAGCCGGATGCCGTGGCGCTCCAGCTGGGGCGGTACGGGTCTGGCGCTGCGGCGGCGCAGGGCGCGCACCCGGGAGACCAGCTCGGGGAACTCGAACGGCTTGGCCACGTAGTCGTCGGCCCCCAGATCGAGCCCGGCGACCCGGTCCTCCATGGTGCCGGAGGCGGTGAGCATCAGGATCCGGGTGCGGGAGCCGGAGGCGACCAGCCGGCGGGCCACGTCGTCGCCGTGCACCCGGGGGAGGTCGCGGTCGAGCACGACGACGTCGTAGTCGTGCAGGCCGAGGTAGGCGAGGGCCGCGTCCCCGCTGTACACCGTGTCGACCGCGAAGCCGGCCCGGCGCAGTCCGGTGGCGACCAGCTCCGCGAGGGTCTCCTCGTCCTCGGCTACCAGTACCCGCATGGTGATGTCCCCTGCCTCGTGCACGCTTGTCCGCTCCCTCCCAGGATGCGACTTTCCTACGGGAACCATTACGGGAACGGATGTTTCGCAAAGCTCTCCACCGAATACGCCGGGCTCTCCACCGGAGGCCGTCGCTCCGCCCGCACGGGGCCCCCGTTTATCGATGTGAGTGGATCCTGATCTGGCCGTTAGGATTTCGACCATGGCGGCCACTGGATCCGAGAAGCAGGGGGCGAAGGCGTACTACGTCTCGACCCCCATCTACTACGTCAACGACGCTCCTCACCTGGGCCACGCCTACACGACCGTCGCAGGCGACGTGCTCACGCGCTGGCATCGCCAGCGCGGCGAGAAGGTGTGGTACCTCACCGGCACGGACGAGCACGGTCAGAAGATCATGCGCACGGCCGAGGCGAACAACGTCACGCCGCAAGCCTGGTGCGACAAGCTCGTCGAGGAGGCCTGGAAGCCCCTCTGGGAGCATCTGAACATCGGACACGACGACTTCATCCGGACGACGGAGAAGCGGCACACCGACCGTGTGCAGGAGTTCGTGCAGGACCTGTACGACAAGGGCGAGATCTACAAGGGCGGGTACGAGGGCCCGTACTGCGTGGGTTGCGAGGAGTACAAGCTCCCAGGCGATCTGATCGACGGCGAGGGCGAGTTCGCCGGGCAGAAGCTCTGCCCGATCCACAAGAAGCCGGTGGAGCTCCTCAAGGAGGAGAACTACTTCTTCAAGCTGAGCGAGTACGGCCCGAAGCTGCTGGAGTTCTACGCGGCGAACCCCGGCTTCATCCAGCCCGAGTCGGCGCGCAACGAGGTCGTGAACTTCGTCGAGCAGGGGCTCCAGGACCTGTCGATCTCACGCTCGACGTTCGACTGGGGCGTCCCGGTGCCGTGGGACGACAAGCACGTCATCTATGTGTGGGTCGACGCGCTGCTCAACTACGCGACCGCCGTGGGCTACGGCGCGAACCAGGAGAAGTTCGACGGTACGTTCCCGGCGAACGTGCACCTGATCGGCAAGGACATCCTCCGCTTCCACTCGGTGATCTGGCCCGCGATGCTGATGGCGCAGGGTCTGCCGCTGCCCGGCAAGGTCGTCGCCAACGGCTGGCTGATGGTCGGCGGCGAGAAGATGTCCAAGTCCAACCTGACCGGCATCAAGCCGCAGGACCTGACCTCGCACTTCGGCGTGGACGCGTACCGCTGGTACTTCCTTCGGGCCATCGCGTACGGCAGCGACGGGTCGTTCTCGTGGGAGGACTTCACCGCCCGCTACACCTCCGAGCTGGCCAACGACTACGGCAACCTCGCCTCGCGGGTCGCGGCGATGGTCGGCAAGTACTTCGGCGGTGCGCTGCCGGAGGCGACGGCCGCCGGTGACGCCGAGCGGGCCGTGCGGGAGGGCCTGGCGAAGGCCGTGGCGACCGCCGACCGGAAGATCGGTGAGGAGCTGGACTTCCAGTCCGGCATCCTGGCGGTCTTCGACTTCGTGAAGCAGGTCAACGGCTACATCACGGAGCAGGAGCCGTGGAAGGTGGCCAAGGACACCAGCCCGGAGGGCCAGGCCCGCCTGGCGACCATTCTGTACACGGCCGCCGAGTCCCTGCGCGGGGTCGCGGTCCTGCTCAACCCGGTGATGCCGGAGACCTCGCAGAGGCTGTGGGAGTCCCTGGGCGCCGAGGAGTCCCTGGGAGCGCTGGCCGACCAGAGGGTCCAGGACGCGGGCGCCTGGGGCGTACTGCCCGTAGGCGCGACGGTGACGAAGGGCGCGGTGCTGTTCCCGCGCCTGGAGGAGAAGCCGGCGTAGCGCGTTCGTACGCATGATGAGCCCGGGACCGTGAACAGCGGTCCCGGGCTCCTCGCGTTCCGGCTTCGGGTCAGCGCGTCCAGTTCTTGAGCGGCTCGGTGTCCAGCTCGATCCCGCGCCCACGCTCACAGCGACCTCCTGTACCGCGCCCCCGGTCACTCGCACCGGGAACGTCTTCGACGTGCGGGCAAGGGGCCCTGCCCGCACGTCCGATCAGCGCCTCACCGCCTCAGCGTCGCCGCGTCCCCCATCACGATCACCGGGTTCATGGCCGGGTCCAGGGTGCGCAGGAGTTCCTCCATGTGTTCCTCCGGGATGGAGACACAGCCCTGGGTGGGGCCGCCGTGGTCGACGTGGATCCAGATGCCGCCGCCCCGTTCGAGGCCGAGCGGGCGGGTGCGGTCCAGGGGGCTGACGCCCGCCGTGCGGTTGTAGTTGATCGCGACGACGTAGTCGAAGGAGCCCTCCAGCGGCTCTCCGAAGAAGCCCTCGCCGTCCAGCGCGAACCGGGGGTGCTCGTCATACGGCAGCAGCGCTCCCGGGTCGGGGAGCCGCCCGCCCGCGTCGGTGAGTGCCCAGACGCCCGTGGGGGACCTCAGGTCGCCCGCCACATGGTGGTCCGTCCAGCCCTCCATACCGTTGTGCGCCGGCCAGGGGCCCAGGACCGGCTGCCAGCTCTTCGCCGGGCCCTCTCGGCTGTACAGGACCGCGCCGGCCTGGTGGGAGTCGGCCTCCTCGCCGGTCACGACGAACACCTGCCGTGCCTCGGCGGGGACCTGGGCCAGGGTCTCCGGTCCCAGACCGGGGATCTCGGCGGGGCTCGGCGTGGGCTCCGGGCTGGGCGAGGCCCGGCGTACGGAGGCGGCATCGGACTCCGGACCTGCGGCACCCTGCCCCGGAGCTCCTACGGGAGCCTTCGCGGGAGGGGCGTCGGAGGCGCAGCCGGCGAGCAGCAGGGCCAGGACGAGGAGCGGTGCGGCGAGCAGGGCGGGCGGGCGGCGCGGGACGGACACGGTGGCGGACTCCTCGGGTGGCGGCGGACGGCGCGACGCGGCAAGGGGGTGGGAGAGGGGTGTCTCGGTGCCAGTCTTTGCCGCGCCCGGCCCGACCGAACCCGAACCGGGGCCATCCGGCTGTACCGCGTCGCCCTATCCGCCGGACACCCCCCGGCCCTGCTGTCACCGGCACTCAGCCGCTTGCAACGAAACAGCCCCCGATCAGGTGATCGGGGGCTGTTTCACGTGAAACATCCGTGGAGCGGACCGTGCGGGCTACTTCTCCGTGGGCTTCTCCGACGCGCTCGCGCCCTTCGCCGCGACCGGCTTGCGCAGCTGGATGTTCAGCTCGCGCAGGCGGCTCTCGTCCAGCTCGGTCGGTGCGCCCATCATCAGGTCCTGGGCGTTGCCGTTGAGCGGGAAGGCGATCGTCTCGCGGATGTTGGGCTCGTCGGCGAGGAGCATCACGATGCGGTCGACGCCCGGGGCGATGCCACCGTGCGGCGGGGCGCCGAGACGGAACGCGCGGAGCATGCCCGCGAACTCGTGCTCGACGGTCTCGCGGTCGTAGCCGGCGATCTCGAAGGCCTTGAGCATCAGCTCGGGCTCGTGGTTACGGATCGCGCCGGAGGACAGTTCGATGCCGTTGCAGACGATGTCGTACTGCCAGGCGAGGATGTCCAACGGGTCCTTCTCCTCCAGGTCGGCGAGGCCGCCCTGGGGCATCGAGAAGGGGTTGTGCGAGAAGTCGATCTTCCCGGTCTCCTCGTCCTTCTCGTACATCGGGAAGTCGACGATCCAGCAGAACCGGAAGACGCCCTCCTCGAAGTGGCCGGCGCGCTTGGCGGCCTCGACCCGGACCGCCGACATGATCTTGGAGACCTCGTCGAACTCACCCGCGCCGAAGAAGACGGCGTGGCCCGGGACCAGCGAGAGGCGCTCGGTGAGCGTCTTGACGTCGGTCTCGGTGAGGAACTTGGCGATCGGTCCGGCCAGCGCCCCGTCCTCGCCCACGCGCACCCAGGCGAGGCCCTTGGCGCCGTGCTCGACGGCGTACTCACCGAGGCCGTCGAAGAACTTCCGGGACTGACCCGCGGTGTCCGGGACCGGCAGCGCGCGGACGTGCTTGCCGGCGAACGCCTTGAACCCGGAGTCGGCGAAGACGTCCGAGATGTCGACGAGCTCCAGCTTGGCGCGCAGGTCCGGCTTGTCGTTGCCGTACTTCAGCATCGACTCGCGGAACGGGATGCGCGGGAACGGCGAGGTGACCTCGCGGCCGTTGCCGAACTCGGTGAAGAGCTCGGTCATCAGCTTCTCGATCGGCTGGAAGACGTCCTCCTGCTCGACGAAGGACATCTCGACGTCGAGCTGGTAGAACTCGCCCGGGGAGCGGTCCGCGCGGGCGTCCTCGTCGCGGAAGCAGGGCGCGATCTGGAAGTAGCGGTCGAAGCCCGAGATCATCAGCAGCTGCTTGAACTGCTGCGGGGCCTGCGGCAGCGCGTAGAACTTGCCGGGGTTCAGCCGGGACGGAACGACGAAGTCACGGGCGCCCTCGGGGGAGGTCGCGGTGAGGATCGGGGTCGCCATCTCGTTGAAGCCGAGGGCCACCATCTTGGAGCGGATCGAGGCGATCACGGCCGAGCGCAGCATGATGTTGCGGTGCATGCGCTCGCGGCGCAGGTCGAGGAAGCGGTACTCAAGGCGCCGCTCCTCGTTGACGCCGTCCTCGGTGTTGATCGTGAAGGGCAGCGGGCCGGCTTCGCCGAGCACCTCGACCTCGGTGACCTCGATCTCGATCTCGCCGGTCGGCAGCTCCGGGTTGACGTTGTCGGCTCCGCGCGCGGAGACCTTGCCGTCGATCCGGACGACGGTCTCCTTGGTGAGCTTCGCCAGGGCCTCGTTGCCGGGGGTGCCGGGGCGGGCGACGAGCTGCACCAGACCGTAGTGGTCACGCAGATCGATGAAGAGGATGCCACCCAGGTCTCGGCGATTGTGCAGCCAGCCGCTCAGCCGGACGTCGGTGCCGACGTCAGAGGCGCGGAGCTCGCCGCAGGTGTGGGACCTGTACCGATGCATCGTCGTTCATCCAGTCTTCGCGGTTGGGGGTGGATTGGAGCCTCCCCAGGCTACCGCCCGGGACCGGGACGGTTCATTTCCCTTTACGCCGCCGTACTCGCCGGCCCCCGGGGCAGGTGGCGGCCCCTCGGTGGCGTCCGCCGAGCACATCTTCCTAAAGTGGGGCAATGCGCACCGAGGAAGTCCTGGCCGCGATCGCGACGGGCCTGTGGCGCTGGGACAACGCAGCCGGCACGGTCACGCTCGACGCGGAGGCGGCCCGGCTGCTCGGGCTGCCCGCCGAGCCAGGCAGCTACCGGGAGTCCACGGTGCGCTCCTGCTTCCACCCGGTCGACTGGAACGAGATCTACGCGGTGGTGAACCTGGCGGTCGCCGAGGGCACGCTCGCGGAGGCGCGGCTGCGCATCGTGGACGAGCGCGGCCAGGTGCTCCGTACCGTGCGCAGCCGCTCCAAGCCGGTCGTCCCGCCGGACCTGGACGCCGACAGCTACGTCCTCTTCGGCACGCTCCAGGAGGTAGCCGAGCCGCAGCCCGGCTCCACCGACGCCGCCCACACGCCGATCACCGGGGACTGGCGCCGGTCCCGGGAGGCGTTCCTGCTGGACGCCGGGCGGGCGCTGGCCGAGGCCCGCTCCACCGCGGAGGTACTGCGGGTCGCCGGTTCGCTCTCCATGCCCGGTTTCACCCCGGACGGCCTCGCGGTCTTCGGCTCCGCCGGGGAGCGGCTGATGATCATCGGGCACCACGGGCACAGCACGGGGGACGAGGAGCCCTTCACCGACATGCCGCTGGACACGGACTACCCGGCCGCCGAGGTCGTCCGCACGGGCCGGGCGATCTATCTCCCCTCCCCCGAGGAGTACCGCCGCCGCTACCCGGCCACCTGGCCGCTCGCCCGGCGCTTCGGGCGGCAGTCCTGGGCCTTTCTGCCCCTGGTCTCCTCCGGCCGCACGATGGGCGCCTGGATGGCGGGGTTCCGGCATCCGGTGGCGTTCACGCCGGACGAGCGCGCGGTGCTCTCGACGGTTGCCCGCATGCTCGCCCAGGCCCTGGCCCGCGCCGGGGTGGCGGAGACGGAACGCGAGCTGTCACTCGGGCTCCAGCGCTCGATGATGCCGACCCTGGGCCCGGAGATCCCCGGCATGACGGTGGCCGCGCGGTACGTGCCGACCGGCGGCGGGCTCCAGGTGGGTGGCGACTGGTACGACATGATCCCGCTGCCCAACGGCCGCATCGCCCTGGTCATCGGCGACGTCCAGGGCCATGACGTGCGGGCCGCCGGGCTGATGGGCCAGCTCCGCATCGCTTTGCGCGCCTACGCCTCCGAGGGGCACCGCCCGGACGCCGTGCTCGCCCGGGCCTCGCGCTTCCTGTCCGGACTCACCGACGCGTACGAGAGCGTCGAGGGCGAGGAGGAGCCCCCGACGCCGCGCTTCGCGACCTGCCTGTACGCGGAGGTGGACCCGGAGGCCGGGACCCTGGACATCGCCCGCGCGGGCCACCCCGACCCGGTGGTGATCAGCGCCGACGGGACCGCGGTGATCCGGCAGACGGCCGGCGGCCTGCCGCTCGGGATCGAGACGGACTCCGACTACCCCACCACCCGGGTGGTCCTGGAGCCCGGCGAGACGATCATGCTCTGCACGGACGGTCTCATCGAGACCGGCGGGCACGACATGGCCACCGGCTGGGACCGGCTGCGCCCGGTCCTGGAAGCGCCCGCCGAGGACCTGGAACAGCTGGCCGACGCCCTGGTCCAGGCCGTGCACGGGCCGACCTCGCACTACACGACGGGGCCGCTCGCGGACCGGCGGGAGGACGACATCGCGGTCCTGGTGCTGCGGCGCGAGAGCATCTCCGCCCGGGCGACGCCGCCGCGCCGCAGCGTCATGACCATCGCGCAGGCCGAGCCCGAGCGGATCTCGGTCGGCCGGCAGCTCGTGCGCGAACTGCTCCACGACTGGAGCGATGCCGAGCAGGTCGACTCGGCGGTCCTGATGGTCTCCGAGATGGCCACCAACGTGCTCGTCCACACCGACGGGGACGCGCTGATGGTGGCGGAGATCTCCGGCGAGCAGGGGCAGCGGCGGCTGCGCGTCGAGGTCGCCGACGCGAGCGACGAACTGCCGCACAAGAGGCGGCCGGGCGAGATGGCGTCCAGCGGGCGGGGGCTGGTGCTGATGGAGATGCTGGCGGACGCGTGGGGGGTGGATCCGCGCGGGGAGGGGAAGTCGACCTGGTTCGAGCTGTACGAGTCGGACGAGCCGGAGGAGCTGGTGGAGGCCTCGGCCTCCTGAGCCGTGCCCACAGGCCGCCGCGGCCTTGGTGTTCCCGGGCCCCCGCGGCCCGTTCCCCGGCCCCCGCGGCCCGTTCCCCGGAACCGGGCCTCCCTGCCCTGGCGCTCCCCCGGCCCCTGCGGCCCTGGCTTCCGGAGTGCGCGGGCCCACCCCCGTAACGGTTCCGTCCTCAAACGCCGGACGGGCTGGAGTGGCTGCCCGCAGCGCCGGGACCACCGCCGGGCGGGCCGAAATCACCGCCGGACGGGCCGGGGTGGCTGCCCGCAGCGCCGGGACCACCGCCGGACGGGCCGGGATCACCGCCGGACGGGCCGGGGCCGCCGTCGGGCGGCCCCGGAGACGGCCCGAGGCCGTTTCGCAGCTCGCCCAGGACACCGAAGGCCGCCGCGCACAGCGGCACGGCCAGCAGCATGCCGAGCAGGCCCGCGACGCTCGCGCCCGCCGTCAGCGCGATCATGATCATGGCGGGGTGCATCTGGACCGTACGGCTCTGGATCATCGGCTGGAGCACATGGCCCTCCAGCACCTGGACCGCGAGGACCACCCCCAGGGCCCACAGGGCGATCACGAGCCCCCGGTCGGCCAGCGCCACCAGCACCGCCACCGCGCCGGAGAGGAACGCCCCGAGGTACGGGATGTACGCGCCGACGAACACCAGCGCGCCGAGCCCCACCGCCCCGGGCACGTCCAGGATCAGCAGGCCCACCGTGATGCACACGGCGTCGATCAGGGCGATGAACGTGGTGCCGCGCATGAAGCCCTCGACGGCCTCGAACGCCCGGCGCCCCATGGCCTCGACCAGGTCCCCGGTGCCGCGCGGGGCCACCGCGTGGGCCAGATTGACCGCGCGGTCCGCATCGCGCAGGAAGAAGAAGGTCAGCAGCAGGGCCAGCACACTGGTCGCCACCAGCGAACCGACCAGGCTGATCCCGCTGAGCAGACCGCCCGCGGCGCTCGCCCCGAACTTCTCGACCAGGTTCTTCGCGTTGTCGGCCAGGTCGTCGACGTCCGTGGCCCCCGCGATGTCCAGATGGTCCACGACCCACTGGCCGGCGTCCTTCAGCGAGTCGACGATCTGGGCGCCGGAGTCGACGAGAGCGGTGACGACGATGTACCCGGCGCCCCCGACCACCGCGACGAGGGCCGCGCAGGTCAGCCCGGCGGCCAGCGACCGGTTGAGCCTGCGGGCGATGAGCCACCGGTGGACGGGACCGAGCAGCGCGGTGCCGAGCAGGGCGAGCAGCACCGGGGTGACCGCGGTCTTGAGGACGACGACCAGCCAGATCGCGACGGCGGCGACGCCCACGCCGAGCAGGACGACACCGCACCAGGCAGCCGCGCGGCGGGCGCTCTCGGGAAGGAGGGGCTGGGGTGCGGGCACCCTCCCACCCGATCACGGGGCACGGCGGCCGGCCCGTCCGCCGCCCCCGTACGGGTGACGGGGAGTCACCTGACGGAGGCGGCGGGAGGGGTCACATGCCGTGGACCGCGGGGACCGTGCCCAGGCGGCCGGCCTGGAAGTCCTCGAAGGCCTGCCGCAGCTCGGCCTGACTGTTCATCACGAACGGTCCGTAGTGCGCCATCGGCTCCCGGATCGGACGGCCGCCGAGGAGAACAACCTCCAGGTCCGGGGTGTTGCCGTCCTGCCGCTCGTCCGCGCGGACGGTCAGCGAGCCGCCGGCTCCGAACACCGCGGTCTGGCCCATCGCGACGGGGCGGCGCTCCGCGCCGACCGTGCCGCGCCCGGCCAGGACGTAGGCGAGGCCGTTGAAGTCCTCGCGCCACGGGAGGGTCACCTCGGCGCCGGGCCGGACGGTGGCGTGGATCATCGTGATCGGGGTGTGGGTGATGCCGGGGCCCTCGTGGCCGTCGAGCTCACCGGCGATGACCCGGAGCAGCGCACCGCCGTCGGGGGAGGCGAGGAGCTGGACCTCGCCGCCCCGGATGTCCTGGTAGCGCGGGGCCATCATCTTGTCGGCCTTGGGCAGGTTCACCCAGAGCTGGAGGCCGTGGAAGAGCCCGCCGGACATGACGAGCGACTCCGGCGGGGCCTCGATGTGCAGCAGGCCCGATCCGGCGGTCATCCACTGGGTGTCGCCGTTCTCGATGGTGCCGCCGCCACCGTTGGAGTCCTGGTGGATGAAGGACCCGTCGATGAGATACGTGACCGTCTCGAAGCCGCGGTGCGGGTGCCAGGGGGTGCCCTTCGGCTCGCCGGCGGCGTACTCCACCTCACCCATCTGGTCCATCATGATGAAGGGGTCGAGGTGCCGGTAGTTGATGCCCGCGAACGCGCGGCGGACGGGGAAGCCCTCGCCCTCGAATCCGCTCGGCGCGGTCGTGACGGTGAGCACGGGACGGGCCACGGCGTCACCCGAAGCGGTCACCTTGGGCAGGGTCAGCGGGTTGTCGACGGTCACTGCGGGCATGGAAGCCACCTCCGGGCGAGTGTTCTGCGACCAATTTAGTTGAATGATGAACATCCTGCAAGGCGGCCTTCATTCCCGGGCGGCCACGCCGGTGGGCCCGCCCGTGACCCCGACAGCGAAAAGGGCCCGCGCCACTTTCGGCACGGACCCACGTCCGAACAACTGAACCGCAGGTCAGCGACCCACTGGAAGGCCACCCCTCCGCGTAGGCGCCTACCCGTACATACGGCGCATCGCGAAGTCGACCATCTGCTCGACGGCCTTGGCGTCGAAGACCATCCGGTGGTCGCCCTCCATGTCCAGGACGAAGCCGTACCCCGTCGGCAGCAGGTCGATCACCTCGGCCCCGGTGATCACGAAGTACTTGGACTCCTTGCCCGCGTACAGCCGCAGCTCCTTCAGCGTGGTGAACATCGGGATCACCGGCTGCTGCGTGTTGTGCAGCGCGAGGAAGCCAGGGTTGTCGCCGCGCGGGCAGTAGACCTTCGACGTGGCGAAGATCTGCTGGAAGTCCTCGGCGGAGAGGGAGCCGGTGGTGAAGGCCCGTACCGCGTCGGCCAGGGAGAGCGGCGACGGTTCGGGATACAGCGGCTGCTCCCCGTAGCCGCCGCCCATCTGACCCATCTGGCCCATCTGACCCATCTGCTGCTGAGCACCAGGGTTCTGGTCGTAGCCGTACATGCTGCAAAGAGTAATCGGACACATCTACGGCAAGAGGGGTTGCACCTTATTACTGACGGGTAGCATCATCGTAGAGGTCAGTTGATGGACCTACGCCTGCCTGTCGCCCGACCCGCATCACTCCCCGGGGCGCTGTGCGCCACTGCTATTGATTACGGAGCCTTCCCATGGGGCACTACAAGTCGAATCTCCGCGACATCGAGTTCAACCTCTTCGAGGTCCTCGGGCGCGACAAGGTGTATGGCACCGGTCCGTTCGGTGAGATGGACGTCGACACCGCGAAGAGCATCCTGGACGAGGTCGCGCGCCTCGCGGAGAACGAGCTCGCCGAGTCCTACGCGGACGCCGACCGCAACCCGCCGGTCTTCGACCCGGAGACGAAGACCGCTCCGGTCCCGGCGAGCTTCAAGAAGTCGTACCAGGCCTTCATGGACTCCGAGTACTGGCGCCTTGGCCTCCCCGAGGAGATCGGCGGCACCACCTCGCCCCGCTCCCTGATCTGGGGGTACGCGGAGCTGCTGCTCGGCTCGAACCCGGCCGTCTGGATGTACTCCTCCGGCCCGGCGTTCGCCGGCATCCTCTTCGACGAGGGCAACGACGAGCAGAAGAAGATCGCGGAGATCGCCGTCGAGAAGCAGTGGGGCTCGACGATGGTGCTGACCGAGCCGGACGCCGGCTCCGACGTCGGCGCAGGCCGGACGAAGGCCGTGCGGCAGGAGGACGGCTCCTGGCACATCGAGGGTGTGAAGCGCTTCATCACCTCGGGCGAGCACGACATGTCCGAGAACATCATCCACTACGTGCTGGCCCGCCCCGAGGGCGCCGGACCCGGCACCAAGGGCCTCTCGCTCTTCATGGTCCCGAAGTTCCACTTCGACTGGACCACCGGCGAGCTGGGCGAGCGCAACGGCGTGTACGCGACGAACGTCGAGCACAAGATGGGCCTCAAGGCCTCCAACACCTGCGAGATGACCTTCGGCGACCAGCACCCCGCCAAGGGGTGGCTGATCGGCGACAAGCACGACGGCATCCGCCAGATGTTCCGCATCATCGAGTTCGCCCGCATGATGGTCGGCACGAAGGCCATCGCCGCCCTCTCCGCCGGCTACCTGAACGCACTGGAGTACGCCAAGGAGCGCGTCCAGGGTCCGGACCTGGCGAACTTCATGGACAAGACGGCGCCCAAGGTCACCATCACGCACCACCCCGACGTGCGCCGCTCGCTCATGACGCAGAAGGCGTACGCCGAGGGCATGCGCTCCCTCGTGCTGTACACCGCCTCCGTCCAGGACGCGATCCAGGAGCAGGAGGCCGCGGGCGAGGACGCCAAGGCGCTCAACGGCCTCAACGACCTGCTGCTGCCGATCGTGAAGGGCTACGGCTCCGAGAAGTCCTACGAGCAGCTCGCGCAGTCGCTCCAGACGTTCGGCGGCTCCGGCTACCTCCAGGAGTACCCGGTCGAGCAGTACATCCGGGACGCCAAGATCGACACCCTCTACGAGGGCACCACGGCGATCCAGGGCCAGGACTTCTTCTTCCGGAAGATCGTCCGCGACCAGGGCGCCTCCCTCAACATGCTCTCCGAGGAGATCAAGAAGTTCCTCGCGGGCGCCCACGGCAACGAGGAGCTGGCCCCGGCGCTGGACTCGCTCGCCAAGGCCGCCGTGGACCTGGAGGCGATCGTCGGCACGATGATCACCGACCTCACCGCGACCGGCGAGGACGTCAAGAACATCTACAAGGTCGGGCTCAACACGACCCGCCTGCTGATGGCCTCCGGCGATGTCGTCGTCGGCTACCTGCTGCTCAAGGGCGCGGCCGTGGCCGCCGAGAAGCTGCCGACCGCCTCCGCCAAGGACGTCCCCTTCTACCAGGGCAAGATCGCCGCCGCGAAGTTCTTCGCGGCGAACGTCCTGCCGGGCGTCTCCACCGAGCGCGCGCTCGCCGAGTCGATCGACAACTCGCTGATGGAGCTGGACGAGGCCGCGTTCTAGGGAATCGCTCGCTGTTTCGTCAACACGCGCCGCCATCCGGAATTCGTTCGGGTGGCGGCGCTGTCGTATCAGCTGGGTACGCTGAGTGCACGGGCCAGGATCCCTTCCATGGGAGGAACCATGACCGCCGAGGCACAGTCCGAAGCGTCGCAGCAGCGGCGCACCAACCCCGGGTGGCCGGTCCCGCCACCGGACGGCTACACCGTGGACGATTTCTTCACGCTTGACGACCTCCCGCCGCACACAGAGCTGATCGACGGGAGCCTGGTTTTCGTGAGTCCGCAGCGCGACTTTCATACGCTGGCGATGTACCTGCTGGAGCAGGGTCTGCGGCAGCACGTCCCGAACGACCTTCGCGTACGTCGCGAGATGGCGATCGTGCTGGGCAAGAGAAACGCCCCGGAACCCGACCTCGTCGTAGTCAAGGCGGAAGCGATCAAGGGCCGCCGCCAGACCCGCTATGAGGCTGCAGACGTCCTCCTCGCCGTCGAGGTCGTCTCGCCCGACTCCGAGGACCGCGACCGGGACACCAAGCCGCACAAGTACGCGGCGGCGGGCATCCAGCACTTCTGGCTCGTCGAGATGACCGGCGAGATGGACCGCCCCATGGTCATCACCTACGAGCTCGACCCGGTCAACAAGACGTACGTCTCCACCGGCGTCCACCACGACCGGCTCAAGCTCTCCGCCCCGTACGACATCGACATCGACCTGACCTCCATCGACGAGCTGTAGGGCTACCGATCTCCCCGGTCACCGGATACCGGACCCCGAGTCCTCGTTACAGTGAAGAACATGAGTTCCCCTCTCCGGTTCGACCGCGCCCACACCGATGACCTGATGTCCTTCCTGGCGGCCAGCCCGTCCCCGTACCACGCCGTGGCGAACGCCGCCTCGCGGCTGGAGGAGGCCGGCTTCCGGCAGGTCGAGGAGACCGCCGCGTGGGACGCGTCGGCCGGCGGGAAGTACGTGCTGCGCGGCGGGGCGATCGTCGCCTGGTACGTGCCGGAGGGCGCCGAGGCGCACACCCCGTTCCGGATCGCCGGGGCGCACACCGACTCCCCGAACCTGCGGGTGAAGCCGCTGCCCGACACCGGGGCGCACGGCTGGCGCCAGATCGCCGTCGAGGTCTACGGCGGCACCCTGCTGAACACCTGGCTCGACCGGGACCTGGGTCTGGCCGGGCGGATCTCCCTGCGGGACGGCACCCACCGGCTGGTCAACATCGACCGGGCGCTGCTGCGGGTGCCACAGCTGGCCGTGCACCTGGACCGGTCGGCCAACACCGAGGGGCTCAAGCTCGACCGGCAGAAGCACATGCAGCCGATCTGGGGGCTCGGGGAAGTCGAGGAGGGTGACCTGATCCGGTTCGTCGCCGAGGAGGCGGGCGTCGACGCGGAGGACGTCACCGGCTGGGACCTGATGCCGCACGCCATCGAGCCGCCCTCCTACCTCGGCCGGGACCGGGAGCTGGTGGCCGGGCCCCGAATGGACAACCTCCTCTCGGTGCACGCGGCGACCGCCGCCCTGGCCGCCGTCGCCGGGCAGGACGACGCCGCCATCCCGTACATCCCGGTGCTCGCCGCCTTCGACCACGAGGAGAACGGCTCCCAGTCGGACACCGGGGCCGACGGGCCGCTGCTGGGCTCGGTGCTGGAGCGCTCGGTGTTCGCGCGCGGCGGCACGTACGAGGACCGCGCCCGCGCCTTCGCCGGCACGGTCTGCCTCTCCTCCGACACCGGCCACGCCGTGCACCCCAACTACGCGGAGCGGCACGACCCGACGCACCACCCGGTCGCCAACGGCGGGCCGATCCTCAAGGTCAACGTCAACATGCGGTACGCCACCGACGGCAGCGGCCGTGCGGTGTTCGCGGCGGCCTGCGAGAAGGCGGGCGTGCCGTGGCAGAGCTTCGTGTCCAACAACGCGATGCCCTGCGGCACCACGATCGGACCGATCACCGCGGCCCGGCACGGCATCCAGACCGTGGACATCGGCGTGGCGATCCTCTCGATGCACAGCGCGCGTGAGCTGTGCGGCGCCGACGACCCGTATCTGCTGGCGAACGCGCTCACCTCGTTCCTCGCGGGCTGACCCGCCCCCGCCCAAACGCCCTCGCACACATGGTTGTTGCCGGGCCGGGTACGCGACCTGTACACCGGCCCGGACTCACCGGGCGGTCGAGGAGGCGTGATTCATGGGACTCGGAGGATGCATTCTGCTGATCGGCGGGGGCGCGATCCTGGCGTTCGCCACCGACTGGCAGATGGACACCGTCAACGTCGACCTGGTCGGCTGGATCATGATGCTCGTCGGCCTCGTGGGGGTCTTCGTGTACATGAGCATCGCGCGGCGCCGCCGTATGGTCGTGCCGCCCACCACCACCGTCGTATCGGACGACGAGCGCCGCTACCACTGACGGCCCGCGTGACGACCGGTCCTCGCCGGCGCTGAGAGGCCCGCGCGGCGACCGGCCCGCGAGGACGGCCGAAAGCCGTCGCGGGGCGGTCGTCTCTGCGCGGGACCTGCGGAATTCCCGATATTCTGGGTCCGATCCCGCGCCCCCGCCGTGGGCGCGTCACGCCCGGAAGGGGAGCCGCCCGTGGAGTTCCGGCTGCTCGGCACGGTCTCCGTCGAAACGCTCACCGGGCCTCTGCCGCTGGGACCGGCCAAACGGCGCAGCCTGCTGGCCGCTCTGCTGCTGTCCACCAACACGCCCGTCTCCATCGGGCGGTTGACGGAATGCCTGTGGGACGACGAGCCGCCGTCCCAGGCCCGTGGCGTCATTCAGGGGCACGTCTCCCGGCTGCGCGCCCTGCTGGCGGGCGCGGACGCGGAGGCGTACGGAGTGGAGCTGGCCACCCTCGGCGACGCGTACGTGCTGCGGGCACCGGAGACGCTGCTGGACTCGCAGCGGTTCGAGGAGCTGCTGATGCTGGCGCGGGAGCAGCGCGAGCCCGCCGACGCCGTGCTGATGCTCAAGGAGGCCCTGTCCCTGTGGCAGGGCCCCGCGCTCAGCGGGGCGTTCGCCGGTCCGCCGCTCCGGGTGGCCGCGCACTCCCTGGAGGAATCGCGGCTGGCGACGGTCGAGCACCTGTCCCGCGCGTACGGGGCGCTCGGGGAGCACCACCGGGCCGCCGCCCTGTTGACGGCGGAGACGGCGGCGCATCCGCTGCGCGAGTCGCTGGCCGCTGAGTTGATGCTGGCGCTGTTCCGGGCGGGGCGTCAGTCGGAGGCGCTGGACCGTTTCCACCGTACGAGGCGGCTCCTCGCCGACGAGCTGGGCATCGACCCGGGGCACGAACTCGCCGACGCCTACGCCCTGATCCTCCGTGGAGCCCCCGGGCCGCCCACGGGCACCGCTCCGTCGGAGCCGGCCGGTCCCGCCGGTCCCGCACCCGCCGCCGGGCCGCCCGGTGACGGGGGCCGGGCGGGCGGCGGGGGCTCGCCCGTCGGCGAACCGCACCCTGTCGATCTGCTGCCACGCGCACCCCGCGGCTTCCACGGGCGCACCGCCGAACTGGCCGCGCTCAGCCGGTCGGCGGCGGGCGAGGCGCCCGTCTGTCTGGTCACCGGTCCTGCCGGGGTCGGCAAGACCGCGCTGGCCCTCCAGTGGGCGCACCGCAACCCCGCGCTCTTCCCGGACGGGCGGCTCTTCGCCGATCTGCGCGGGTTCAGCGCGGCCGGGGAGCCGGCACTCATCGACGTCCTGCGGGAGTTCCTGCTCGCGCTCGGCGTCTCCCCGCGCCGCGTTCCGGAGTCCGTGCCGGCCGCCGCCGCACTGTTCCGGTCGCTGACCGCCCGGCAGAGGCTGCTGGTGGTCCTGGACAACGCGCGCGACTCCGCCACCGTCAGGACCCTGCTGCCGGGCGGTGCCGACTGCGTCACGCTGGTCACCAGCCGCCACCGGCTGGAGGGGCTCATCGCCTCGGACGCCGCCCGGCCGGTCCCGCTCGACACCCTGGAGACCGACGACGGCACGGCGCTGCTCGCCGGCGTGCTGGGGGAGGAGCGGGTCCTCGCCGAGCCGGTGGCGGCCCGTCGGCTCTCCGAGCTGTGCGGCGGACTGCCCCTCGCCCTGCGCGTCACCGCGGCCCGGCTGGCGGGACGGCCCGGCTGGACGCTGGCCACGCTCGCGGGGGAGCTGGCCGACGAGCGCGGCCGGCTGGCGTATCTCGACGTGGACGACACCGGGGTCGCCGCCGCGCTGCGGCTCACGGTCCAGCAGTTGCCGCCCGGCGCCGTCCACCAGCTCGCGCGGCTCGGCCACCACCCGGGCGGCCATTACGACCCCTACGCGGCGGCCGCGCTCGCGGGGACGGACCCGGTCACCGCGCGGGCGGCGCTGGAGCAATTGGCCGCCGCCCACCTCGTCACCGAGACCGCCCCCGGGCGCTGGGTCCTGCACGACCTGGTGCGCCTCTACGCCCGGAGCCTGGACCCGGCGTCCGCGCGCGAGGCCCTGACCGGGGTGCTCGACCACTGCATCGCCACCGCCCTGGCCGCAGCCGACACGGCGGAGCCCGGCGGCGAACCCTGTTTCGTGCTCCCGGAGGACTACCGTCGGCCCAGCGCCGTACAGGACTTCGCCGACCGTGCGGAGGCGATGCGCTGGCTGGCGACCGAGCGCGAGGACCTGGCGCTGACCGCCCTCGCGGCCCGGGAGGCGGGGCTCGACGACCGGGCCTGGCGCATCATTCTGCTCCAGTGGCCGCAGATGGTGTGGCGGGCGCGGGACAGCTGGTCCCCGCTGCTGGAACTGGCCCTGGAGTCGGCACGCGCGGAGAAGGACGCGTACGCGGAGTCCAGGGTGCTCACCCTGCTGGGCTGGGTGCTGACGGAGGAGGGCCGCACCGCCGAGGCCGCCGCGCTGCTGGAGCGCTCGCCCGCGCTCGCCCGGGAGGCCGACGACCCGCTGGGCGAGGCGACCGCGCTGATCAACCTGGCGGTCGTCCAGGCCGAACTGGGCGAACTCCCCACCGCGCTGGAGAACTGCGCGCGCGCCGTCGAACTGGCCCGCCGGGAGGGCGACCGGCACACGGAGATGCTCACACTCCAGCACCTCGCCCGGATGCACCTCACCGCGCACCGCCCCGAGGAGGCCCTCGCCTGTGCCCGGGCCGCGCTCGATCTGGGGCCCGAGCACGAGGAGGCGGCGCGCCGCTCCCTGCTGCTGGCCGTCTGCGGCGAGGCCCGACTCGCGCTGGGCGACGAGGAGGACGGCGTACGGCTGCTGGACCGGGCCGCACAGGAGGCGGAGCGGGCCGGCTACGACGAGGGGGCCGTACGGGCCCTGGAGGCGCTGCTGCGGGTGTCCGCGCGGGCGGAGTTCCGGCGGCGGCACGACGAGGCGCTGCGACGGCTCGCGGAGGAAGGCTGAGCGGAGCCCCGGCCATGGGGCCGAGTGAGCCCCGGCCCTGGGGCCCGACGTCAGCAGGACGTCAGCGGGACAGCAGCGATACGTGAGCGGCGGCGGGCAGAGTCGTTCCCGTAAGCCGCTCACGGGCGAGCGTCTTGACCGGGCGCCCGCTCCACCGTCACCTCGGGGGAATCTCCATGCGCACCTTCCGCGACCGCACCACCGTCCTGGCCGCCGCGACCGCGGCCGCTCTCGCTCTCACGCTCACCGCCTGCGGTGACGACGGCACCGGCACCCGGTCGGAGGGCTCGGCGGCGAGCGACTCCGCGACCGTCGCCGCGTCGGCCGCCGAGTCCGGGAAGGCCGCCGAGTCCGGGAAGACCACCGACGACGCGGCGGAGTCCGGCACCACGGACTCCGTCGGCGGCGGCACCGGTACCGCGCAGGCCGCGGGCACCACCCAGAGCTCCGACGGCTCCGGAACCACCGGCGGCACGGCCTCCAAGGCCTCCGCCCCCCTCTGCACGGCGAAGGGTCTGACGATCACCGCCGAGCGCCAGGACGGCCCGCCGTACACCCACCTCACGCTGAGCGCGAAGAACACCTCCGGCGCCGGCTGCGAGATGAAGGAGTACCCGCACATCCACTTCCTGGACAACGCGCGGGGCATCGTCCCGCCCGTCGCCAAGAGCAAGCCGGAGGCACCAGTGATCCTGGAGCCCGGCCAGTCCGCCTATGTCGCGGTGCGCATGTCCGAGGGCGGCCGGAAGGAGAGCACCGAGACGGTGAAGGAGTTCACGGTCACGCTGAAGGCCAACGGCGGTGGTATGGCGGTCGTGCGGTCCCCCGCCGCCGAGGGCCTCTCCGTCAACCCGCAGAAGTGGGCCACGGGCTACTGGACCACCGAGCTGCGCAACGGCGCCGACGACTTCTAGGCGGGTCCCGGGCAGGCCGCCCGCTCCGGCAGACTGCCGGGCGGGCTGCCTGTCGGCCCCCCTCAGCCCTGCTCGTCCATGCCCGCCAGCACCAGCGGCAGCCGGGGCGTTCCCCCCGCGGTCACGCGGACGGGGACGCCCCAGTCCTGTTGGTGCACATGGCAGGCCGGGTACTCGTTGGCCGGGTCGTCGTCGCAGGACGCCGCCATCGCGGAGACGTGCAGCACGCCCTCGGTGACCCCGTCCGCGAGGACCAGGTCGCGCCCGAGGTCCGTCCCCGGGCCGGAGCCCTCCGCCAGCAGCTCGGGCGGGGTCGCGGAGACCAGCAGCCGGGTCGAGGGGCCGTAGCGGGTGTCCAGCTTCTGGCCCGCGGGCGCCTGGAAGACGACGTCGAGGCGGAGGGTGCCCGGGGCGATCTCGGTCGCGGCCCGCTGGGTGCGGTGCGCCTGGTCAGCGACCCTGACCGCCTCCTCCGGCAGCCGGAGCCGGGTCAGCCGGTGGCGGGCCGACTCGACGACGACCAGATCGCCGTCGACCAGCACCGCGTCGCTGGGTTCGCGGACGTCGGTGGCCAGGGTGGTGACCTCGCCGGAGGCCGGGTCGTACCGGCGCAGGGCGTGGTTGTACGTGTCGCTGATCGCGACGGACCCGTCGGGCAGGGCGGTCAAGCCGAGCGGATGCTGAAGGAGGGCCTGGTCGGCGGCCCCGTCGCGGTGGCCGAAGTCGAAGAGGCCGGTGCCGACGGCGGTGCGGACGTGCTGGTCGCGGTCGACCCAGCGCAGCGCGGAGGTCTCCGAGTCGGCGACCCAGAGCCGCTCGCCGTCGGCGGAGACGGCGAGTCCGGACGGCTGGGCGAACCAGGCCTCGGCGGCCGGCCCGTCGACCAGGCCCTCGTTGGTGGTCCCGGCGGCGACGCGTACGGTCGCGCTCTCCGGGTCGTACGTCCACAGCTGGTGGACGCCCGCCATGGCGATCCACAGCCGGTCGCCGAACCAGGCGATGTCCCACGGCGAGGAGAGGTCCACCTCGCGCGCCGGCCCGCTGGTCGGGGTTCCCTGCCACCACTGGCGGCCGGTCCCGGCGAGGGTGCTGGTCACACCGGTCGTGAGGTCCAGGGCGCGGATGGCGTGGTTGACGGTGTCCGCGACGGCGACCCGGCCGTCGGGCAGCACGGCGAGCCCCTGCGGTTCGCTGAACCGGGCCTCGTCCGGGCCTCCGTCGCTCAGTCCGCGTTCGCCCGTGCCGAAGTGGCGGCGCACGGTCTCGCCGTCGGCGTCGAGCTCGACGAGGCGGTGCCGGGTGGTGTCGGAGACCAGGAAGCCCCCGTCCGGCAGGAGGAGCGCCTTGCCGGGGAAGCGCAGATGCGTGGCGACGGGTTCGGGCGCCACGTAGGGGCCGTCACCGCGGCGGAGCGTGCCCTTGGCCCCGTGCTCGGCCTCCAACTCCTCGACGAGCTTCTCGATGGCGTGCGCGTGGCCCTCGCCCGCGTGCTGGGCGACGACATAGCCCTCGGGGTCGATCACGACGAGCGTCGGCCAGGCGCGTACGGCGTACTGCTTCCAGGTGGCCAGCTCGGGGTCGTCGAGGACGGGGTGGTGGACCTCGTAGCGCTCGACGGCGTCGACGACGGCCTGGTGCTCGGCCTCGTGGACGAACTTCGGCGAGTGGACACCGATGATCACCACGGTGTCGCGGTGCTTCTCCTCCAGCTCGCGCAGCTCGTCCAGGACGTGCAGACAGTTCACACAGCAGAACGTCCAGAAGTCGAGGATGACGATGCGTCCCCGCAGGTCAGCGAGAGTGTACTGCCGGTCGCCTGTATTGAGCCAGCCGCCCTTGCCGATGAGTTCGGGGGCGCGGACGCGTGCACGTGTTGCCATGACACCAGTCAACACCGTGACCGCCTGCACGCATTCCGCAGGACCCCGGGGGAACCTGTGACCCATGAGACTTCTCGTACGTGAGCGGCTGTTCGCCATCGGCGACGACTACTGGATCGAGGACGACGGGGGCCGCAAGGTCTTCCTGGTCGACGGCAAGGCGATGCGGCTGCGCGACACCTTCGAGCTGAAGGACGCCGACGGCCGGGTCCTGGTCGAACTGCGGCAGAAGCTGATCAGCCTGCGCGACACGATGCTCATCGAGCGGGGCGGCGAGGAGCTGGCCAAGGTCAAGCGCAAGCGGCTGTCGCTGCTCCGCAACCACTACCGGGTGACGCTGGTGGACGGCACGGAGCTGGACGTCAGCGGCAGGATCCTGGACCGCGAGTTCGCCATCGAGTACGACGGCGAGCTGCTGGCCCAGATCTCGCGCCGCTGGCTGACCCTCCGGGACACGTACGGCATCGACGTCGTCCGGGACGACGCCGACACCGCGCTGCTCATCGCGGTGGCGATGTGCGTGATCGTGCTGGCGGACAAGGAGAACGAGGACTGAGCGCCCGGCTGCTCGCGAAGGCCGCGCGCCCGCCCGCACGCGGGAGTTCGTTGTTTCACGTGAAACGTGGAGCCACAGGGCGCCCCGGCCGCCCGCGTCGAGCACCCGCACCGGGCAGCCCTCAGAGCGGCGGCGCGAGCCCCAGGCGGCGGTCCTTCAGCGCCGGGAACTGCTCCCGGGTCTCGTGCACCTTCGCCGGGTCCAGCTCGACGGTCAGGACCTCCTCGTCCGCGCCCGCCTGGGCCAGCACCTCCCCCCACGGGTCGACGACGATGCTGTGCCCGGCCTGCTGGATGTCGCCGTGGGTGCCCGCCGTCCCGACGGCGAGCACGTACGCCTGGTTCTCCACGGCCCGGGCCTGCGCGAGGAGCGTCCAATGGGAGCGTCGGCGCTCGGGCCAGCCCGCCGCGACGACCAGCGTCTCGGCGCCCGCGTCGACGAGCCCCCGGAACTGCTCGGGGAAGCGCAGGTCGTAACAGGTGGCGAGGCCCAGGGTGGTGTCGGGCAGGGCGACGGTCACCAACTCCTCGCCCGCGCCCATCATCACCGCCTCGCCCTTGTCGAATCCGAAGCGGTGGATCTTGCGGTAGACGGCCGTGCGCTCGCCCTGGGGCGAGAAGACCAGACTGGTGTTGTAAAGGGTGCCGTCGTCCGCCCGTTCGACGAAGGAGCCGGCGTGCAGCCAGGTCCCGGCCTCGGCGGCGGCCTTAGCCATCACCTCGTGCGTGGGGCCCTCCAGAGGCTCGGCCTCCGCCTCGAAGGCGGTGTAGGCGAACGCCCCGACCGGCCATAGTTCAGGGAGAACCACCAGTTCAGCGCCCCGCTGGGCGACGACCAAGGAGGCCGCTCGCGCCCTGCGGGCATCGACGGATTCGTCCGGGTCCACTGCGATCTGGATGAGCGAGGCGCGCACACTACCACCGTCCTGGCATTCGAGCCGTCAACACGGGCCTACGATCGTCACACCAAAGCACTGCCGGGGTGCCTGCTCGCAGCGTAACTTGGACCCACCGCCGGTGGGTCCGGCGGTCGAACCTCCCACGCAGCTCGCCGACAGCGCCGTCAGTGCCAGCCCACCCGCCAGCACTCCCTGCTCTCTCCAGCCCATGCACCGCAGAACCGCACGAGGGGTCCCGTGACCGTCCATCCCAGCCTCCAGCCCTACACCGACGCCGCGACCCACTCCATCGAGGCGATAGCCGAGCTGGTGAAGCCCCTCCCCGAGGGCGAGTGGAACCGCCGAACGCCCTGCCCGGGATGGTCGGTGCGCGACATCGTGTCGCACGTCATCGGCATGGAGTGCGAGATGCTCGGCGATCCCCGGCCGATCCACACCCTGCCGCGCGACCTCTACCACGTACAGAGCGACTTCGCCCGCTACATGGAGATGCAGGTCGACGTCCGGCGGCACCACACCTCCCCGGAGATCACCGCCGAGCTGGAGTACGTCCTCA
This sequence comes from Streptomyces sp. NPDC017520, assembly GCF_044329855.1. Taxonomy (NCBI): domain Bacteria; kingdom Bacillati; phylum Actinomycetota; class Actinomycetes; order Kitasatosporales; family Streptomycetaceae; genus Streptomyces; species Streptomyces sp. NPDC017520. The sequence goes on from NZ_JBIRKB010000006.1 coordinate 181,109, forward strand.
TCCGCCGGGCCCGTCAGATCCGCAACGAGTCGCGCAGCCCCGAGACCAAGGTCCGCGCGCCGCTGGGCGCCGACCAGACCCTCGAAACAGCGCTGAATCTGCGGGCCTTCGACGTCTGGGTGCACGAGCAGGACCTGCGCGCCACGCTCGGGCAGCCCGGCAACCTGGACTCCCCCGGCGCCCTGATCACCCGGGACATGCTGCTCGCCGGGCTGCCGAAGGTGGTCGCCAAGAAGGCCGGCGCGCCCGCGAACTCGGCGGTCGTCTTCGACGTGCACGGGCCGGTGGAGTTCCTGCGGACGGTACGGGTCGACGCGGAGGGCCGCGGTTCCGTGGACGGCGCGCCCTCGCTGGGCCCGGCGGTGACGCTGTCGCTGGACTGGGAGACGTACGTCCGGCTCGCCTGCGGCCGCGTCCGCCACACGGCCGTCGCCGACCGGATCAAGGTCGAGGGCGACCAGGAGCTGGCCACCGCGATCCTGGACAACTTCGCCGTGACCCCGTGACCCCGTGACCCCGTGACCCCGTGACCGTGACCCCGTGACCCAGCGCTCCATGACCCCGTAGAACCGTCCCCGCGCCCCGGCGGCGCCCGTCCCGGACCATGGGCGACGGGCGCGCTGCCGAGCGCGAAGGAGACGGCTAAGCCGGTACGTGCACGGCCTCGACGCGGCTCACCACGTGGTGCTCGCGTTCCCTGAGCGCCGCCCGGCGGCGCAGCCGCAGGATCTGGGTGACGCCGAGCGCCTCCAGGACGAAGACCGAGGCGAACGCGGCGCGGTAGTTGTCGCCCGTGGCGTCCAGCAGGACCCCGACCGCGAACAGGGTGGTCATCGAGGCGATGAACCCGCCCATGTTGACGATTCCGGAGGCGGTGCCCTGCCGCTCGGGCGGATTGGCCGGCCGGGCGAAGTCGAAGCCGACCATCGAGGCCGGTCCGCAGGCGCCGAGCACCACGCACAGGACGACCAGCAGCCACATCGGCGTGTGGTCGGCCGGGTAGAAGATCGCTGACGCCCAGAGCAGGGCCGTCGTGGCCACCGTGCCCAGCGCGATCGGGACCCGTGCCTCGTGGTGGCGGGCGATGATCTGCCCGTAGACGAGCCCCACCACCATGTTGGACAGCACCACCAGGGTGAGCAGCGTGCCCGCCGTGGCCCGGCTCAGCCCCTGCGCCTCGACCAGGAACGGCATCCCCCACAGCAGCAGGAACACCATCGCCGGGAACTGGGTGGTGAAGTGCACCCACATCCCGAGCCGGGTCCCCGGCTCCCGCCAGGCGGCGGCGATCTGCCGGCGGACGTACGCGGCCCCGGCGTGCTCGGCGGGCGGCGGCTCGTGGCCCTCGGGGTGGTCCTTGAGGAACAGCAGGAGCGGCACCAGCACCACGACCCCGGCCAGCGAGCTGCCCACGAACGTCGCGGTCCAGCCGTAGCTGTGCAGCGCCCGCGCGATGAACAGCGTCGAGACGAGGTTGCCCGCCATCCCGAACAGCGCCGCGACCTGGCCGATCAGCGGCCCGCGCCGGGCCGGGAACCAGCGGCTGCCGAGCCGCAGCACGCTGATGAACGTCATCGCGTCGCCGCAGCCGAGCAGCGCGCGGGCCGCCAGCGCCATGCCGTACGACGGGGAGAGCGCGAAGCCGATCTGCCCGACGGTGAAGAGAACGGCCCCGATGGTGAGGACCTTCTTCGTGCCGAGCCGGTCGACCATCAGGCCCACGGGTATCTGCATGCCCGCGTAGACGAGGAGCTGAAGGATCGAGAACGTGGACAGCGCCGAGGCGTTGACGTCGAACCGGGCTGCGGCGTCGAGTCCGGCGACGCCCAGGCTGGTACGGAAGATGATCGCGACGAAGTAGACGGCGACCCCGATGCCCCAGACCCAGGCGGCCCGCCGGCCGCCGGGCGGATCACCGGGCAGGGAGAGCGTGGGGGCGGCCGAACTCACCGGTCCTCACCCCGCACCAGCACGCGCACCCGGCCGACGTGACGGCGCACGACCAGAGCCGCCCCGTCGGCGTCCCCGGCGCGGATCGCCGCCAGCAGCTCACCGTGCTCGGTGATGTTGGCCTCGATCCTGCCCGGGTGGGCCTCCATCACCGCGACGCCCATCCGCAGCTGACGGTCGCGCAGCTGGTCGTAGAGGCGCGAGAGGATCTCGTTGCCGGCGTTCTTCACGATCTCGGCGTGGAAACAGCGGTCCTTGACCGCCACAGCGGCCAGGTCCCCGTCCTCCGCCAACTGCCGCTGCTCCTCCAGGAGCTGCTCCAGCCGGGCGATCAACTGCGGAGACGCGGGCACCGCCTTGCGCGCGGCGAACTCCTCGACCAGCAGCCGGGTCTCCACCACGTCCTTGATCTCCTGCGCGGAGACGGCGAGCACGAGGGCGCCCTTCTTCGGGTAGAGCTTGATCAGCCCTTCGACCTCCAGCCGCAGCAACGCCTCGCGCACGGGCGTCCGGGAGACGCCGACCGCGTCCGCGAGGTCCCCTTCGGTGAGCAGCGTCCCGCCTTCGTAGCGGCGGTCCAGGACGGCTTCCTTGATGTGGGTGTAGACGCGCTCGGCGGCGGGCGGGCGCTTGAGGGAGGTGGTCGGCGGCTGTACGGGGGCGGAGGGTGCGGCAGGCATGCGCACAGCATAGATACAACATGCACGCATGTCGGCCACCGTCCGGATTCTGGACGGCGTCCAGCTGCCCGCACCGACCCCCTTGCGTTACGTCGAGCGGGTGAAGCGGGTGACAGGTCACGCCATCGAAGAGGTACGTCTCACCGCGTTCAAGAGCTTCCACGGCGCGGCGCTTCCGCTGGCGCCGCAGGCACTCCACCACCCGACAACAACAGTTCACGCTTCCCTGAATTCAGAGATCCCTGTACTGTCACGTCATGCTGACCGTCGCTTCCGACATCGAGGTCCTCGCGCGGTTCGGCCGCGCGCTCGCCGACCCGATCCGCTGCCGCCTGCTGCTCGCGCTCCGCGAGGCGCCGGCGTACCCCTCCGACCTCGCCGACGCCCTGGGCATCTCGCGTACCCGGCTCTCCAACCATCTGGCCTGCCTGCGGGACTGCGGCCTCGTCGTCACCGTGCCGGACGGCCGCCGGACGCGCTACGAACTGGCCGACGAACGCCTCGGCAGCGCCCTGGACGACCTGCGTTCCGCGGTGGTGGCAGTCGAGACCGACCGCACGTGCGCGGACGCGGAGACGGAGGGCTGCTGCTGATGACCATGGTCTCCCTCGGCCCGTCCCCGGCCCGCCGGGACGCGCTCGCCCGTCGCATACGGCTGCTGGTCGCGTTCACCATCGCCTACAACGTCATCGAGGCGGCGGTCGCCCTCACCGCCGGAACGATGGCCTCCTCCAGCGCCTTGATCGGCTTCGGCCTGGACTCCGTCATCGAGGTGTCCTCCGCAGCCGCCGTCGCCTGGCAGTTCTCCGCCCGGGAGCACGCGGTCCGCGAGAGCAGGGAGAGGACCACCCTGCGGATCATCTCGGTGTCGTTCTTCGCGCTCGCCGCTTACGTCGCCGTCGACGCGGTCCGGGCGCTGACCGGGACCGGCGAGGCGGAACCCTCCCCTCTCGGCGTCGTCATCGCCGCGCTCTCGCTGGCGGTCATGCCGTTCCTGTCGGCCGCGCAGCGGCGGGCGGGACGCGAGATCGGATCCGCCTCGGCCGTCGCGGACTCGAAGCAGACCCTGCTGTGCACGTATCTCTCCGCCGTGCTGCTGGTCGGACTGCTCCTCAACGCGACACTTGGCTGGACCTGGGCCGATCCGGTCGCCGCACTCCTTATCGCCGGCCTCGCCGTCAAGGAAGGGCGCGAAGCCTGGCGGGGCAGGGGCTGCTGCGCCCCGACGGCTCATGGTCAAGCCTGCGCAAATTCACCCGATCAGTAACACATCCATTGCCCCGCCTCAGGAGTCTCACCTCCGAGCGGCACCCTTATGTGGCCGCATATCAGGGGCATTTGGAGCGTTCAGTTGAATATCGGCATCAAGCGCATCAATCGCGTCACCGTCACGGCCACCGTGACGCTCACCGCCGGTGCGGTGCTCGCGGGCAGCGCCTTCGCCTCCACGGCGCACGCCGCCACGCCGCCGACTCCGAAGATCGTCGCCAAGGGCGGCTTCGTGATGAACAACGGCACCGGCAAGACCCTCTTCACCAAGTCCGCGGACACCCGTCGGGCCACGGGCTCCACCACCAAGATCATGACGGCGCTGGTGGTCCTGTCGCAGAAGAACGTGAACCTGAAATCCAAGGTCACGGTCCAGAAGGCGTACAGCGACTACATCGTCAAGAAGAACGCCTCGTCCGCCCGGCTCATCGTCGGCGACAAGCCCACCGTGGGCCAGCTCCTCTACGGCCTGATGCTCCCCTCCGGCTGCGACGCCGCGTACGCCCTGGCCGACAAGTTCGGCTCCGGCAAGACCCGTGCGGCCCGCGTGAAGTCGTTCATCGGCAAGATGAACGCCACGGCCAAGAGCCTCAAGCTGAAGAACACCCGCTTCGACTCGTTCGACGGCATAGGGGGCGGCAACAACTACTCGACCCCCCGTGACCTGACGAAGATCGCCAGCAAGGCGATGAAGAACTCCACGTTCCGCTCGATCGTCAAGACCAAGTCGACGAAGCAGAAGGTGACGACGAAGAGCGGTGGCTACCGCTACATGTCGTGGAGCAACACCAACAAGATGCTCAGCAGCTACAGCGGTGCCGTCGGCGTCAAGACCGGCTCCGGCCCGACCGCCAAGTACTGCCTGGTCTTCGCCGCGACCCGCAAGGGCAAGACGGTCATCGGCACGGTGCTGACGTCGTCCTCCGAGGCGAACCGCACCGCCGACGCGAAGAAGCTGATGGACTACGGCTTCAAGAAGTAGCCCGCACGCGTTGTACGGCGAAGGGGCCCGGCCCGCACGGTGTGTGCGGGCCGGGCCCCTTCGCGTTGCCGAGGCTTACGGCTGCCGGCGGCGCAGGTCGGCGGTGAAGGCGTCCCAGGCGGCGGGCGCGAGGGTGAGGACGGGGCCACCGAGGCGCTTGGAGTCGCGGACGGCGACGGTACGGGGGAGGTTGCGGGCCACTTCGACGCACTCGCCGTTGCCGCTGCTGTAGCTGGACCGGACGAACTCGAAGTGGGGCACAACTACAACTCCTTGCGAATACGCCCTATGAGAGCGATGGAATCGCGGGGAGCGAGTCCGCTTCTGGCAATGCGACCGAATGTGACGTTGTGGCGGGCGGCATCCGTCTCGCTCTCCAGCCACAGCGTAGACGACGTCGTGTCCATGTAGACCACGTCCATCGCACCAGGTTCAGCGAACGAGACAATGCTGAAAGCGCTGGTCATGCCCGGGTGCGAGCCCGCAAGGAAGGGGACAACCTGCACCGTGACATTTGGCTCGGCAGCCGCGTCCGCCAGGTGTGCCAGTTGAGCGCGCATCACCTCACGGCCACCGACCAGTTGACGTAGGGCCGCCTCGGCGACAATCGCCCACAACGCCAGAGGAGTGCTCTCCGTGAGACGCGCCTGCCGCGCGATCTTCGCTTCGACGAAGCGCTCGATCTCGTCGGGGTCGTCCCAGTCCGCGTTCCCGACTGCAAGCGCCCTGGCGTAGTCCGGGGTCTGGAGCAGCCCGGGAACGAAAGCCCCCTGCCAGGTCCGGACACCTGTCGCGATGTCTTCGAGCGCAACGTACTCGACCAGCGAACGCAGCTCGGGGTACTGGTTCCACCAGCCCTTCGCCTTGCGGCGCTCACGGTCCATCCGGGCGACTTCCAACAGCCGCCCGACGGACTTCGCGTCCTCCAGACCGTAGAACTCACATAGGGTCCGGATGTCCGGATCCCTCATGGGAACCCAGCCCCGTTCCATCTTCACGATCTTCGAGTTGGTCGCGCTGATGACCTGAGCGGCCTGCTGCTGTGTCTTCCCGGACGCGTCCCGCAGGCGCAGCAGCTCGCTACCGAGCCTGCGCCCCAGGACAGTTGACGACCGGTTTCCTTGCGGTGTCGCTGGATTCACGGCTCCAGTGTCCCGCCTACCGGGTCGAGCCGTCGACCACTGTCACCCGTTGGGGACAATTGTCTCCGTTTCACTTGCATCGCACCTGGAGGGTCAATACTTTCAGTACTCCGCCGCTAGCCCAGCGGAGCCAACTCGGCGGAAGTGCACCGCACTGCCCTGCGCCGGAACCGAAGAACTCCCGGCTCGGCCCACCGCAGCAGCGACATCGCCACCGCCCACCCCACCCCGGAGGCACGCGCCCATGTCCGCAGCTCAGGAGACCCCCGTACCCGCCCCCACCCCCCTCCTCCGCGAGGACCGCGTCGACTACACGCCCACCGCGCACAGCGTCGTCCTCAGCCGGCACCGCGCCGCCCGGCTCGTCCTCCAGTGGGGGCACCCCGCCCTCGCCGGGGACACGGCACTCGTGGTCAGCGAGTTGGCGACCAACGCCTTGCTGCACGGGGCGATCCGGGGCCGCCTCTTCCGGGTCCACCTCAGCCTCACCGCACACGTACTCCGTATCGCCGTCAGCGATCCGCGCGGGGAGCGGCTGCCCAGCCTCCGGCGGCCCGACGCCGACGACTGCTACGGGCGCGGGCTCCTGGTCGTCGCGCAGCTCGCCGACGACTGGGGCGTCGAGCCGCGCACGGTGGGGAAGACCGTGTTCGCCGAACTCGCCGTGCGGTGAGGGCCGGACATGCCGGTGGGCCCGTACGCGGAAACGTACGGGCCCACCGGAAAAAGCAGCTACGCCCAGGTGATCAGGCGCTTCGGCTGCTCCAGGATCGCCGCCACGTCGGCCAGCACCTTGGAGCCCAACTCGCCGTCGACCAGGCGGTGGTCGAACGACAGGGCCAGCGTGGTGACCTGACGCGGCTTCACCTTGCCCTTGTGGACCCACGGCTGAAGCTTGATCGCACCGACCGCCAGGATCGCGGACTCGCCCGGGTTGAGGATCGGCGTACCGGTGTCGACGCCGAAGACGCCGACGTTGGTGATGGTCACCGTGCCGCCCGCCATCGCCGCCGGGGACGTCTTGCCGTCCCGGGCCGTGCTGACCAGCTCGCCCAGGGCCGCCGCGAGCTGCGGCAGCGTCTTGTCGTGCGCGTCCTTGATGTTCGGCACGATCAGACCGCGCGGGGTGGCCGCCGCGATGCCCAGGTTGACGTAGTGCTTCTGAACGATCTCCTGGTTGGCCTCGTCCCAGGCGGCGTTGACCTCGGGGTTCCGCTTGATCGCGACGAGGAGGGCCTTGGCGATGATGAGGAGCGGGTTGACCCGCACCCCCGCCATGTCCTTGTCCTCCTTGAGCTCGGCCACGAGCTTCATCGTGCGCGTCACGTCGACCGTGACGAACTCGGTGACGTGCGGCGCGGTGAACGCGCTGCCCACCATCGCCTGCGCGATGGCCTTGCGGACGCCCTTGACCGGGATACGGGTCTCCCGGGCGGAAGCGGGAACGGCTGCTGCCGGAGCCTCGGCAGTCACCGGCGCGGACGCCGGCGGAACCGGGGCCGCCTCGGGAGCCTCGGCCGGCGCCGCCGCCGCGTGGACGTCCTCGCGGGTGATGACGCCGTCCTTGCCGGTCGGCACCACCGTCGCCAGGTCGATGCCCAGGTCCTTGGCGAGCTTGCGTACCGGCGGCTTGGCGAGCGGACGGCCGCCCTGGGCCGGCACCGCAGGAGCGGGGGCGGCAGGAGGAGCGGGAGCACCGGCCACGGGGGCGGCAGCCGGAGCGGCAGCAGCGGCCGGCGCCGCGTGCCCGTTCAGCTCGGCCTGCACCGCCGCCGCGACGGCGGCGGCCTCCGGAGCGGCCGAAGCCCCCTTGCGCGGGCGGCGCTTGGTGGAGGACTCGGCGACGCCGTAGCCCACCAGGACCGGCGTGCGGCCCTTCGGCGCGTCGCCGTCGCCCGAATCGGCGGACTCCACCGGCTCCTGGGCCGGAGCGGCGGCCGGGGCCGGAGCAGGCGCGTCGCCGCTGCCCGGGGCCACGTCGATCGCGATGATCACCTGGCCGACGTCGACGGTCGTGCCCTCGGGGAAGCGCAGCTCGTGCACCACCCCGTCGAACGGGATCGGCAGCTCGACGGCCGCCTTCGCGGTCTCGACCTCGCACACGACCTGGCCGTCGGTGACGGTGTCGCCGGGCTGGACGAACCACTTGAGGATCTCGGCCTCGGTCAGCCCTTCGCCCACGTCGGGCATCTTGAACTCACGGAAGCGAGCAGACGTTTCGGTCATCGTCGTCACGAACCCTCTCCTCAGAACGCCAGCGAGCGGTCGACGGCGTCGAGCACCCGGTCCAGGCCGGGCAGATACTCGTCCTCCAGCCGGGCCGGCGGGTAGGGGACGTGGTAGCCGCCGACCCGCAGCACGGGCGCTTCGAGGTGGTAGAAGCAGCGCTCGGTGATCCGGGCGGCGATCTCCGCGCCTGAGCCGTAGAAGACGGGCGCCTCGTGGACGACCACGACCCGGCCGGTCTTCTCCGCCGACGTCTGGATGGCGTCGAAGTCGATCGGGGACATCGAGCGCAGGTCCAGGACCTCGATCGACTTGCCCTCCTCCTGGGCGGCGGCGGCCGCTTCCAGGCAGACCTTCACCATCGGCCCGTAGGCGACGAGCGTGAGGTCGCTGCCCTCGCGGACGGTCACGGCCTTGTGCAGCGGGCCGGGGATGGACTCGGTGTCGACCTCGCCCTTGTCCCAGTAACGCCGCTTGGGCTCGAAGAAGATGATCGGGTCATCGCTCTGGACGGCCTGCTGCATCATCCAGTAGGCGTCGCTCGCGTTGGACGGCGAGACCACCTTCAACCCCGCCACGTGCGCGAAGAGCGCCTCGGGGGACTCGCTGTGGTGCTCGACCGCGCCGATGCCGCCGCCGTACGGGATGCGCACGACGACCGGCAGCTTGATCTTGCCGAGCGCGCGGGCGTGCATCTTGGCGAGCTGCGTGACGATCTGGTCGTACGCGGGGAAGACGAAGCCGTCGAACTGGATCTCGACGATCGGGCGGTAGCCGCGCAGGGCCAGGCCGATCGCCGTGCCGACGATGCCGGACTCGGCGAGCGGGGTGTCGATCACCCGGTCCTCGCCGAAGTCCTTCTGGAGTCCGTCGGTGATGCGGAAGACGCCGCCGAGCTTGCCGACGTCCTCACCCATGATGAGGACCTTGGGGTCGGTGTCGAGGGCGAGGCGGAGCGACTCGTTGAGCGCTTTCGCGATGGACATCTTTTTCACGGCCATGGCTACTTGCCCTCCTCGGCGGAATCGGCGAACGATGCCTGGTAGGCGGCGAACTGGGCCCGCTCCTCGTCCACGAGGGAGTTGCCGTCGGCGTACCCGTGCTCGAACAGGGCCATCGGGTCCGGGTCGGGCATCGCGCGCACCGCTTCCCGTACCCGCTTGCCGAGGGTCTCGCTCTCCTCGTCCAGGGCGGTGAAGAAGGCCTCGTCCGCGAGCTTCTCCTTCTCCAGGTAGGCGCGCAGCCGCAGGATCGGGTCCTTGGCCTCCCAGGCGGCCCGCTCCTCGTCGGCCCGGTACTTCGTCGGGTCGTCGGAGGTGGTGTGGGCGCCCATGCGGTAGGTGAAGGCCTCGACGAGGGTCGGGCCCTCGCCCCGGCGCGCGCGCTCCAGCGCGGAGCGGGTGACGGCCAGGCAGGCGAGGACGTCGTTGCCGTCGACCCGTACGCCGGGGAAGCCGTAGCCCTGGGCGCGCTGGTAGAGCGGCACGCGGGTCTGGCGCTCGGTGGGCTCGGAGATGGCCCACTGGTTGTTCTGGCAGAAGAAGACGACCGGGGCGTTGTAGACCGCGGAGAAGGTGAACGACTCGGCGACGTCGCCCTGGCTGGAGGCCCCGTCACCGAAGTACGCGATCACGGCGGAGTCCGCGCCGTCCTTGGCGACGCCCATGGCGTAGCCGGTGGCGTGCAGCGTCTGCGAGCCGATGACGATCGTGTACAGGTGGAAGTTGTTGCTGTTCGGGTCCCAGCCGCCGTGGTTCACACCGCGGAACATGCCGAGCAGGTTGGTCGGGTCGACGCCGCGACACCAGGCGACCCCGTGCTCCCGGTAGGTCGGGAAGACGTAGTCGTCGTCGCGCAGGGCCCGGCCGCTGCCGATCTGGGCGGCCTCCTGGCCGAGCAGCGAGGCCCACAGGCCCAGCTCGCCCTGGCGCTGGAGGGCGGTCGCCTCGGCGTCGAAGCGGCGGGTGAGGACCATGTCCCGGTACAGGCCGCGCAGCTCGTCGGCGCTCAGGTCGATGCTGTAGTCCGGGTGCTCGACGCGCTCGCCCTCGGGCGTCAGCAGCTGCACGAGCTGGGGCTCGGAACTCTGCGGCTTCTTGGCGGCGCTGGTCCGCTTACTGGCGCGTCGCGGTCTACGCGCGGCGGCAGTGCTCTCCACGGTCACGTGCGTGCTCCTCCGTCGGTCCGGCCCCCGGGGTCTGCCGGGGACCAGTGCGGCTCGCCTGGATCCGGAGCCGTGCACGGGGTGGGTGCCGGTCGGCCGGAGTCAGGCGTGACAGGTGCCCCGGCGAGTGCCCTGTCATAGGCACGTTACCCACAGCGTCGCAGAACTGCGAAACCCTATCTGACCTGCGATTTTGCTTGGATTTCCAAGTAAATCGAAAAAAACGCGAAGCTCTGCTGGTCAGGGCACTGGAAGCAGCCTTGCGGGCCGCCGGAACAACGGCACGTTATCCCGCGGATCAGCGCCAGGGAAGAGCGGAGGAGAGGGGAGTGTGTGAGACTGCGATCGTGCGCGAAGATGGAAAAATCACGGTATTTCTGCTCGATGATCACGAGGTCGTCCGGCGCGGCGTCCATGAGCTGCTCTCCGTCGAGGCGGACATCGAGGTGGTCGGCGAGGCCGGTACGGCCGCGGACGCCCTGGTGCGGATCCCGGCGACGCGTCCCGATGTGGCGGTGCTCGACGTGCGGCTGCCGGACGGCAGCGGTGTGGAGGTGTGCCGGGAAGTCCGTTCTCAGGACGAGAACATCAAATGCCTGATGCTCACCTCGTACGCGGATGACGAGGCGCTTTTCGACGCGATCATGGCGGGCGCGTCGGGATATGTGCTGAAGGCGATCCGCGGCAGTGAACTGCTGAATGCCGTACGGGACGTGGCGGCCGGAAAATCCCTGCTGGACCCGGTGGCCACCGCCCGGGTGCTGGAGCGGTTGCGCGACGGCGGCAGCGGCAAGGGCGACGACAAGCTCGCCGGCCTCACCGAACAGGAGCGCAAGATCCTGGACCTGATCGGCGAGGGCCTGACCAACCGGGTCATCGGGGAGCGGCTGCACCTCGCCGAGAAGACCATCAAGAACTACGTCTCCAGCCTGCTGTCGAAGCTGGGCATGGAACGCCGCTCGCAGGCCGCCGCGTATGTCGCGCGGCTCCAGGCCGAGCGCCGCTGAGTCGCCTCCCTCCGCAGGGACTTTGGTCCCGGGCCACCCGGGGCAGGCGACTCTTACGCGGTCCCTACGGCCGGGGGACAGTGGAATCCATGTCCTTCGACGAACTCCCCGCGACCGGGACGGTCCGGCAGGCCCCGGCCGGCACGCTCGGGTCTCCGGCGACCGGCACGATCGAGCGGGCCGAGCCGATCCGGAGAGCGGAGCCCATCGAACTGCTCCGCCGCGTTTCGTACGGCCGCCTCGCGACCAGCATGCGGGCCCTGCCGTTCCTGACGGTGGCCCGGCACATCGTGTGCGACGGCCGCATCCTGCTCCGGATGCACAGCGGCTTCGGCCACCATGAGGCGTGCGACGGGAGCGTCGTCGCGTACGGCGCGGACAACTACAACGACACGGCCTGCGGCGTCGGCGGCGACCTGTGGTCGGTGCAGTTCACCGGCCCCGCCGAGATCGTGCACCCCTGCCCCGAGCAGGAGCGGCTGTTCGGGGCCGCGCCCGTCTCCGTCAACGGGGAGCCCTTCGCGCCGGCCTATCTCCGGGTCGATCCGCACTTCGTCACGGAACACACGCTGACGTTCTGAGGCGTCGAGCCCCGGCGGGCCTGTGGCAGCCCCTCTAGCGCACCCCCGGGTGTGACCGCAACTCCGCCGAGCGGCCACGCAGAGTGATCTAACATCTGGTAAGTGCCGCGCTCATATGTCACTCGTCCACCTGTTCCCCCGGTCGGCGAGGTGCTGCGCCGTTACCCGAACGTGGGCGAGCCGCTCGCCTGCGAGCCGATCACCAAGGGCCTGCTGAACCACGGGTACCGCGTCTCCACGACGAGCGGGTCCTACTTCCTCAAGCACCATCTCGACAAGAAGCACCTGGACGACCCCAGCGGCGAACGCGCCGCGATCGTGCGCCAGCACCGCGCCACCCAGCGCCTGAAATCGCTCGGCGTTCCCGTCGTCCCGCCCCTGACGGACACCCGGGGCGACACCGTCACCGTGATCGGCGAACGGTGTTACGCCCTGCACCCCTGGGTCGACGGCCTCCACCGGGTCGGCGCCCAGCTCACCCTCGCCCAGTCGCGCCGGCTCGGAGCGCTCCTCGGCGCCGTGCACACCGGCCTGGAACAGGTGATGGCCCCGCGCGACGGCCCGCATCCGGCGAGCCCGCCCGCCCTGCCGGTCCACCGCAGCCCGGACGCCGCCGACACCTTCGCGCTGATCGACGACCTGCTGGCCGCCGCGCGCGGGCAGGGCGGGCAGGGCGGGCAGGGCGCCCCCCGTGACGCCTTCGACGAACTCGCCGTGCACCGGCTCGTGGAGCGCCGCGCCCTGCTCGAACAGCACTCCCACCGCCGGCCGCCCACTCCGGAGGGGCCCGCCACCGGCTGGGTGCACGGGGACTTCCATCCGCTGAACCTGCTCTACCGGGGCTCCGACCCGGTCGCGATCGTGGACTGGGACCGGCTGGCCGTACAGCCGCGCGCCGAGGAAGCGGTACGGGCGGCGGCGATCTTCTTCGTCCGCCCGGCCGGGGAGCTGGACCTCGCGAAGGTGCGGGCGTACGCCCGCGCGTACCGGCGGGCCGCCGGGGCGGGCGCCGCCGAGCTGGCGGCGGCCGTGCACCGGGTGTGGTGGGAGCGGCTCAACGACTTCTGGATACTCCGCTGGCGCTACCGCCTCGACGACCGCAGGGCCGACCCGCAGTTCCCCGCGGTGTCGGCCCTGGCGGTGTGGTGGACGCGGGAGTACGAGGCGGTGTGCGCGGCCTTCACGGAGTGAAGCGGTTGCAGCACCGCGTGAGCCCGGCGCGCGCCACGAGGGCGCACGCCGGGCTCACAGGGTGGTGCGGTGGTGCGTTACGGCGTGGTGGCTCCTACGGGCGTGCCGCCGGGCGTCGTGCCCGTACCGCCGTCGTCGTCGCCGGCCCCGCCGTCGTCGTCACCGCTTCCGCCCGGCGTGCCGGGATCGGCGGTCGGTTCGACGGGGTCGCCGGTGGGCTCACCGCTGTTGCCCTCGTTGGTGTTGCCGTCCGACGTGCCGGGGTCCGTGCCGGTCGGGTCCGGGGAGGGGGTGAACGAGGGCTCGCTCGGGGTCGGGTCCGCGGTCCACGGCGGCGGGTTGGGCTGCGTCCGGCCGCCGGTGGAGGTGCCCGGGTCCTCCGGCTCGTCGCTCTCCTCCTCCTCGGACGGCGACTCCGAGGGCTTCTCCTTCTCGGACTGACTGACCGAGGGGGACGGGGTGACCGGGTCCTTCTTCCCGCCGCTGTCGTTCGCGGCGTTGACGGCGAAGGCGACCCCCGCGCCGATCGCGATCAGCGCGAGCAGGACGAAGAGCCACATCTTGCCGCGCCCGCCGGAGCGCCGGCCGCCGCCGTCGTAACCCCCGTCGTCCGGGTTGTACGGCGGCAGGATCGGGCCCTGCGAGGTGTCCCCGTGCATCGGGTGGCCCATCGCGCGGGTGGAGCCGGACATCCCGTGCGGCGGGGTCTGGCCCCCTTCGTTCAGCGCGACCGGGCCGGTGTTCCACGTGCCCGTGTGGCCGCCCTGCACCTGGAGCATCTGGAGGCTGTACTGGACGAGCCCGCGCATCTCCTCGGCGCTCTGGAACCGGTCGTCCGGGTCCTTCGCCAGCGCGCGCATCGCCATCCCGTCCAGCTCCGGCGGCACCACGTCCGAGACCTCGGACGGCGGCACCGGGATGTCCTGGACGTGCTGGTAGACCACGGAGAGGGGGGTCTCGCCGGTGAACGGGGGCCGCAGTGCCAGCAGTTCGTAGAGCAGGCAGCCGGTGGCGTACAGGTCGGACCGGTGGTCGACGGCCTTGCCGAGCGCCTGCTCGGGGGAGAGGTACTGCGGGGTGCCCATGACCATGCCGGTCTGGGTCATCGTCGACTGCGCGCCGTGCAGCGCGCGGGCGATGCCGAAGTCCATCACCTTGACCGCGCCGGAGTCCGTGATGATCACGTTGGCGGGCTTGATGTCGCGGTGCACGATGCCGTGCTGGTGCGAGTACGCGAGGGCTTCGAGCACCCCCGAGACGATGATCAGCGCCTGCTCGGGAGGCGGGGCCTCCGCGGTCAGGAGCAGGTCGCGGATGGTGCGGCCCTCGACCAGCTCCATCACGATGTAGGGGACGGTCTGGCCGCCCACGACGTCCTCGCCGGAGTCGTAGACGGCGACGATCGCGTGGTGGTTGAGGCCCGCGACGGACTGTGCCTCGCGGGTGAAGCGCGCCTTGGAGACCGGGTCCTCGGCCAGGTCGGAACGGAGCAGCTTCACCGCGACCGTACGTCCGAGCCGGACGTCCTCCGCCGCGTAGACCTCTGCCATGCCGCCCCGGCCGAGCCGGTAGGTCATCCGGTAACGTCCGTCACCGACCACGCCGCCGACACCCCAGGCGTCGGAGCCATCCGAAACTCCGCCGCCGTTTGCTTCGGAATCGGGTGCCATCAGTCCTCGCCGTCGTATCTGTCCGCGCGTCCGCGGGTTCTCACGGTGCCTTGCTGCATTGCAGCGTCACGCTACAGCCTCCACCGGACACCACGGTTCCGCTGCGGCAGGAACATCGGACCGCCCGGCGCGTCCTACCCATGGATTTGATGCGTTTCCTGTAACGCTTCCGAGACGCTTCTTGTGCGTAGGGTCACGGAACGGGCACCCGGCTTGACGTGTCGGACCCCTACGGCAGACTTGGCGCGTAATCGCGTTGTACGGAACCGCGCCGCACGCAACCACGTCAGACAGAAACGACGTCAGACGGATACACCGCGTGCGACCGCGCGCCGCCGAGGGGGATGCAAGTCATGAGCCAGGACGGCGCACAGGGCCGCTACGCGGGCGGGGCGGTCGCGGGCGGCCGCTACCAGCTGCGCGACCTGCTCGGCGAGGGCGGGATGGCGTCCGTATACCTGGCCTACGACTCCGCCCTCGACCGCCAGGTCGCGATCAAGACCCTGCACACGGAGCTCGGCCGCGAGCAGTCCTTCCGCGAGCGCTTCCGGCGCGAGGCGCAGGCGGTCGCCAAGCTCCAGCACACCAACATCGTCTCCGTCTTCGACACCGGCGAGGACGAGCTCGGCGGTGCGCTGATGCCGTACATCGTCATGGAGTACGTCGAGGGGCAGCCGCTCGGCTCGGTGCTGGCCGCCGACATCCGCAGTCATGGCGCGATGCCCGCCGACAAGGCCCTCAAGGTGACGGCGGACGTGCTCGCCGCGCTGGAGACCAGCCACGAGATGGGACTGGTCCACCGGGACATCAAGCCCGGCAACGTGATGATGACCAAGCGCGGCATCGTCAAGGTCATGGACTTCGGCATCGCCCGTGCCATGCAGTCCGGTGTCACCTCGATGACGCAGACCGGCATGGTCGTCGGCACCCCGCAGTACCTCTCCCCCGAGCAGGCCCTCGGCCGCGGCGTCGACGCCCGGTCCGACCTGTATTCGGTGGGCATCATGCTCTTCCAGCTGCTCACCGGCCGGATCCCGTTCGACGCGGACTCGCCGCTGGCCATCGCGTACGCGCATGTGCAGGAGGAGCCGGTCGCGCCGTCCAGCATCAACCGGTCGGTCACCCCGGCGATGGACGCCCTCGTCGCCCGCGCGCTCAAGAAGAACCCGAACGAGCGCTTCCCCAGCGCCGCCGCGATGCGCGACGAGATCGCCCGCGTGCTGAACGCCTCCGGCGGCCAGACCGGCGCCCCGATGATCGTGGCCGGCGGCGGGCCCGCCAACAGCGGCTCCGGTGTCGGCTCGGCGGTGTTCCCGCCGGTCGACCAGAGCGCCCAGGCGCCCCAGAGCGTCCAGACGCCGTACCAGCCGCATCCGCAGCAGCAGCCCCACCAGCCGGGCCCGTACAGCCGGCCGACCCCGGCGCCCACGCCGAGCTACGGCTATCCGCAGGCGGCCCAGGGCTATCAGGGCCCGGGACCGCTGGCCCACCAGACCCCGCCGCCGTACTCGATCAGCCCGCAGCACTCGACGGCCGTGGGCACCACCGCCGCCGGCGGCTCCAAGCGGAACATGCCGGTCGTCGTCGGTTCGATCGTCGTCGCGCTGCTGGCCGTCGGCGGTCTGATCACCGCGATCGCCCTCCAGGACGGCGACAAGGACGACGAGGCGGGCAAGGGCGGCGACCCGGGCACCGCCGAGGTGGAGGGGTACCGCCCGCCGGAGCGCAACCGGACGATGAAGACCACGGACTGCACGAACGCCTCCGAGGACTCCAACGACCCGGCGAAGGTCCAGGCCCCGAACTTCGTCTACAAGGACATCCTGTCCGCGAAGGCGTGCGCGGCCGCCGCGGGATGGACCATCAAGGAGATCGAGGAGAAGGGCAACACCTACGCCGACGGCCAGGTCGTCGGCCAGTTCCCGTCCTCCGGCGCGGCCGTTTCCGAGCGCGGCGCCCACTTCGAGCTCCAGGTCTCCACCGGCAAGCCCTCCTGATCCGCCGTTCATCTGTCGCGACACCGTCCGGCCGGGCGGTGTCCGGAGGTGACCGTTCCGGGCCCGCGCATCTCCGTCCCGGACCGCTATCAGGGCACTATCGGTGCACTATCAGGGCCCGTATTTCCGGATACCGCGTCCGGGATGCCGGATGAGGGGGCCCGTGTGACGCTGATCTCATGGCTCCAGGACTTCCGGCCGCATGGTCGTCGAGGTGTGCGGTCTGTCTGATGGCGGCGGCCGGAGCGGCGCTGGGGCCGCTGGGCGGCTCCGCCCACGGTGCACCGGCGCCCGAGGGCCCGTCCCGCACCGCCACGACCTCAGCCCCGGGGACGTCGAGCCCCGCCGCCACCGCGTCCGCGGCCCCTGCCCGTCCGGCTGCGCCACGGCCCGTACCGCCGGGCTCCACGTCCCCGTCGGCGCTCCCCTCCGCCCTGCCCGAGCGGTCCGGCGTCCCGGTCTCCGGAGCGGCGGCAACCGGCCCGGCCCCGCCTCCCCCGGCAGCGACCGGGCACGGGCCGCAGGCCCCCGCCGGTCCCGGGTCCGACTCGCCGGCCTCCGCCTCCTCCTCCCCTTCCGCTTCCGCTTCCCCCGCCGTATCCGGGTCGACCGCCCCCCTGGCCGGGCGCGAGGCCGGGGCGGGCAAGGCGCGGCCCGGACGTTCGCTGACCCCGCTGGAGCTGGCGCGGGCCGAGGAGCCGGCGCCGGAGGACGAGCCCGCTACGGATCTCGTGGACCCGATCGACCTGCCCGCTTCCACCCCGCCGCCCAGCGCCTTCACCGCTCCGGGGACCCGGTCCGGGCAGGCTCTGGACGCCGCGTCGGTACGCCGGGTGCAACAGGTGTCGCTCGGTACGGGCATCGCGCTGGTCGGGCTGGGACTCGGCTTCCTCGCCTTCCGTATGCGCCGGACGAACTGAACGCCTGCGCCGGACGAACTGAACGTCGCATCCCCCTGTCGCGTCCCCGCCGGGCCGGGCCGGCGGGACTTGCCAGGACAAACATACTCGGTATACATACTCAGTATGTCCATTCGTCACGGCCTGCTGGCCCTGCTGGAGCGGGGCCCTCGTTACGGGTCCCAGCTCCGCACCGAGTTCGAGTCGCGCACCGGCTCCACCTGGCCCCTGAACATCGGGCAGGTCTACACGACGCTCAGCCGTCTGGAGCGTGACGGCATGATCGTCCAGGAGGGCTCGGACGACGCCGGGCACGACCTCTACGCGATCACCGACGACGGCCGCACGGAGCTGCGCTCCTGGTTCGAGACGCCGGTGGACCGCACCAGTCCGCCCCGTGACGAACTGGCCATCAAGCTCGCCATGGCCGTGGGCGCGCCCGGCGTCGACATCCGGGACGTCATCCAGTCCCAGCGCCACCACACGCTCAAGGCGATGCAGGACTACACCCGGCTCAAGGCCCAGGCCCTGGCCGACGTCCCCGCCAACCGGGACGAGGTCGCCTGGCTGCTCGTCGTGGAGCAGCTGATCTTCCAGGCGGAGGCCGAGGCCCGTTGGCTCGACCACTGCGAGTCCCGGCTCGTCCGCCTCGCCGAGGCCGCCGCGACCGAACCCTCCGCCGAGCCCGGCCCCGCGGCCACCCGCGGTCCGGCCCGCTCACTGGCCGGCCGGACCCGGTCCAGGCGCTGACGCCGACTCCCGCGGTACCGGTGGGCGCCCGTCCCGGCACCGCCGCCGGCCACACCCCGGGCAGCACCACCACCGCCAGCATCCCGAGCACCGCCGCCGCCCACTCCCCGGGCCCCACCGGCGCCGCCCACATCCCCGGCCCCACCGCCGCCCACACCTGACCCCGTCCGTTCCCAGGGGGGAACCACCCGCCATGCCTTCGTCCGCCACACCCCCGCCCCCGCCGTCCTCCGGGACGCCCGGCGGCAGCCCCGTACTCGAACTGCGGGCGCTGACCCGTACCCATGGCTCCGGCGTCGCCGAGGTGCACGCCCTGCGCGGGATCCAGCTCGCCGTGCACCCGGGCGAACTGGTCGCCGTGATGGGCCCCTCCGGCTCCGGCAAGTCCACCCTGCTGACCCTGGCCGGCGGACTCGACACCGCCACCAGCGGCCAGGTGGTCATCGAGGGCCAGGACATCGCCGCCCTGGGCCCCAAGGGGATGGCCGCACTGCGCCGCCGCAGCGTCGGCTACGTCTTCCAGGACTACAACCTCATCCCCGCCCTGACCGCCGCCGAGAACATCGCGCTGCCCCGCGAACTCGACGGCGTCTCCGTGCGCAAGGCCCGCAAGGAGGCCCTCGCCGCGCTGGCCGAGCTGAAGCTGGAGGAGATCGCCGACCGCTTCCCCGACGAGATGTCCGGCGGCCAGCAGCAGCGCGTCGCCATCGCCCGCGCCCTCGTCGGCGACCGGCGCCTCGTCCTCGCCGACGAGCCGACCGGAGCGCTCGACTCCGAGACCGGCGAGGCCGTCCTCGCCCTGCTGCGCACCCGCTGCGACCAGGGCGCGGCCGGCGTCATGGTGACCCATGAGCCCCGGTACGCGGCCTGGGCCGACCGGGTCGTGTTCCTCCGGGACGGCTCGATCGTCGACCAGACGCTGACCACCGGGGCCGACTCCCTGCTCTCCGCCGGAACCGCCGAGGCCGCCACGTGAACCCGCTCCCCGGCTGGCGCGCCGCCTTCCGCATAGCCCGGCGCGACGCCGTACGGGCCAAGGGCCGCAGCGCCCTGGTCGTCGCGATGATCGCCCTGCCGGTCCTCGGCGTGACCGCCGCCGACCTCACCTACCGCAGCGCGCTGCCCACCAGGGCCGAGGAGCTGACCGGTGAACTGGGGGCGGCCGACGCCCGGTTCTCGGCCACGAGCATGGGCCCGGTGAAGCTCCAGCAGATGCCCGACGGCGTCAACTGGGGTCCGCTCGACGGCGCGCCGAACCCGACCCCCGAGGAACAGGAGCGGCCGGTCGACGTGCCCGCCACCTTCCCCGAGGGGTCACGGCACCTCACCGAGCGGAGCGTTCCCGCCTCGGTGACCACCCGGCACGGCATCGCGGACACCCAGATCACCGAACTGTCCATCGCCGACCCGATGCTGCGCGGCCGGATCGAGCTGACCGACGGCGCCTACCCCCGGGCCGAGAACGAGATCGCGGCGACCGAGAAGTTCATCGAGGCGTCCGGCCTGTCCATCGGCGACCGCGTCACCGTGCGCGGCCCCGGCAGGTCCTACACCCTCACCGGAGCGGTCGAACTCCCCGCCGACCTGCGGGCGGACTCCCTGTACGCGGTCCCCGGCTCGGTCATCGCCCCGTGGCAGAAGACCGCCGACCGCGACAAGAACGTCCTGCCACCCCAGGCGAGCGACCCGGACTGGCTGGTCCAGGGCCCGCCCGGCGCGGGCGTGACCTGGCAGGACATCCTCGCCGCCAACGACAGGGGGGTGGTGGTCGTCTCCCGCCAGGTCGCCCTGGATCCGCCGCCGGGCTCCGAGGTCCCGATGGCCGCGACGAGCATGGCGTACGACACGGACACGGAGCTGACCGCGGCGGTGCTCACGGTGGCCGCCATGGCGGTCCTGGAGATCGTGCTGCTGGCCGGTCCCGCGTTCGCCGTGGGCGCCCGCCGTTCACGTCGGCAGCTCGGCCTGGTCGGCTCGTGCGGCGGCAGCCGGGGCCAGGTCCGGGCCGTGGTGCTCGCCGGTGGCGCGGTGCTCGGCGCGGTCGGCGCGGTGGCCGGGGTCGGCGCCGGATTCGGCCTGACCGCCCTGTTCCGCCCGATGATCGAGGATTACGCGGGCAGCCGCTTCGGCGAACTGACCGTGCGGCCCTGGGAGATCCTCGGCATCGCCCTGCTCGGCCTGGTCACCGGCGTCCTCGCCGCGCTCGCCCCGGCGATCGTCGCGGGCCGCCAGTCCGTCCTGGAGTCGCTCACCGGCCGGCGCGGCACCCGCCGCGGCTCCCGCGTCCTGCCCGTCGTCGGTGTCGTGGCGCTCACGACCGGCGTCGCGGTCGCGGTCTACGGCGGGGTGGCCGGCGACACCGCCTTCGTCGCCGGAGGATCCGTCCTCGCCGAACTGGGCGTCCTCGGCTGCATCCCGGTGATCGTCGGCTTCCTCGGCCGGCTCGGCCGACGGCTCCCGCTGACACCCCGCATCGCCCTGCGCGACGCGGCCCGCAACCGGGGCCGCACCGCACCCGCCGTCGCCGCCGTGATGGCGGCCGTCGCGGGCAGCGTCGCCATCGCCACGTACACCAGCAGCACCGCCGCCGAGCAGGCCTACGACTACGAGCCCAATCTGACCCCGGGCACCGTCGCGCTGATGGCCGCCGACACCGGCGACGGCGCCGAACTGCCCCGCGCCCGGGCCGCCGTCGAGCAGAACTTCCCGGTCAGCGGCGCACGCGCCGACATCAGCCGGGTCTGGGCCGGCAGCGACTGCATGGTCTATTACGACGAGGAGAACGGCTGCGGCACCCTCGAACTCGTCAAGCCCACCGGCAAGGGCCACTCCTGCCCGCTGAAGGGAAAGGGCGCCAAGGAGCTGGCCCTGCGGATCTCTGCCGACGAGCACAAACGGCTGATGAACTCCCCGGCCTGCATGGACGAGCACTACACGATGGTCGCGTTCGGCACCGGCGGCGACAAGATCGTCGTCGGGGGCGCGGACGTGCTCGACTCGTACGTGAAACTGCAGGACCCGGCGGCGGCGAAGGCCCTGGCAGAGGGCACGCCCGTCCTGCTCAACTCGGCGTACGCGAAGAACGGCGAGGTCGCCCTGAAGGCCACCCACGCCTACAACGACCGCGACAAGAAGAACCGGGCCCTGCACCCCGGCAAGACCCGCGTCACCACCGACCGGCTGAAGGTCTACGTCGCACCGGACCGCTACGCGGCGACGCCGGGCATCCGGATGGTCATGCCGGAGAAGACCGCACAACGGCTCGGCCTGCACGTCGAGGAGTACGGCAGCTTCTACACGCTCGACCGCGATGCCACGGACGCCGAGAGCCAGGCGACCCACGCCGCGTTCGAACAGGCCGGGAACCGCGCCTACCTGATGACGTCGAACGAGACGTTCCGCAGGAACGACGACACCGACACCGTCCTGCTGCTCCTCGCCCTCTTCGCCGGGGTGGTGACCCTGGGCGCGGCGGCCATCACGACCGGGCTGTCCAAGGCCGACGCGGAGGCCGACCTCACCACGCTCAGCGCGGTGGGCGCACCCCCGGGGGTACGGCGTTCGCTGTCCGGCTTCCAGTGCCTGGTCGTCGCCCTGACCGGGGTGCTCCTGGGGACGGCGGCGGGGCTCGTGCCGGCGGTCGCCCTGCGGCTGACCGACCTGCGCGCGGCGCTGGCGGACATGCGGGAGGATCCGATGGAGTCGGCCTACACGCCGATCGTGATGCCGTGGGAGACCGTCGGGCTGCTGGCCCTGGTCGTCCCGCTGCTCGCCGGACTCCTGGCCGCCGGCCTCACCAGCTCCCGGCTGACCCTGGCCCGACGCGCGGGGTGACAGGCACTTCCGGCACTCCCGGAAGGGTTCCGGTGCCCCCGAAGACGGTGGATCATCCGTTTCCGGGGGCACCAACGTGGGGTACGGCACGTGTGCGAGACAATGGCGGCATGGAAATGCCGAGGAATGACCGGTCGCAGGAGCACCCGCAGGTCCTTGTCGTGGGCCAGGACGGAATGGCTATCGGCGGCGGTGCCAGTGACGACGAGTCGCGCGAGGTCCCGGTGACGGAAATGGTGGAACAGCCCGCGAAGGTCATGCGCATCGGCAGCATGATCAAGCAGCTTCTGGAGGAGGTCAGGGCGGCCCCTCTCGACGAGGCGAGCCGGGTCAGGCTCAAGGAGATCCACGCCAGCTCCGTGAAGGAGCTGGAGGACGGCCTGGCGCCCGAGCTGGTCGAGGAGCTGGAGCGGCTCTCCCTGCCGTTCACCGAGGAGTCGGTGCCTTCCGAGGCCGAGCTGCGGATCGCCCAGGCACAGCTCGTGGGCTGGCTGGAGGGCCTGTTCCACGGCATCCAGACGGCGCTGTTCGCGCAGCAGATGGCGGCCCGCGCCCAGCTGGAGCAGATGCGCCGGGCCCTGCCGCCCGGCACGGGACACGAGGACGAGGAGGGCGGCGCGGACCCGCACGGCCCGATCCGTTCGGGCCCGTATCTGTAACCCCCCGTCCCCCGTCCCCCTGTATCCGCCTCCTGAAGCCGGAGGACCGACCGCGAGGGGCCCGGCGCACACCACGGTGTGCGCCGGGCCCCTCGTCGTGGCCGTTCAACGGTGACGGTGCACGGGGTCAGGCGCCGGCCGACGGCGCGACCAACAGCACCTTCCCGATGTGCGCGCTGGACTCCAGCACCCGGTGCGCCTCGGCGGCGTCCGCCATCGGCAGCGCCCGGTCCACCACCGGCCGGACCACCCCGTCCGCGATCAGCGGCCACACGTGCTCGCGTACGGCGGCCATGATGGCGGCCTTCTCGTGGAGCGGGCGGCCCCGCAGGGAGGTCGCGGTGACGGCGGCCCGCTTGGTCAGCAGGGCGCCGAGATTCAGCTCGCCCTTGGCCCCGCCCTGGAGCCCGATGATCGCCAGGCGGCCGTTGACGGCGAGCGCCGAGACGTTCCGGTCCAGGTACTTGGCGCCGATGAGGTCCAGGATGACGTCGGCCCCCGACCCGGCCGTGTTCTCCCGCAGCTCCTCGACGAAATCCTGCTCGCGGTAGTTGATGAGGATGTCCGCCCCCAGCTCGGCACACCGGGCGAGCTTCTCCGGGCTGCCCGCCGTGACCGCGACCCGGGCCCCGACCGCCTTCGCCAGCTGGATCGCCATCGTGCCGATGCCGCTGGAGCCGCCGTGCACCAGGAAGGTCTCGCCGGGGCGGAGGTGGGCCACCATGAAGACGTTGGACCACACCGTCGCGGTGACCTCGGGGAGCGCCGCGGCCTCCACCAGGTCGACGCCCTCCGGTACGGGGAGGAGCTGGCCCGCCGGCACGGCGACCTTCTCCGCGTAGCCGCCGCCCGCCAGCAGCGCGCACACGGCGTCGCCGACCGCCCAGCCGGTCACCCCGGGACCGAGCGCGCTGATCCGGCCCGCGCACTCCAGGCCGGGGTAGGGGGACGCGCCGGGCGGCGGGTTGTAGAAGCCCTGCCGCTGGAGCACGTCCGCACGGTTCACGGCGGAGGCGACGACCTCGACGAGTACCTCGCCCTCGCCGGGTACGGGATCGGGCACCTCGGCCCACACGAGCGCCTCGGGGCCGCCGGGTTCAGGAATCGTGATCGCATGCATGGCCGCGAGGCTACTCCGGCACGGCGTGCGTTCAGGGGCGCGGCGGCATCGAGTTGTTCGGCGTGGTGGTGGAGCTGGGGCTCTTCCGCACGATGGTGATGACCCGGTCCGTCAGCTGCAACGGGCTGGCCGCCGGATCGTCGTAGCCGAGCAGCCGGTGCCCGCGCAGGACGCTGACGACGAGGTCGTCCGTCTCCCGTACGTTCTTGCCCACCTCGGCCTTTATGACCGGCCGTTCCACCAGGTCGAGGCCGCTGCCCTGCTGGATCAGGTCCTCCATCACCGTGCCCGCGCTGGGGCTGAGGACGGAGAGGCCGAGCAGCCGCCCGGCGGCACTGGCGCTGGTGATCACGGCGTCGGCGCCGGACTGCCGCAGCAGGGGAGCGTTCTCCTCCTCGCGCACCGCCGCCACGATCTTCGCCCCGCGGTTCAGCTGACGTGCGGTCAAGGCCACCAGGACGGCCGTGTCGTCGCGCTGGGTGGCGATGATGATCTGACGCGCCTTCTGGAGCTCGGCGCGCAGCAATACGTCACTGCGGGTGGCGTCGCCGAGCACGCCGGTGAAGCCCTCGGCGTTGGCGGCCTCGATCACCTTGGTGGCCGGATCGACGACGACGATCTGGTCCTTCCGCAGGCCGGTGGTGCAGAGAGTCAGGATCGCCGAGCGGCCCTTCGTACCGAAGCCGACGACGACGGTGTGGTCACGCAAGTTGGATCTCCAACGCTTCAGCCGGAAGTCCTCTCGGGTCCGTTCCGTGAGGACTTCGAGAGTGGTACCGACCAGGATGATCAGGAAGAGCACGCGCAGCGGTGTCACGAGCACCACGTTGATCAGCCTGGCCCCGTCGCTGAACGGTGTGATGTCCCCGTACCCGGTGGTGGAGAGGGTGACCGTCGCGTAGTAGACCGCGTCGAGCAGATCGACCTCGCCGTCGGCACTGTCGTTGTAGCCGCCGCGGTCGAGCCAGACGATCAGCACGGTCGCGGTCAGTACGAGCAGCGCCATCAGCAGGCGCTTGCCGACCTGGCGGGCCGGGCCGTCGACGACCCGGCGGGGCAGCATCACCCGGGTCGGCACGACCACTTCTTCGGCTCGCCTGGCCATCGCATCGTGGCCGGGAAGTTTCACGTGAAACACCCTTCCGTCCACGGCGTCGCCGGGGCCCATGGGAGATCCAGAATCTCCACCTCGGTGCCGGACCGTACCCCGCCCGGCACCACCACGGCCAGCCCGTCCGCCGCGGCGATTCCCCGCAGCATCGCGGGCCCGTTGTAGCGCAGCGGTGCGACATGGTCCCGGCCACCCGCCCGCCCCGCGCGGTGGACCACGGGGACGAGGCGGGTGTCGTGCGGATGCCCGTGCACCTCGGCATGGACGAGAGCCCGGTACGCGTCCTGGGCGGGGCGGCCCGCGAGCCCCGCGAGCAGCGGCTCCACGAGCGTCAGCAGGCCTGATACGGCCGCGAGCGGATTGCCGGGCAGCCCGACCAGATAGGGCCCGTCCGGCGGACCCTGCGGCTGTCCGTCCGGCGGGCCCTGCGGCTGTCCGTCCGGCGGGCCCTGCGGCTGTCCGTCCGGCGGTCGCTTCGACGGTGCTGAAGCCGGCAGCCGTGCCAGCAGCATGGGGTGGCCGGGGCGGACCGCGACCCCGTCCACCAGGAGTTCGGCCCCGAGGGAGTCGAGGACCGGGTGCACATGGTCGACCGGGCCGGAGGCGGTGCCGCCGGTCGTGACGATCAGGTCGGCGTCGGAGCCGGTGAGGGCGTCGCGCAGCGCTTCCGCTTCGTCGCCGAGGCGGCGGGGCCCGGAGACCTCGGCGCCCAGGGCCCGGAGCCAGGGGCCGAGCATGGGGCCGAGGGCGTCGCGGATGAGCCCGTCGTGCGGCAGGCCGGAGGCGAGCAGTTCGTCGCCGAGGACGAGGATGTCGACGCGCGGACGGGGCACGGCGGGCAGCGCGTCGTACCCGGCGGCCGCGGCGAGACCGAGCACGGCCGGGGTCACGACCGTCCCGGCCGGGACGAGCTGCTCGCCCGAACGGCACTCCTGGCCCCGGGGTCTGACGTCCTGCCCGGCGACCACCGGCCGCCTGGCGTGCAGCAGCCCCCTGGCCTCGTCGGCGTGCGCGTGCTCGCTGCGGAGGACCGCCGTGGTGTCGGGCGGGACGCGGGCGCCGGTGGCGATCCGTACGGCGGTGCCGTCGGGCAGCGCGGTGCCGGGGTTGCGTCCGGCGAGGAGCCCCGCCCCGGCCCCGAACGCCCAGGGCCCCGGCCCGGCGACCGCCCAGCCGTCCATGGCCGAGGTGTCGAAGGACGGCAGATCGGTGAGCGCGCCGAGCGGCTCGGCCAGCACATGCCCGAGCGCGCGGTCGAGCGGCAACCGGATCGCCGCGAGCGGAGCCGCCCGTCCGGCTCGCGCCGCGACCGCCCGCGCCCGGTCCCAGGTGAGGGGCGGGACCGGGGGCGGGGCGCCGGTCGAGGCCGGGCCGCCCGGGGCCGCGCTGTTGGCGCTGTTGGCGCTGTTACGGGTGGAGTGGGGGCTGCCGGTGGGGGCGTCGTCCGCGTCACCGCGCGGGCCGCCGGCGGAGGCGTCCCGTCGGCGGTCGGGGTCCCGGCCCGGGCCGCATCGCGCCCCGCCGACCAGGGCGAGCGCCTGCTCGACGGCCCGTTCCGCCTCCGCCTCCGCCTGGGCGACGTCGTCCGGGTCACGGCGGGAGCGGCCGGGCCCGACCGGGTCGGGGCCGGTCATGGGGCCCCGGTCCCTTCGCGCCCCGCGCCGGGCTTCGTCTCCGGGTTCGCTTCTGCGTTCGTCTCCGGGCGAGCTTCTGCGTTCGTCTCCGCGTTCGCTTCCGCTTCCCAGCGCAGAGCCAGGGCGGTGGCCTTGCGAGCGGCCTCCGTGACCGCTGCCGCGGCCTCGTCGGGACCCGCGCCCGCGCTCGCCCTGGCCGCCGCGTACCCGACCAGGAAGGTCGTGAGCGGTGCGGCGGGGCGGGCCACTCCGTGCGCCGCGTCACGGGCGAGGTCGAGCAGGACACCGGTATCGACGTCGAGTTCGATTCCCAGTTCGTTCTTGACCGAGGTGATCCATTCGTCCAGCACGGCCCCATGCTCCCTGATCCGGGCTCTGGCCGCCGCGATGTCACCCCAAGTGTCGCAGTCGAACGCGGCGTCGGGGCCCGCGTCGACCCGGGCCAGATCGAGCTCCGCCGTCAGGAGCCGCAACGGCAGCCCGGCGAGCCCCCCGTACTCGGTGGCGAGCAGGGCCAGCTCCCGGCGGAGCGGCTCGGCGCGGTAGGCGGCCACCAGCGGCTGGTCACGCCCCCCGGGGTCGGTGCACAGGGCCCCTTCCCGGCCGTGCTGCCCGGCCGCGGCGAGCAGCACGTCGACCGTCCCCGCGCCGAGGAACGGAAGGTCGGCGGAGAGGACGAGAACGCGCTCCGCCGTCGTCAGCCGCAACCCCGCCCCCAGCGCCGCCAACGGGCCGCCGCCCTCGGGCACTTCCCGGGTCCAGAGCACCGGCCTGACGGTGGCGCGGCGACCGCCCACCACGACGGTGAGCGCCGCGCCGTCGCACGCCGCGAGCACCCGGTCGAGCAGCGCCCGGCCGCCCACCCGGACTCCTGGCTTGTCGGCGCCGCCGAGCCGCTTCGCGGCCCCGCCGGCAAGGACGATCACGTCATAGGCGGTCATACGTCGAGTATGGGCGGCGGCCCGGGGCGACGCCCCCGCCGGGGTGGCCGGAAGGGCCGGCCCCGGAAGGGCGCGTCCGACGGGGCGCCGGCCGGTCGGCTACAGGGTGCGCAGCAGCACCGCCGGCTGCTCCACGCAGTCCGCCACATACCGGAGGAAGCCGCCCGCCGTTCCGCCGTCGCACACCCGGTGATCGAAGGTGAGGGACAGCTGGACGACCTGACGTACGGCCAGTTCGCCCTGGTGCACCCATGGCTTGGGCATGATCCGGCCGACGCCGAGCATCGCCGCTTCCGGGTGGTTGATGATCGGCGTCGAACCGTCGACCCCGAACACCCCGTAGTTGTTCAGCGTGAACGTGCCACCGGTCAGCTGGGCCGGGCTCAGCTTCCCGGTCCGCGCCAGCTCGGTCAGCCGGGCGATCTCGGCCCCGATCGACTCGACGTTACGGGTGTGCGCGTCCCGGACGACCGGAACGACGAGGCCCCGCTCGGTCTGGGCCGCGAACCCGAGGTGCACGCCGGGCAGCCGGACAATCTCCCGGGCCGCCGTGTCCACGGTGGAGTTGAGCTCGGGGAACCGGGCCAGCGCCGCCGTGCAGATCCTCGCCAGCAGGGCCAGGACCGACACCTTCGGCCCGGCGGACGGGCCCGTGGCGGCGTTCATCGCGGCCCTGACCGCCATCAGCTCGGTGGCGTCCGCGTCGACCCAGCAGGTGGCGTCCGGGATCTCGGTCCGGCTCCGCGACAGCTTGTCGGCGACCGCTCCGCGCACCCCACGCAGCGGAATCCGTTCGGCGGCCGGAGCCGCGGGAGCCGCAGGCGCCTGGGCCGGCGCCCGGGCCACACGTGCCGTCGCCGCCGCGGTCTCCTCAGCCTGCCGGATCGCGCCGTCGACGTCGGCGCGCAGGATCAGCCCCTCGGGACCCGAGCCTTCCAGCCGCCGCAGATCGATGTCGTTCTGCCGGGCCAGCCGGCGTACCAGCGGAGAGATCACCGGCACGGGACCCTGCCCGTTCAACACAGCGACAGCCGCAGCCGCGGGGGCGTCGGTCGCGGGAGCCGTGGCGGACGCCGCCGGGGCGAGCGCGAGCGCGTCGGCCCCGGGGGCGTCGGGCCCCGGGGACTGGGCGGCCGTCCGGCCGAGTCGGTCCGGCCGGATGCGCCGACGCCGCGCGGCGGGTGCGCCCGTCCCGTACCCCACGAGCACGTTCCCCGAGCCGCCCGAAGACTCCGTGGCGGAGGCGGTGGAGGCGGTGGAGGGGACTGCGGACGACGGGGACGCCCCGGCGGGATCCAGCCCCGCCGGCGCTCCGACGGCGACCGTCAGCAGCGGTGCGCCGACGGGAAGTTCCGTGCCCTCCTCGCCGAACCGCGCGGTCACCACGCCCCCGTAGGGGCAGGGCACCTCCACCATGGCCTTGGCCGTCTCGACCTCGACGACGGGCTGGTCGATGGCGACGACCTCGCCGACCTCCACCAGCCAGCGGACGATCTCCGCCTCGGTCAGTCCCTCACCGAGGTCCGGCAGCTTGAATTCGAGCACCTTGGCCATCAGCTGTCCGCCTCCCACTGCAACCGGGCCACCGCGTCGAGCACCCGGTCCACGCCCGGCAGATGGTGCCGCTCCAGCATGGGCGGCGGGTAGGGGATGTCGAACCCGGCCACCCGCAGCACCGGAGCCTCCAGGTGGTGGAAGCACCGCTCGGTGATCCGGGCCGCGATCTCACCGCCGGGCCCGCCGAATCCGGGGGATTCATGGACGACGACCGCGCGCCCGGTGCGCCGCACCGAAGCGGCCACCGTCTCGTCGTCGAACGGCACCAACGAGCGCAGGTCCACCACTTCGAGGTCCCAGCCCTCGGCGACCGCCGCCTCGGCGGCCTCCATGCAGACCGGCAGGGAGGGCCCGTACGTGATCAGCGTGGCGCTGCGGCCAGGACGGCGCACCACGGCCCTGCCGATCGGCTCGACCGCGGCGGGAGCCTCGGGCGACCAGTCGGCCTTGGACCAGTAGAGCCGCTTGGGCTCCAGGAAGATCACCGGGTCGTCCGAGGCGATCGACTCCCGCAGCAGCCCGTACGCGTCGTCGACCGTGGCCGGTGTGACGACGTGCAGGCCGGGGGTGGCCATGTAGTACGCCTCGGAGGAGTCGCTGTGGTGCTCGACCCCGCCGATCCCGCCGCCGTACGGCACCCGCACGGTGATGGGCAGCGGCATTGCCCCACCCGTGCGGTTGCGCATCTTCGCGACATGGCTCATCAGCTGCTCGAACGCCGGGTAGGCGAACGCGTCGAACTGCATCTCCACCACGGGCCGCAGCCCGTACATCGCCATGCCGACGGCCGCGCCGAGGATGCCCGCCTCGGCCAGCGGGGTGTCGGTGCAGCGGTCGTCGCCGAACTCCTTCGCCAGCCCGTCGGTGATCCGGAAGACCCCGCCGAGCGTGCCCACGTCCTCACCGAGCACGTGCACGGTGGGGTCCTCTGCCATCGAGTCGCGGAGCGCGCGCCCGAGGGCCTGCGCCATCGTGGCCGGTTTCGCCTTCGTCCGACGTCCGTCGGCCGTCGCTGCCGCGGTCGTCATCGTCCCGCCTCCGCGTCGTGCTCGTCGTGGTCCTGCTCGGCGTCCAGCTCGGCACGCAGGGCGGCCGCCTGCTCCCGGAGCTGGCTGGTCTGCTCGGCGTAGACATGCGTGAACAGGTCCATCGGGGCCAGCTCCGGATCCGCGTTCATCCGGTCACGCAGGGCGGCGGCCATGCGTTCCGCGGCCTCCTTCGCCCGCTCGATGCCCGCGTCGTCCAGCAGCCCGCGCTCCGTCAGCTCGCGCTCCAGCAGCCGCACCGGGTCGTGCGCCTTCCAGGCCTCGACCTCGCTGTCGCCCCGGTAGCGGGTGGCGTCGTCGGCGTTCGTATGGGCTTCCATGCGGTAGGTGACGGCCTCGACCAGGGTCGGGCCCTCGCCGCGCCGGGCCCGTGCCACGGCCTCGCCGAGGACCTGGTGCACCGCGGCGGCGTCATTGCCGTCGACGAGGCGCCCCGGCATCCCGTAGCCGACGGCCTTGTGGGCGAGGGAGGGGGCGGCGGTCTGCTTGGCCAGCGGAACGGAGATCGCGAAGCCGTTGTTCTGGACGAAGAAGACGACCGGGGCCTTCCAGACGGCCGCGAAATTCAGCGCCTCGTGGAAGTCGCCCTCGCTGGTGCCACCGTCGCCCACCATGGCGAGCGCCACCACGTCGTCTCCCTTGAGCCGGGCGGCGTGCGCCAGCCCCACCGCGTGCGGGAGCTGGGTGGCCAGGGGGGTGCACAGCGGGGCGATGCGGTGCTCGCGCGGGTCGTAGCCGGTGTGCCGGTCGCCCCGCAGCAGGGTCAGCGCCTCGACCGGGTCCAGGCCGCGCGCGACAGCGGCCAGCGTGTCGCGGTAGCTGGGGAAGAGCCAGTCGCGCTCCTCCAGGACCAGGGCCGCGGCGATCTCGCACGCCTCCTGGCCGGTGCTCGACGGGTAGACCGCCAGCCGGCCCTGCTTGGTCAGCGCGGTGGCCTGGGCGTTGTAGCGGCGCCCGCGGACCAGCTCGGCGTGGAGCCGGAGCAACAGCTCGGGGTCGACGTCGGCGACCGCGTCCGTACCGAGCACCCGGTAGGGCTCCGG
Organism: Streptomyces sp. NPDC017520; assembly: GCF_044329855.1. Classification (NCBI taxonomy): domain Bacteria; kingdom Bacillati; phylum Actinomycetota; class Actinomycetes; order Kitasatosporales; family Streptomycetaceae; genus Streptomyces; species Streptomyces sp. NPDC017520. The sequence goes on from NZ_JBIRKB010000006.1 coordinate 212,562, forward strand.
GTCCGGGAGCAGCGGGGCGGGGTCGGTGATCGGCTTCCAGGCCGGGGGCGGCGTGGGCCGGTAGGCGGCCGCGCCGGGCAGCTCTTGGACCGTCATGAGAAGCACCTCCTGGCATCGAGGGAGATCGGGGGTGGTCGATCGGGGGTCGACAGGGAGCGAGATGTCGAGGGGTGGGCGGGGCACGGGTGTGGTGTGCCTCACCTACCGATTGTTCGGTCGCGGGGGCATTTTGGCTACAGGCGCCGCCAGCCTGTGGACAAACGGTTCTCCACAGCCTGGGATAGGGACAGGTCGTCCACAACAGGGAGGCGCGGGCAGATGGCAGCTGAACAAATGGCCGACAGGGGCGAGGAGCCGCGCCAGGCCGCGCCCGCCGGCACGCCGCCGATCGCACCCTCCGCCACGCCGTCGACCGCGCCCTCGTCCGTACCGCAGGCCGCGTCCGCGGTCGTCCCGTCGGCCGCACCCGACCGCCCGGCGGCGGAGCCCCCGGTCCCGCCCGCGCGGCCACTGGACGCCATCGACCGCGACATCCTCCGCATCCTCCAGACGGACGGGCGCGCGTCGATACGTTCCGTGGCCGAACGGGTCCACGTCTCGCGCGCCAACGCCTACGCCCGGATCAACCGGCTCGTCGAGGACGGCGTGATCCGCGGCTTCGGCGCCCGGGTCGACCACGAGCGGGCGGGCCAGGGGGCGTCCGCGTACATCACGCTCAAGATCGTGCAGAACTCCTGGCGCACCGTACGCGAGCAGCTTCAGGCGCTGCCGGGGGCCACACACATCGCCCTGGTCAGCGGCGACTTCGACGTACTGCTCCTGGTGCACACGCCGGACAACCGGGCGCTGCGGGAGCTGGTCCTCACCCGGATCCAGTCCATCCCCGAGGTGCTCTCGACGCGCACCCTCCTGGTGTTCGAGGAGACGGACCTCGGACCGCGCCCGGACCGGCCGGCCGAGCTCGCCTGACCGCGACGGGCGGACTCAGCGGCCGTTCGCCCGCAGCCCCTCGAAGGCCAGCTGGACGATGGTGTCCGCGAGCTGCTCCTCCCCCGGGAAACCGCCCGGCTGCGGCCGGTACCACTCGACCAGCGAGTTGACCATGCCGAACAGGAGCCGGGTCGCCAGCCGTATGTCCACGTCCGCCCGGAGGTCGCCCTCGGTGACCGCCGCCTGGAGCAGCTCCGACACCCGCTGGTCGAACTCGCGGCGCCGCTCCAGCGCCCAACGCTCCGTCTTCGTGTTGCCGCGCACACGCAGCAGCAGGGTGACGTAGGGGACCTCGGCCATCAGCAGGTCGACCGTCCGGCGCGTGACGTACTCGACCCGCTCGACCGCGCGCCCGCGCTGCGCCCCCGGCTCGTCGAGGATGGCGAAGAGACCGTCGAGCGCCCGGCTCACGGCCCGGCGCAACAGCTCCTCCTTGCCCGCCACATGGTGGTAGATGGAGGATTTCGAGATGCCCGCCGCCCGGGAGAGATGCTCCATGGAGGTGCCGTCGTAGCCGCGCTCGTTGAAGACACGGACAGCGACGGTGAGCAGGGTCTCCGGGGTGTACGTGTCCCGCTTGGCCGTGGTCATGTCCGCGATCCTCCCCCATGAGGGATCGGCCCCGCACAGGCGGGGACCGTCGAAGTTGTCCACAGGTTCCCCCGGGGGCCCTTGTCCCGACCGATCGTTCGGTTACTCTAACTCCGTCCGTACGTCCCCGCCCGGCTCGATGAGGAGTTGGTCCGCCATGGCCGCCGTGCTCACCCCCCAGCAGCTGTCCGAGACCCACCGGCCCACGCTCGACCAGGCCCTCGACACGATCAGCACCCGCGCGTACTGGTCGCCGCACCCCGAGCACCCGAAGGCCTACGGGGAGGGCGGTGCCCCGGGCAGTCTCGGCGCGGCCGAGGGCAAGGCCGCCTTCGACGCCGTCCTGAACACCCGTCTCGACCTGGGGCAGCCCGGCACCGACGGCTGGACCGGCGGCGAGGTCTCGCCGTACGGTCCGGAGCTCGGCGTCGAGTATCCGCACGCCGACCTCGATGTCCTGCTTCCGGCGATGAAGGCCGGCACGGGCGCCTGGCGGGCGGCGGGACCGGAGATCCGGGCCCTGGTCTGTCTGGAGATCCTGTCGCGGATCAGCGCCCGCACCCACGAGCTGGCCCACGCCGTGATGCACACGAGCGGCCAGGCCTTCATGATGGCGTTCCAGGCGGGCGGCCCGCACGCCCAGGACCGTGGCCTGGAGGCCGTGGCCTACGCCTACCGGGAACAGGTCCGCACCCCGGAGACCGCCGACTGGTCCAAGCCGCAGGGCAAGCGCGATCCGCTGAAGCTGCACAAGTCGTTCATCACGTCCGGCCGCGGCATCGCGCTGCTCGTCGGCTGCAACACGTTCCCCACGTGGAACGGCTATCCCGGCCTCTTCGCCTCCCTCGCCACCGGCAACCCGGTGCTGGTCAAGCCGCACCCGCGCGCCGTGCTTCCGCTGGCCCTCACGGTGTCCGTCGCCCGCGAGGTGCTGACCGAGGCGGGCTTCGACCCGAATCTGGTCGCGCTGGCCGCCGAGCGGCCCGGCGAGGGCATCGCCAAGACCCTCGCGCTCCGCCCCGAGATCCGGATCATCGACTACACCGGCTCCACCGCCTTCGGTGACTGGCTGGAGGAGAACGCCCGCCAGGCCCAGGTCTACACGGAGAAGGCCGGTGTCAACACGATCGTCGTCGACTCCACCGACGACTACCGGGGCATGCTCGCCAACCTGGCGTTCTCGCTCTCGCTGTACAGCGGCCAGATGTGCACCACCCCGCAGAACCTGCTGATTCCCCGGGACGGCATCGCCACCGACGGCGGCGCCAAGTCCTACGACGACGTGGTCGCCGACATCGCGGCCGCCGTCACCGGACTGCTCGGCGACGACGCGCGCGCGTCCGCCCTGCTCGGCGCCCTGGTCAACCCGGACGTCAGGGCCCGGGTGGAGGCGGCCGGTGAGCTGGGCGAGGTGGCCCTTCCCTCGCGTACGGTCGCGAACGCCGAATTCCCCGACGCGGTCGTCCGTACGCCGGTCATCGTGAAGCTCGACGGCACCAAGACCGACGATGGCGCGGCCTACCTCTCGGAGTGCTTCGGGCCGGTGTCCTTCGCCGTCGCCGTCGAGTCGACGACCGCCGCCCTGGACCTGCTCCGCCGGACGATCCGCGACAAGGGGGCGATGACGGTCGGCGCCTACACCACGTCTCCCGAGGTGGAGCGCGCCGTCGAGGACGTCTGCCTGGACGAGTCCGCCCAGCTCTCGCTGAACTTGACCGGCGGGGTCTACGTCAACCAGACAGCGGCCTTCTCCGACTTCCACGGCTCCGGTGGCAACCCCGCGGCGAACGCGGCGCTCTGCGACGGGGCCTTCGTCGCCAACCGCTTCCGTGTGGTGGAGGTGCGCCGCCAGGCGTGATCAGGGGGTCTCTCGCGGGTCCGGGACGTCGGCATGGCGCTGCACCCACGCGTGCATCGCGATGGCGGCGGCGGCGCCCGCGTTGATGGACCGGGTCGAGCCGAACTGCGCGATCGAGCACACCATGGAGGCGTGCTCACGCGCCTCCTCGGTCAGGCCCGGCCCCTCCTGGCCGAAGAGCAGGACGCAGCGGCGCGGCAGCTCGGTGCGCTCCAGCGGTACGGCGCCGGGGAGGTTGTCGATCCCGATGATCGGCAGCCCCTCGGCCGCCGCCCACGCGGTCAGGTCCGCCGTGTCGGGGTGGTGGCGCACATGCTGGTAGCGGTCGGTGACCATGGCCCCGCGCCGGTTCCAGCGCCGCCGGCCCACGATGTGGATCTCCTTGGCCAGGAAGGCGTTGGCGGTCCGCACCACCGAGCCGATGTTGAAGTCGTGGCCCCAGTTCTCCACGGCGACGTGGAAGTCGTGCCGCCGCAGGTCGAGATCGGCGACGATCGCCTCCCGCGTCCAGTAGCGGTACGCGTCACCGACGTTGCGCCGGTCGCCCTGGGCCAGCAGCTCGGGGTCGTAGCGCTCGCCCTCGGGCCACGGCAGCGGGTGCGGCCCGACACCGACCGGCTGGCCGTAGCCGTCGTCGTACTGGAGGGGTTCCTCCTGAAGAGGCCCCGCCGGGGAGCCTTCCGCCGGGCGGGGTTCCGCCGCTGTGGGGGTCTGCTGGGTTCTGCCGGTCTCACTGCTCACCCGACGAGCGTATGGCCCCCGGCGCCACCCTGACGTCGGGGCTCCTCCGGGCCGCCGCCCCGGCCGTCCTGCACCGGCCCGGCCTCCGGTGGTCCGACCGGGCCGGAGGCCGCCCCTGGCTCCCCGGCCTCCCCCGGTGTGCGCGGCCGGCCGGGCAGCCCGGAGAGCAGCCGCCGCCTGCCGATCGTGGCGCGGGCTCCCAGCCACATGAGGAAGGCCGTCGGCAGGAACACGGCGTCGGCCGCGATCATCGCCATGGAGAAGAACGGCAGCCCCAGGAGCAGGGCGATTCCGGCGTGCTCGCAGATCATCACGACCAGCAGAATGTTCTTGACGCGCCGGTTGAACAGCGTGAACGGAAAGGCGACCTGCACGATGACCGTGCCGTACGTCAGCACCATCACCATCAGCCCGCTGGCGCCCAGGATGTCCGACAGGGCGGGCCACGGGGTGAAGTAGTCGAGGTTGAGCGGGTAGTAGAGCGCGGTGCCGTCCTGCCAGCGCGATCCCTGGATCTTGTACCAGCCTGCGGTCGCGTAGATCAGGCACACCTCGGCCATGATCACGGCGAGTGTGGCGTTGTGGGCGAGGTTGGCCAGCACATCGAGCAGGGTGCGGGGCTCGCTGTGCGGCAGGTAGCGGTCCACGGCCCACCAGGCGGCGGCGGAGAGCCAGATCACCCACAGCAGGGTGGGGAGCCACCAGGTGCCGCCCAGTCCGCCCATCAGCGTGGCCGTCACGAGCACGTAGCCGAGGAGCACCCAGAACACCGGGCCCACGATGTCCCGCGGGGGCGACAGGCCCGCCGCGGCGCGGCGCCCGGCGCGCGCCGCCCGCCGGGCGTCCAGCGACCAGACCTGGGCGCAGCGCGTCAGCACCAGGTAGATCGCCATGAGGTGGACGACGTTGTCGCCGCCGTCGCCCATGAAGATGCTGCGGTTCTGCACCGAGAGCACGCCGACCATGAAGAGGACGGACATGGTCCGGGTCCGCCACCCGAGCAGCAGGGCCGCGGCGGACAGCAGCGTGAGGGCGTACACGGCCTCGAACCAGACCGTGCTGTCCGTCCACATCAGGACGGAGAAGGCCTCGTTGCCGTTGGTGAGCCGGCGCGCCAGGTCCCAGTGCCACGGGCTGTCCGGGCCGTACAGCTCATGGCGGTTCGGCAGCTCGCGCAACAGGAAGAAGAGGTACGTGGCGGCGAAGCCGATCCGGACGACAGCGCTCTGGTACGGACCGAGGGCCGAGGCGGTGACGCGCTGGAGGGCACGGGCCGGGCCACCGCCGGGACCACCGAAACCGCCGGAAGGGAGCACGGCCGGGCGGGAAGCCGGGGGCTGCGTGCCGGCGTTCCGGGGGCCGCCGTTCCGCGGGTCGATGCTCTGGGGGCCGGCGTTCTGCATGCCGGCGTTCTGAGGGCCCCCGCTCGGGGGGCCGGCCGGCGAGGGAACGGTCACTGGTTCTCCTCCACGCCGCGCGCCTCGTCCCGGACCTGGTCCGCGTCGCGCCCGGGAAGATCTTCCGGCGTCACGGTCCACCAGGGGAGTACCCGGTAGACGGGCCGGGTACTGATCTTCTCGTTGCTCCACGGGGGCGGGGCGATGGAGTTGGTGGCGGAGCGGAGCTGGATGCGCTCGATCGTGCCGCCGTAGTCGCGCTCGCTCAGCCGCAGCATCGTGATGCGCCGCACGTAACGCTCGGAGAGATCCCCGCGCAGACCGTTGGGGCGGTTCTCGCTGTCGTGGGAATTGACGTAGAAGTCCCAGCCCCGGCGGAGCTCGTTCTGGTCCACGTGGCTGGGGAAGAGGTTGCCGCGTATCTGTTCGCCGTCCTCGTGCGTCAGGTTCATCCACCTGGTCGTGCGGCGGCCGTCGGCCCCCACCACGTCGGCGCGCACGTGGACGGCGACGTTCTGCTGTAGAGGGTTGGGAGCGAAGAGCTTCCAGTTCTGCTCGAACTCCGGGTAGATCCAGCGGTCGATCGTCTTCCCGTGCTGTTTGGACAGCGTGTTGGACGGGGCGACGTGCAGGAACACCATGGCCACCTGCGTACAGGCGAGCAGCCCGATCAGGGACAGCGCCAGAGCCGCGACCACCTGGTAGGGAAGGGAGAGCCCGGCTATGCCCCGGCCGGTGGCCGAGGGGCCCGGCTCAGGCACCGGGACAGGCACCAAGGGTGTCGGCGGTATGGCTTCGGGGGTGTCCCGCGCCTCCGCCGGCCGGTTCAACGCCTGCGGCCAGACGTCCTTCCCCCCGCCCGCGGAGCTCCTGTCGTGGTCCGAATCCATCCCGCCCCGATCGCCGTCGATCACCACTCAGTTATCCACAGGGTTGACACCCTACGGGCCTCCGACTCACCATTGAAGTCAAGGAACCGAACGATCGGTCGGTAGGGAGCCCGGGATGGCGGCAGTGACTGCGGACCAGACGACGCAGAAGACGCTCGGCACGGAGGATGCGGTGGACGCGGACCGCATCGCGGCTTTCGACGCGGCCGTGGCGGCGGACGAGCGGATAGAGCCGCGCGACTGGATGCCCGACGCCTACCGGGCGACGCTGGTGCGCCAGATGGCCCAGCACGCCCATTCGGAGATCATCGGCATGCAGCCCGAGGCCAACTGGATCACCCGGGCGCCCTCGCTGCGCCGCAAGGCGATCCTCATGGCCAAGGTGCAGGACGAGGCGGGCCACGGCCTGTATCTCTACAGCGCCGCCGAGACCCTGGGCACCAGCCGCGAGGAGCTGCTCGACAAGCTCCACGCGGGCCGCCAGCGCTATTCCTCGATCTTCAACTACCCCACGCTGACGTGGGCCGACGTCGGCGCCATCGGCTGGCTGGTGGACGGGGCGGCGATCACCAACCAGGTGCCGCTCTGCCGCTGCTCCTACGGCCCCTACGCCCGCGCGATGGTCCGCATCTGCAAGGAGGAGTCCTTCCACCAGCGCCAGGGGTACGAGCTGCTCCTCGCCCTCAGCCGTGGCACCGAGGCCCAGCACGCCATGGCCCAGGACGCGGTGAATCGCTGGTGGTGGCCGTCCTTGATGATGTTCGGCCCGCCCGACGACGCCTCGTCGCACTCCGAGCAGTCCATGGCCTGGAAGATCAAGCGGCACTCCAACGACGAGCTGCGCCGGCGCTTCGTGGACATCTGCGTTCCCCAGGCCGAAGCGCTGGGCCTGGAGCTCCCCGACCCCGACATCCGGTGGGACGAGGAGCTCGGCCGGCACGAGTTCGGCGCGATCGACTGGGCCGAGTTCCAGGCGGTCCTCAAGGGCAACGGCCCCTGCAACGAACAGCGGATCACCCAGCGACGCAGGGCCCACGAGGAGGGCGCCTGGGTCCGCGACGCGGCAGCGGCTTACGCCGCCAAGCACGCACCGGCGCAGTCATCACCCCGGACACCGGCACAGCACAGCGCGCCCGCGCACCACGTGGAGGAGACGGCATGAGCAGCTCGACCGACTGGCCTCTGTGGGAGGTCTTCGTGCGCTCGCGCCGCGGACTGTCCCACACCCATGCGGGCAGTCTGCACGCGCCGGACGCCGAGATGGCCCTGCGCAACGCCCGCGACCTCTACACCCGCCGTTCGGAAGGCGTCTCGATCTGGGTGGTCCCGTCTACCGGGATCACCGCCTCCTCCCCCGACGAGAAGGACTCCTTCTTCGAGCCGGCCGGCGACAAGCCCTACCGCCACCCGACCTTCTACGAGATCCCGGACGGGGTGAAGCACCTGTGAGCGCCGCCCTCGCCCTCGGCGACGACGCGCTGGTGCTCTCGCACCGGCTGGGGGAGTGGGCCGGCCACGCCCCGGTCCTGGAGGAGGAGGTGGCCCTCGCCAACATCGCCCTCGACCTGCTGGGACAGGCCCGGGTGCTGCTCTCGCTCGTCGGCGACGAGGACGAGCTCGCGTACCTCCGCGAGGAGCGGGCCTTCCGCAACCTCCAGCTGGTCGAGCAGCCGAACGGGGACTTCGCGCACACCATCGCCCGGCAGCTCTACTTCTCGGTCTACCAGCACCTGCTGTACGAGCGCCTGGCAGCCGGGGACGGCGAGTTCACCGGCCTCGCGGCCAAGGCCGTCAAGGAGGTGGCCTACCACCGCGACCACGCCGAGCAGTGGGTCCTGCGGCTCGGCGACGGCACCGAGGAGAGCCGCACCCGGATGCGGAACGGCCTGGACGCGCTGTGGCGGTTCACCGGGGAGATGTTCCAGCCGGTCGAGGGGCTCGACTCCCCGGACTCCGGTGTCGACTGGCAAGCGCTGGAGGCCGGTTGGCTCGCCGCCGTCACCGATGTCGTCGAGCGGGCCGGTCTGACCCTCCCGGCGGGCCGGCGGTCCGGGGGCTGGGCGGCCGGAGCGGGCCGGCAGGGCCTGCACACCGAGCCGTTCGGCCGCATGATCGCCGAGATGCAGCATCTGCACCGGAGCCATCCGGGGGCGTCATGGTGACCGACACCCGGCTGGAGGCGGAGCTGCGCGATCTCGCCGGCTCCGTGCCCGACCCCGAACTGCCGGTGCTGACGCTGGCGGAGCTCGGCGTCCTGCGTGACGTACACCTGGACGGGCCGGGCCGGGTGACCGTACAGCTCACTCCGACCTACACCGGCTGCCCGGCGATCGAGTCGATGTCCGCCGACATCGAGCGCGTGCTGCACGACCACGGCGTACCGGACGTCTCCGTGGTCACCGTCCTGGCGCCGGCCTGGTCCACGGACGACATCAGCGCCGAAGGGCGCCGCAAGCTGGCCGAGTTCGGCATCGCCCCGCCGCGCGCCCAGGGCCCCGTCGGCGGCCCCGTGCCGCTGACGCTCTCGGTGCGCTGCCCGCACTGCGGTTCCACGGACACGGAACTGCTCAGCCGGTTCTCCTCCACGGCGTGCAAGGCCCTGCGCCGCTGCGTCGCCTGCCGTGAACCGTTCGATCACTTCAAGGAGTTGTAGATGTTCCATCCGCTCCGGGTCAGCGCGATCGAACGGATCACGGACGACGCGGTGGCCGTGACGCTCGCCGTGCCGGCCGAGCTGCGCGAGACCTTCCGCCACGCCCCCGGCCAGCATCTGAACGTGCGCTACACCGTGGACGGCCAGGAGATCCGCCGTTCGTACTCGATCTGCGCACCGGCCATCGAACAGCCCGGCGAACCGGTCCTGCGGGTGGGCATCCGCATGGTCGACGGCGGGGCGTTCTCCACGTACGCCCTGAAGGAGCTGGCCGTCGGGGACCGGGTGGAGGCCATGCCTCCGATGGGCCGCTTCGTCCTGAGGCCGCGTCCCGGTCTGTTCGCGGCGGTGGTCGGCGGCAGCGGCATCACCCCGGTGCTGTCCATGGCTGCCACCCTGCTCGACCGGGAGCCGACGGCCCGGTTCTGCCTGATCCGCAGCGACCGCACGGCGGCTTCGACGATGTTCCTCGACGAGGTGGCCGACCTCAAGGACCGTTGGCCGGACCGCTTCCAGCTGGTCACCGCGCTCTCCCGGGAGGAGCAGGCGGCCGGACTCCCCTCCGGGCGGCTGGACGCCGAACGGCTCACCGGCCTGCTGCCCGCCGTGCTTCCGGTGGCGGAGGTGGACGGCTGGTTCCTGTGCGGGCCGCTCGGCCTCGTGCGGGGCACGGAGAAGGCCCTGAAAACCCTCGGCGTCGACCGCTCCCGGGTCCACCAGGAGATCTTCCACGTCGACGAGGGCCCCACCGACGTGACGGCGCTCAAGGTCGCCGCCCCGTCCGACGCCGTGCTGACGGCCACCCTCCACGGCCGCTCGGGCAGCTGGCCCGTGCAGGACACCGAATCCCTGCTGGAGACGGTGCTGCGAAGCCGCTCGGACGCTCCCTACGCCTGTAAGGGAGGGGTGTGCGGGACCTGCCGGGCGTTCCTCGTCTCGGGCGAGGTCCGGATGGACCGCAACTTCGCGCTGGAACCGGAGGAGACCGGGGCGGGGTTCGTGCTGGCCTGTCAGTCGCATCCGCTCACCCCGGAGGTGGAGTTGGACTTCGACCGATGAGGTCCCTGGGGTCCCTGGGGTGCCTGGGGTCCCTGGGCTCCCTGGGGTGCCTGGGGTCCCTGGGGTCCCTGGGGTCGCTGACCCACCGCCACGCCTCCGCGCTGTTCCCTTCCTCTAGAACCTGTTCTATCTTGACGTTCCGTCAGGTCGTGCACGGTTAGCGGGAGGCCGGGACAGTGGACTTCACCTTCACCGAGGAACAGCAGGCGGCCGTCGAGGCGGCCAGGGCGGTCTTCTCGGACGTCGCACCCGACCGCGTTCCCAGCCCCGCCCTGACCCCGGGCGCCGTGGCGGAGGACATCGACCGACAGCTGTGGAACGAGCTGGCGCGCACGGATCTGCTCGGTCTCACCCTGTCGCCGGACCACGGAGGCGCGGGCCTCGACCCGATCGCGCTCTGCCTCGTCCTGCGGGAGTCGGCGAAGGTGCTGGCCAGGGTCCCGCTGCTGGAGAGCTGTGCGGTCGCCATGACGGTCCAGCGGTACGGCGGGAGCACCCTCGCGGCGGAGCTGCTGCCCCCGGCAGGCCGGGGCGAACTGATCCTGACCGTCGGCGCCAACGGGCGCAGCGGTCACGATCCCGCCGAACTGGCCGTCGCCGCACGGCCGTACGGGGAGAGCGGCGAGAACGAGGAGAGCCGCGGGGCGTCGGCGGCGGCAAGCGGCTCCGGCTGGGTGCTCGACGGGGTGCAGTCCGCGGTTCCGTGGGCCCAGGTGGCGGACTGGATCGCCATCCCCGCGCACACCGCGGAGGGCCGGCCGGTCCTGGCACTCGTGCCCCGTACCCGCGAGGGCGTCACCCTGGCGGACCAGGTCTCCACCAGCGGTGAGCGGCTGGCCGAGGTCCGGCTCGACGCTGTGCGGGTGACCGACCGGGAGCTGATCGACGACCCGGGCTGCTGGGAGTGGCTGCGGTCCCTGCTCACCACGGGAACCTGCGCGCTCGCGCTCGGGCTGGGCGAGCGGGTGCTCGCGATGACCGCCGCCTACACCGGCAAGCGCGAGCAGTTCGGATTCCCGGTCGCCACGTTCCAGGCGGTGGCCGTCCAGGCAGCGGACCGGTACATCGACCTGCGGGCGATGGAGGCGACGCTCTGGCAGGCCGCCTGGCGGATCTCGGCCGACGCCGGGGGGCCGCTGCCCGCGGCGGGCGATGTCGCCGTGGCGAAGATCTGGGCCTCCGACGGCGTCCGCCGCGTCGTGCAGACCGCACAGCACCTGCACGGCGGCTTCGGCGCGGACACCGACTACCCACTGCACCGCTTCCACGCCTGGGCGAAGCAGATCGAACTCTCCCTGGGCCCGGCCGCGGCCCATGAGGAGGCCCTGGGCGACCTGCTGGCCGCCCACCCGCTCGGCTGACCGACAGCACCGACAGCACCGACAGCACCGACAGCACCAACGGCACCAACGGCCAACGACAGCGCTGACGGCACCGGCCAGGCCCGCCCGGGGCTCAGAGGACGAAGGCGGGCGTCCCGTTGTCCGTGACCATCGGGCGTCCGGCGCCGTCCCAGGCTTGCATGCCGCCGTCGATGTTCACGGCGTCGATGCCCTGCTGGACCAGGTACTGGGTGACCTGGGCCGACCGGCCGCCGACCCGGCACATCACATGGACGCGCCGGCCGTCATCGGCGGACTCGGTCAGCTCGCCCAACCGGCCCACGAAGTCGCTCATCGGGATGTGCAGGGCACCCTCGACGTGACCGGCCGCCCACTCGTCGTTCTCACGGACGTCCAGGACGAAGCCGTCCGACGGCACCGCCGCGGCGTCCACCGAGGGCAGCGGGGCGAAGTTCATGGGTCATGCCTTCTCTCGTGCGGTCTTGGACCTCGTACATGGGGCCTCGTGCAGGAGCCCCGTCCGTACGCGGCAGAGTCACCCGGAACGCTACTGCACCATCTCCGCGAGCTCGGCCTCGCGCCGGGAGACCTCGCCCAGCAGTTGCTCCGCGATGTCCTCCAGCAGCTGATCCGGGTCGTCGGGGGCCATCCGGAGCATCGAGCCGATCGCGCCGTCCTCCAGCTCCTTGGCGAGCACCGTCAGCAGCTCCTTGCGCCGGCTGAGCCACTCCAGCCGGGCATAGAGCTCCTCGCTCTCGCTCAGCGGGGCCAGGGGCTGCACCGGGCCTGCCGCCCACTCCGTCGCGAGTTCCTTGAGGAGGTCGACGTCGCCGCGCCCGTAGGCGGCGTTCACCCGGGTGATGAACTCGTCCCGGCGCTGCCGTTCCGGCTCGTCCTGGGCGAGGTCCGGGTGCGCCTTGCGGGCCAGCTCCCGGTAGAGCCTGCGGGCCTCCTCGCTCGGCCTGACCCGCTTCGGCGGCCGGACCGGCTGTTCGGTGAGCATCGCCGCGGCCTCGGGCGACAGCCCGTCGGTGTCCATCCAGTCGTGGAACAGCTCGTCGACCCCGGGCATCGGCATGACGACCGCACGCGCCTCCCGCGCCTTGCGCTCGTCCTCCGGATCCCCGGTCCGGGCGGCCCGCGCCTCGGCGATCAGCGCGTCCAGCTCGTCGAGGCGGGTGTACATCGGGCCGAGCTTCTGGTGGTGCAGCCGGGAGAAGTTCTCGACCTCCACCCGGAAGGTCTCCACCGCGATCTCGAACTCGATCAACGCCTGCTCGGCGACCTGCACCGCCCTGGCCAGCCGCGCCTCGGGGCGCGGCGCGGCGTCCTCGGGGCCGGTGCACTCCCCGGCAGCGGCGTCCGCGGGGCCGGAAGCGTCCGGCCCCGCCGGAGCGTCCTGCGTCCCCGGGGCGTCCCCAGCTTCGGGGACGGATCGGGGCGCGTCCGGCCGGTCGTTGTCCTGCCGGTCTTCATCGTTCCGGGTGGTCGGCACCCCGGCGGCTTCGTGGGTCACCCGTCCAGCGTATGGCCACGGCCCGGCGGCGCGGCACACACGGGGTGTGCCCCGGCCCGGGCCGCGCCCCGTGACGGACAGAGCCTCACCCCGTCACGGCCCGGGCCCCACCCCGTGACGTACAGAGCCCCACCGCCGCACGGACGGGGCCCCGGCGCCTCGCGGCCCGCGCCCCAGCGCCCCACGAACCCGTCATATACCGAACTCGGCGGCCAGCCTGCCCGCCTTGATCGCCCGCACCAGCTCGGCGTGATCCGCTTCCGTACGGTCGGCGTACGTCACCGCGAAGGCGGCCACGGCCGCGTCGAGCTCGTCGTTCTTGCCGCAGTAGCCCGCCAGCAGGCGAGGGTCGGCGCTGTGGGCGTGCGCCCGCGCGAGCAGCGCGCCGGTCATCCGCCCGTAGTCGTCCACCTGGTCGGCGGCGAGCGCGGCGGGGTCCACGCTGCCCTTGCGGTTCCGAAACTGCCGGACCTGGAACTGCCTGCCGTCGACGTCCGCCCAGCCGAGCAGGATGTCGCTGACGACCTGCATCCGCTTCTGCCCGAGCACTACCCGGCGGCCCTCGTGCGCCACCTCCGGAACGTCGAAACCGACGGCGGGCAGATAGGGAGCGAGCACCGAGGGGCGCGCCTCCTTCACCTGGAGGACCAGCGGCTCACCCCGGTGATCGAGCAGCAGGACCACGTACGACCGGGTCCCCACGCTGCCGGTGCCGACCACCCGGAACGCCACGTCGTGGATCGTGTACCGGGCCAGCAGCGGCACCCGGTCCTCGGAGACGGTGGAGAGATAGCCGCCGAGACCGGCGGCCACGACAGCGGCCTCGGCGTCCGGCACCCGGCGCAGCACGGGCCGGGCGTCGACGAAACGCCGGCCGCCGTCGGGGCGCTCCTCGGTGGAGCGGGCGGCGAAGCGGGCGCTGGTGTTGTTGCGGGCCTTCTCCGAGACCCGCTCCAGGGTGCCGACCAGATCACGGGCGTCCGTGTGCGAGACGAGTTCCTCGTCCGCGATCGCGTTCCAGGCGTCGAGGGCGGGCAGCCGGGCCAGCAGCCGCATCGTGCGCCGGTAGGCGCCGACGGCGTCGTGCGCGCCCCGGCGGCAGGTGTCCTCGTCGGCCCCGGCGGCCCGGCCCGCCAGCACCAGGGAGGTGGCGAGCCGCTTGAGGTCCCACTCCCACGGACCGAAGACGGTCTCGTCGAAGTCGTTCAGATCGATGACCAGGCCGCCCCGGGCATCGCCGTAGAGGCCGAAGTTGGCCGCGTGCGCGTCGCCACAGAGCTGGGCGCCCACCCCGGTGACCGGGCTGCCCGTCAGATCGTGGGCCATCAGCCCGGCCGCGCCGCGCAGGAAGGCGAACGGCGTCGCCGCCATCCGCCCCACCCGTATCGGCGTCAGGCCCGGCACGCGGCCCCGGTTCGACTCCTCGACCGCCCGCACGGCGTCCGGCCGTCCCGGCGGCAGGACCAGCGAGGCGTGCGAGGACCGCGGAACCCGGTCGCGGAGGGCCTTGCCCGCCGCCTTCGGGGAACTCGCGGCACCACGCCGGGCAAACCCGGTCACGACCGGAATGCGCGGATCCTCCCCCGCGCTCTCTCCGGTTCCCGCCGCCCCCGCAGTCGGCTGCTCAGGCATCGTCGTCTCGGTTCCGCTCATGGAGCGTCGCCTCCCCCACCCTCGTACCGTTTCCGTGGCTGCCCGGCTGTCCGACCGGCCAGCGGCCCTGTTCCTCCAGCGACCGAGCACGACGGTACCGCCGATGCCCGGCACCCGCCGGGCCCTGCGGACGGACGCCGGAGCTGGCCCTGTGGGCGTGGCCGACAGCGGTACGCCCCGGGGCGGCCGGGCAGGTCAGCAGCCGGTCCCGGAGCCGGCTGCGTCGTCCCGCGTCAGATAGGTGTCGGCCCACCGCCCCAGCTCCTCGAGCGCGGTCTCCATCGCGGCACCCGCCTCGGTGAGCCGGTACGCGACGCGCAGCGGCGGTCCGTCGTCGACCTCGCGGATCACCAGGCCGGCCGCACCGAGTTCGGTCAGCCGGTCCGAGAGCATGCGCTCGCTGATTCCGGGAATCGCCCGTCGCAGTTCGGCGAAGTGCACCGGTCGCTGCAGCAGCACCGAGACGATCTGACCGGTCCAGCGCTTGCCGAACAACGCGAAGACGCGGCTGATCCCCCGGTCGACCCGCCGACAGGGCTGCTCGCCGTGATCCGCCATTTCCCCAGATTACTGGGCCACCCCGAGCGGCTTACTAAAGGTAAGTAGCCGCTCCGCGCACTCCGACAGGGGCGGGGAGGCTCCAGGAGCACCGCCGCCCTGTCGTATGATGATCATGAACAATCGGACGTTTCACGTGAAACACAGCGCGCCCGGAGCGCATCAGACGACGGCTCCTCCGGCCGCCACCCCCGCACCTGCGGGCTCCTCGTCGCCCTCGTCGCCGACCGCCCCGGCCCGCGGACCACGACCGGTTCCACCGCCCCGCAGACCTGACCCGCCCGATCGGGAGCCCGCGTCGGTCGTGGGATCGGAACCCGCGCCCTTGGCCTCCGCGGCGATCCTGGCCTCCTGCTCCTCACGCTCCGCCTTCTCGCGGGCCTGGGCCGCCAGATCCACCCGGCCCTCCGGCTTGATGTGGGCGATGACACCGGGGTGAGCGATCGACGGCAGGATGTGGCGCCACATCTCGGCCACCTGCTCGCGCAGATCGGCCCGGCCCGAGTCGGCCTCCGAGACCAGCTGAATACCGGTGAACGAAGCGACGATGATTTTGGCTGACACCATCGGGTCGATCTGCGGGAACACCTCGCCGCGCTCCTGGCCCAGCTCCAGCATCCGGGCCGTCGCGTCGATCCAGTCGCCCCATGGATGCGGTCCGCCGAGGAAGACGCCCTCGATGGAGAGCCTGGTACCGGCTCGGGCCATCGAGTTGTGGCGCAGAGCGAAAGCGAACTGCTGGCCGCCGTCCACCAGGGACTGAAGCGGCGACCCCTCCTGCTCGAACTCCACCGTGGAGGTCTGCTCGTCCATGATCGCCTGCGCGATGGCCTCCTTGGAGGCGAAGTGGAAGTACAGGGCCCCCTTGGTGACCTTGGCGCGGCGGAGAATCTCCGAGATGGCGGCACGCTCGTAGCCGTAGTCGTCGAAGACACTCGCCGCGGCATCCACGATCGACCGCCACGTCTGGACTGCGCGAGCCTGCTTCGCCATTTCCTGCCTCCGGGACGTTCTGTGCGCTCAGCCCTTCACCGCCGAGTCGCCGTCGATCCAACCACTGCGGCCAGCGTATGCAAGTGCGCCGTTGCACCGGCCATCGGTCTGTCCGGAAACCGCGCCCACACCCGGTGGATCACCGCCCGCGGACACCCGCCGCCGCCTCCTCCTTACCCGCCTGTCCGTACCCCGCCCGTCCGTCAAAAACACGGACCGACGAGAACACCGACGAGAGCGTGGAGAAGGAGGAACACCACGGATACCAGGCATGGAACCACGGAGCAACGAAGAACCCCCGCTCCGGTATCTCTTCGAAGCGGGGGTTCTGCCGAACCAAACCCGACAGTCGCGAGCGACTGAGAATATGCGAGGGATCTCAGCTGTCCGCATACGGCTGAGTCTTTCTCAGGCTACACGGGAGCGACTCGCCTCCCGGATCGTCCTGCCTCAGCACTGGTGCTCGGCCAGGGCCTGGCGGATCTGGCGGGTGGTCTGGGCGGCCACGCGGGGATGTGTGGCCGCATACGCCGTGTACGCGTTGAGTCCTGTGCAGAGCGCCCAGCCGAGGCCGCGCGCCCAGGTCCCGTCGTCCGTGGCCAGGAGGGTACGGAAGGCCGCCCTCCCGGAGGCCCCCAGGAACGTGTACGCGATCGTGAGGTCGCAGGCGGGGTCGCCCATGCCGAGCCCGCCGAAGTCGATGACGGCACAGAGACGGCCGTCGGGGTCCGCGAGGAGGTTGCCCGTGTGGAAGTCGCCGTGGAACCACCGGGGCCCACCGGACCACGGCGGGGCTCCGAGGGCCGCGTTCCACGCGGACGTCATGGCGTCGGCGTCGAAGACGTCCGCGGTGGCGGCGATCGCGGCGCGGGTGTCGGCGTCCCGTGACGCCAGCGATTCGCCGACGAGGTCGAGGTGGGGGCCGGGGAGGAACGTGCCCGCCGGGGCGAGCCGGTGGAGCGCGGTGAGGAAGTCCGCCAGCTGTCGCGCGATGGAGAGGGACCGGGCGCTTTCGGGCCTCTCGGTGACGCCCACCTCGGGAACCGCTCCGTCCAGCCAACGGGACACCGACCAGTGCCACGGGTACCCCAGCTCCGGCGACGGTGTCCCCAGTCCCAGCGGTACGGGAACGGCCAGCGGCAGTCCGGGCGCCAGCCGGGGCAGCCAGCGGTGCTCCTTCTCCGCCTGCCCCGCCGCCCAGTCGCCCAGTCGCCCCTGGGCAGCCTCACGGCCATGTCGTCGCCGAGCCGGAAGATCACGTGATCGGAACCGGCGGGATCGAGTAGAGCGAGAGGCAGGTCCGCCCACTGCGGGAACTGCTCGACAAGCAGCCGCTCGGCGAGATGCGCGTCAATGGCGGAGGGGGAGGGAGATGGGGAGGAGGAAGGAGAAGGGGAAGGGGAGGGAGGCGGGGAGGCAGGAGCGGCAGCGGCTTCCGCGTGGACCATGTACACGTCCTTCCGTCTCCGCACTCGGCGGCGGAGATTCGGCGCCATCACAACACCGGACGATCCGGCCTGTCGATCCCCATTCGGGTCGAACACCCCGTCCGCTCCGGGCTCGGAGGCCCGGCGGTGAGCGGGAGGGACACGGGCGGACCGGCCGTAGCTGTCGGGCACCGGGACCGAGGGATGGGCCACGAAGCCGCAGGACGACCAGAACGCGTCGCTGCCGCCGACGGCGACCAGCGAGAGCCGTTCGTAACCCTGGGCCCGCGCGGTACGGATCAACCGGTCCAGCACGTTCCGCGCCAGCCCCCGCCGGCGCAGCTCCGGCACGATCACGAGGTCGTGGAGATGCAGGTTGCGGGAGGAAACCTCCGCGCCGTCCGCCTCCGGGGACCTCGGCCGGGCCAGGCAGTCTGCCCCCGAGGGCTCCGGCCGGGCCAGGTCGGGAGCGCTGAAGGCGGGGAAGGGCAGCGCGAGAAGCTCGCCCGCCTCGCTCCACGCGTCCGCGGTCATCTGCTGGGAGCCGACGTGGACGGAGAGACCCGACGGGATCAGACCGTGGGCGCGGGCGGCCACCAGAAGGGTCACGGCCTCGCCCGGTGAGCAGCCGAACGTGTGGCTGAGCCGCCACAGTGCTCCGTGACCGCTGGTGGCCAGTCGGCAGTACACCCGGCCTCCGGGGGCGCGCGCGGCGATCGCCGCGAGGTCGGCCCGGTTGTCCGTGGCGAAGTCCCGGACGCCCAGCCGGTGGGCAGGCGCTCTGGCTGGTGGCCCAGCACTGGCGACGGCTGGGACGCGAGGAGGAGGAACTGGCCTGCTTGAGCGAACTCGCCGCGCTCGCAGACGAGTTGGGCCTGCCGGAGCTCCAATGCAGGGCCTGGTCCTCGCTCGCCCGCTGTCTCCGCGGCTCCGGCCGGGTGAGTGAGTCGATCGCCGTCGCCGATCGCGCGGTCAAGCTCGCCAAGGAAGCGAAGCTCACGGTTCCGGACATCGGCAACGCACTGATCTCGCTGGTCTCGGCGGAGGCCGAGGAGGGCCGGCTGCCGGACGCCCGCGCGCACGTGGACGAGCTGGTCGAGCTGGTCGACAAGCACGAAGGACCGCTGAAGGCCGAGGCCCTCTGGTCGGCGGCCACCGTCCGGTTCCGCCAGGGCGAACACGGAGCCGCCCTGGAGTTCATCGAGCGCGCGACCCAGGGCCTGGAGGGGAGCGCCGACCTGACGCTGTGGCTGCGCCTGCGGCTGGCCGCCGCCTCGCTGAGCCTGCAGAGCGACCCACCGCGGTCCCGTCAGGCTTTCACCATCGACCTGTCCGCCGAGATCTGGCGCATCCTCGCCGAAGAACTCGAAAACGGCATGAAGACCTGACCTCCGCGCTCCCGGCTCCTGAGCCGGGGTCGGCGGGCGTCATGACGGAAGCCGTCACCGCGGAGGACGAGCTCTGCCCCGCCACGGTCTTCGGCCTGTACCGCGTGACGCCCGCCCCGCTCTCCTGTGCCAGGCCGGCGCCCTGGTCCCGGCGGGCACCCCACCTCACCCCGCCCGGTCGGCGGAGAAAGCAAAATGGTCGGCATCGTGATCACGATGCCGACCATTTCGTCGGTGCTACCAGGACACCTCTTCGGTGTCCGTCGTGCGCGAGGGGGGATTTGAACCCCCACGTCCCTAAGGACACTGGCACCTGAAGCCAGCGCGTCTGCCGTTCCGCCACTCGCGCATGAGTGGTGTTTTCAGACTCTCACCCAGTGGGGTGAGCGCCTGGCGACAAACGGAAGATTAGCACGCTGGCCAGGGTGGAATCACATCCGTTGTTTCGTCGCCCCCGGCAGGGGAAGCGGGAACCCCGAACCCTCGCCCCCACTCCTCCAGAGTGCGTCCCGGGTGCGGGACACTGTGAGGAGGTCACCTCTACGATCCGTGTGAGGGGTGACACTCATCCACAGGCCAGACAAGGGGAACCAGCCGATTTCCCGACGCGTGGATACGATCAGTAAGCAGTACAGGGACGATGACAACGGAGGAGGTGCCCCATGGGGGTCATGAAGCGTTTCGAGCAGCGCCTCGAGGGGCTGGTCAACGGCACCTTCGCCAAGGTCTTCAAGTCCGAGGTGCAGCCCGTCGAGATCGCCGGCGCCCTCCAGCGGGAGTGCGACAACAACGCGACGATCTGGAACCGTGAGCGGACCGTCGTCCCCAACGACTTCATCGTCGAGCTCAGCACACCCGACTACGAGCGGCTCAGCCCGTACTCCGGTCAGCTGGGCGACGAGCTCTCCGGCCTGGTGCGCGACTACGCCAAGCAGCAGCGCTACACCTTCATGGGACCGATCAAGGTCCACCTGGAGAAGGCCGACGACCTCGACACCGGGCTCTACCGGGTCCGCAGCCGCACGCTGGCGTCGAGTTCGTCACAGCAGGACCAGCCTGCCCCGCCCCAGCCCGGGGCAGGGCGGCCCGCCGCCCCGCAGGCTCCCGGCGGCTACGGCTACCCCCCGAGCGCCGCTCCGCCGATGCCCGCGGCCCCGCCGCCCGGCGCCGGACGGCCCTCGGCCCCCACGAACGACCGGCGCCCGCCGGCCGCGTCCGGCCCCCTGCCGGACGCCCGGACACGGCGCTGGATCGAGATCAACGGCACCCGCCATCAGATCTCCCGCCCGACGTTGGTGATGGGACGATCCACCGACGCCGACGTGCGGATCGACGACCCCGGCGTATCGCGTCGGCACTGTGAGATCCGGACCGGAACGCCCTCGACGATCCAGGATCTCGGGTCTACCAACGGCATCGTGGTAGACGGGCAGCACACCACCCGCGCTACGCTCCGCGACGGCTCGCGGATCGTCGTGGGCAGCACCACCATCGTTTACCGGCAAGCCGAAGGGTGAAGCGGGGGCAATGTCAGAGCTGACCCTGACGGTCATGCGGCTAGGTTTCCTGGCTGTTCTGTGGCTGTTCGTCATCGTGGCCGTACAGGTCATCCGCAGCGACCTGTTCGGAACGCGCGTCACGCAGCGCGGCTCACGCCGCACTGCCGCCGACGCGCGCCCCCAACAAGGCCGCCAACAACAACAAGCGGCGCCGCCCCAGCAGCGCCAGCAGCCCGGGCGGCAGCGCCGCGGGGCACCGACCAAACTGGTCGTGTCCGAAGGCACGCTCACGGGCACGACGGTCGCGCTCCAGGGGCAGACCATCACCCTGGGCCGGGCCCACGATTCAACGATCGTGCTGGACGACGACTACGCGTCCAGCAGGCATGCCAGGATCTACCCGGACCGCGACGGTCAGTGGATCGTCGAGGACCTCGGGTCCACCAACGGCACGTATCTGGAACGGACCCGGCTCACCACCCCGACACCAGTTCCGCTGGGCGCGCCGATCCGTATCGGCAAGACCGTCATCGAGCTGCGGAAGTAGTACGACAATGAGCGAGCGGAGCGAGCGAGCCGCGGCGGCCTGGACGGCGGACGCTGCCAGGTTCCCGACCGGAGGGTGGGCAGTGTGGCTCGAGACAGGCTGTACCCCGAGGCGGACTCGACGGGGCAGGTGCGCATGAGTCTGTCGCTGCGCTTCGCCGCCGGGTCGCACAAGGGCATGATCCGGGAGGGCAACGAGGACTCCGGCTATGCCGGTCCCCGGCTCCTCGCCATCGCCGACGGCATGGGCGGTCAGGCAGCCGGTGAGGTCGCCAGCTCCGAGGTGATCTCCACGCTCGTCCCGCTCGACGACGACGTACCGGGTTCCGATCTCCTGACCTCGCTCGGCACGGCCGTCCAGCAGGCCAACGACCAGCTGCGCGTCATGGTCGAGGAGGACCCCCAGCTGGAGGGCATGGGCACCACGCTCACCGCCCTGCTCTGGACCGGTCAGCGCCTCGGCCTGGTGCACGTCGGCGACTCCCGCGCATATCTGCTGCGGGACGGCGTCCTGACGCAGATCACCCAGGACCACACCTGGGTGCAGCGCCTCGTCGACGAGGGCCGGATCACCGAGGAAGAGGCCACCACCCACCCGCAGCGCTCCCTGCTGATGCGGGCGCTGGGCAGCGGCGACCATGTCGAACCGGACCTCTCCATCCGCGAAGTCCGCGCCGGCGACCGCTATCTGATCTGCTCGGACGGCCTCTCCGGCGTCGTCTCGCACCAGACGATGGAAGAGACCCTCGCCAGCTACCAGGGCCCGCAGGAGACCATCCAGGAGCTGATCCAGCTCGCTCTGCGCGGCGGCGGCCCGGACAACATCACCTGCATCGTGGCCGACGTCCTGAACGTCGACAGCAACGACACCCTGGCCGGGCAGCTCAACGACACCCCGGTCGTCGTCGGCGCGGTCGCGGAGAACCAGGCCCAGCTGGGCGACGGCGGGGCCATGCAGACGCCCGCCGGCCGCGCCGCCGGCCTCGGTCGCCCCGTGCCCCCGCCCGGCGGCGGCTTCGGCCCGCCCGGCAGCGGCGACGTCGGCTACGGAGGCATGCCGGACGGCTCCTACGACGCCTACACGGACGAGGACTACGTCAAGCCGGGCGGCGGCCGTAAATGGCTGAAGCGGTCCGTCTACATCGTGCTCGCGCTGGCCGTGATCGGCGGCGGTCTGTACGGCGGCTACCGCTGGACGCAGACGCAGTACTACGTCGGCACGCAGGACGGACACGTCGCGCTGTTCCAGGGCATCAGCCAGGACCTCGCCTGGATCTCGCTCTCGACGGTCGAGAAGAACCACCCCGAGATCGAGCTCAAGTACCTGCCGCCGTACCAGCGCAAGCAGGTCGAGGCGACGATCGCCGAGGGCAACATCACCGACGCCCGCGAGAAGGTCGCCGAGCTCGCCGCCCAGGCCTCCGCCTGCAAGAAGGACGCGCAGCGCCGCGCGGCCGACGCCGAGAACCAGGCCCGTACGGGCGAGGGCGAGGCCGGCGGCACCGCCGGAGCCCCCGCCACCAGGACTTCCGCCACGTCCTCCGCCAAGGGGACCAAGCCGACCACCGCTCCCACTCCCGGCCCCAGCCTCTCGGAGGAAGAGAAGAAGCTGGTCCCGCAGTGCGGTAAGCAGTAAGCCGTAGGGGGCCTCAGCACCATGAGCGTTGTCACCAACACGACCACCATCGGCGCGATCGACGCACCGAGCCGCCGCAACACCGAGCTGGCACTCGTCGTCTTCGCCGTCGCCATCTCGGTGTTCGCCTACGCCAACGTGGGCCTCGCCCTCAACGGCGAACTGCCCGCGGGCATGCTCGGCTACGGAGCGGGCCTCGCCCTGCTCGGCGGCGTCGCCCACCTCGTGGTGCGCAGATACGCCAAGTACGCCGATCCGCTGCTGCTGCCCCTGGCCACCCTCCTGAACGGCCTGGGCCTGGCACTGATCTGGCGCCTGGACCAGTCGGAGCGGCTGCTCAACCACCCCAGCTTCGCGCCCGCCGCCTCCAAGCAGCTGATCTTCTCGGCGATGGGCGTGGCACTGTTCATCGGTGTGCTGCTCCTGCTCAAGGACCACCGCATCCTCCAGCGCTACACCTACATCTCCATGGTGGTCGCGCTCATCCTGCTGATCCTGCCGATGTTCTTCCCGGCCCAGTTCGGCGCGAGGATCTGGATCACCATCCCCGGCATCGGCTCCATCCAGCCCGGCGAGTTCGCGAAGATCGTCATCGCGATCTTCTTCTCCGGCTACCTGATGGTGAAGCGCGACGCCCTGGCCCTCGCCAGCCGCCGGTTCATGGGCATGTACCTGCCCCGCGGGCGGGACCTCGGTCCGATCCTCGCCATCTGGGCGATGTCGATCCTGATCCTCGTCTTCGAGACCGACCTCGGCACCTCGCTCCTCTTCTTCGGCATGTTCGTCGTCATGCTCTACGTGGCGACCGAGCGCACCAGCTGGATCGTCTTCGGCCTGACCATGTCGGCCGTGGGCGCCGTCGGCGTGGCCTCCTTCGAGCCGCACGTGCAGGACCGGGTCACCGCCTGGCTCGACCCCTTCGCCGGCTGGGGCACCCACGCCGCCAGTGAGCAGATGGCCCAGGTGCTGATGGCCTTCGGCTCCGGCGGCACGCTCGGGACCGGTCTCGGCCAGGGCAACTCCGACCTCATCCTCTTCGCCGCCAACACCGACTTCATCCTCGCCACCGTGGGCGAGGAGCTCGGGCTCGCCGGTGTGATGGCGTTCCTCCTGCTGTACGGGCTGATCGTCGAGCGCGGTGTGCGCACCGCACTGGCCGCACGCGACCCGTTCGGCAAGCTGCTGGCCATCGGGCTCTCCGGAGCCTTCGCCATCCAGGTCTTCGTCGTCGCCGGCGGTGTCATGGGCCTCATCCCGCTCACCGGTATGACGATGCCGTTCCTCGCGGCCGGCGGATCGTCGGTCATCGCCAACTGGGCCCTGGTCGGCATCCTGATCCGCATCAGCGACACCGCCCGCCGCCCCGCACCGGCGCCCGCGCCCTCCACCGACGCCGAGATGACGCAGGTGGTCCGCCCGTGAACAAGCCCCTGCGCCGGGTGGCGGTCTTCTGCGGTCTCCTGATGCTCGCACTGCTCATCCGGGACAACTGGCTCCAGTACGTCCGCGCCGACGAGCTGACCAGCCACAAGTACAACCGCCGCGTCGAGATCGAGCGGTACGCCCACGAGCGCGGCGACATCATCGTCGACGGCAAGGCGATCACCGGCTCCGCCGAGACCGAGGACAGCGACTTCAGGTACAAGCGGGTCTGGAAGAACGGCCCCCTGTGGGCCCCCGTGACCGGCTACTCCTCGCAGGCCTTCGACTCCTCGCAGCTGGAGAACCTGGAAGACGGCATCCTCACCGGCAACGACGACCAGCTGTTCTTCGACCGGACGCTGTCGATGTTCACCGGCGAGAAGAAGCGCGGCGGCAACGTCGTCACCACGCTCAACGGCGACGCCCAGAAGGCCGCCTTCAAGGGGCTCGGCGAGAAGAAGGGCGCTGTGGTCGCCCTCGACCCGAAGAGCGGCGCCATCCTCGCCCTCGCCAGCACCCCGTCCTACGACCCGTCGGTCTTCGCCGGCAACTCGCTCAAGGACTCGGACAACCGGCAGAAGCTCCTGAAGGACAAGGACAAGCCGATGCTCAACCGGGCCTTGCGCGAGACCTACCCTCCGGGCTCCACGTTCAAGGTCGTCACCGCCGCCGCCGCCCTGGAGAACGGGCTCTACGACGACATCGACGCCAAGACGGACTCCCCGCTGCCCTGGACGCTGCCGCAGTCCACCACGCAGCTCAAGAACGAGGGCAACATCCCCTGCGAGAACGCCACGCTGCGCGAGGCCCTGCGGGTGTCGTGCAACACCGTCTTCGGGAAGATGAGCGACGACCTCGGCAACAAGAAGATGATCGAGCAGACGGACAAGTTCGGCTTCAACAAGGAAGTCTTCACGCCCGTCCGCGCCGACGCGAGCATCTACCCCGAGGACAACAGGCCGCAGAACGCGATGGCCGGCATCGGCCAGGCGTCCAACCGGACCACCCCGCTCCAGATGGCCATGGTGGCCTCCGCGATCGCCAACGACGGCAAGCTGATGCAGCCGTACATGGTCGCCGAGCGGCAGGCGCCCAACCTGGACCCGGTCTACACCCACGAGCCCGAAGAGCTCAGCCGCGCGCTCTCCGGTGAGAACGCCCAGAAGGTCCAGCAGATGATGGAGACCGTCGTCAAGGACGGCACGGGAACCAACGCGCGGATCCCCGGCGTCACAGTGGGCGGCAAGACCGGTACGGCACAGCACGGTCTGAACAACAGCGAGAAGCCGTACGCCTGGTTCATCTCGTACGCGAAGACCGACAGCGGCTCACCGGTCGCCGTCGCCGTCGTGGTCGAGGACGGCAACGCCAACCGGGACGACATCTCCGGCGGCGGGCTGGCCGCCCCCATCGCGCGCGACGTGATGAAAGCGGTCATCGACAGCAAGAAGTGAGACCTGTCACGGCGGTCGCCCGTCATACCGGACATCGGATACCGGTCGGATATCGGCTGCCGGGCGCGGGCTGATCACGTCACCCGTGCCCGGTAGCGTATGCGCGAACAGCGCACCGCCGCGGACCACACACGGGTGCGGTCGGGACTGACGGAGAGGGCTGGAACAGTTATGGAAGAGCCGCGTCGCCTCGGCGGCCGGTACGAGCTGGGCTCGGTGCTCGGCCGTGGTGGCATGGCCGAGGTCTACCTCGCGCACGACACCCGGCTCGGCCGCACCGTAGCTGTGAAGACGCTCCGGGCCGATCTGGCCCGCGACCCGTCCTTCCAGGCCCGGTTCCGCCGTGAGGCCCAGTCGGCCGCCTCGCTCAACCACCCCGCGATCGTCGCCGTGTACGACACCGGCGAGGACTACGTCGACGGGGTCTCCATCCCGTACATCGTGATGGAGTACGTCGACGGGTCGACGCTGAGGGAGCTCCTGCACTCCGGTCGCCGGCTGCTCCCCGAGCGCACGCTGGAGATGACGGTCGGCATCCTCCAGGCCCTGGAGTACTCGCACCGCGCCCAGATCGTCCACCGCGACATCAAACCGGCGAACGTCATGCTGACGCGCACCGGCCAGGTCAAGGTCATGGACTTCGGCATCGCCCGCGCCATGGGCGACTCCGGGATGACGATGACGCAGACCGCCGCGGTCATCGGCACCGCCCAGTACCTCTCCCCGGAGCAGGCCAAGGGCGAGCAGGTCGACGCGCGATCCGACCTGTACTCCACCGGCTGCCTGCTGTACGAGCTGCTCGCCGTGCGGCCCCCGTTCGTCGGGGACTCGCCCGTCGCGGTGGCCTACCAGCACGTCCGGGAGGAGCCGCAGCCGCCGAGCAACTTCGACCCCGAGATCACGCCCGAGATGGACGCGATCGTGTTGAAGGCGCTCACCAAGGACCCGGACTACCGCTACCAGTCCGCCGACGAGATGCGCGCCGACATCGAGGCCTGCCTCGACGGCCAGCCGGTCGCGGCCACGGCGGCGATGGGCGCCGCGGGGTACGGGGGTTACGACGGTTACCACCCCGACCAGCCCACCGCCGCCCTGCGCCCGGCCGACCCGAACAACGCGCAGACGTCGATGCTGCCCCCGGTCAACCCGGACGACGGCGGCTACGGCTACGACGACCGCCAGGGCCGTCGGCGCCAGCAGAAGAAGAGCAACACCTCGACGATCCTGCTGATCGTCGCGGGCATCCTGGTGCTGATCGGCGCGATTCTGATCGGCCGGGTGATCTTCTCCCCGACCAGCGACGACGGCCGGATCAATGCCCCGAACCTGGTGGGCTCCACGGTGCAGGAGGCGGAGAAACTCGCGTCCAGAACCGACGTCACCGTGAAGGTCGGCGCCGAGGAGCCGTGCGAGGAACAGGAGAAGGGCGAGATCTGCTCGCAGGACCCGGCGGCGGACGCACTCATGGACAAGGACGGCACCGTCACGGTCGTCGTCTCCGCCGGAGCGCCGAAGATCGAGGTCCCCAACGTCCTTGAGAAGTCCGAGGACGGCGCCCGCGAAGTCCTGGAGGGCAAGGGCTTCACGGTCAACGTCACCACGGAGGAGTCCGAGGAGACCGAGGGCTCCGTGATCGAGCAGGACCCGAAGGGCGGCGCGAAGGCCGAGGACGGGGCCGAGATCACCATCACCGTGGCCGTGCAGACGACCGACCCGATGCCCGACGTGCGGACCCGTCAGTACGACGCCGCCGTGGCCCAGCTCAACCAGCTCGGGTTCACCAACGTCTCACGGGCCGATGTGGACTCGGAGAAGCCGGCCGGAGAGGTGATCGAGCAGACCCCCGCGGGCCCGAGCAAGCAGGCCAAGGACGTGCAGATCGTCCTGAAGGTCTCCAAGGGGCCGGCGCAGCCGGAGCAGGTCCCGATCCCCGGTGACATCGGCAACAGGCCGTACCAGGACGTGAAGGCCCAGCTCGAAGGGCTCGGCTTCGTGGTCGCGCTCTCCCAGGGCTCGGTCGACAAGCCGAACGCCAAGGTGATCACCAGCAGCCCGGCGCCGACCACCCAGGCGGACAAGGGCAGCACCGTCACCCTCGTGACCATCGAGGGCGGCGGGAACGGTGGCAACGGCGGGAACGGCGGGAACGGCGGCAACGGCGGGGGCTTCATCGGAGGCCTGGGCGACGACTGACCCCCCGCCCGCCCCACCCGGCACGGGAAGGGCCCCGGTCGCCTTGACGGTGACCGGGGCCCTTCCCGTGTGCCCGAGCGCGAGCGGCTGCTGCTCAGCGGCTCAGCGCAGCTCGACCGGCTTGGTGCGGTCCTTGTCGACCTTCTCCGTACGCTCCAGCTCGCCCCAGACGATGTACCGGTACTTCGAGGTGTAGACCGGGGTGCAGGTCGTCAACGTGATGTAGCGGCCCGGCTCCTTGACGCCCGACTCCTCCGGGACCGGCTGGATCACGTCGACGTTGAACTTCGACGTCTCGGGGAGCTTTTTGTAGACCTTGTAGACGTACCAGGTGTCCTTGGTCTCGAAGACGACCGGATCACCGCTCTTCAGCTTGTGGATGTTGTGGAACTTCGCGCCGTGCCCGTCGCGGTGCGCGGCCAGCGTGAAGTTGCCCTCGTCGTCCCAGGGGAGGCCCGACTCGACCGGGTCCGTGTAGTAGCCCGCGATGCCGTTGTTCAGGGTCTCGGGGTCGGTGCCCTTCTTGACCAGGATCTCGCCGTTCTTCATTGCGGGCACGTGCAGGAAGCCGATGCCGTCCTTGGTGTCCAGGGCGCCGGGTCCATCCGCCCACCTGCTGCGGACCGTGTCGCCCTGCCTGTCGGCCTCGCGGTCGGCGAGCACGTTGGTCCACCACAGGGAGTACGCGACGAACAGCGCGAGCACCAGGCCCGCGGTGATCAGCAGTTCCCCGAAGACGCTGACGGCCATCGCGACGGGGTGACGGCCTCGCCGGCGCACCGGGGGCGCGTCCACCCGGGAGGTAGACGTGTCGGCCCGCTCGTCGTGCTCGGTCCTCGCTGCCACCGCACCGTCCCTGTCGTGAGGATGTTCAGCCGACGAGCGCGTCGGGCTTTCCCTGGCTGCGCGGCCGTTCGTCGACCATCTTGCCCCAGACGATCAGCCGGTAGGTACTCGTGAATTCCGGGGTGCAGGTCGTCATCGTGAGGTACCGGCCCGGGCCCTCGAACCCGGAACCCACCGGCACCGGATCGATCACCGAGATGTTGGACGGCGCGGTCTGCGGGAGGATGCTGGCCATCTCGTACGTGTAGTACGCGTCCTGCGTCTCGACCACGATCGGGTCGCCGGGTTCGAGCTTGTTGATGTAGCGGAACGGCTCGCCGTGGGTGTTGCGGTGGCCGGCCACGGAGAAGTTGCCCTGCTTGTCGGAGGGCATCGCGGTCTTGAGCCTGCCTTCGCCGTAATGGCCGAGCATCCCCCGGTCGAGCACCTTCTCCTTGTCGATGCCCTCGGCGATCGGGACGACGACGTCCAGCTTGGGAATGTGCATGATCGCGAAGCCCTGGCCGGGTGCGAACACCCCGGGCTTCCGGTCGCCTCTGGCCCACTCGTCCTGGATCCGGTTCGTCTCCTTGCCGGCGATCTGCTCGGCCCGGACGTTGGTCCACCAGAGCTGGTAGGTGACGAACAGCAGCATCAGGACACCCAGCGAGATGAACACCTCGCCGACCACCCGGCTGGCGACGACCGCCGGGCTGTCCTTGGCCGCCCTGGCCGCGCGCCGGGCCTCCATCCGGGACATCGGGGCGGCCGGGGCGGCCTGTTCGACGACCGGTTCCGGGCGCCGACGGCCGCGCCCCTTGGCCGCCCGCCGCCGCTCGGCCCGCCCACCGGAGGGAGGCGGACCGGGGCGGGAAGCCGGCTCGGGCCCGGGACCGGGCTCGGCCGGGATGCGGCTGATGACTTCGGTGCGGGGCTCGGCGGGCCCTCCGACGACGGCGCCCATCACTTCGGTGCGCGGTTCGGCGCGGAGGCCCCGGTCCGGGGCCGGCACCTCGGCCGGAGCCGTGCGCGCAGACGGCTCCTGCGGCCCGTACCAGTCGCGCTGGTACCCGGCGGGGTCGTACCACTCGGTCGGGGCTCCCTGGGGCCGCTGAGGCCCTTGGTGAGGCGTGTGACCAGCCTCGTGCGACGCCGCCGCCGCCGGTATGTGTCCGAGCCCAGGATCCGGTACGTGTCCGAGCCCAGGATCCGGTACGTGTCCGAGCCCAGGGTCCGGTACGTGTCCGAGCACGGGCGCAGGCACCGGCACCGGCACCGGCACTCCGGGGCCTGGTGCGTACACGGGCCCGGGACCCGGCCCAGGCCCGTCCGTTCCCGGCCCGCCCGGGATGTTGTCCGCCCGGAACCACGGCGAGCCGGGCCCGCCGGGCAGCGGATCGCTGAGCGGATCCGCGAGGCCGTCCACCGCTGCCACGAACGCGCCGTCAGCCCCGTACACCCCTTGCGGGTGAGGGCCCTCCGGTCCGGCCTCGTGCCCGGGGCGGCCTACGGTCACGCGGCGGCCTTGCCCACCACCGGCGCGAGTCCCGCCGACCGCGCGACGGCCCCCCGGTCTCCGCACTGCTCCAGCCAGTTGGCGAGCATCAGGTGGCCGTGTTCGGTGAGCACCGACTCGGGGTGGAACTGCACACCCTCCACCGCCCGGTCACGGTGGCGCAGCCCCATGATGATGCCGTCCGCCGTGCGGGCGGTGACCTCCAGCTCCGGGGGCAGCGCGCCGGGTTCGGCGGCGAGCGAGTGATAGCGCGTCGCGGTGAAGGGGGACGGCAGTCCGGCGAAGACGCCCTTGCCCTCGTGAGTCACGGGGGAGGTCTTGCCGTGCAGCAGCTCGGGGGCCCGGTCGACGACACCGCCGTACGCGACCGCCATCGACTGCATCCCCAGGCAGACGCCGAAGACCGGGACGCCGGTGTCCGCGCAGTGGCGCACCATCTCGACGCAGACGCCGGCCTGCTCGGGCGTCCCCGGACCCGGGGAGAGCAGGACCCCGTCGAAGCCGTCCTGCGCGTGGGCGGGGGTCACCTCGTCGTTGCGCAGCACCTCGCACTCGGCGCCGAGCTGGTAGAGGTACTGGACGAGGTTGAAGACGAAGCTGTCGTAGTTGTCCACGACGAGGACGCGTGCGCTCACTGGTCTGCTCCTGCTCCCCCGGCGCTCCCGCCGTCGACGGTCACATCACCGAACGGAAGCAGCGGCTCCGCCCAGGGGAACACGTACTGGAACAGCGCGTAGACGACCGCCAGAACCAGCACGAGCGAGATGACACCCCGCACCCATGCGTTGCCCGGCAGATGCCGCCAGATCCAGCCGTACATGCTGACCCCTCCATTCGGTACCCGCACCAGACTAGAGGGCCCGTGGCCGGGGAGGGGGTCAGCTGGGGAAAAGCGTGGACCGGCACGGTCAGCCGGAGAGCTCCGGCGGCCTTCCGTCGCTCACCGGCCGCGTGGCGTCCAGATGCGCCCAGGCGATCAGCCGGTGGCTGCTGCCCCATTCCGGCTCGCACGTGGTGAGCGTCAGATAGCGTCCGGCGCCCTCGAATCCGGAGCCGCGGGGCACCGGGTCGACGACGGCGGTGTCGGTGGGCACGGTCCGGTACGGCTTCTTCACGACGCGGTACGTGAACCAGGTCGTGCCGTCGTTGACGACCACCGCGTCCCCGGGCCTCAGCCGCGGGAAGTCCTTGAAGGGGTCGCCGTACGTCCTCCGGTGCCCGGCCACCGCGAAGTTGCCCGTGTCGCCGGGGCGGGCGGTTCCGCTGTAGTGCCCGAGCCCCTTCTGGAGGGTGGTGACCGCGGTGTTCTCCAGGACGGGCCACTCCCAGTCGGGGCCGAAGCGCGGGATGTGCATCGTCGCGAAGGGCTTTCCGGCGCGGTACGGGACCGGCCGCGGGTCCGGGGTCCTTGAGGAAGGCGGCTGCGAGGCGGACGTCTCCGGGGACGCGGACGTCTCCCGAGAGGCTGGCGGCGGGGCCGGCGCCATGGGCTCCTGGGCCCACTGGCTCCGGAGGGTCTCGATCTCGCCCTCGGCCGCGTCGGCCGCCTTCACGCCTGTCCAGAACAGGAAGTAGACGACGAAGAGGATGATCAGCGCGCCCACGGTGATGCAGAGTTCACTGAAGGTTCTGACGACGACGCGCACCGACACCGGACGGCCTCCCCGGGGCTCAGCTCGGGCTCACTCCACAGGCTGTGCGTAGTGCAGATCCACTGTGCCCGAGTACCCGGGCACAGTCACCGCCTCGTTCTCGTCGACTTTCCAGCCCAGCCCGTACGCCTTCACGTACAGCAGGTAGTTCTGGATCGCGGTGGAGTCGTTGAGCGCCTGCTTGAGCTTGCCCGGGTCGCCGACCGCGGTGACCTTGTACGGCGGGGAGTAGACGCGGCCCTGGAGGATGAGCGTGTTGCCCACGCAGCGGACGGCGCTGGTGGAGATCAGCCGCTGGTCCATCACCTGGATTCCCCGCGCCCCGCCCTGCCACAGCGCGTTCACCACGGCCTGGAGGTCCTGCTGGTGGATGACGAGGTCGTTGGGCTGGGGCTCGGGGTAGCCGGGGTTGGCGGTGGCGTCGGGGGGCGCGTCGTCGAGCGTCACGCTGACGGATTCGCCGCTGATCTTCGTGGTGCCGGCCGCCTTCTCCAGGGCCTTCAGCCGGGCGTCCTCGGCCTTGGTCGAGCCGTCGTCGCGCTGGGCGAGGGCGTCGACGTCCGCGCGGGCGCCGGCGACCGCGTCGTTCAGCTCGCCGTTGTTCTCGCTGCGCTCCCTGATCAGGTCGGAGAGCTTGAGCAGGGAGGAGTCGCTGCGCAGATTGGTGCCCTTGGCGGTGTTGGCGCTGGTGACGAAGATGAGTCCGGCCAGGGCGAAAACCGCAGCGGTGAGACCCCGGACCGCCCACGCGGAGGTGCGCCGGGCCGGGCCTTCTGGGGAGTCGGCGGAATTGCTCAACGTACCCTTATCTCATCAGGCGCCAGAGAAGCACTACGCTAACGGACGCTCGGGGGAGGCAGCATTCCCCCTGGCACCCGCCCCCGGCGCCCGCCACAGATCCCTGCGCGGTCACGCAGCGCATCGACAGGAGAGTCCCTCGTGCCGAAGTCACGTATCCGCAAGAAGGCCGACTTCACGCCGCCCCCGGCGAAGCAGGCAACGACCATCAAGCTGACCAACCGCAGTTGGGTCGCTCCGGTGATGCTGGCCCTGTTCCTCATCGGGCTGGCCTGGATCGTGGTGTTCTACGTGACCGAAGGTGATCTTCCGGTCGACGCCCTGGGCAACTGGAACATCGTGGTCGGCTTCGGCTTCATCGCCGGCGGTTTCGCCGTGTCGACGCAGTGGAAGTGACGGACACCCTCCGCGCAAGCCCTGCCCTGAGTTACCCACAGAGTTATCCACAGTCGGGGGAAAAGGTCAGACGATCTGTGGATAACCTCCACTCATGTTGACGCCGGTGTGACCGCAGCCTCCCTCGCCGAGGGGGGCTGCACCCCTTTGCCCAGAAGGAAAGACCCAGCTCAGCGACGAGGGGAACGCATGTTCCTCTTGCCATGCACAAGATTCTGCGCAGACTGTGGACAACTTGGGTCCGCCTGGGGGTGGAGGGCCCCTGTTCCGCCCGGAATCCGGCTCATCCCGCTCATCCGGCTCATCCGGCTCAGGTGAGGGACATCGTGCGAGCGACGACGATCCCGACGGTGGCCAGCAGGACGAGCGCGCACACACCGGCCTGCACCGCCGTACGCCGCCCGCGCGGGGCGTGGACCATGCCGATGGCGATGACGACCCCCGCGATCAGACCGCCGACGTGCGCCTCCCAGGCGATGCCGCCCCAGGTGAAGGTGAAGACCATGTTGATCGCCAGCAGCACCAGCACCGGCCGCATGTCGTAGTTCATCCGGCGCATCAGCACGGCGGTGGCGCCGAAGAGACCGTAGACCGCACCGGAAGCGCCCAGAGACCCCTGGTTGGGCGCGGCGATCAGATACGTGAGGGCGCTGCCCGCAAGACCGGACAGCAGATAGAGCGCGAGATAGCGGGAGCGGCCGAGCGCGGCCTCCAGCTGTCCGCCGAGCCACCACAGCCCCAGCATGTTGAACCCGATGTGCACCACTTCCTGGTGCAGGAACATCGAGGTCACCAGGCGGTACCACTGCCCCTCGGCGACGCCCGTGGCGGGAACCAGCATCGGTGCCGGGTCCCAACGGCCGACCAGCGTCAGATCGCCCACCAGCGCGGGACGGACAGAGACCAGGAGGAAGACGGCCAGATTGATGCCGAGGAGGATCTTGGTGACCAGGCGCGGATCGGCGGCCACCGACCCGCCCGCCAGGGTCCGAGGCCGACTGGCCGCCGGGTGGTGCCCGGTGCCCGAGCCTTGACGTACGCAATCGGGGCACTGGAAGCCGACCGAGGCGCTGACCATGCACTCGGGACAGATGGGCCGCCCGCAGCGCGTGCAGCTGATGCCGGTCTCGCGGTCGGGGTGGCGGTAGCAGGCCGGCGTCGGCGCCCCGCTTCCCGCGGCGGCGGCACGGTCCCCCGGCGGCTGCTGGTCCATCGGTCCTGGCCTGCCTCTCGGTCCTCGTCGCTCGGCGGCGCGAACAGGGCCGCCCCGCTGGTCCGCTATGTATCAGTACGGACGGGCGGGGCGGTTGGTTCCCGCGAGGGTATCCGGCGGGAAGCGGAAGCGGTCGTCAGCGGGTCTCGACGACCACGGACTCGATCACCACGTCCTCCAGCGGACGGTCGGTACGCGGATTGGTCGGGGTGGCCGCGATGGCGTCGACGACCTTGCGGCCCGCCTCACCGGACACCTCGCCGAAGATGGTGTGCTTGCCGGTCAGCCAGGCGGTGGGGGACACGGTCAGGAAGAACTGCGAGCCGTTCGTCCCCGGGCCCGCGTTCGCCATGGCCAGCAGATACGGCTGCGTGAAGCCCAGCTCCGGGTGGAACTCGTCGGCGAACTTGTAACCGGGGCCGCCGGTGCCGTTGCCCAGCGGATCGCCGCCCTGGATCATGAAACCGCTGATGACGCGGTGGAAGACCGTGCCGTCGTACAGCCGGTCCGTGGATTTCTCCCCGGTCTCCGGGTTGACCCACTCGCGCTGCCCGGTGGCCAGCTCGACGAAGTTCCGGACCGTCTTGGGGGCATGGTTCGGCAGAAGCCGAATCTCGATGTCGCCCCGATTGGTCTTCAAGGTGGCGTAAAGCTGCTCGGCCACGGTCTGCCTTCCTTCGTCCTTCACCTGACGTCACATCCATCGCTGACGTCCGCCGATCCTCCCACGGACCGGGAAACGTGCGGCCGGATGCCGGACGAAACGGCGCGTTAGGCACCGAACCATGGCATTGTCGTCGGCACACTTCACATGAACCGTTTTGGCCGCGAAGGGCGCTCATGACCCGGATGCCCGTCCCGCATGCCGGGCGTGGACCCAACAGGCATGATTTCGAACTGGGCGGACAGGCGGAGTACCTACCCGCCACCAAGGAGGAGGATCTCGTGACCCGCATCGACAGCGTGCGCGCCGCAACCGACTCGGCGAAGGACAGCGCGCAGCACGCCGCGGAAGTGGTGGCGCCCTACGCCGACACAGCCAAGAAGCAGGCGGCCCACTACGCGCACGAGGCTCGTACGCAACTCGCGCCGAAGGTGACGAAGGCCGCCCAGCAGGCGCGTGTCCAGTACGCGTCCCACCTCGCACCTCGCCTCGAACAGGCTCGTACGCACGTGCCGCCCAGGGTCGACGAGGCCGCGCACCGCGCCGCGGTCTCCACCCGTAAGGCCGCACGGAGCGCCGCCGACTACACCGCCCCCCGCGTCGAGCACGCCCGGTCGATGGCCCTGCCCGTCGCCGAGCAGGCTTCCGCCCGCAGCGCGGCCGCCCTCGCGGCGCTGCGCACCCAGGTGACGGCCAAGGAGATCCAGAAGCTGGCCAGGAAGCACCAGCGGCGGGCCAAGGCTGGCCGGGCCGCGAAGGGGTTCCTGGTGCTGGGCGTCCTGGCCGGCGGCGCCTACGCCGCCTGGCGCTGGTGGGACAAGCAGGCCAACCCGGACTGGCTGGTCGAGCCGCCGGTCGCCACCGAGGTGGGCGACGAGCGTTCGCCGCTCAGCTCGGTCGACGGCAGCGCCCGGGCCGACCTCGACCCGGAGGTCAAGGCCAAGCAGGCCGAAGCCGAGTCGGGCGAGGGAGACACCCCCGGCCTCGACGACCGGCCCTGACCCGGGGCGCCCCGGGTTCACGCCCTGAGAGAACGGACGCGGCTGCGGCCGACCGCCCTGGCGGTCGCCGCAGCCGCTGTCCGTTCCCCGTCCCCGCCCCGCTCCGCCGAAGGACGGCGGAGCGGGCCCCGCTCACCGGCGACTAACGGCTCACGGCGAAGCGCATCAGGGCCTGCTCGTCGCCCTGCTTGATCTTCCCGGTCTCGTTGATCACCTGGAGCTTCCAGCCCGCGCCCTCGCGGATCGCCTTGGCCACGGCGACGCCGTTGTCCTGGGTGAGCATGCTCGGCCAGATGTCGGCGACCTGCTGCGTGCTGCCGCCCGTCGCGTCGTACACCTTGAAGCTGATGTTGCGCGCGTTGCTGAACGCGCTGCGCTTCTTGTACGCGGCGGCGATGAAGACGATCGCCGTGATGTTCGAAGGAATCTTGGCGAACTCGACGGTCACCGTCTCGTCATCACCGTCACCGTGCCCGGTCTGGTTGTCGCCGCTGTGCACCAGCGAGCCGTTGCCCAGCGGGTCCAGCGAGTCCAGACCCGCCAGCCGCACCGGGTCCCCGCCCTGCAACGCGATGGCGATCAGGTCGAGGTCCGTGCCGGCCTTCTGCCGGAGCTTCCCCATCAGGCCGCCGCTGCTCCCGACGGTGGGGTCCCAGGACGCCCCGATGGACAGATGGGTCACCCCACCCAGGTCGGCCGGGCCGTCTTCCTTCGTCAACGTGATCATGCCTGAGTCCTTTTGTGGCTCGACTGTTTACGTATGAAGTGTGCCTGGTACCTCCGGCACTCGGCCCCCGCGGGAAGCGCGCCGGTTCCGGATCGTACGAGATCGGGGCCAGGCAGTGCCGTCATCCCCGTCGCGCGGTCCACGTCGATCTCGCCCCTACCCACGTACTCTTCGAATGTCAAGATCATCCTGTCGACCATGTGCAGGGCCTCTCCCTGGAGCACTAGGTTTTCGGGACGGCCGGAACGGCACGCCGCCGAGCAGGGAGACGGGCGCACCATGGGGCACGAGGCACGCAAGCGGCTCGGACGAGCGTGATGCTCCTCGCGCCGTTCGGGGTGGAGACTCTGAGCGAGGTCCACGCCCCCGACCTCGCACAAGCGGCCGCACGGTACGGACCGACGTGGGCACGCGAGACCGTCGCCGACTGGTTCGGGCCGGCCGGCGCCTGCACCGGGGCCGACCGCGCGGCATGGCTCGCCTCCCTACCCGGCCTATGTGCCGCTCTGCGGAACGCTGACGGTGGCGGGGCAGCGGTGGCCACACCGCTGGCCGAAGGGGCCTGGCAAGCGACCGAGGAGCAGCTCACCGGCTGGCTGGGCGTAGGCCGGGAGCCGGAACGCCGCCCGGCCATGGAGCGGCTCGGCACCACACTCGCCCACATCGTGCAGGCACCGGCCCCCGGGCCGCCGACACGATCACCACCACCCTGCGCGGGCTGCCGGACACCGCCCTGGAATGCCTGCTTTCCGCCCTGCGCTCCGCGGCACACCACCCGGCCGCCGTACGCGACGAGGCCCCCGCAGGCGGCGCCTTCCAGTCGCTCGCCGACCACTGTCAGGCCCGGCTGACCGCAGCCGTCGCCTTCCCCGTACGAGCTGCGGACGACTGGTCCCTCGCCCCGGCCGGTACGTGCCGCTCCGGCTGCGACCTCTGCCCCGACCTGGACGCCTCCCTCGCCTCCCGCACCCGCCGGGTCATGGAATGGCCGCTCGCGAAGGACAAGCGCCGGCACATCCACAGCCGTATCGACCTGGCCGGCCTGCCCGTCTCTCACACCACCCGGCGCCAGGGCCGCCCGTACACCCTGGTCCTGACCAAGACGGAGGCGGTGTTCACCCGCGAGCGGACGGCCCGCGCCCGCGCCGAAACCGATCTGGCCTGGCTCCGGGAGAAATGGCGTGTGACGCCTCCAGCCGCCCGACGTGCTCGATGAGCCCGGACCGCTGGACAAAAACACCCCCCTGACTGCGTTTCCGCAGGTCAGGGGGGTGTAAAAGTGTGGAGCCTAGGAGATTCGAACTCCTGACATCTGCCTTGCAAAGGCAGCGCTCTACCAACTGAGCTAAGGCCCCGGGCCACAACGAATGAGGGCAACGCCCAGCACGTCCGTGCCAGGGCTACCGTCGCAGACCAGAGTACCGGGTGACCCCCGTAATCCTGCAAAAGGATAGGGACTCCCCGTGGACGACCACGCTCCGTAAGATGCTCGCAAGGTTCGCAGCAGCGAAGCCGCAGCGATGGGGAGACGCCATGGACGCAGCGCAACAAGAGGCGACGGCAAGAGCCAGAGAGCTTCAACGCAGTTGGTACGGAGAGCCGTTGGGGGCGCTCTTCCGCCGGCTGATCGATGACCTCGGCCTGAACCAGGCCCGGCTGGCCGCTGTTCTCGGGCTCTCCGCCCCGATGCTCTCCCAACTGATGAGCGGCCAGCGGGCCAAGATCGGGAATCCCGCGGTGGTCCAGCGCGTCCAGGCCCTCCAGGAGCTGGCGAGCCAGGTGGCCGACGGCAGCGTCAGCGCGGGCGAGGCCACCGACCGCATGGGGGAGATCAAGAAGTCACAGGGTGGGTCGGTCCTGACCGCCACCGGCCAGACCAGCTCCACCGGCGGCGCTCCCACCGTCCGCCGTGTGGTGCGCGAGATCCAGTCCCTGCTGCGGTCGGTCGCGGCGGCCGGCGACATCATCGACGCCGCGGACGCCCTCGCCCCGACCCACCCGGAGCTGGCAGAGTTCCTCAAGGTGTACGGAGCGGGACGCACCGCGGACGCGGTCGCGCACTACGAGGGGCACCAGAGCTAGCGGCTCCGGACCACGACGGACGACGGAGCCAGGGCACGCGCACACCGTGCGGCGCCCTGGTGCCGGCAGGGCACGGGGCCGGACACGGGCCGCGGCAGACGCCGCGGCACCACGGGAACGGGGAGCGGGCGCAACACAATGGGTGAGGTCTTCGCTGGTCGGTACGAGCTGGTCGATCCGATCGGACGGGGCGGGGTCGGCGCCGTCTGGCGCGCCTGGGACCACCGCCGCCGCAGGTACGTCGCGGCCAAGGTGCTCCAGCAGAGCGACGCGCACACGCTGCTGCGCTTCGTCCGCGAACAGGCCCTGCGCATCGAGCATCCGCACGTGCTGGCACCGGCCAGCTGGGCCGCCGACGACGACAAGGTCCTGTTCACCATGGACCTGGTGAGCGGCGGCTCGCTCGCCCATGTCATCGGCGACTACGGCCCGTTGCCCCCGCGCTTCGTCTGCCTGCTGCTGGACCAGCTGCTCTCCGGGCTCTCCACGGTGCACGCCGAAGGGGTGGTGCACCGCGACATCAAACCCGCCAACATCCTGATGGAGGCGACCGGAACGGGCCGCCCGCATCTGCGCCTCTCCGACTTCGGCATCTCGATGCGCAAGGGCGAACCCCGGCTGACCGAGACCAACTACGTGGTCGGCACGCCCGGTTACTTCGCCCCCGAGCAGATGATGGGCGCCGAACCCGACTTCCCCGCTGACCTCTTCGCGGTCGGCCTGGTCGCGCTCTATCTCCTCCAGGGCCAGAAGCCCGACTCCCAGGCGCTGGTGGAGCACTTCGCCGCGCACGGCACCCCGAGCGCGCCCAACGGCATCCCCGAGCCGCTGTGGCAGGTTCTCGCCGGGCTGCTCCAGCCGGACCCGCACGCCCGGTTCCGGACGGCGACGGGGGCCCGCAAGGCCCTGACCGCGGCGGTCGAGATGCTGCCCGAACCCGGCCCGGACGACGAGCCGGTGGAGGTGTTCGACCAGATCGGGCCGCTGCCGGCGGGGTTCGGCCCCGACGGGCCCGTGACCGCCCCTCAGCAGCCCGAGGAGCCCGCCCCCGCCCCTGCCCCCGCGGCCGCACCGGCGCCGCCGGCCGTTCCGGAGCCCGCTCGGCAGGCCTACGCACCGCCCCCCGCGTCGATGTCCGAGACGGGCAGCTTCCACCTCGCGCCCCCGCCCGGAGCCTCGCCCCCGCAGCAACCGCCTTACGCGCAGCCGGGGTTCGAGCAGCCCCAGGCCGCACCGTTCACCGCGGACGCGCCGCCCCCGTACGCCGTCGGCGCGCCGGGCCTCTCCCAGGCGCCGACCTCCGGCGTACCGCACGATCCCGTCGCCACCCGCGCCTACACCGCCCAGCAGCAACAGCCCCCGGTGCCGGCCCCGCCGGTGCAGCACACCGCTCCCCGCGCGCCCGTACGGGGAACGCGTCCGGGACCGCCCCCGAAGGTGGCGATCCCGGTGCTGGTGGTGGCGCTGATCTGCTTCGCGGTCGGCATCTGGGCCCTGACCCAGATCTGACGGCCTGCCGCCGGGCCGGCTACCAGCCCTGCGGCGGCTGGTGGCCCCCGGCCACCGGCGTACCCGCCGCCGGGGCCCCGGCGACGCGGCGGCGGGCCAGCAGCGTCCAGACACCCAGCCCGAGCAACAGCACGGACCCCGTGCCGATCCCGGCCGCGGCGACCACCGTCATCGGCCCGCTCTGCGCGGCCTCCCGGGCGTTCTTCCCCTTCCGGGCCACTTCCCGGTCCTGGTCGGTGACGCCGAAGACCCCGGCGTCACCCTCGTACGGGGACGTCTCGGCCTTGTTCTTCACCTGGACCGCCAGCTCGAACGGAATCGGCTCGGCGCCGTAGGACTCCTTGAGCTTCGGGCTGAGGGACACCGACAGGTAGTACCAGCCCGCGAAGCGCATGGCGCTGACCTGGGTCGAGGAGGCGAACCGGTTGCGGTAGGCCACCGGCGGCAGCGGTTTCAGGGACGCGGAAGCGGGCCCTCCGGAGTACGAGAGCGTGGCGTCGGAGACATGCCCCTGGGCGGGGTTGTCCAGCGACAGGGTGAGCGCGTTTCCCACGAACTCCCCGACGTCGCCGGTGCTGTTGGAGAGACCCGCGGTGGCGTGGAGCTGCTGGCCCCAGTCGACCGGCACCCGGTAGAAGCGGGTCTGTCCCGGGGCGACCGTGTCCTGCCAGCGGCCGTTCTCCAGGCTGGTGGCCTCGGAGTACCCGGACCCGCCGGACCGCTTCTGCTGCTTCCCGGTCAGCGGCTTCGCCGAGGCCGAGGGCCAGCTTTCGGGCCCGTCGGTCGGCATGGTCACCCCGCTCTTCAACCGCGGCTCCTGGAGGAAGCGCAACTCCAGGTCCCAGGCTTCGGAGTTGGACGTGTCCTTGCTCTCGCGCTCGACGAGGACGTCGTACTGGCCGCTCTCCTGGCAGGTGGAGCTGCCCTCCTTGATGGTCCGGGAGACGTACGCGGCGATGGGACGCGCGTACTCACCCGAGCCGAAGTTCGCCCGCTCCGAGCTGCACTGGGTGTTGTCGGTCTCCCGGAGGTTGACGTTGATGCCGTCGCCGTAGGCGACCTCGCCGCTGTCGCCGGGCACCGCGACCGCCGAGACGTAGGCGGCGGAGGCGTCGTCCAGCGTGACCCGGTAGTAGAGCTTCTCGCCCGGCTTGATCGTGCTGCGGTACGGGACGCCCTCGTCCAGCGTGGACGCCTCGACGTTGGTCGCCGCGCCCTGCACGTTCTTCGCGTCGGGGTCGAACGCGTACACCCCGGGACCGGCCGCGTGCGCCTGCCCCGGCAGGGCCGCCGCCGCGCACATCGCCGCGAGTGCCGCGGCCACCACCCGACCCCTGTTGCGCTGCCTCTTCACGCGCTTCCCCTCGTCGTCCTCACGCGCCGGTGCCGTCGACCGCCCGGCCGCGATGCCGGTCCATCCTGCCCCGCCCGCACCGCCGGTGTCTCCGGTCGCAGCCGTATTGCCCCTCTTGTCCGCGTTCCGGCCCTCGCCGACACCCGGCCAGGTTCACCAGAGCAATTTATGTATGTGCTCCAGTGAACTCAAGAGACGCGGGGGCCCCGGAGGCCCGGGCGTCACGCACGTACGACAAAGGGCCCGCACGCCGACGAGCGGGCCCCGAGCAGCACGAAGCCCCGGCCGCTCAGCGACCGGGGCCCGTAACAGACTGTGCCGTCTCACACACCCGAACCTGCGGGCACGGAGTCGGTCGCCTCCGTCCACAGATCCTGCTCGGCGCGATCCGCCTGGATCTGGCGGTACACGAGGAGCCCGCCGATGGCGGCCAGTGCGACCAGGAGAAGCTTCTTCACCGCGCGACCTCGTCTTTCCTTGGCGTATGGGCCTTCTGTCGCCGACTATACACACCGGCCGATACCGATCGGTTACCTGCCCGGGGGGCCCGGAGCACCCCATTCACGGCATCCGGAGAGACCTCTCGGCACCCTTTCCGACCCTCCGCGAGGGCCTGTCCACTCCGGTTGCACCATACGAGTGGTGTTCATCGGAAGATCGGCGCAGAGCGGGCGTCGCTCCTCGAAACCACGGCCCGGATCCACATGATCGGAGAAGTCAGCAACCGGACCGTCCGAAAGCGAGGGGCCATGAGCACCTTCCAGCCCAAGAACCTCTGGACCGCCTTCATCACCGCGTTCTTCGCCCTCCTGGCGTCGCTGGGCCTCGCCACCGCCACGGCGGGCGCCGCGAACGCCAC
Source organism: Streptomyces sp. NPDC017520 (assembly GCF_044329855.1). Taxonomy (NCBI): domain Bacteria; kingdom Bacillati; phylum Actinomycetota; class Actinomycetes; order Kitasatosporales; family Streptomycetaceae; genus Streptomyces; species Streptomyces sp. NPDC017520. The sequence goes on from NZ_JBIRKB010000006.1 coordinate 254,965, forward strand.
GAACGCCGCGGCGCAGCCGAGCACCACGCCCCAGGAGCACACGGCAGCCACCGCGGCAACCCCGATCGTCCCCTCGGTCCGATGGACCCTTCCGCGTGACCGGGCCGTGCCGCCCACGATGAAGCAGCGCATCCGCGCCGAGGCCCACGGCTCCTCCCCGGCCACCCGTCACCTGTCGCTCGACCCCGCGGAGACCGCCCGCACGACCGGCCCGGCCGACTCCCACCACACAGCCCCGGAAGGCGACTCCCCGGCGCCACCTCCCTGATCCCGGCGTCCACCGCACTCCGGGGCCCCTGGTCCGGTTCACACCGGCCGGGGGCCCTTTCCGTGGCCCGGTCCCGTACGCCCCTGACACGGCCTGCGAGGATGCCCCCACTTCGCGGGCCCGGGCCGCGGAGTGAACAGCGGAGAGGGGACGCCGTGGCCGCGTTGGGCTTCTTCTTCATCGTCCTGCCGTGCCTGGCCATTGCGTGCTTCACCTGCTTCGCCGCGTGCCGGGCCCAACAGCACAGGGCCTACAAGTTCCTGGCGTACGTGTGCCTCTCGGCCGGCCTCGTGTGCGGGCTGACTCCGATAGCGGTGCTGCTGTACGCGTCCACGCTGTAGCCGCCCTCCGCCTCAAGGCCGGTGGCGATCGCCTCTGCTCCTCCGGCACAGTCAGATCAGCATGACCATGGACGGCTACACCCACGGGGTGGGCGACGGTGTGCGGGAGGCCGTGACGGTGCTCGCGGAACTCCTGGAAGATCCACTGATCGGCTGATGTCAGCCGTAGATGTCAAAGGCCCCCCACCGTCTCCGGTGAGGGGCCTTCGTGCTGGTGGGGCTAACAGGATTTGAACCTGTGGCCTCATCCTTATCAGGGATGCGCTCTAACCAACTGAGCTATAGCCCCGCCGCGCTGTCGCGCTGACTTCTGAAGATTAGCGCACGTCGGGGCCAGTCCCAAAATCGATACCCGACGCGCTACTCGTCCTCGGCCAGCGTGAGCTCGACGCCGCCCACGAAGCCCGCCGACAGGTTGTAGATGAAGGCGCCCAGCGTCGCCAGCGCGGTGGCCAGCACCACGTCGATCACGGCGATGACCGAGGTGAAGATGAGCACGCGCGGCAGCGACAGGAACGACTGCAGATCGAAGCCGTTGCTCTCGTTCGAGCCGGTGGCCTCGCTGATCGTGCCACCGACGGTCTCGAAGACGCCCATCGCGTCCATGACCATCCACAGCACCGCCGACGCCACCACCGTGCAGATGCCCAGCGCGATCGACAGCAGGAAGCTGACCTTCATCACCGACCACGGGTCGGCCTTGGCCACCCGCAGACGGGCCTTGCGGGTGCGCGGAGTGGTCCGCGCCCCTGTGCGTGGCTTACGCGTCGCCTGAGCGCCGCCCACGCCCTGCGCGCCGCCCAGCGTGCCGCCGGCCGGCTGTCCGGGCCCCTGATACGCCTGGGGCGGGTGGTACGGCCCCGACGGCCCCGGTGCGGGCTCACGCTCGCCGGGCAGGGGCCCGGTCGCGTAACCCTCGTACTGGGGCTGAGGCCCTCGTGTGTCCGTCACAGTGCCCCCTTGGGAGTCCGTGGCAGGGCCACGGGCACCGTTCGCTCCAGCTCCGGAAGCGGCCGAACCGGCGCCCGTGGCTCCACTCACGCTCTACTCCTCGTGCTCCCCGGTCGAAGGCTCCGTGCCCTCGACAGTGCCCTCGTTCACGCCCTCGGCGTGAACCTCGGCCAACTCGCCGTCGACGTCATCGGCCCCATCGACCTCTTCCGCCTCACGGCCGGCCTCGGCGTTGCGCGCGATGCCGACGACGGCGTCGCGCTTGCCCAGATTGATCAGTTGGACGCCCATGGTGTCACGGCCCGTCTCCCTGACTTCACTGACTCGCGTACGAATCACACCACCGCCGAGCGTGATGGCGAGGATCTCGTCCGTCTCCTCGACCACCAGCGCACCGACGAGCGATCCGCGGTCCTCCACGATCTTGGCGGCCTTGATGCCGAGGCCGCCGCGGCCCTGGACGCGGTACTCGTCGACAGGGGTCCGCTTCGCGTACCCGCCGTCGGTAGCGGTGAAGACGAACGTACCGGGCCGGACGACATTCATCGAGAGCAGTTCGTCGCCCTCGCGGAAACTCATCCCCTTGACGCCCGAGGTGGCACGGCCCATCGGGCGCAGCGCGTCGTCCGTCGCGGTGAACCTGATCGACTGGGCCTTCTTGCTGATGAGCAGCAGATCGTCCTCGGCCGACACCAGCTCGGCGCCGATCAGCTCGTCGTCGCCGCCGTCCGGCATCTCGCGGAGGTTGATCGCGATGACACCGCCCGAGCGCGGCGAGTCGTAGTCCTTGAGCGCGGTCTTCTTCACCAGACCGCCCTTCGTCGCCAGGATCAGGTACGGCACGGCCTCGTAGTCGCGGATCGCCAGGATCTGGGCGATCTTCTCGTCCGGCTGGAAGGCCAGCAGGTTGGCGACGTGCTGGCCGCGCGCGTCCCGGCCGGCGTCCGGGAGCTCGTACGCCTTGGCCCGGTAGACCCGGCCCTTGTTCGTGAAGAACAGCAGCCAGTGGTGGGTCGTCGAGACGAAGAAGTGGTCGACGATGTCGTCTTCCCGCAGCTTCGTCCCGCGCACGCCCTTGCCGCCGCGCTTCTGCGAGCGGTAGTCGTCCGTCTTCGTGCGCTTCACATAACCGCTGCGGGAGATCGTGACGACGATGTCCTCCTCGGCGATCAGGTCCTCGATGGACATGTCACCGTCGAAGGGCACCAGCGCGGAGCGCCGGTCGTCGCCGAACTTGTCGACGATCGCCGCCAGCTCCTCGCTGACGATGGTGCGCTGCTTGGCGGGCGACGCCAGGATCTCGTTGTACTCGTTGATCTTCGCCTGGAGCTCGTCGTGCTCGGCGGTGATCTTCTGGTGCTCCAGCGCGGCCAGCCGGCGCAGCTGCATCTCCAGGATCGCGTTCGCCTGGAGCTCGTCGATCTCCAGCAGGCCCATGAGGCCCTCGCGTGCGATGTCCACCGTGTTGGAACGCCGGATGAGGGCGATGACCTCGTCGATGGCGTTCAGGGCCTTGAGGAGGCCGCGCAGGATGTGCGCCCGCTCCTCGGCCTTGCGCAGCCGGAACTTCGTCCGCCGGACGATGACCTCGATCTGGTGCGTCACCCAGTGGCGGATGAACGCGTCGATCGACAGCGTGCGCGGCACCCCGTCGACGAGCGCCAGCATGTTCGCGCCGAAGTTCGTCTGGAGGTCGGTGTGCTTGTACAGGTTGTTCAGGACGACCTTGGCGACCGCGTCCCGCTTGAGGACGACGACCAGGCGCTGGCCCGTACGCGAGGAGGTCTCGTCGCGGACGTCCGCGATCCCGCCGACCTTGCCGTCCTTGACCAGGTCGGCGATCTTCTGCGCGAGGTTGTCGGGGTTGGTCTGGTACGGGAGCTCCGTGACGACCAGGCACTGACGGCCCTGGATCTCCTCGACCGCGACGACCGCGCGCATCGTGATGGAGCCACGGCCGGTGCGGTACGCCTCCTCGATGCCCTTGCGGCCCACGACCAGCGCGCCGGTGGGGAAGTCGGGGCCCTTGATGCGCTCGATCAGCGCGTCCAGCAGCTCCTCGTGCGAGGCCTCGGGGTGCTCCAGGTACCACTGGGCGCCGGAGGCGACCTCGCGGAGGTTGTGCGGCGGGATGTTGGTCGCCATGCCGACCGCGATGCCCGCGGAGCCGTTGACCAGCAGGTTCGGGAAGCGTGCCGGCAGGACCGTCGGTTCCTGGTTGCGGCCGTCGTAGTTGTCCTGGAAGTCGACGGTCTCCTCGTCGATGTCCCGGACCATCTCCATGGACAGCGGCATCATCTTGCACTCGGTGTACCGCATGGCGGCGGCCGGGTCGTTGCCCGGAGAACCGAAGTTGCCGTTGGAGTCCACCAGCGGCATGCGCATCGACCAGTGCTGCGCGAGGCGCACCAGGGCGTCGTAGATGGAGGAGTCGCCGTGCGGGTGGTAGGTGCCCATCACGTCGCCGACGACGCGGGCGCACTTGTAGAAGCCCTTCTCGGGGCGGTACCCGCCGTCGTACATCGCGTACAGCACCCGGCGGTGGACGGGCTTGAGGCCGTCCCGTACGTCGGGCAGCGCACGCGAGACGATGACGGACATCGCGTAGTCGAGGTAGGAGCGCTGCATCTCCGTCTCGAGCCCGACGGGCTCGACGCGCATGCCCACGCCGGGGATGATCTCTGCCTCGGGCATCACGGGTTCAGGTGTCACAGGGGTGTTCTCGTCGGCCATTGCTGGTCAAAGTCCTTTCGAGCTGCGGCGTCGCTGGTACGGCCGACTCAGATGTCGAGGAAGCGGACGTCCTTGGCATTGCGCTGGATGAACGAGCGCCGCGCCTCGACGTCCTCGCCCATGAGCACCGAGAACAGGTCGTCGGCCTGCGCCGCGTCGTCCAGCGTCACCTGGCCGAGGACCCGGTGGTCGACGTCCATGGTCGTGATGCGCAGCTCTTCGGCGTTCATCTCGCCGAGGCCCTTGAAGCGCTGGATCGAGTCTTCCTTGATCCGCTTGCCGTTCTGCTTGCCGAGCGCCACCAGGGCGTCGCGCTCCCGGTCCGAGTAGGCGTACTCGAAGTCGTCCCGGCCCCACTTGATCTTGTAGAGCGGCGGGCGCGAGAGGTAGACGTTGCCCTGCTCCACCAGGGGCCGCATGAAGCGGAAGAGGAACGTCAGCAGCAGGGTGTTGATGTGCTGACCGTCGACGTCGGCGTCCGCCATCAGGATGATCTTGTGATAGCGGAGCTTCTCGATGTCGAAGTCCTCGTGGACCCCGGTGCCGAACGCCGAGATCAGCGCCTGGACCTCGGTGTTCTGGAGGATCTTGTCGATCCGGGCCTTCTCGACGTTCAGGATCTTGCCGCGGATGGGCAGGATCGCCTGGTACATCGGGTTGCGGCCGGACTTCGCCGAACCGCCGGCGGAGTCACCCTCGACGATGAAGATCTCGCACTTGGTGGGATCGTTCGACTGGCAGTCGCTGAGCTTGCCCGGCAGCGAGGCGCTCTCCAGCAGCCCCTTGCGCCGCGTCAGGTCACGCGCCTTGCGGGCCGCCACCCGGGCGGTCGAGGCGGCGATGCCCTTGCGGATGATGTCGGCGGCCTCGTTGGGATTCCGGTCGAACCAGTCCGTCAGCTGCTCGTGGACGACCTTCTGCACGAAGGTCTTGGCCTCGGTGTTGCCCAGCTTGGTCTTCGTCTGGCCCTCGAACTGCGGCTCGCCCAGCTTCACCGAGATGATCGCGGTGAGGCCCTCGCGGACGTCCTCGCCGGTGAGGTTGTCGTCCTTCTCGCGCAGCAGCTTCTTGTCGCGCGCGTACCGGTTGACCAGCGAGGTCAGCGCCGCACGGAAGCCCTCCTCGTGGGTGCCTCCCTCGTGCGTGTGGATCGCGTTGGCGAAGGAGTAGACGCCCTCCGTGTACTGCGTGTTCCACTGCATGGCGATCTCGGCCGAGAGGAGACGGTCCTTGTCCTCGGCCTCGATGTCGATCACCGACTGGTGAATGACGTCGCCCTTGCGGGAGTTGAGGTACTTCACGAAATCGACGATGCCGTTTTCGTAGTGGTACGTGACCGAGCGGGCGGCCTCCTCCTCGGCGGGCTCGACCGCGTCCGCGCTGTCCGCGCCCGCCGTCGCCTTCGCCGACTCCCGCTCGTCGGTGAGCTTGAGGGTGAGGCCCTTGTTGAGGAACGCCATCTCCTGGAAGCGGCGCGAGAGGGTCTCGAAGCTGTACTCGGTGGTCTCGAAGATGTCCCCGTCGGCCCAGAAGGTGACCGTCGTACCGGTCTCCTCGGTGGCCTCGTGCTTGGCCAGCGGGGCGGTCGGGACACCGAGCTTGTAATCCTGGGTCCAGCGGTGGCCGTCGGTCTTGACCTCGACGGCGACCCGCGTGGACAGGGCGTTGACGACGGAGACGCCGACGCCGTGCAGCCCGCCGGAGACGGCGTAACCGCCGCCGCCGAACTTGCCGCCCGCGTGCAGCACGGTCAGCACGACCTCGACGGCCGGCTTCCCTTCGGACGGCACGATGCCGACCGGGATGCCACGGCCGTTGTCGATCACACGCACCCCGCCGTCGGCGAGGATCGTGACGTCGATGGTGTCCGCGTGGCCCGCCATCGCCTCGTCGACCGAGTTGTCGACGACTTCCTGCACGAGGTGGTGCAGGCCGCGCTCACCGGTCGAGCCGATGTACATGCCAGGCCGCTTGCGGACCGCGTCCAGCCCTTCCAGCACGGTGATCGCGCTGGCGTCGTACGAGGCGGCGACCTCGCCGTGCTCGCCCGCTGTGGACGGAATGTTCTCGTTGGGGTTGCCGGAATCGGCCACGAAGCGCCCTTTCTGGCACAGCACAGGCCGTTCTCCGGACAGGCGGGAGCGGCTGCGTCGTTCGGCTTGTATCGACGACTCCCGCCTCAGCGGCGGGATTACTCACCAGTCTACCGGTAGCACTGACATGAATGGGGGTTTGCCGGTACCTGAGTACGCATGTGCCGCCCTGAATGAGCGGCTGACGACTCCCCATATTCGGGAAGGGGCCCCAAGACGCCCTGAAGGGCTTTGAGCGCTTCGGCCTGTCAACCTCTCGCTACGGTGAGGGACGCTCCGGCCGTACCGGCCGGTTTCCTCTCGCGCGAACCCTGACGAACCCACCCATACGCCCGCCCGGTACACGACAAGTTTACGCCAAAAGTGCAGCTCAGCGCGGTGGGCCAGTGATCCTTACGGGAAGGGCTCAAGGAGCGGAGGACCCGACCGCGGGGCCCCAGGCGCCCACCCCTCCCGCCGGCGGTCCCCGCCCTCACCCGTAGGTGTCGCCAGGGCCCTTGCTGCCGGGCGCCCGCAACGGCCCGAACCGGCGCTCCGGGCCCCCCGGCCCGACCACCTTGATCATCCGTACGGTGCCCTGCCCCAGATCCGCGTTCAGCCGGGCCACCAGCTGCGGAGCCAGCAGCCGCAGCTGCGTCGCCCACGCCGTCGAGTCGCAGCTCACGGTCAGCACCCGGGCGTCCGGGTCGTCGTCGTACCGCAGGGGTACGCAGTGGTTCGCCAGATCGTCGCCGACGATCTGCGGCCACCGTCCCATCACCCCGCCGACCGCGGCGGGCGTCTCCCAGCCCCGCTCGGTGATCAGCCGGTTGATCGCGGAGCCCAACGGCTGCGGATCCCGGCCGTCCGACCTGGCTCCCGAGCGCAGTCCGCCGCCCCGCCGGGCCTGCTTCTTCTGCTGCGCCGCCGCACCCCGCGCCCTGGCCTGCTCCTTCGCCGCCCGCAACGCGACCCGGGCGAGATCGACCCCGGTCACCTCGGGCGGCTTCGGCACCCCTGGAGGCGCCCCGGAAGCAGCCCCGGAAGCCGTCCCGGGCGAAGCCCCGGAGGCCGTCCCGGAAGCGGCCGGATCCGGCAACGCCTCTGCCGGCCCGCCGGCCCGGCCCGCGCCCGCGCCCTTCGCGCGCGCCGCTCCCGTACCGCTCGCGCGGGAGGCCGATCCCCGTCGGCCCGCCCCGCTCTCGCCCCGGGCGGTCATACGCGCTCCACCTCGCCCGAGGAGACCGCGTACCGCGCCCCCGCCAGCACGCCCGGAACGTCCTGGGCCACCGCGGCCGTCACGAGCACCTGCTCGCCCGGAGCCACCAGCTCCGCCAGCCGCTCACGGCGACGGGCGTCCAGCTCGGCGAAGACGTCGTCCAGCACCAGCACCGGCTCGTTGCCCTCGGAGCGCAACAGCTCGTAACTGGCCAGTCGCAGCGCCAGCGCGTAGCTCCAGGACTCGCCGTGGCTCGCGTACCCCTTCGCCGGCATCCCCCGCAGCCCGAGCACCAGATCGTCGCGGTGCGGACCGACAAGGGTCACGCCCCGCTCGATCTCCTGTTTGCGGACGCCCACGAGCGCCGCGATCAGCTGCTCGTACAACTCCTCGCGGGTGCGCGCGGGACCCACGTCCTCGCCGACCGAACTGCGGTACTCCAGCGCCACCGGGCCGCCGCCCGGAGCCACGTCCCCGTACGCCTTGTCGGCCAGCGGCTGGAGCGTGGCGATCAGATCGAGGCGCTGCGCGAGCAGCTCCGCGCCCACCCGGCCCAGGTGCTGGTCCCAGACGTCGAGGGTGGACATGTCCATCGAGCGGCCGCCGTGCCGCCGGGCCATCGCCGCGGACTTCAGCAGGGTGTTGCGCTGCTTGAGCACCCGCTCGTAGTCGGAGCGGACCCCGGCCATCCGGGGCGACCGGGCCGTGATCAGCTCGTCCAGGAACCGGCGCCGCTCACCGGGGTCGCCCTTGACCAGGGCCAGATCCTCCGGCGCGAACAGCACGGTCCGTACGATCCCGAGCACATCACGCGGTCTGACCTGCGAGGACCTGTTGATACGGGCCCGATTGGCGCGGCCCGGGTTCAGCTCCAGCTCGATCAGCTGGGACCGCTCGCCCTGGGTGACCGCCGCACGGATCACCGCCCTCTCCGCGCCCATCCGCACCAGCGGGGCGTCCGAGGAGACCCGGTGGCTGCCGAGGGTGGCGAGATAGCCGACCGCCTCGACCAGGTTGGTCTTGCCCTGCCCGTTGGGCCCCACGAACGCGGTGACGCCCGGGTCGAGAGGGACCTCGACCCGGGCGTACGAACGGAAGTCGGCCAGCGAGAGATGGGTGACGTGCATGGTGGCCGACCTCTCCCGATGGTGCTTTCGCAGGTTGTTGCGCTGCCGACGCGTCGCCGGCGGTCCGATCAGTTCTCGGACTTGGACTCGACCGCGTGCCCGCCGAACTGGTTGCGCAGCGCGGCGATCATCTTCATCTGCGGCGAGTCGTCCTGGCGCGAGGCGAACCGCGCGAACAGCGACGCGGTGATCGCGGGCAGCGGCACCGCGTTGTCGATCGCGGCCTCCACCGTCCAGCGGCCCTCGCCCGAGTCGGCGGCGAAGCCCCGCAGCTTCTCCAGGTGCTCGTCGTCGTCGAGCGCGTTGACCGCGAGGTCGAGCAGCCAGGAACGGATGACCGTGCCCTCCTGCCAGGAGCGGAAGACCTCGCGCACGTCGGTGACGGAGTCGACCTTCTCCAGCAGCTCCCAGCCCTCGGCGTAGGCCTGCATCATGGCGTACTCGATGCCGTTGTGGACCATCTTCGCGAAGTGGCCGGCGCCGACCTTGCCCGCGTGCACGGAGCCGAAGTCGCCCTCGGGCTTCAGCGCGTCGAAGACCGGCTGGACCTTCGCCACGTTCTCCTCGGTGCCGCCGTACATCAGGGCGTAACCGTTCTTCAGGCCCCAGACGCCACCGGAGACGCCGCAGTCCACGAAGCCGATGTCCTTGAGGCCCAGCTCGGCGGCGTGCTTCTCGTCGTCGGTCCAGCGGGAGTTCCCGCCGTCGACGACGACGTCGCCGGGCGAGAGCAGCTCGGCCAGCTCGTCGATCGTGGACTGGGTCGCGGCACCGGCCGGAACCATGACCCAGACGACCCGCGGGCCCTTCAGCCTGCCCACAAGCTCTTCGAGACTGTGGACATCGGCGACATCCGGGTTGCGGTCGTAACCGATGACGGTGTGGCCTGCGCGGCGGATGCGCTCGCGCATGTTGCCGCCCATCTTGCCGAGGCCGACGAGACCGAGCTCCATCAGAGATTCCTTAAGCGTCGTGGTGATAAGCGTCGGGGCGTTTGCGCCCATGACCGAGCCTACGCCCGGCGGGGGACAGCGCGGCGGGCCCGCTCCGCGCCGAGCGGGCCCGCCGGAAACTGCCGCGGACACGTCCCCCGATCGGCCGGGGGAAGCCGGGATCAGCCGGAGAGGCGCACCGGCATGATCAGGTACTTGTACGCGTCGTCCGCCTCGGCGTCGACGGCCGGGCGGCCGCTGAGCAGGGCGGGCTTGGTGGACGTGGTGAACGAGAGCTGGGCGACCGGGGAGTCGATCGCGCTCAGACCGTCCAGCAGGAACGTCGGGTTGAAGGCGATCGAGATGTCGTCGCCCTCCAGCACCGCGTCGACGCGCTCCACAGCCTGTGCGTCGTCACTGGAACCGGCTTCCAGGATGAGGACGCCCTGCTCGAAGCTGAGCCGTACGGGGGTGTTGCGCTCGGCGACCAGGGCCACACGCTTGACGGCCTCGACGAAGGGGGCCGTCTCGATCACCGCGACGGAGTTGAACTCGGTCGGGAAGAGCGTGCGGTACTTCGGCAGATCGCCTTCGAGGAGACGCGTGGTCGTCCGGCGTCCTGCGCCCTCGAAGCCGATCAGGCCCTCGCCCGCGCCGGAGCCGGAGAGCGCCAGGGTGACCGTGTCCCCGCTCGTGAGCGCCTTGGCGGTGTCCAGGAGGGTCTTGGCGGGCACCAGGGCGACCGCCGAGGCGTCGGGGTCCTCCGGCTTCCACAGGAACTCGCGGACCGCGAAGCGGTAGCGGTCGGTGGAGGCGAGGGTGACGGTGTCGCCCTCGATCTCGATCCGCACACCGGTGAGCACCGGCAGCGTGTCGTCGCGGCCGGCGGCGATGGCGACCTGGGCGGCGGCCGAGGCGAAGACCTCACCGGGGACGGTGCCCGTGGCGGTCGGCATCTGCGGCAGCGCGGGGTACTCCTCCACAGGCAGTGTGTGGAGGGTGAAGCGGGAGGAGCCGCAGACGACCGTGGCCCGCACACCGTCGGTGGAGATCTCCACCGGGCGGTTGGGCAGGGCGCGGCAGATGTCGGCGAGCAGCCGGCCGGAGACGAGCACCGTGCCGTCCTCGTCGATCTCGGCGTCCACGGAGACCCTGGCGGAGACCTCGTAGTCGAAGCTGGAGAAGCTGAGAGCCCCGTCCTCGGCCTTCAGCAGAAGGCCCGCGAGAACGGGCGCCGGCGGACGGGCCGGGAGGCTGCGGGCCACCCAGGCCACCGCCTCCGCGAGTACATCGCGCTCCACCCGGATCTTCACCGGAACCGCCTCCTGCTGTTGCTCGCTCGCCCTGCTGGCCTTCGTCGTCTGGACCGGAGCTCCCTGCCGAGGGCTGGGGAGGCTCCGGGGTCCAGTCTGACGTACGGCACCGACAGTCGTTGCTGCTCGGGGTCAAGTCGGGCCGGGAGCTTCGCGGCGGTCGACGGTCGAGTTGTCCACAGCACCCACTTCGAAGCTGATTCCTGGCTAACTCTGGGTGGTAGTAGTAGTAGGCCTTGTGGATACCGTGGATAACGTCGTTTGCGCAGGTCAGCGACTGTTTTTTGTCCACCGGTCCTGTGGGTGGCGCCCGTGGAAAACCGGGGCTTTCTGTGGACGGGCGAAAGTTCTGCACACCCGATGCACAGGAGGGGGCCACTTCTCCCCAGGCCTGTCCCCAGCTTTACCCACGTTCCCCACAGCCCAACCGACCCCCTTGGTGTGACGCCTTTCACTCCGGGCGGTGAGAGCGTGTGTTGCGTTGCCGAACAGTGGACAGAGGTGTGGAGAAGCGGGGTGAAGCTGGGGACAACAGGGCTCAGCCTGTGGGCCGCCGGTGGACAACCACGACGGCCTCCTGTGGATGAAAATTCTGTCCACAGGCTGTGGATGACGGTTGACCACAAATCCCCAGCCAGGTGACCTGGCCTGATGGAGTATCGGCAGCGGGCCCTGTGGACGCAATATGGACAACTTCCCAGTCCCCAGGCTGTGGACGGAAGATTTCTCCCACATCTGTGGAGAAGCGCCTCTGAGCAGCCCGTATTCGAACAGCACGGGACCGACGGGGCGCTCGACGCGGGCTTCGAACAGCCCGGCGGGGGCTCCGAACGGCCCGCTGCGGGGCCCCGAGAACGCGAAAAGGCGCCTGCCGTGGACCGTGGAGGTCCGTGACAGGCGCCCTGAGAAACGCTCCAGGAGAAGGCCGGAAGCCGGTGCCGACCGTTCTCGCGTCCCCCGTCAGCCGTTCTTGATGCGGTTGGTCAGCTCGGTGACCTGGTTGTAGATGGAGCGGCGCTCCGCCATCAGCGCCCGGATCTTCCGGTCCGCGTGCATCACCGTCGTATGGTCGCGGCCGCCGAACTGCGCGCCGATCTTCGGCAGGGAGAGGTCGGTCAGCTCGCGGCACAGATACATGGCGATCTGGCGCGCCGTCACCAGGACCCGGCTGCGCGAGGATCCGCAGAGGTCGTCCACGGTGAGGCCGAAGTAGTCCGCGGTCGCCGCCATGATGGCCGGCGCGGTGATCTCCGGCGCCGATTCCTCGCCGCCCGGGATCAGGTCCTTCAGGACGATCTCGGTCAGCCCGAGGTCCACCGGCTGCCGGTTCAGCGAGGCGAAGGCGGTCACCCGGATCAGCGCGCCCTCCAGCTCCCGGATGTTGCGCGAGATCCGCGAGGCGATGAACTCCAGGACCTCCGGCGGGGCGTTGAGCTGCTCCTGCACCGCCTTCTTCCGGAGGATCGCGATCCGGGTCTCCAGCTCGGGCGGCTGGACGTCGGTCGTCAGACCCCACTCGAAGCGGTTGCGCAGCCGGTCCTCCAGTGTCACCAGCTGCTTGGGCGGCCGGTCCGAGGAGAGCACGATCTGCTTGTTCGCGTTGTGCAGCGTATTGAAGGTGTGGAAGAACTCCTCCTGCGTCGACTCCTTGCTCGCCAGGAACTGGATGTCGTCGACCAGCAGGATGTCCACGTCGCGGTAGCGCTTGCGGAAGGTGTCGCCCTTGCCGTCGCGGATCGAGTTGATGAACTCGTTGGTGAACTCCTCCGAGCTCACGTACCGCACCCGGGTCCCCGGGTAGAGGCTCCGCGCGTAGTGCCCGATGGCGTGCAGCAGGTGGGTCTTGCCGAGCCCGGACTCCCCATAGATGAAGAGGGGGTTGTACGCCTTCGCCGGAGCCTCGGCGACGGCGACGGCCGCGGCGTGCGCGAACCGGTTGGACGCCCCGATGACGAAGGTGTCGAAGAGGTACTTCGGGTTCAGCCGGGCGTGCGGTTCGCCGGGGCCGGACGCGGGGGCGGGCTGGGCGCCCATCGGACCGGGTACCGAACCGCCGGCCCGCCCGGGGCCGTGGCCGCCCTGGCGGGGCCCCGGCTGCTGCTGGTCCTGGCGGTCGGGGCGCTGCTGCTCGTACCCCTGGTGCTCGGGAGGCTGCGACCGGTAGTCGTGCTGCTGGGGGCGCCCGCTGCCGTACGGCTCGCGCCACTGCTCCGGGGGCTGCTCCCGGTACTGCTCGTTCTCGCGCTCGCGGTACGACTCGCTCTCACGGTACGGCTCGCCGGAGGGCTGCTCGCGGTCCTGGTACCCGCCGTGCCGCGGCTGCTGCCAGGAGAGGTCCTCCTGGGTACGCGGCCAGGCGCCGGGCTCCGGGCGCTGCTGCTGGTAGTCGGGGTAGGCCGGCCGGGCCGTCGGCATGCCGTCGTCGGAGGGCCGGTGGCCGTAACCGTCGTACGTGTCGCCCCGCGGACCGTCGTCGCGCGGCTGCGCCGGGTAGCGGTGGCCCTGCTGGCTCTGGTGCGACTGGTGCATCGGGGGCGCGGGCGGGGAGGGCGGTTCGCCGGCGGAGTCGTCGACGGTGATCGCGATCCGGATGGGGCGGCCGCACTCGCGGGTCAGCGTCTCGCTGATGAGCGGCGCGAGCCGGCCCTCCAGGACGCGCTTGCCCCATTCATTGGGGACGGCCAGGAGTGCGGTGTCGGCGACGAGTGCCAGGGGCTGGCAGCGCTCGATCCACTGCTTGTCCTTCGGCTCGATGCCCTGCTGACCCTCCCCGAGGAGTTGTTCCAGCACTCGCGGCCACACTGCGGCAAGATCGGCAGGTACGTCAGCCACAAGGCACGCTCTCTCGCATGTCCCACGAATGTGTGGTTCTCGGGACGGGATGGGTCGGGTCGGGTGAGGCCCGGCAGTCGGGAAGGAAAAGAACCGGAGTTCAGCCACGGTAGTCAGGCGGAGCCGCGCGGTTCAAGTTGTTGTCCACAGGCTGTGCACAATGAGGGGTCGCGCGAAGCCGGTTTGACCGGATGGCGTAGCCGCGCGTACCGTGACCAGGTCGAGTTGTCGATGGCTGCTGCCGCCTGCCTCCGATGGGCAAAGATCACGATCTGTGATTGTGAAGCGGTGCACTAAGGCGTTTACGCGAGTTCCTCGTGGGCGCACGGTGACAGCCAGGCGATGTCCCGCCAACACACGAATCATTTCTGGAGCCCCCGAGTGAGCAAGCGCACCTTCCAGCCGAACAACCGTCGTCGCGCCAAGACCCATGGCTTCCGGCTGCGCATGCGTACCCGTGCCGGCCGTGCGATTCTCGCGAACCGCCGTGGCAAGGGCCGCAGCAGCCTGTCCGCCTGATCGACAACAGGTCCATGACGTGCTGCCTACCGAGAATCGGCTGAGGCGGCGCGAGGACTTCGCGACCGCGGTACGACGAGGACGTCGAGCCGGACGTCCACTGCTCGTCGTCCATCTACGCAGCGGTGATACGGACCCGCACGTGACGGGGGAGACTGTTCCCCCGCCGCGTGCGGGTTTCGTTGTCAGCAAGGCCGTGGGGGGCGCAGTCGTCCGTACCGCGGTGAAGCGGAAGCTTCGCCACCTGGTCCGCGACCGGCTGGCTCAGCTGCCCCCCGGTAGCCTTGTCGTCGTACGGGCGCTGCCCGGTGCGGGCGACGCCGATCATGCACAGCTGGCCCGAGACCTGGACGCCGCCCTTCAGCGGCTGCTGGGAGGGGGCGCGCGATGAAGTACCCGCTGCTTGCTCTCATCAAGCTGTACCAGTGGACGATCAGTCCACTTCTCGGGCCTGTCTGCCGTTATTACCCGTCGTGTTCCCACTATGGATATACGTCGATCGACAGGCACGGTGCCATCAAGGGAACAGCGCTGACAGCCTGGCGCATCCTGCGGTGCAATCCGTGGTCACCCGGCGGTGTGGACCACGTCCCGCCACGCAGGCGTCCGCGGTGGCACGAGCTGCTGCGCAATGCCCTGCGCGGCGAAAAGGGCGGGGAGTCCGCCGCTGATGTGCCGTCCGGGGGGTCGGTCTCCGAACCTCCGAGCCCGGCCGCAGAGACCTCGCCCAATGCTCAAGGAGCCTGATTAGTGGACACGATTGCCAGTCTGTTCAGCTTTATCACCACACCCGTCTCATGGGTGATCGTTCAGTTCCACAAGGTCTACGGGGCGCTCTTCGGCGACGACTCCGGCTGGGCCTGGGGTCTGTCGATCGTGTCCCTGGTGGTGCTGATCCGGATCTGCCTGATCCCGCTCTTCGTGAAGCAGATCAAGTCGACCCGCAACATGCAGGTGCTCCAGCCGAAGATGAAGGCGATCCAGGAGCGCTACAAGAACGACAAGCAGCGTCAGTCCGAAGAGATGATGAAGCTGTACAAGGAGACGGGCACCAACCCGCTCTCCTCGTGCCTTCCCATCCTGGCGCAGTCCCCGTTCTTCTTCGCCCTGTACCACGTGCTGTCGTCCATCGCCTCGGGCAAGAAGATCGGGGCGATCAACCAGGACCTGCTGGACAGCGCCCGTGAGGCCCACATCTTCGGTGCCCCGCTCGCCGCGAAGTTCATGGACAGCGCCGAGAAGGTCACCTCGCTCAACGCCGATCTGCTGGACGTCCGGATCGTCACCGCGATCATGATCGTGCTGATGTCGGCGTCGCAGTTCTTCACCCAGCGCCAGCTGATGACGAAGAACGTCGACCTGACGGTGAAGACGCCGTACATGCAGCAGCAGAAGATGCTGATGTACATCTTCCCGGTCATCTTCGCCGTGATGGGCATCAACTTCCCCGTCGGTGTCCTCGTCTACTGGCTGACCACGAACGTCTGGACCATGGGTCAGCAGATGTACGTGATCAACCAGAACCCGACGCCGGGCAGCAAGGCGCAGGACGCCTACCTCCAGCGGGTCCTCAAGAGCGTGACCGCCCACGGGCAGGTGCGCGGCCGGACCCGGCGCAACACCGTCAAGGCCATCGTCGCCAAGGGTCCTGACCGCAACGACATCGAGCGCAAGTTCATCACCAGCCTCGGCAAGCTGGGTCTCGCGGCCCAGGACGACGGCACGGTGCAGAAGAGCGAGACCGCCGCCGCCGACGCCGAGGGCAGCCAGGCCCACAAGCGCCAGCAGCCCAAGCGCCAGACCAAGGCGAAGCGCCAGACGGCCGGTGCCACGACCGGTGGAGCCAAGGACACGGAGTCCGCGGACGCCGGCTCCAAGACCTCGCTCGAGAAGCAGGACGCACCGCAGGACGACAAGCCGAAGTCGGCGGGCAAGCCCGCCTCCGGCTCCTCACGCCAAGCCAAGTCCGGACAGCGCAAGGGTCCCCAGCGGCCCAAGCACCCGTCCAAGAAGTAAGAAGGAGTCCATCCGTGACGGAAGGCACCACCTCCACGGCCGCCGCCGAGGCCGGCAGCGACACCCTCACCCGCCTGGAGCAGGAGGGCGAGATCGCGGCCGACTATCTTGAGGGTCTGCTCGACATCGCCGACCTCGACGGCGACATCGACATGGACGTCGAGGCGGACCGGGCCGCGGTGTCGATCATCAGCGAATCGGCGCGCGACCTTCAGAAGCTCGTGGGCCGCGACGGGGAGGTCCTGGAGGCCCTCCAGGAGCTGACTCGGCTGGCCGTCCACCGGGAGACGGGTGACCGCAGCCGTCTGATGCTGGACATCGGTGGCTTCCGGGCCCAGAAGCGCGAGATCCTCGCGGCGCTGGGTGCCAAGGCCGCGGACGAGGTCAAGAGCTCGGGCGAGCCGGTGAAGCTGGACCCGATGACGCCGTTCGAGCGCAAGGTCGTGCACGACGCGATCGCCGCGGCCGGTCTCCGGAGCGAGTCGGAGGGCGAGGAGCCGCAGCGCTTCGTCGTCGTTCTCCCGGCCTGACCGGTTCCTTGTACTGTCGGCCCCGTCTGTTCGCAGGCGGGGCCGATCTTTGTCAGCCTGATAGTCAGCCACCCACAGTGCGCTAGTGCGGTATGGAAGGACGGTTCCCGTGACGGAGGCAGCAGAGCTCCCCCAGGCACCTGCGGAGGCGCAGGCGGTGTTCGGAGAGTTCTTTCCGGAGGCTGTCCGGTACGCGGAGCTCCTGGCGGACGCCGGGGTCAAGCGAGGCCTGATCGGGCCGCGTGAGGTCCCCCGGCTGTGGGAGCGGCATTTGCTGAACTGCGCGGTGCTCTCCGAGGTCGTGCCCAAGGGCGTCACCGTCTGCGATGTGGGCTCCGGCGCGGGGCTGCCCGGCATCCCGTTGGCTCTGGTGCGCCCCGATCTCAAGATCACCTTGCTGGAGCCGCTGCTGCGGCGGACGAACTTCCTCCAGGAAGTCGTCGAACTGCTCGGCCTGGACCATGTGACGGTCGTGCGCGGCCGGGCCGAGGAGGTCCTCGGGACGCTTCAGCCCGTTCACGTGGTGACCGCCCGTGCGGTGGCGCCGCTGGACCGGCTGGCGGGCTGGGGCGTGCCCCTGCTGAAGCCTTACGGGGAGATGCTCGCGCTCAAGGGTGACACCGCCGAGGAGGAGCTCAACGGCGCCAGGGCCGCGCTCAGCAAGCTCGGTGTCCTGGAGACCGAGGTGCTCCAGGTCGGTGAGGGTTTGGTCGATCCGCTCGCCACCGTGGTCCGTGTCGTGGTGGGAGAGAGCCCGGGCGGTGTGAGGTTCGCCGCAAAGAGGGCCAAGGCCGCTCGAACGGAGCGGACGCGCAGGCGTCGCTGAGGGGTGCCGCAGGACGGTGGCGTCGTCCGGTCGGGAGCTCTGCCCGGTTGGACGGTATGCGGCTTCTGTTGGTTCTCGCGGCGCTTAGCAGTGGTTCCGCCGGAAAGTGGCGATACGTACCCATGCGGAGTGTCGTGGCCTGGTAGTTGCTTCGCAGGGGCATCGTGTTTCACGTGAAACGTCGCTCTCTGCTGCAGGGAATCATCGGCCGCGGTCGTGCGGCTGCCACGCCGCGCGACCGCAAGCCCGGACGGGTTGCCGAGTTGTCCACACGCACCGATTCATCCACAGAACAGCGGGCCTCGCTGGTTCACGACCCCGAAAGCATGGCAGGCTCTGTTCATTGCGAGCCTGAAGTCGAGGAGAGTGAATCCTTGCGGTCCGACGCCAACATCGCGGGACCGATGACCGACCCGGTCCCCGGTCCCCGAACCGAGTCCGTGGGTGAGGGTGTTTCACGTGAAACACCGCCGCCGATGGACGACACACCCATCGGCCGAGCCGCTCAGCTGGCGGTCGAAGCCCTCGGCCGCGCCGGCGAAGGGCTGCCCCGCCCTGACCGCACCCGCGTCATGGTGGTGGCCAACCAGAAGGGCGGGGTCGGGAAGACGACCACGACGGTCAACCTTGCCGCTTCCCTGGCGCTGCACGGTGCACGCGTTCTGGTGGTCGACCTCGACCCGCAGGGCAACGCTTCCACGGCTCTGGGCATTGATCACCATGCCGATGTTCCCTCGATTTACGACGTCCTGGTGGAGAGCCGTCCGCTCTCCGAGGTGGTTCAGCCCGTGCCGGACGTGGAGGGTCTCTTCTGTGCCCCCGCGACCATCGATCTCGCCGGTGCGGAGATCGAGCTGGTTTCGCTGGTGGCACGGGAGAGCCGCCTTCAGCGGGCCATCCAGGCGTATGAGCAGCCGCTGGACTACATCCTCATCGACTGCCCGCCCTCGCTGGGTCTGTTGACGGTGAACGCGCTGGTGGCCGGGGCCGAGGTGCTGATCCCCATCCAGTGCGAGTACTACGCGCTGGAAGGCCTGGGGCAGCTCCTGCGGAACGTCGACCTGGTGCGGGGTCATCTCAATCCGGACCTGCACGTCTCGACGATCCTGTTGACGATGTACGACGGCCGGACGAGGCTCGCCTCGCAGGTCGCCGAGGAGGTTCGTACCCACTTCGGCAAGGAAGTGCTGCGGACGAGCATCCCGCGGTCGGTGCGCATCTCGGAGGCGCCGAGCTATGGGCAGACCGTGCTGACCTACGACCCGGGTTCCAGCGGTTCGCTCTCGTATCTTGAAGCTGCCCGGGAGATCGCCCTGCGGGGCGTAGGGGTGCATTACGAGGCTCAGCACGCCCACATGAGCAGTCAGAACAGCCAGCAGAACGTTTCGGAGGGCATTCAGTGAGTGAGCGTCGTAGAGGACTGGGGCGTGGGCTCGGTGCGCTGATCCCCGCCGCTCCCCAGGAGAAGCAGGTGTCAGGGCCCGGGGGCGGTGCGGCGTCGTCCGGCGTGGGTCCGGTTCTGACGGCGGAGCGCGGGGTGGCTGCTGCGAAGGTGACCGCGCTGCCCTCCGTCCCGGTGGTGCCGGAGCCCGCGTCCACTCCGGAAGGCCGGTCCGAGCAGGAAGCCGGGACGTCCGGTGCGTACTTCGCCGAGCTGCCGATCGGGACGATCACGCCGAACCCCCGCCAGCCGCGTGAGGTCTTCGACGAGGACGCGCTGGCCGAGCTGGTCGTCTCCATCAAGGAAGTCGGCCTTCTCCAGCCGGTCGTGGTCCGGAAGGCGGGCCCGGACAGCTACGAGCTCATCATGGGTGAGCGTCGGTGGAGGGCGTGCCGTGAAGCGGGCCTGGAGAGGATCCCCACCATCGTCCGCGCCACGGACGACGAGAAGCTGCTGCTGGACGCGCTCCTGGAGAACCTCCACCGGGCTCAGCTGAACCCGCTGGAGGAGGCCGCCGCGTACGACCAGCTGCTCAAGGACTTCAAGTGCACCCATGACCAGCTGGCCGACCGGATCGGCCGTTCGCGTCCGCAGGTGACGAACACGCTGCGGCTTCTGCGGCTTTCGCCACCGGTGCAGCGCCGGGTCGCCGCGGGCGTTCTTTCGGCCGGTCATGCCCGTGCGCTGCTGTCCGTGGACGACTCCGAGGAGCAGGACCGGCTGGCCCACCGCATCGTGGCCGAGGGGCTTTCGGTGCGTGCGGTCGAGGAGATCGTGACGCTCATGGGCTCGAACCCCACGAGCGCTGCGAAGCCCAAGGGCCCGAGGGCGGGCGGCCGTCTGTCCCCCGCTCTGACCGACCTGGCGACCCGCCTGTCCGATCGCTTCGAGACCCGGGTGAAGGTCGACCTGGGGCAGAAGAAGGGCAAGATCGTGGTCGAGTTCGCCTCGATGGAGGACCTGGACCGGATCCTCGGCAGTCTCGCCCCGGGCGAGGGCCGGGTGCTGGAGCGTCGGCTCGCCGAGACGTCCGAGGAGGACGACGAGGGCTGAGCAGCGGGACCCGATGAGGGCGGGCCGTGAGCCGGGTGCATACCGGAACACGGCCCGCCCTTTGCGTTCTCCCGGTATCCGCATCACCTCTGGGTGGATACGATGCGTTCTGGGACGGCGCATCCACGGCGATCGACCTCAGAGGAGGGCGGAGGCCTTGCGAAGAGTGAGCCGCAGTCGGCTCGTCACGATGGGGCTGGGCCTGGGCGCCGTCGGGGGATTCGTCGGCAGTCTGTTCCATGAACGGAGCACACTGGCAGCCGCACGTGGTGCGGCGGGCGAAGGAGGGGAGGCATCGCTGTCATGGGGCGTCGGCTCGTACCACTCACCCTGGACAACCTTCCGGATCTCCCCGAGCGCTGCCGCTCGTGCGTCTTCTGGGAGCTTGACCCGGTCAGTGGCGAAGCCGCGGTAAAGGCGGGCAAGCCGGAGCTGGAGAAGGAAGCCTGGATCTCCGCGGTCCTCCTGGAGTGGGGGTCCTGCGGCCGGGTGGTCTATGTGGACGACGTGCCGGCGGGCTTCGTGCTCTACGCCCCGCCCGCGTACGTTCCCCGTTCGACGGCGTTCCCGACCAGCCCGGTCTCTCCCGATGCCGTCCAGCTCATCACTGGGCTGATCGTTCCCGAGTACCAGGGTCAGGGGCTGGGCCGCGTCATGGTGCAGACGGTGGCGAAGGACGTTCTGCGCCGGGGCTTCAAGGCGATCGAGGCGTTCGGAGACGCGCGGTCCGAACAGGCCACCTGCGTACTCCCCGCGGATCATCTGCTCGCCGTCGGCTTCAAGACCGTGCGGCCGCATCCCGTGTACCCACGGCTGAGGCTGGAGCTGCGGACGACGCTCTCCTGGAAGGAAGACGTGGAGATGGCGCTCGACCGGCTTCTGGGGGCAGTCCAGAAGGAACCGGTGTTGCGACCGTTGTGAGGCCGGTCGGATGCCGCCGACCGCCATACGAAACGGGCCCACCCTCGCAGAGGGTGGGCCCGTTTCACGTGAAACATCGCGTCGCCGCGCTCCTGCGCGATCAGGCGCTGATGAAGCTTTCGAGGTCGCGGAGGATCGCGGCCTTCGGCTTGGCGCCGACGATGGTCTTGGCGACCTCGCCGCCCTGGTACACGTTCAGGGTCGGGATGGACATCACGCCGTACTTGGCGGCGGTGGCCGGGTTCTCGTCGATGTTGAGCTTGACGATCTCGATCTGGTCGCCGTGCTCCGCTGCGATCGCCTCCAGCGAGGGGGCGATCTGGCGGCACGGGCCGCACCAGGCGGCCCAGAAGTCCACCAGAACAGGCTTGTCGCTCTTGAGGACGACCTCGTCGAAGGTGTCATCCGTAACGTGCTTCAGGTCGCCGGCCACGGCGGCCTCCTTAGTCTCTCGGGGGGGGTGGGGTGTGGTGTGGTGCGGACGTTCAGACGGCCGGGGTCTTCTCCGGCTCGGCGGGCTCCGCG
This sequence comes from Streptomyces sp. NPDC017520, assembly GCF_044329855.1. Classification (NCBI taxonomy): domain Bacteria; kingdom Bacillati; phylum Actinomycetota; class Actinomycetes; order Kitasatosporales; family Streptomycetaceae; genus Streptomyces; species Streptomyces sp. NPDC017520. The sequence goes on from NZ_JBIRKB010000006.1 coordinate 276,584, forward strand.
TCGGCCAGGGCCGCGAGGAAGCGCTCGGCGTCCAGGGCGGCGGAGCAGCCGGTGCCCGCTGCCGTGATGGCCTGACGGTAGGTGTGGTCGACCACGTCTCCGGCGCCGAAGACGCCGGGGAGGTTGGTGCGGGTGGAGGGCGCCTCGACCTTCAGGTAGCCCTCGTCGTCGAGCTCCAGCTGGCCCTTGAAGAGCTCGGTGCGCGGGTCGTGGCCGACGGCGATGAACAGCCCGGTCACAGGGAGCTCGGACGTCTCGCCGGTCTTGGTGTTGCGCAGAGTCAGGCCGGAGAGCTTCTGGTCGCCCTTGACCTCGGCGACCTCGCTGTCCCAGGCGAACTTGATCTTCGGGTCGGCGAAAGCCCGGTCCTGCATGGCCTTTGAGGCACGCAGGGTGTCACGGCGGTGGACGATCGTGACGGACTTGGCGAAGCGGGAGAGGAAGGTCGCCTCCTCCATCGCGGTGTCGCCGCCGCCGATCACGGCGATGTCGTGATCCTTGAAGAAGAAGCCGTCGCAGGTGGCGCACCAGGAGACGCCGCGTCCGGAGAGGGCGTCCTCGTTGGGCAGCCCGAGCTTGCGGTGCTGGGAGCCGGTCGTGACGATGACGGCCTTGGCGCGGTGGACGGTGCCCGCGGTGTCGGTGACCGTCTTGACGTCACCGGTGAGGTCGACCGCGACCACGTCGTCGGGGATCAGCTCGGCGCCGAAACGCTCGGCCTGGGCGCGCATGTTGTCCATGAGCTCCGGTCCCATGATGCCGTCCTGGAAGCCGGGGAAGTTCTCCACGTCGGTGGTGTTCATCAGCGCACCGCCGGCCGTGACGGCGCCCTCGAAGACCAACGGGTTCAGCGAGGCGCGGGCGGTGTACAGCGCGGCGGTGTACCCGGCCGGTCCGGAGCCGATGATGATCACATTACGGACGTCGCTCACGGGTTTCTTCCTCGTTTCTGCAGACTGCCTAACTGCCTACGGGGTCGGTTCAACGACTCACACCCCACCCAACGGATCCTACGGCTGATGCATTCCCGAACGTGCCGCGGCGGTCGCGGACGGTTCTCAGGGGCGGTCGTAGGCGCGGGTGAGCAGTAGCTGCCCCGTGGACTCCGGGGCGGTGTCCACACAGGAGGAGGCCACGAGATAGGCCTGCACGCGTGAGGGGGCGCTCGGGTGCGGAAGGACGACGAGATAGGCGTCCGTTCCCTGGTACGTCCCCTTGTCGAGGGCGAGGGCCGGCGTGGTGCGGCCGGTGGCCTGCTGGACGCAGGGGGGGACAGCGACGGCAGGCGCCTGCAAGGGGCTCCTGGACCCCTCGGCGTCAGGCGTGAGGGCCTCACTCGTCGACTTGGTGTCCGCGCCCGGCGGCACCTTCTTGGCACCGGGGCTCTCCTGGGCGGCCCCACTGCCGAGGAGGTCCTGCACCCGGGATTCCAGCGTGCCGTCGGCGTAGGCGTGCGCGTGGTTCTCCCCGGCGCTGACTCCGCTGTCGGCCGCGGTCTTGGATGCGTCGCCGGACGGCGCGATGGACTGGAGGAAGAAGACGCTCATCCCGATGACCGCCGCGCCGAACGCGGTGCCGAGGACCACCGCGCGCCGCCGCCGACGAGAGGGACGACGGCCCGGTCCGGTGGCGGCGGAGGACCGACCCGCCGGACGATCCTGCACGGAGGCGCCGACGCTCCTGGGAGCGGGCTCGCGCGTCGCACGGTCGGTCGGCGTGTCTTCGACGGTCGTTGTTTCACGTGAAACAACGACCGGCTCGTCCACGGCGGGAGAAGCGGTGGGGCGGGCCTCCGCCGCGAGAGCCGCGTCGATACGGGCGGCGATGTCGTCGGGCATCGGCTCCGGGGCGGGCATCGTTCCGAGGAGCCCACGGATCTCATCCAGGGAGTGCCGCACCTCCGAGCAGAGGTCGCAACCCGCGATGTGCTGCTGGACTTCCGTCGCCCGGGAAGGGGAGAGCAGTCCCTCGGTGAGATCGGAGATCTCGGAGACCTCCGGGTGCTGAGCCGTGTCGGCCGTGGATGTCACGGGCGCCCACCTCCTCCCTTCGTAGCGGCAGGATCGCTTGCTCCTGCGTCTCTGGGACCTGACGCAGGTGGGACGGATACTCCGGGCGTCCGGTTCCTTCCGGCCGCGCCGTCCGCCCCGTCGGGGGCCTGCCCCCCGGTTCCCGCACGCAGATGACGGACCAGGGGGGCCAGTCTCGCCCGGCCCCGGGCACATCGGCTTTTCACGGTGCCGGACGGCACATCGAGGATGCTGGCTGCCTCCGCGACGGGGTAGCCCTGCATGTCCACGAGGACGAGGGCCGCCCGCTGCTCGGCCGGCAGTGTGGCCAGGGCCTCCTGGAGCTGGCGATGGAGGTCCTGCCGGACGGCGGGGGCCTCGGCCGATTCGTGGGGTTCCAGGAGCTGATCGAGCCGTTCGGCGTCGTCCACCGGGGACGTCTTGCGGGAGGCGGCCTTGCGGACCCGGTCGAGGCAGGCGTTGACGGTGATCCGGTGCAGCCAGGTGGTGACCGCGGACTGGCCGCGGAAGGTGTGGGCGGCGCGGAAGGCGTTGACGAGGGCGTCCTGGACGGCGTCGGCCGCCTCTTCCCTGTCCCCCAGGGTGCGCAGCGCCACGGCCCAGAGCCGGTCGCGGTGGCGGCGTACGAGTTCACCGAAGGCGTCGGGGTCACCCGCCACATGCTGGGCGAGCAGGTCCGAGTCGCTCGGCGCCTCGGGTGGAACGGAATCCACCGTGCTCCCCCTCCGAACCGGATCCGATGTCACATGCGGGCCGCGCCCGGTGAAGCGGTGCGACGGGGAGAAGCCTGCCGTCACGGGTGTGACGACCGCAACCCTTGCCGTCGCGGGTGCTCGGTGGTGCGGGCGGTCCGCCCCACAGTAACGGTCGGCTGGGGCCGCTGATCACGGGTCGGCAGGGGTGGCCCGGACCGGCCCGTGCGTCAGCCGAGGACGGAGATGTCGGTGATGCCGCCGCGGTAGCCGCCGGTGCCGTCCGAGGGGAGCTCCGTGATGTGGATCAGGACGTAGCGGGTGCGGACGGGCTCATCGAGCTTCTTTTCCAGCTTCGATCCCGCGACGCTCCGCTTGGCGATCGGCTGGTCGAAGTCGCCCGTCGTGGACGGGGACGAGGCCTCCGGGGAGGCGGCGAGGACCGTTGCCGTCTGCCCGCTCCGGTACATGGACACCGCGACGCCGGAGACGTCCCGTACCTTGCCGAGGTCGACGATGATTCCGCTGCCCTGCCTGCGCTGGGGGAGGTTCCCGAAGTTGGCGAACCCCTGGTACCGCGGGGTGACCCAGTGGGTTCCGGAATCGCCGTCGATGGTGTTGTGCACCTCCCGCTCCTTGATTCCGGAGCCGTCGGGCATGAACTCGGTGGCCCCCGCGATGTCCAGCGGTTCGGCGGACGGCGCGGGCTTGTCGTCCTTGTTCTTGTCGTCCTCGTTCGGTTCGGTGACGCCGGTGTCGTCGGAGCCCTTGGTGCGGTCGAGCAACGCCTCCGCGAGCTGCCAGCTGCCGAGGCCGAGAGCGGCGATGAGGAGTGCCGAGACGGTCCACTTGAGCGCGCGGCCGGCACGGCTCTGCAGGGGGGCCGGTGGGGCGGGCATCACGGGCTGTGTGACGGCGGACGGGTGGGAGGACGGCCGGCCGTACGTGCCCTGCTGATAGGTCGTGCGCTGGTAGGCCGGCGGCGTGGTGAACGTGGGTTCCGGAGGGAGGATGCGCGGCATGGCCGCGACGGCCTTGGCCAGCTCGTCCGGGGTGGTGCAGGGCGGTTCCTGCCGGGAGGCGGTGGCGCCGTCGTTGGCGAGCGCCCGCATGGCGAGCTCGGAGAGGCCGCGGTGGACGCCGGCCCGGACCTGGTCCGGGGCGATGAGCCCCATGCCCTTGGGCAGCCCGGCGAGGCCGTGGGCGTCGTCCCCGTACGGCCAGCGGTGGGTCAGTGCCGCGTACAGCAGGGCGCCGATGGCCTCGGTGTCCGTCCGGAGGGGGTGCTCCGCGGTGATGCCGCGCAAGGCGGCGTTCACGGCGAGGCCTCGGATGCGGTACTGCCCGGTGGAGCTGCGCAGGACCGCGCCGGGGGTGAGGCGCAGATGGGACAGGCCCTCGCGGTGGGCGGCGGCCATCGCCTGGGATAGCTGGCTGACGAGCTGGTAGGCGTCGTGGGCCTCCATCGGGCCGGTGGCCAGCAGAGCGGTGAGCTCGGTGGCGTCCGGCAGCCATTCGTGGACCACGTAGACGAGGTCGTTCTCCTCGACGGCGTCCAGGACCTGGACGAAGCGGGGGTCGCCGAGCAGAGCCGAGGAGCGGGCGGCGGCCAGCACCGAGCGGGCCCGCGGGTGGTCCGCGGGCAGCAGGTGCACGCCCACCGCGCGGCGGAGCTTCTCGTCGACAGCACGCCAGCTGCTGAAGCCGTCCAGACGGGTGACGCACTCCTCCAGGCGGTAGCGTCCGGCGAGTTTGTGACCGCTGTGCAGATCGGGTGAGGCCGGAACGGCCTCGGAACGCTCCCGCCCACCGTCCGTCTTCTCGGTGTCCTTGGGGCTCGCGCCCTCGGTTTCGTCGGCTTGCGCCGTCCCGTCGGTCGTGGCCTCGTCCGCCTTGGCGGTCAGCGGCTCGTCGCCGCCGTTGTCAGCCACGTCGACGGCAGCCGTGCTACGTTCCGCCACCGTCGTTCCTGCCTCCCCATCCGTTGCGCGATGCCAGCCAGCTCTGCACAGTCACGCCAATTGTGCCCACACTCCGGCGCTATGCACGACACGCGGAGTGCGGCGATGGTTGTGCGGGCGAGCGCTCATTCAGCGTCCGAGCCGTCCACGGACCATGCCGACCAGGCCGTTGACCTCTTCGATGCGCATCTTCTTCGCCGCGACGAAGAAGATGCCCAGGAGAATGACGCCGCCGCAGACCAGCGCGGCCAGTGAGCCGAGTGCGCCGGTGCCGACGAGTTCCAGGATCCCGAATCCGATGGCGCCGCCGACCAGGGCGGCGGGCACCGCGGCCATGCAGAGGCGCGCGTAGGTCCGCACGATGTGCGCGCCGTCCAGGTCACCGCCCAGCCGGTTGCGCAGTCGGCGCCAGGCGACACCGACGCCGACCGCGTAGGCCAGACCGTAGGAGAAGGCCATGCCGACGACGGCCCAGCGGGCGGGCAGGACGACGTAACAGAGTGCGGAGGCGGCGGCGTTGACGGCGGCCACGATGACCGTGTTGTAGAAGGGGGTGCGGGTGTCCTCGTAGGCGTAGAACCCTCGGAGGACGACGTACTGCACGGAGTACGGGATCAGGCCGAGCGCGAAGGCCATGAGGATGAAGCCCATGGAGCGGGCGGCCTCGATGCCGCTGGAGGCGTACAGCAGGGTGGCCATCGGCAGGCCGAGCGCGAGGAAGGCGAAGGCCACCGGCACGATGGCGACGGCCGAGTTGCGCAGTCCCTGCGAGATGTCGTCGCGGACCGCACCCGGGTCGTTGTCATGGGCGGCCCGGGAGATGCGGGGCAGCAGCGCGGCCATGACCGAGACGGTGATGATGGCCTGCGGCATGCCCCAGATCAGCTGGGCGTTGGAGTAGGCCAGGAACCCGGTGCCGTCGTGGCCCGAGGCCGTGCCGGCCGCGGTGGCGAGCTGGGTGACGACCAGCACACCGGCCTGGTTGGCCAGGACGAACAGCACGGTCCACTTGGCGAGCTTGACGGTCTTGCCGAGCCCGTGACCCTTCCAGTCGAACCGGGGGCGGAAGCGGAAGCCCGTCTCGCGCAGATACGGGATCATCGCCAGGGACTGGACGACAAGGCCGAGCAGGGTGCCGATACCCAGCAGCCGGACGCCTTCCGGCGGGATGGTGTCGACGCCCATCTGCGATTCGGCGGAGGTTCCGTAGACCCAGATGAACAGCCCGAACGTGATGATCATGACGATGTTGTTGAGGACCGGGGTCCACATCATCGCGCCGAACTTGCCACGGGCGTTGAGGATCTGACCCATCACCACGTGCACGCCCATGAAGAAGATGGTGGGCAGGCAGTACCGGGCGAAGGTGACGGCGACGCTGTTGGCGGCCACGTCGTCGGCGATCGTGCTGGACATCAGCTTGATCAGCACCGGTGCGACGAGGACCGCTGCGGCGACGATCAGGCCGAGGGCGACCATCACCAAGGTCAGGAGCCGGTTGGCGAAGGCCTCACCGCCGTCCTCGTCGTTCTTCATGGCACGGACGAGCTGCGGGACGAAGACCGAGTTCAGGCCACCGCCGACGGTGAGGATGTAGATCATCGTCGGCAGGGTGTAGGCGATGGTGAAGCTGTCGCCGAGCAGCGCGGCACCGAGTGCGGCCGTGATCACCAGGGACCGCACGAACCCGGTGAGCCGGGAGACGAGGGTGCCGGCGGCCATGAGCGCGCTGGACTTGAGGAGTCCGGAGACCTTGGCGCCGCCGCCCTTGGCGGGCGCGGGTGCGGGAGCCGGTTCGGGCTGGGGCGGTACCGGTGGCTTCCCCGAGCCCTCCTGGTCCCGGAAGAGGTGGGCGAAGGCGTCCGGCTCCTGCCGGTCGTCCGACGCCTGGGTGACGAGCGCGTCGACGCCGACGAACTGCGTGGTCGCCGGGCGGTCCCCGTACGGCAGGTGCCGGGAGGGCCCCGCCGGCTCGGGGGGCGGGGTCTGGGCCCAGATGCGCGGGTCAGGGGCGTAGGGGGCGGCGGGCGGCTGCTGGTAGAGCGGCGCCGGTTCCTGGTACGTGCCCGGGGGCGGCGGTGGGTGCGCGGCGCGGTCGTAGAGCGCCTCGCCCACCGGGTCCTGGGCGGCCAGGTCCTGCGCCCGGTAGGGGTCGTCCTCGTAGGCGTGCTGGAGGTACGGGTCCGGCGGCACGGAGCCGTCCTGGCCCGCGCCCGGGGGGACCGGAGGCCCGCCCGGAGACGCTGCTCCGCCCGCGCCCTGCCCGCGGTCTCCGTCGTACGGCGCGTTCATCGAAACCCCTACCTCATCGTCCCCGGCCGACCGGCCACGACAGACATCGCTCAACGGTCCACTTTCTCACCCGTTCCCGACGGGGCCCCGCTTTCCGGACCGGTGTCCGGAGTCGGGTCACTCGGCTGCTCGGGTCCGTCGCCGTTGTCGCCCGCCGTGTCGCTTGCCACGGCGCGCTTGCGGTGGCTGTACATCCTGATACCCGCCAGCACCAGGAGCAGCAGGCCGCCGGCGATGACGAGCAGCACGGTGGGCGTCACCTCGGAGACCTTCACGGTGAAGGTCATCTCCTCGCCGTACTGGGTGCCGTCTTCCGTGTACAGCCGGGCGGTCACCTGGGCGCGGCCGTTGGCGCTGGTCGCCGTGTCGAACTTCACCGACTGGCTGTGGCCGCCCGCGATGCTGACCGGCAGCTCGGCCATGCTCCCGTCGTCGTTGAACTTGAGGCGGATGTTGTCCGATGTGAGCTGGAGAACCAGCCGGTCCACGCCCTGCACCAGTTTGTTCTGCACGGTGACCGGGATCGTCGCGCTGCGTCCGGAGAGGGTGACGTCGGACTTCTCGATGAGCTGCACCTCGGAGGTGAGGCTCTGCAGGTAGTCGCCGACCGCGTCCCGGTACTGCTGGGCCTCCAGCGGCCGGCCGCGCCAGGATGTCGACATCGAGCGGTTGACGGCGTTGCCGAAGGGCGTCACCACGCGCTCGGGCTGCGTCAGGATCGTCTCGAAGCTGTCGAGCGAGCCCTGGGTGGTGCGGATGTCCTGGAACGCCTGCGTGGGCAGTTCCTGGGCTCGGAGCTTCTTGGGGTACGCCGAGGACCGGGGGACCTTGGTGGTGGCCCCCGGATCGGGCTTCGCCTCGGCGGCGGCGACGAGGTCCAGGGGCTGCGTCCAGCGGTTGGCCGCCAGCCCCTCCAGCGCGCGGGCCATTGTCTGGGCCTGCGCGACGGTGGGCATCCGAGGGGGGGCCACGACGATGCTGCGCTCGTTGTCCGGCGTCTGCTCGGTCAGTGCGAGGGTGTGGGCGAGGAACTTCTGGACCGCGCGGGTGGAGGAGCCGGCCCTCGACATGTCGCCGTCGAACAAGGTCGACAGCCGGGCGTCCGCGACGACCGCGGTGGTGCCTCCGCCGATCGGCCGAGCCGCGGTCGGTGTGTAGGGCAGCTTCGTGGTCTCCCGGAAGCTGTCGCTGCGGGCGATCACGTTGTGGGCCCCCGCCGAGGTCGCCACATCGACGATGGACGAGTCCACGGCGCCGTTCATCGGCCAGGCGAAGTCGGTGGACGGTTTCACATGGAGGATGGTCTCCACGGTGGTCGCGGCCACGGCCGAGGCGTTCTGCAGATGGCTGAGCGTTCCGGAGACGTTCTTGCCGCGGTGCGCGATGGAGGCCAGATCGGGGTCGGCGAACGGCAACGCGATCACCTTGCCGTCCTCGACCACCTTCTCCAGTGCGCTGAGCCACTGCTTGGCGACGGCCTGGTTCTTGCCCGGGACGGTCGTGTCACCCGACTCGACCTCGTACTTCCCGGCCATCGCCGCGACGCTCGCCAGGAGGTCCGGGTCGACGACCCAGGTCACGGGGAGCCGGCTTCCCAGGGACACCAGCTGCTCCAGTCGGCCACCGGGCGCCAGCTCCTTGGCCAGGTCGTCGTCGGTGAACACGGGGGTCTGCTGTTCGTCCGAGCGGGTCTCCGCCGTGACGTGGGGGGAGGCGATCAGCGGCCAGAGGAAGGTGAGCTTCGTCCTGCTGTCGCTCGCCTCGGGCTGCCAGGGCAGGAACGAGCGCTCGATGCCCAGCACCTGCTCGTAGGGGGTGGTCGTCGTACGGCCGGAGACCGAGACGCCGAGCTGGTAGACGCCCGGGTCGTCCAGGCCGAGCTTGTCGACGGGCACGGTGAGCGTGAAGTCCTGGCTGATGCCCTTGGCGAGCTTGGGGAACTTCACCGTGTACTTGTCCCCGACGGTGACCGGGTCGACGCCGGGAACGTACGCGGAGCGCTTCGCGGCGTCGTCGACCTCTCCGCGGCCGGAGAGCCGGGGTCCGACCCGCAGATCGACCTCGGCGCTGCTGATCGTCTCCTTGCCCTTGTTGGTGAGCGTTCCGGAGACGGTCAGGGTGTCGTCCTCCGTCGGAACGCCCGGGGAGAGCGTGTTCAGGGACACATCGACCGTACGGGAGCCGGTGGGGGCCTTGGCGGGCTCGGCGGCCAGGGCGGCGCCGGCCGTGGGAACAGCCAGGAGACCGGACAGCAGCGGTGCTCCTAGCACCGCCGAGGCCGTGCGCCGGAGCCACCGGCGGGCAGGAGAGGGACGAGTCCCCTGGAAGTCTGCCGCCTCGGCCACGCGCCTACCCGTCCCTCGTCGTCATCAGATGCTGTCGATCGTTCGGTCCTGCGTCCCCGCATGGTAACGAGGTGCGGCGGGCCGAAGTGCTGGGGTCCATCGCACATGATCGCGGGTATCCCGCAGGGCCCCCGTAAACGATGACGCCGCGACCGGTGCGTGCACGTACCCTTTTCTGTTGTGCCGAACGCCAACGAAGAGAACGCCAGTGCACTGAGCCAGGTGCAGCACCGCGCGGTGAGTGAGCTGCTACGGGTGTCCCCGGTCGCCGACGACCTCGCCCGTCGATTCCAGGAGGCCGGATTCGGCCTCGCGCTGGTCGGCGGCTCGGTCCGCGACGCTTTGCTGGGCAGGCTCGGGAACGACTTGGACTTCACCACCGATGCCCGGCCCGAGGACGTGCTCAAGATCGTCCGCCCGTGGGCCGACTCGGTGTGGGAGGTCGGGATCGCCTTCGGCACCGTCGGTTCCCAGAAGGACGGCTATCAGATCGAGGTCACGACCTACCGGTCCGAGGCCTACGACCGGACCTCGCGCAAGCCGGAGGTCTCCTACGGCGACTCCATCGAGGACGACCTCGTGCGCCGTGACTTCACGGTCAACGCGATGGCCGTGGCTCTGCCGCAGAAGGAGTTCGTCGATCCGTACGGAGGCTTGAAGGACCTTGCCGAGCGGGTACTGCGCACCCCGGGAACACCCGAGGCGTCCTTCTCCGACGACCCGCTGCGCATGCTTCGCGCCGCCCGCTTCGCCGCGCAGCTCGACTTCGAGGTCGCACCCGACGTCGTGACCGCCATGACGGAGATGGCCGCGCGGATCGGCATCGTCTCCGCCGAGCGGGTCCGCGATGAACTCAACAAGCTGCTGCTCTCCCAGCACCCGCGCAAGGGTCTGGGACTCCTGGTCGACACGGGACTGGCCGAGCAGGTGCTGCCCGAGCTTCCCGCGCTGCGCCTGGAGAGTGACGAGCATCACCGCCACAAGGACGTCTACGAGCACTCGCTGACCGTTCTGGAGCAGGCCATCGACCTGGAGGAGGACGGACCCGACCTCGTGCTGCGTCTGGCCGCGCTGCTCCATGACATCGGCAAGCCCAGGACCCGCCGCTTCGAGAAGGACGGCCGGGTCTCCTTCCATCACCACGAGGTGGTGGGCGCGAAGATGACGAAGAAGCGCATGACCGAGCTCAAGTACTCCAACGAGCTGGTCAAGGACGTGTCGAAACTGGTGGAGCTGCACCTGCGCTTCCATGGCTACGGGGACGGTGAGTGGACCGACTCCGCGGTGCGCCGGTATGTGCGCGACGCGGGGCCGCTGCTCGAACGCCTCCACAAGCTGACCCGATCGGACTGCACGACCCGGAACAAGCGCAAGGCGAACGCGCTCTCCCGCACCTATGACGGGCTGGAGGAGCGCATCGCCCAGCTGCAGGAGCAGGAGGAGCTCGACTCGATCCGCCCCGATCTGGACGGCAACGAGATCATGCGGATCCTCGACGTCGGCCCCGGTCCGGTGATCGGCAAGGCGTACGGGTTCCTGCTGGAGCTGCGCCTGGAGCACGGGCCCATGGAGCGGGACGCCGCTGTGGCCGCGCTCAAGGAGTGGTGGGCGCGGCAGAACTGAGCCCGGCAGCCGATGTTTCACGTGAAACATCAGCCGCCGGATGTGGGGGGGGGGGGGGGGGTGGGGGGGGACCCACCCCCCCCCCCCCCCCAAAACCCCCCACCCGGCACCCCCCCGCCCCCCCCCCCGCCCCCGAAAAAAAACACCCCCCCCCCCACAC
>NZ_JBIRKB010000006.1:287696-456129 GCF_044329855.1 Streptomyces sp. NPDC017520
TTGGGGGGGGCGGGCAACATGTGCCCCGGCCCCGTTTTGTTACCTGTAAAAAACCCGCGCCGGTTGGGGGGGGGGGGTTTTTTTACCGTTAAAACACCGCCCCTCGCCACATCCATGACCGGCTACCGGTAACCGTCGATCCGTCGCCGACGGAACATCATTACCGCGACCACCGCGTACAGCACCGACACGACCACCACGACGGCGGCCGATCTGCCGTCCGGCGGGAGCATGAGAGCCGCCACCCCCGCGGCGCTCACGAACGCGACGTTGAAGAGCACGTCGTAGAGCGAGAACACCCGGCCGCGGAAGGAGTCGTCGACCGAGGTCTGCACCACCGTGTCGGTCGCGATCTTCGACCCCTGGGTGACGACACCGAGCACGAAGGCGGCGATCAGTATCGGGAGAAGGGCGAAGGAGAGGCTCAGGGCGGGCACCAGGATCGCCGCCGCACCGGCGCAGCCCACGATCCACCCGTACCGGCCGAGCCGTCCCACCGCCCAGGGGGTGAGGACGGCGGCGACGAAGAATCCCGCACCTGACACCCCGACCGCCAGGCCGAGCAGGGCCAGTCCGTCGGACTCGGTGGCCGACCAGGCGTAGCGGCACAGCATGAGCACCATCACGGTGAGGGCGCCGTAACAGAAGCGGATCACGGTCATCGCGGCCAGCGCCCCGGCCGCGTGTCTCCGCTGCGTCAGATGGCGCAGCCCTGCGACGAGGCCGCGCGCGGTGACGGCCAGAGCGGCCCGCAGTCGCAGGGGGCTCCCGTCGGTATCCGGTCCCAGCAGGGCGCGGGGCAGGCTCAGGGACGCCAGCGCGGAGAGCAGGTAGAGCATCGATCCCAGCAGCACGACCGCCGCGTCGGACTCGTCGGCCACCAGCCGTACGGTGAAAGCGAGACCGCCTCCCGCGGTGGCCGCCAGAGTGCCGGCGGTGGGAGACAGGGAGTTGGCGACGACGAGGCGATCGGTGTCGACCACCCGGGGCAGGGCGGCGGAGAGGCCGGCCAGCACGAAACGGTTGACGGCGGTGACGCAGAGGGCCGAGGCGTAGAAGAGCCAGTCGGGCACCGAGGCGAGAATCAGCAGGGCCGTGGAGCAGGCCAGAGCGGCCCGCAGGAGGTTCCCGTAGAGGAAGACCTGGCGTCGGGGCCAGCGGTCCAGCAGAACCCCCGCGAAGGGGCCGATCAAGGAGTAGGGCAGGAGGAGCACGGCCATGGCGGAAGCGATGGCGGCGGCCGACGCCTGCTTCTCGGGGGAGAAGACGACGTAAGCGGCGAGGGCGACCTGGTAGACGCCGTCGGCGGACTGGGACAGCAGCCGCACGGTGAGCAGGCGGCGAAAGTTCCGCAGACGCAGCAGAGTGCGCAGATCACGCGCGACAGACATGGGAGCAAGCGTCACACACGTCGGGGGTCCGCGGGCGGATTGCCCGGGGACCCCCGACGTGCGGCAGGAAGAGGTGAGCGTCTCCGCTCAGTGCTTCGGTGAGGCGTCTCGGCCGAGAGGGCCGGTTCAGCTCTCGGTGTCGCCGTTGATGAACCGCTCGACGTTCTCGCGCGCCTCGTCGTCGAAGTACTGCACGGGCGGGCTCTTCATGAAGTAGCTCGAAGCCGACAGGATCGGGCCGCCGATGCCGCGGTCCTTGGCGATCTTCGCCGCACGGACGGCGTCGATGATGACACCGGCCGAGTTCGGGGAGTCCCACACCTCGAGCTTGTACTCCAGGTTCAGCGGAACATCGCCGAACGCGCGGCCCTCGAGGCGCACGTACGCCCACTTGCGGTCGTCCAGCCAGGCCACGTAGTCCGAGGGGCCGATGTGAACGTTGTCCGCACCGAGCTCACGGTCACGGATCTGCGAGGTGACGGCCTGCGTCTTGGAGATCTTCTTGGACTCCAGGCGCTCACGCTCGAGCATGTTCTTGAAGTCCATGTTGCCGCCGACGTTCAGCTGCATCGTGCGGTCCAGGATGACACCCCGGTCCTCGAAGAGCTTCGCCATCACGCGGTGCGTGATGGTGGCGCCCACCTGGGACTTGATGTCGTCGCCGACGATCGGGACACCGGCCTCGGTGAACTTGTCCGCCCACTCCTTGGTGCCGGCGATGAACACCGGGAGAGCGTTGACGAACGCGACCTTGGCGTCGATGGCGCACTGCGCGTAGAACTTCGCGGCGACCTCGGAACCGACGGGCAGGTAGCAGACGAGAACGTCGACCTGCTTGTCCTTGAGGATCTGGACGACGTCGACCGGGGCGTCCGCGGACTCCTCGATCGTCTCGCGGTAGTACTTGCCCAGGCCGTCGTGGGTGTGGCCGCGCTGGACGGTCACGCCCGTGTTCGGCACGTCCGCGATCTTGATGGTGTTGTTCTCGCTGGCGCCGATGGCGTCCGCGAGGTCGAGGCCGACCTTCTTCGCGTCGACGTCGAAGGCGGCGACGAACTCGACGTCACTGACGTGGTACTCGCCGAACTGGACGTGCATCAGACCGGGCACCTTGCCGGCCGGATCGGCGTCCTTGTAGTACTCGACGCCCTGCACCAGCGAGGCGGCGCAGTTGCCCACGCCTACGATGGCTACGCGAACCGAACCCATTCCGGTTGCTCCCTGTGTAATCGGTGTTTCCGATGAAGTCGCCGCGGAGTGCGATGACTTCACTTGGCGGTGTCGTCGGACGGATCCGGCCGGGTGTTGTCCCGGTGCCGGGGCAGGCCGCCCGTCTCTCCAGGTGTGTCCTGCTGAGCTGAGCCCTCAGGCGAGGATCGTCGCTGATCCCGTCCCGACCGCTCGCTCTCGATGAGCTCGTTCAGCCAGCGCACTTCGCGCTCCACGGACTCCATGCCGTGTCGCTGCAGCTCAAGTGTGTAGTCGTCGAGTCGTTCACGGGTGCGGGCGAGAGAGGCGCGCATCTTCTCCAGGCGCTCCTCCAGCCGACTGCGCCGGCCTTCGAGCACCCGCATCCGCACCTCGCGCTCGGTCTGCCCGAAGAAGGCGAAGCGCGCTGCGAAGTGCTCGTCCTCCCAGGCGTCCGGACCCGTGTGCGACAGCAGCTCCTCGAAGTGCTCCTTACCTTCTGCCGTCAGCCGGTAGACGATCTTCGCCCGGCGCCCCGTCAGTGAGGAGGACGCGGCGGTCGGGCGTCCGGTGACCGGCGCGGTGTCCGCCGGATCACCGGCGGGCTCCTCAATCAACCAGCCGCTGGCTACCAGCGTCTTGAGGCAGGGATAGAGGGTTCCGTAGCTGAACGCACGGAAGATGCCCAGCGAGGTGTTGAGGCGTTTGCGCAGCTCATAGCCGTGCATCGGCGATTCGCGGAGCAGGCCGAGAACAGCGAACTCGAGGATGCCGGAGCGTCTGCTCACCGGTGCCTCCTCCTTCTGCCGCTGCTTCCGTCGGCACGGTCCACCGGAATCACCGGCGTACTTATGCCGTGCTGATGTATCGACTCGATACATCAGCACGATAGATCGCTCCGACCTGTTCGACAAGGGTGACCTTCGTGAACGGCGTCACATCAGCAATTCTCAGAGTTCGACTTGCGTTGTTTGGGGTGAAGTTCGGCCCTAGGCGGGTTTTGACCCTGCGTAGTCTGTGCGGCATGCAGACCACCGGGAACCGCGAGGCGCTTTCGCGCGTCAGTCATCGCGGACTGCCGGATGTACTGCGGATGAGCCTTCCGCAGTGGCTTGTCCGTAATTCGGGGGGACCGGATCTCAACTGCCGCTTCCAGGCGCTCTCGCCTGCCCGAGGAGTAGTCGTTCCATGAGCGAGCACCGTCGCAAAACGCCGCAGCCACAGGGTGGCGGGCGTGCAGCGGCCAGACGAGCCGCCCAGCAGTCGACCGGACGCCGAGCAGTCCCGTCACGTAGAGCCACATCGGTATCACCTTCCGAATCGGTGCCCGAGTCGCACGGCGAGGAGCGCCAGTACGGCAGCCGCGCCGAGGCCCGCCGCGCGGCCCAGAAGGGCGGCCGGCGTCGGGGTGCCGATGCCGGGGGCCACGGTGCGGGCGGCGGTGGCCGACGCCGTGGTGGCGGTGGCGGTGGCTCAGACGGTCCGGGGGGGCGCGGGTACGACCACGGTGACCCCGGCAAGAAGCCCCTCATCAACTACCCGCGCCATGGCAGGTACGGGTTCCGCCGCTGGGTCCCCTCGTGGAAGCTGGTGTCGGGGCTCTGTCTGGGTTTCCTCGGCGTGCTGATGGGCGTCGGGGGTATCTCGTACGCCTTGGTGTCCAAACCGAACATCAACGAAGCGGCCAGGGCGCAGAACAACGTCTACTACTGGGCCGACGGCACGCAGATGGTGGCGACGGGCGGGGCGGTCAACCGCCAGGTCCTCCAGTACGAGCAGATCCCGGAGGAGATGCGCAACGCCGTCATCTCGGCCGAGAACAAGAGCTTCGAGACGGACAAGGGCATCGACCCGAAGGGCATCGGCCGTGCGGTGCTGAACATGGCCACGGGCGGTGAGACCCAGGGCGGCTCGACCATCACCCAGCAGTACGTGAAGAACTCCATGCTCACCCAGGACCAGACGCTCAAGCGGAAGTTCCAGGAACTCTTCATCACGCTCAAGGTCGCCGGTGAGGAGAGCAAGGAAGAGGTGATGGCGGGCTACCTCAACGTCTCCTACTACGGGCGCGGGGCCTCGGGGCTGCAGGCGGCGGCCCGCACCTACTACAACAAGGACGCCGGCGAACTGAACGCGAGCGAGTGCGCCTTCCTGGCCACCCTGCTCAAGGGCGCGAGCTACTACGACCCCGCCGGGGCCCCCGACATCGACAAGAACAACGCGACCGCGGAGAAGAACACCAAGCGGGCGAAGGACCGTTGGAAGTGGATCCTTGACGAGCAGGTCAAGGACGGGCGCATGACGGCGGAGGAGCGCGCCAAGTACACGAAGTTCCCCATGCCGCTGCCGAAGAAGAAGGACGCCAAGCTGGGCGGCCAGACCGGCTACCTGGTGGAACTCTCCAAGAAGTACTTCCTCGCCAACAACGACCGCAACATTGACGCCAAGCAACTCGAACTGGGCGGCTTCGAGATCCACACCACCTTCCAGAAGAAGCGGGTGCAGGAGCTCGAAGCAGCGGTGAACAAGGTCTACAAGGCCAAGATCCGGCCCAAGGAGCGCCCTGAGACGGACACGCACGTCGAGTTCGGCGGTGCGTCCGTCGACGCGAAGACCGGCGCCATCATCGCCACGTACGGCGGCCAGAACGCCACCACGCACTTCACGAACAACGCGGACGCCACCGGTGCCCAGGTCGGTTCGACGTGGAAGCCGTTCGTCCTGGCCGCAGCCATGCAGTACGGCGTGCGCGACCCGTCCGGCGGGCCGGAGCAGAGCAACTCCGAGCGCACCCAGGTCTCGCCGGAGAGCATCTACAACGGCGACGACGGCCTGCGGATCAGGGACTACACCGGCAAGATCTGGCTGAACCAGGACGACAAGGAATGGCGCCAGACCAACGACGGCAACTATGACTACGGCGAGATCGACCTGCGGACGGCCATGGAGAAGTCCGCCAACTCCCCGTTCGTGCAGCTCGGCATGGACGTCGGCACCGACAAGGTCAAGGACGTCGCCGTCGCCTCCGGTCTGAAGGACGACACCTTCATGGCGGACTCCACCGTTCCCTCGTTCTCCATCGGCACCTCGTCGCCCAGCGCCATCCGGATGGCGGGCTCCTACGCCACCTTCGCCACGAGTGGTCAGCAGAACGACACGTACTCGGTGACCGAGGTGAAGCAGGAGGGCGTGACCGTCTTCCAGCACAAGAAGAAGCCCAAGCGCGCCTTCAGCGCCGAGATCGCCGACAACGTGACCGACGTGCTGAAGAACGTCGTGGAGAACGGAACGGGCAAGCCCGCCCGACTCGAGGGCCGTGAGGCCGCGGGCAAGACCGGTACGACGGACGGCAACCGGTCCGCCTGGTTCGTCGGGTATACCCCGCAGATCTCGACCGCCATCAGCATGTTCCGGCTCGATGACGACGAGACGAACAAAGAGCGCGAGTTCGAGAAGATGTTCGGCACCGGTGGCGAGGAAAAGATCCACGGAAACTCGTTCCCGGCCTCCATCTGGCACGACTACATGACCGGCGCGATGAAGGGCAAGAAGGCCATCTCCTTCCCGGAACCGAAGGACCTCGGTGATGTCGTGTGGGGCGGTGGCGCGAAGAGCCCCAGTCCGACGCCCAGCCCCACGCCTTCGCCGACGCCCTCCGAGAAGGAGGAGGAGGAGAAGCCGCCGCCGTCCCCGAAGCCGACCCAGACCACCCCCAGCCCGTCGCCGTCGCCGAGCAGGACCTGCAGCATCTGGGACCCGAACTGCCAGGAGGCCAACGGCGGGGCGAACGCCGGGGCGGACGGCGGGGGCGACAACACCGGAACGACCGACGGGGGCGACAACACCGGAACGACCGACGGGGGCGACAACACCGGAACGACCGACGGGGGCGACAACGGTGGAGCGCAGGGAGCCAACGGCAACCCGGGCGGAACAGGCTCCATCTGGGGCAACAACGGATAGCCGGACGTCCCGCCCGGGCCCTCAAGGGCCGGCCCACCACAGCGGCGAGGGCCGCCGTACCCACCCGGGTACGGCGGCCCTCGCCGCGTTCCCGGCGGTGGCATGCGGCATCCCGGATCTGTGCCCGTGTCCCCCGGGCGGCCCTTGCCCCGGGCACAGCCCCGTACGGCAGGATGTGCGGCATGCCAAGCCCCAGCGCAGAAGACACGAGCGTGCACCAGGAGCGGCCCGTCGTGCGGCCCACCGATCAGGACGAGGTCGCGGCTGCCGGGAGCGAGCTGTTCGGTGGCCGGGTGGGGCGCTGGGCGCGGCTCGGCGACGGCCCCCTCACGCCGGTGCGCGTCGTCGCGCTGGTCATGATCGGGATGTTCGCCCTCGGCATGGTGCAGAAGATCCCCTGTTACGAGTGGGCCTGGTTCCGCGGGGCCACCTCGCAGTACACCCACGCCTGCTACTCCGACATTCCGCACCTCTTCATGGGGCGCGGGTTCGCCGACGGCCTCGTGCCGTACTTCGACCGGCTGAGCGGCGATATGCAGTACCTGGAGTACCCCGTGCTGACCGGGGTGTTCATGCAGGTGGCGTCCTGGCTGACGCTGACGCCCGACAGCGACCCCATCCAGCAGCGCGAGCAGATGTACTGGATGGTCAACGCGGGCATGCTGATGATCTGCGCGGTCGTCGTCGCCGTGTGCACCGTCCGCACGCACCGCCGTCGTCCCTGGGACGGCCTCCTGGTCGCGCTGGCCCCCGCGTTCGTCCTCACCGCGACCATCAACTGGGACCTGCTGGCCGTCGCCCTGGCGGCCGCGGCGATGCTCATGTGGTCCCGGGGCCGGGTGCTCGCGTTCGGCATCCTCATCGGCCTGGCGACCGCGGCCAAGCTCTACCCCGTCCTGCTGCTCGGCCCGCTCCTGGTGCTCTGCTGGCGGGCGGGCCGGTGGCGCGAGTTCGGGACGGCGCTGCTGGGCGCGGGAGCGGCCTGGCTGGTGGTGAATCTGCCGGTGATGGTCTTCGCCCCCGAGGGGTGGCGGAAGTTCTACACGTTCAGCCAGGAGCGGCCCATCGACTTCGGTTCGTTCTGGCTGATCATCACCCAGCGCACCGGCAAGCCCATCGACGTGGAGACGGTCAACACCGCGTCGGTCGTCCTGATGGTCGTGTTCTGCGCGGGCATCGCGGGTCTGGCGCTCTCCGCGGCCCGCCGGCCGCGCTTCGCCCAACTGGCGTTCCTGGTGGTGGCCGCGTTCATCCTGACGAACAAGGTCTACTCACCGCAGTACGTGCTCTGGTTGATCCCGCTGGCCGTCCTGGCCCGGCCGCGCTGGCGCGACTTCCTCATCTGGCAGGCCTGCGAGGTCATGTACTTCCTCGGGATCTGGTTCTACCTCGCCTACACCAGCGGCGGGGACAAGCACCAGGGGCTGCCGCAGGAGGGCTACCAGGTCGCGATCGCCCTGCATCTGCTGAGCACGCTGTACCTGTGCGCGCTGATCGTCCGGGACATCCTGCAGCCGGAGAAGGACCCGGTGCGCGGGGACGGGTCGGACGACCCGTCGGGCGGTGTCCTCGACGGGGCTCCGGACGCGTTCGTGCTGGCGCCCGAGGCCCGTCCGTCCGGGCACAAGGCCCCGGCGGTCACGGGACCCCAGGTGGAGTGGGGCGCCGCACCCACCCGGGACGGCTGACCCGGGGCCCGGCGCGGCCGTTCAGGGCCGCGCCCGGACGGGCTCAGCGGTCGACGAGCCGGTCGTACTGCGTGGTGGTGTGGCGCAGGTGGGCGACCAGCTCGTCACCGACGCGCGGCTCCTGGGCGTCCGAGGGCACGAACAGGATCGACACCTGCATGTGCGGCGGCTCGGCGAACCACCGCTGCTTGCCGGCCCAGACGAACGGTGACAGGTTGCGGTTGACCGTGGCCAGCCCCGCGCGGGCGACGCCCTTGGCCCGCGGCATCACGCCGTGCAGCGCCTTGGGCGCCTCCAGGCCGACCCCGTGGGACGTACCCCCGGCCACGACGACCAGCCAGCCGTCGGAGGCGGCCTTCTGCTGGCGGTAGCCGAACCGGTCGCCCTTGACGACGGGGGTGACGTCCAGGACGGCCCCCCGGTACTCGGTGGCCTCGTGGTCGCCGAGCCAGAGCCGGGTGCCGATACGGGCGCGGAAGCGGGTCTGGGGGAACTGCTGCTGGAGCCGGGCCAGCTCCTCGGCGCGCAGATGGCTGACGAACATGGTGTGCAGCGGCAGCCGGGCCGCGCGCAGCCGGTCCATCCAGCCGATGACCTCCTCGACGGCGTCGGAGCCGTCGGTGCGGTCCAGCGGCAGATGCAGGGCGAAGCCTTCGAGCCGTACGTCCTCGATCGCCGCGTGCAGCTGTCCGAGCTCCTCCTCCTTGACGCCGTGGCGCTTCATCGAGCTCATGCACTCGATGACGACCCGGGCGCCCACCAGGGCGTGCACCCCGTCGACGGAGGAGACGGACCGGATGACGCGGTCCGGCAGGGGCACGGGCTCCTCGCCGCGCCGGAACGGGGTCAGGACGAGCAGGTCGCCGCTGAACCAGTCCTTGATCCGGGCCGCTTCGTAGGTCGTCCCGACGGCGAGGGTGTCGGATCCGAAGCGGATCGTCTCGTCGGCGAGGCGCTCGTGACCAAAGCCGTAGCCGTTGCCCTTGCAGACGGGTACGAGCCCGGGGAACTGGTCGATCACGGACTTCTGGTGCGCCCGCCAGCGCGCGGTGTCGACGTAGAGGGAGAGCGCCATGGCCGGCCCGGAACCTTTCTGGTGGCTGCGGTGGATCAGGAACGAACGGTGTGTGCCCAGATGTGCGGTGGAGCGGTTCAGTGGGTCAGCGACGCGACATATAGATGTCGAGCGCCTTGTGGAGCAGCTTGTTGAGCGGGAAGTCCCACTCCCCGACGTACTCGACGGCCTCGCCGCCGGTGCCGACCTTGAACTGGATCAGGCCGAAGAGATGATCGGTCTCGTCCAGCGAGTCGCTGATCCCGCGCAGGTCGTAGACGGTCGCGCCCATCGCGTAGCTGTCGCGGAGCATGCGCCACTGCATCGCGTTGGACGGTCGGACCTCGCGCCCGATGTTGTCGGAGGCGCCGTAGGAGTACCAGACGTGTCCGCCGACGACGAGCATCGTGGCCGCGGAGAGGTTCACGCCGTTGTGCCGGGCGAAGTAGAGGCGCATCCGGTTGGGGTCCTCGGAGTTGAGGACGGTCCACATCCGCTGGAAGTACGAGAGCGGGCGAGGGCGGAAGCGGTCGCGCACGGCGGTGATCTCGTAGAGCCGCTGCCACTCGGCCAGGTCCTCGTAGCCGCCCTGGACGACCTCGACGCCGGCCTTGTCGGCCTTCTTGATGTTGCGGCGCCACAGCTGGTTGAAGCCCTTGAGGACGTCCTCGAGCGAGCGGTTGGCCAGCGGCACCTGGAAGACGTAGCGGGGCTGTACGTCACCGAATCCGGCGCCGCCGTCCTCGCCCTGCTGCCAGCCCATCTTCCGCAGCCGGTCGGAGACCTCGAAGGCGCGCGGCTCGATGTGCGTGGCCTCGACGTCGCGCAGGCGCTTCACGTCGGGGTCCTGGATGCCGGACTTGATGGCTGCCGAGTCCCAGCGGCGGATGACCACCGGCGGGCCCATCTTCACGGAGAAGGCGCCCTGCTGCTTGAGGTGCGCGAGCATCGGCTGGAGCCAGTCGTCCAGGTTCGGTGCGTACCAGTTGATGACCGGGCCCTCGGGCAGGTACGCCAGGTAGCGCTTGATCTTGGGCAGCTGGCGGTACAGGACGAGGCCGGCGCCGACGATCTCGCCGTTCTTGTCGAACCAGCCCAGGCTCTCCGAGCGCCATTCGGTCTTCACATCAGCCCACGCCGGGACCTGGCAGTGACTGGCCGAGGGCAGGCTCTGGATGTACGCCAGATGCTGCTCTCGGCTGATGGTCCTCAGGGTCAGGCTCATGCGGGGCGCTCCTCGGCAGGTGTGTCCCCATCGGTCAGGGGCTCCGGCTCTCGCGCCGAAGCCTACTGTGACCCAGGGGCGCCCGGCCTGGCCCCGGGGGCCAGGAACGGACGGCGGACCGCCGCGGGGGCCTGGGCACCCGCGGCGGCCCGTGCTCCGGCCGGTGCTCCGGTCAGGTGATCACGCCGCCGAAGAGACCCCCGTGGGCCATGCCGAGGTAGAAGCCGACCGCGGAGGCCCCGATGCCCATGATCAGGCCGAACCGCTCCCAGGTGGTCTTCGAGATGTACTGGCCGTATGCGCCGGTCAGAATCCCGACGAGCCCCGCCCAGGAGCTGATCAGGTGGAGGTGGTGGAACATCGCCGTGACGAAGGCGAGGATGCCGAGCACCCCGGTCACCACCATCAGGACGTCCTGGACGGGGTGCGGCTTGCCGTCCGTCGCGAAGAGTGAACCGGTGGCGCGGCGGCCGGGCTGGGACCGGGAGCCGGCGGGTCGGATGGTCTGTGCCATGGAGTACCTCCTGGCCGGACGGATGGGCGGTGGATCCAGCGCCCTACGCACCGCGGCGGGTGTAGCGCCTCTCACACTGCATCTGTCTCGATTGTGCCCTCTGAGCTCCTGATTTCAACCGGAAGCCGGTCTACGGGTAGTCTGTACGGTCTGCACCGGTGTCTGCCCAGGCCGGCACGGCGAGCCTCCCCCCGAACCCTGTCTACGGGTTCCTCAGGGAGCGGATTGTCAGTGCTGGGTGTTCTCCTCGGGAACACCGTTGCAACACGCATCACGACCCTCCTGCCACGGAACGACCGTGGCCGCTGAGTCCAAAGGAGGTGGGTTCCACATGCGTCACTACGAGGTGATGGTCATCCTCGACCCCGATCTCGAGGAGCGAGCAGTCTCCCCGCTGATCGAGAACTTCCTCTCCGTCGTCCGTGAGGGCGATGGAAAGGTGGAGAAGGTCGACACCTGGGGCCGTCGTCGGCTCGCCTACGAGATCAAGAAGAAGCCCGAGGGCATCTACTCGGTCATCGACCTGCAGGCCGAGCCTGCGGTCGTCAAGGAGCTCGACCGCCAGATGAACCTGAACGAGTCGGTCCTCCGGACCAAGGTCCTCCGTCCCGAGATGCACTGAGCTTCTAGCTCAGCGGTTTTCGGGTCCGAGTAGCAGCAAGCAGCCAGAAGCAATCCCCGCCGAGAGGTTCACCCATGGCAGGCGAGACCGTCATCACGGTCGTCGGCAATCTCGTCGACGACCCCGAGCTGCGCTTCACCCCGTCCGGTGCGGCGGTCGCGAAGTTCCGTGTCGCGTCCACTCCCCGCATCTTCGACCGGCAGACCAATGAGTGGAAGGACGGCGAAGGCCTGTTCCTCACCTGCTCGGTCTGGCGTCAGGCGGCGGAGAACGTCGCGGAGTCGCTTCAGCGAGGCATGCGCGTCGTCGTGCAGGGCCGGCTGAAGCAGCGGTCCTACGAGGACCGTGAGGGCGTCAAGCGCACGGTCTACGAGCTGGACGTCGAGGAAGTCGGCCCCAGCCTCAAGAACGCCACGGCCAAGGTCACCAAGACCACCGGTCGCGGTGGTCAGGGCGGCCAGGGTGGATACGGCGGCGGCCAGCAGGGCGGCGGCAACTGGGGCGGCGGTCCCGGTGGCGGTGGCCAGCAGGGCGGCGGCGGTGCATCCGCCGACGACCCGTGGGCGACCGGCGCGCCGGCAGGCGGCCAGGGCGGCGGGGGACAGCAGGGCGGCCAGGGCGGCTGGGGCGGAAGCTCCGGCGGTTCCGGCGGTTCCTCTGGCGGCGGCTACTCGGACGAGCCTCCCTTCTAGGGCTGCTCGTACCCCCACTTCTTGATCACACAGGAGAAACACCATGGCGAAGCCGCCTGTGCGCAAGCCTAAGAAGAAGGTCTGCGCGTTCTGCAAGGACAAGACCCAGTACGTGGACTACAAGGACACGAACATGCTGCGGAAGTTCATTTCCGACCGCGGCAAGATCCGTGCCCGCCGCGTCACCGGCAACTGCACGCAGCACCAGCGTGACGTCGCCACGGCTGTGAAGAACAGCCGTGAGATGGCGCTGCTGCCCTACACGTCCACCGCGCGATAAGGGAAGGGTGACAAGAGCATGAAGATCATCCTCACCCACGAGGTCTCCGGCCTCGGCACCGCCGGCGACGTCGTCGACGTCAAGGACGGGTACGCCCGTAACTACCTGGTTCCGCGTGGCTTCGCCATTCGCTGGACCAAGGGCGGCGAGAAGGACGTGGCGCAGATCCGCCGCGCCCGCAAGATCCACGAGATCGCGACGATCGAGCAGGCCAACGAGATCAAGGCCAAGCTCGAGGGCGTGAAGGTCCGTCTGGCTGTTCGCTCCGGCGACGCCGGTCGTCTCTTCGGCTCGGTCACCCCGGCCGACGTCGCTGCGGCGATCAAGGCTGCCGGTGGTCCCGACGTCGACAAGCGTCGCGTCGAGCTCGGCTCGCCGATCAAGACGCTCGGCGGACACCAGGTGTCCGTCCGTCTGCACCCCGAGGTCGCAGCGAAGCTCGGCGTCGAGGTCGTTGCTGCCTAAGGCAGAGCTCAGCTGAGTCAGTGAAGGGCCGCACCCCATGGGGTGCGGCCCTTTCTGTTTTCTGTGGTGCGTGGTGTTTCACGTGAAACCGGCCGCCTGTTTCACGTGAAACAGGCCGCGAAGCGTACGGATCAGCGCGTGGCTCCGGTGACGATCCACCGGCCCGACCGGGTACGCAGCCAGAGTGTGATGAGGCGGACGGCCATCATCAGCGTCATCGCCCACCAGAGCGCGGTGAGCCCGCCGCCGAGGGAGGGCACCAGGAGCGCGACGGGCGCGAAGACGGCGAGCGTCACCAGCATCGCCCAGGCGAGATAGCGTCCGTCGCCGGCTCCCATCAGGACGCCGTCCAGGACGAAGACCACGCCGGCGATCGGCTGGGAGACCGCCACGACCAGGAGCGCGGGGAGCAGGGTGTCCTTCACCGAGGGGTCGCTGGTGAAGAGCGGGATGAACAGAGGCCGGGCGAGCACGATCAGGACGCCGAGCACGATGCCGCAGCCGATACCCCACTCGACCATCCGGCGGCAGGCCTCGCGGGCGCCCTTCTCGTCGTTCGCCCCCAGATAGCGGCCGATGATCGCCTGCCCGGCGATGGCGATGGCGTCGAGCGCGAAGGCGGTCAGACTCCAGAGGGAGAGGATGATCTGGTGCGCGGCGATGTCGACGTCCCCGAGCCGGGCGGCGACGGCGGTGGCGATCATCAGGACGGCGCGCAGGGACAGGGTCCGGATCAGCAGAGGCACGCCGGCCCGTGCGCTGGCCCTGATGCCGGCCGCGTCGGGGCGCAGGGAGGCGTTGTGCCTTCGGGCTCCGCGGACCACCACGACGAGATAGGCGGCGGCCATACCGACCTGGGCGATCACCGTTCCCCAGGCGGAGCCGGCGATCCCGAGCCCGGCACCGTGGACGAGGGTCACGCTGAGAGCGGCGTTCACCGTGAAACCGCCGATGGCGACGTACAGCGGGGTGCGGGTGTCCTGGAGCCCGCGCAGTACACCGGTGGCGGCGAGCACGACGAGCATGGCCGGAATGCCGAGGATGGAGATCCTCAGGTAGGTGATGGCGTACGGAGCCGCGGTGTCGGAGGCACCGAAGACGTCGACGAGCCACGGGGCCGTCGGGACCGCGAGGGCGACGACGGCCGCTCCGAGCAGCAGGGCGAGCCAGATGCCGTCCATACCCTGGCGGATGGCGGCGGGGAGATCGCCCGCCCCCACGCGGCGGGCGACGGCAGCCGTGGTCGCGTAGGCGAGGAAGACGAAGATGCTCACGGCCGTCATCAGGAGGGCTGCGGCGATGCCGAGGCCGGCCAGTTGCGGGGTGCCGAGGTGGCCGACGACGGCGCTGTCGACCATCACGAACAGGGGCTCGGCGACGAGTGCGCCGAATGCCGGGACGGCAAGGGCGATGATCTCGCGGTCGTGCCGTCTGCGGCCGTTCTTCGGTGTCGCGGGGGCCTTCGTCATGAGGGTCAATCTAATCTTCCACAGGTAAGAGATGCAATTGGCCTACGGCCCTTACTTGTGGGCCGGTGGGGCCTTCCTTCCCGCGCCGTTTGCGGTGATCTTGAAATGAGGGCGAAAGTTTTTCTCCCCCACAGTCAGTGGACGGAGAACATGCAGGTCAGGACGGTCACGCCGCTACCGCTATGAGTTTGTCCACAGTGCTGTCCCCCGGTCCGTGCACAGGTTCGGCAGGGTTCTCCACAGCATCTGGTCCGTCGTCCACATGCCCTGTGGATAACCAGATTGGCTGACGGTGCGGAGGGGCCTACCGTGGTGCGGCGCCCGCACTCCGTTCCGGCACCGGACTCCACCGAACCAGATGCGCCGGAAGTGGAGTCGGGCGACCTGTTTGTCGGTGCTGTGCCGTAAGAAAGAGTGGCACGGCTAGGTCCGCGATGCGGACGGGAGGAGGCGGCCCGGTGAGCATTCCCGAGCCTTTGGACGACCCCTGGACCGAGACCGGTCCCGGGGACCGTCTGCCCGCCTCCCGCCGGCGTCGGGGGGACCGCAAGGGACGTGAGGACCGCCACGACCGCGGCTCGGACGAGGCCTGGGAAGGCGGCTCCCCCGGGTTCGAGCGGGTGCCGCCCCAGGATCTCGACGCCGAGCAGTCCGTTCTCGGCGGCATGCTGCTGTCCAAGGACGCCATCGCGGACGTCGTGGAGATCATCAAGGGGCACGACTTCTACCGCCCCGCCCACGAGACCGTCTACACGGCGATCCTCGACCTCTACGCCAAGGGCGAGCCGGCCGACCCGATCACGGTCGCCGCCGAGCTGGTCAAGCGCGGAGAGATCACCAAGGTCGGCGGAGCACCGTATCTGCACACCCTGGTGCAGTCCGTGCCCACCGCGGCCAACGCCTCGTACTACGCGGAGATCGTCCACGAGCGGGCGGTGCTCCGGCGGCTGGTCGAGGCGGGCACGAAGATCACGCAGATGGGATACGCGGCCGACGGGGACGTCGACGAGATCGTCAACTCCGCGCAGGCCGAGATCTACGCGGTCACCGAGCAGCGCACCAGTGAGGACTATCTGCCCCTCGGCGACATCATGGAGGGCGCGCTCGACGAGATCGAGGCCATCGGGTCGCGCAGCGGCGAGATGACCGGTGTGCCGACGGGCTTCACCGACCTCGACGCCTTGACGAACGGCATGCACCCCGGCCAGATGATCGTCATCGCGGCCCGCCCCGCCATGGGCAAGTCCACGCTGGCGCTGGACTTCGCGCGTGCCGCGTCGATCAAGAACAACCTGCCCAGCGTCATCTTCTCCCTCGAGATGGGGCGCAACGAGATCGCGATGCGTCTGCTGTCGGCCGAGGCACGGGTGGCCCTGCACCACATGCGGTCCGGCACCATGACGGACGAGGACTGGACGCGGCTCGCCCGCCGGATGCCCGAGGTCTCGGCCGCTCCGCTGTACATCGACGACTCCCCCAACCTGTCGATGATGGAGATCCGCGCGAAGTGCCGCCGGCTCAAGCAGCGCAACGACATCAAGCTCGTGATCATCGACTATCTACAGCTGATGCAGGCCGGTGGATCGAAGCGTTCCGAGAGCCGTCAGCAGGAGGTCTCGGACATGTCCCGAAACCTCAAGCTGCTGGCCAAGGAGCTGGAGGTCCCGGTGATCGCGCTCTCGCAGCTGAACCGTGGTCCCGAGCAGCGCACGGACAAGAAGCCGATGGTGTCCGACCTGCGTGAGTCCGGTTCCATCGAGCAGGACGCCGACATGGTCATCCTGCTCCACCGCGAGGACGCGTACGAGAAGGAGTCACCGCGCGCGGGCGAGGCGGACATCATCGTCGGCAAGCACCGTAACGGCCCGACGGCCACCATCACCGTGGCGTTCCAGGGCCACTACTCCCGTTTCGTGGACATGGCCCAGACCTGACGGACCGCTGTAGGTTCTCAAATCCAGTGTCCTGGCGCAGTGCCCCTAGCTGCGGGTCGACCACCAAGGCTGTCCCGGTTGCGGGATCCCAGCCCCTCCACGCGCGCCATCCGTCAGAAGCACCCGCACATTTCCGGTCAGTGGAGCCGCGACTGGCTCCCCAAGCAGGGGCGGCTGCCGAGTAAGCGGGAGAGAGCGTGGTCGGTGGATTGCTGCTTTTCTATGCTGGTGCACACGTTCACTCGTCGGGGGGCTCCGTTGCCAGCGGGATACCGCACCGCCAGCAGTCGTTCGCGTGGTCGTCCTGGCAGACATAGCCGATGGCACCATCCACGCACCATTCGGCGGCCTCCTCGGAAAGCAGGTCGGGCCCGGCGAGGAGCAGCCGACGAAATTCTGTGGTACTCGCAATGTCGGCCGGCCGGTTGGTGAACCACTCGTTGAACCAAGGCTTGTCCTGGTACATGCCCCAGTGCGCATTCTCGCGGTCGTCGACAGCCGTAAGGAACCGATCGACGATGCGCCCCCAACTCGGTGCTCCGAACCAGCCGTTGTCGGACGCACAGAAGGATTCGATCAGGGTTCGCAGGCCGAACTCCTTCTCGTGAAGGCAGTACCTTCGCCCCCATGAGATCGCGACCTGTGCCATCTCCGCGAGTTCTTCACGCGGATCAACCTCGTGCGCCGGGTCGTCAGGGTTGTGGCAGACCAGCCCGAGCTCGAGTACGGACTGCCCTGTCGGTAGAACCCGGGACGGGTTGACGATCGCGAGACCGAGACCGATCCAGTCGACATGGTCGAACGACAGCATCGAGCGCACGAGTCGGGTGGTTGCCGTGTTGATCCGCATCATTGTGCCGTCGTGGAGCGGACTCTTCCCGGCATGCCAGTTCTCGACGGGTGTGTTGCGCCACACGGCGAGCGTGATGCGGGTGGCAGCGAGCCACAGCAGGGCGTCGTCGTCGAGGTGCCCGAACCGCTTGGCACACTCCTGGGCGCCGTAGGTGATCAACTCTTCCGGTTTCGGCCACCTGTGGCTGTCGGGCCCTTCAGGCCCTTCAGGCGCGTACTCGTAGTCGCCGGCGTACTCGTCGAGTATCTCGCTCAACTCGGCTGCACTATAAGCCTCGCTGTACTCGGAGCCGTCCGGCCCCTCGACGGTGTACATGTCCTGGTCCCAGGAGACGTACACGTCGCCCCAGAGCACGACGTCATCGCACGCGCTGGCGTTGTCCGTCACAACCGGCCTGATGGTGATCGGGGCAGTACGCCCGTCGGTTCGCTCGCCGTCCTTCTCGGCGGCCCATGCGGTGATGACCCCGAGCGGCTTCGGAAGGAGAGGGCCGACCTCGGTGATGCTGAACGGCTCGTCGTCGTCATCGGTGTCGAACCGGCTGTTGACGAACGCGACCGCCTCGGAGGGCGTGCTGACGATGGACTGGGCGCCGCTCTCGTTGTCAACCACTCGCCACAACGGGCTGTTCTTCACGGTGCTCTCCGATCGCGGTGAGTGCACCCGGGGTGGGTGCGATGCGCCGGGTCGCTCGGCACTGACACCAACTTATGGTCTGATCAACCCATCCGTAGCCCCGAAGGTGCTTGTCGGCGATGACGTTCGGTACGTTCGCGTGCAACACGTTCGCGTGCAACCTGCCTTTCGCGACCGCGGCGACACAACAGAGTCCAACAGCGGAGGAGGCGAAGATGGTGCTGAACAAGAAGGGTTCCCGGCGCATAACCGTTGACGGGATCGAGTACCGCTGGCGGATCCGCAGGAAGCCCTCCCACATGCGGGGACTCTGCTGGACACCGATGACCCATGCAGTTGAAGCGGCCAGCGGCAGCCAGCCGGGCGCGACCTTGATCGTCACCAGCGGCCGGGCCCATCCCAGCAACTGGGTGGGCGCCGAGGCAGTGCCCATCCGCCCAGCCCACGTTGCTGCCAGCATCCGAGAAGCACGGGACCGAGGCTGGGAACCAACCGAGGCCGGATCTCCTGCCCAGCTCGACCGATCCGCAGGGTTCATCGCCCAGCCATGAGGCAGAGCGAACAAAAGCAGTCCGTATCGGTCGAGCTGCCGCAGAGGCTCCTGGCCTGGTTCGCCGAGCATGAGGAACGCCTGCAATCGTGCGGAATCACGGGTGCGGTCCAGCAGTCGCCCGAGGACGGCCGAACCAAGAACAGCACCTGGATGACGCTCGAAAACGATGACTTCGTCGCCGTGCTCATCGTCTGGAGCAGCGGGGAAGCCGAGCTTGAGTACGGGGACATGGCAGCAGGCCAGGTCCGACAACAGCACCGGGATCTCTGCACCTTCCAGGACCTCCTCGACGCCATCGAGGCCATCCACGAATGGATCCGCATAAAGGGCGAGCCGTCCGGGGAAGGGTGACCTCCGGCGAGTTTGAGAAAGCCTGGGCCGAGTTCCTTGACAGATGGCAACCTGACCCCGCCGACCTCGGTGTTCCGAGGGCTTCTTGGCATCATCGCGACATGACCCCGGCCTTTCCCCGCACCATCCGAGCCGTCGACACCGCTCAGCTGCTGGACCTGGCCCAGGAGGCCGCCATGCATGGCTTCAACCAGCGGCTCCCGGTCGACTGGCTACGAGAGCACCTCGCCGCAGAAGCGACGCACTACCTGTTCCCGACACTCGTGCAGCGGCTCACGCACCGTCCCGAGGTGCCGCTGCAGTGGAGGTGCCAGCAACTGCTGACCCTCAGCACCGGCGAGCAGATCTGGGGTCTCCTCGACGTCCTTCCCGACACCTTCGACAAGATCCCGGAGACCTTGGATACGGCGTCCAAGAAGGACATCGTCAACCGCATCGAGCAGGCAGTGAAGGTGCGGGAGTGGATGGAACGGACGGCCGCCGATGCAGGTTCATGAGGTCCGGGGCCGCCGGCTGGGCAGTCTGAGGAAATGCCATCGATCTGAGACAGCCGCTTGCCGACACGTCGTGAGAACTGGAGGGGGACGTCCAGGTCATAGCGTCGGCGCCTGACACCGAAAGTGAGAACCTACGCCCGCCCGCCCGCCCGCCCCCCCGCCTGCCGGGCGGGCGGCCTTCCGGACTTCAGGCGTCCGTCAGGGTGCGGGCGAGGAGGGGAAGCAGGCGGTCCCAGTGGCGTTGCAGTCCGGCCGGGTCGAAGGAGTCGGTGTCGGACATGGTGAAGCCGTGGACGGTGCCGGGGTAGATCTCGGAGGTGTAGCCGACGCCCGCGGTGTCCAGGAAGCCGTTGAGCTCGCCGAGCGCCTCCGGCGTGATGTCCGTCGCCGCGTGGCCGAAGTGGACCTCGGCGGTGAGACGGCGCAGGCTGTCGGGGCCGTCGGCGGAGACGGGGGCGTGGAACGCGGCGACGGCGGCCACCTGTCCGGGGCGGGCCGCGGCGGTACGGGTCGCCAGGAGGCCGCCGATGCAGTAACCGGTCACCGCGACCGGTCCGGCGTCCACCTCGGGCTGGGCCGAGAGGAACGTGAGGTAGGCGTCGGCGTCGCGCGCGACGCGTTCGGCGGTGTGGGCCTCGATCAAGGGCATCAGCCGGCCGATGAGCGCGGGCCGGTCCTTCTCTCCGATGTGATCGGGAAGATCGACGACCGGTGTCGGCCCGTTCCGGTAGAAGAAGTTGGGGACGAGCACGTAGTAACCGTGCCCGGCCAGTTCGCGGGCCATCTCCCGCAGTACGGGGCGGATGCCGAAGGCGTCCGCGTACATCAGCACCCCTGGATGCCGGTCGCCGTGTTCGGGGTGGGCGACGAAGGCATCGGCCAGGCCGTCCGCGGTGGGAATCTGCACGGTCTTGCTGGGAATGGCGGCTCTTCCTTCCTGGGAGTTCGCCCTCACGGTCAGGGCGTCACCGTTCATGGCGCTAGGCCCTGATCCGCCGGACACGCCCTCAACGTTGGTGACACTAGCGTTTTCGGAGTACGGACCCGGCACCCAGGCCGAACTGAGCAAGCGCTCCGGCACCCGCCGGAGCGACATGGTTGGCGTGCTCGACGAACTCGGGGAGCGCGGGATCGTCGAGCGGGCGCCCGATCCCGCGGACCGGCGCCGCAACGTCATCACGATTTCCACACGGGGCCGCCGGCGCCTGAGCCTCCTGGGCGAGACCCTGGACGTCCTGGAGGGCGAACTGCTCGCACTGCTGAGCCCGTCCGAACGCGACCAGCTCGTTCCGGGCTGCCCGTCCGAACGCGACCAGCTCGTTCCGCGCTCGACGGGGCGTCCTTTGGGACGGCGCGGAAGTTCCCCGGGCACGCCACGTTGAATGATCATGCGTTCGGATGCATACTCTTACTATGTCTAAGGTCCTCACCTCCCTGCCCATCGGCGAGCGTGTCGGCATCGCCTTCTCCGGCGGTCTCGACACCTCGGTAGCCGTCGCGTGGATGCGCGACAAGGGTGCCGTCCCGTGCACCTACACCGCCGACATCGGCCAGTACGACGAGCCCGACATCGCCTCGGTGCCCGGGCGCGCGGCGACGTACGGTGCCGAGATCGCCCGCCTGGTCGACTGCCGTGCGGCGCTGGTCGAGGAGGGGCTGGCCGCGCTCACCTGTGGCGCGTTCCATATCCGGTCGGGTGGGCGCGCCTACTTCAACACCACGCCGCTCGGCCGTGCCGTCACGGGCACCCTGCTGGTCCGGGCGATGCTGGAGGACGACGTACAGATCTGGGGCGACGGGTCGACGTTCAAGGGCAACGACATCGAGCGGTTCTACCGCTACGGGCTGCTCGCCAACCCTCATCTGCGGATCTACAAGCCTTGGCTGGACGCGGACTTCGTTTCCGAGCTCGGCGGCCGCAAGGAGATGTCGGAGTGGCTGATCGCCCACGAGCTGCCCTACCGCGACAGCAGCGAGAAGGCGTACTCCACCGATGCCAACATCTGGGGCGCCACCCATGAGGCCAAGACTCTGGAGCACCTCGACGCCGGCATCGAGACCGTGGAGCCGATCATGGGCGTGCGGTTCTGGGATCCCACGGTGGAGATCGCTGCCGAGACCGTGACGATCGGCTTCGACCAGGGCCGCCCGGTGACGATCAACGGCAAGGAGTTCGCCACCCCGGTCGACCTGGTGATGGAGGCGAACGCCATCGGTGGACGGCACGGTATGGGCATGTCCGACCAGATCGAGAACCGGGTGATCGAGGCCAAGAGCCGCGGCATCTACGAGGCACCCGGGATGGCGCTGCTGCACGTGGTGTACGAGCGGCTGGTCAACGCGATCCACAACGAGGACACCCTGGACAACTACTACAACGAGGGGCGGCGGCTCGGCCGGCTGATGTACGAGGGCCGCTGGCTCGACCCGCAGGCGCTGATGATCCGCGAGTCGCTGCAGCGCTGGGTGGGCACGGCGGTCACCGGGGAGGTGACGCTGAGGCTGCGGCGTGGTGACGACTACTCGATCCTGGACACCGACGGACCGGCGTTCAGCTACCACCCGGACAAGCTGTCGATGGAGCGCACCGAGGACTCTGCCTTCGGTCCGGTGGACCGGATCGGCCAGCTCACGATGCGCAACCTCGACATCGCCGACTCGCGTGCCAAGCTTGAGCAGTACGCCGGCCTCGGCATGGTCGGATCGACCCATCCCGCCCTCATCGGCGCTGCTCAGGCGGCATCCACCGGGCTGATCGGCGCGATGCCGCAGGGCGGCGCCGAGGTCATCGCCTCACGCGGCAGGGTGTCCGGTGGCGACGAGATGCTCGACCACGCCGCGATGGAGTTCGGCACCGACTGACCGAAAGCGTCATCCGTGCTGGTCCGGGCCGCGGCTCCGTGAAAACGGGTCGTCAGGGGGCTGCCCGTCGGGTAGGGGTTGGACCATGACTTCTATCGGCGAAGACCTGCTTCCCAGTACCCGACGCGCCCTGCTGCACCGCATCGCCGTCGCCCAGCGGGACGGCCGCGCGCCGTCTCTCGTGGCCGCGGTGCGGCGGCAGGGGCGTACGGCCTGGAGCGGGGCGCGTACGTGCGTCGAAGGGCATGCTCCCGACGCCGATACGCAGTACCGGATCGGTTCGATCACCAAGACGTTCACCGCCGTTCTGGTTCTGCGGCTGCGGGACGAGGGCTTGATCGACCTGGACGATCCCCTGGAGAAGCACCTCCCCGGCACGGGGGCGGGCGGGGTGACCGTCTTTCAGCTGCTGGGCCACAGCGCGGGTCTGGGCGCCGAAACACCCGCCCCCTGGTGGGAGCGGACGCCGGGCGGCCTGCGGCCCGAGCTCGCCGACGTGCTGGGCGACCGGCCGCAGAGGCATCCGGCCGGTCATCGCCATCACTACTCCAACCCTGGTTACACCTTGCTCGGTGCACTGGTGGAAGCGGTGCGTGGCGTCTCCTGGGAGGAGGCGCTGCGCCGCGAGATCCTGGAGCCGCTGGGTATGCACCGCACGTCGAGCGAGCCCGTGGCTCCGCACGCGGGCGGCTGGGCCGTCCACCCCTGGGCCGATGTCATGCTGAGCGAACCCGCCGAGGACCTCGGGATCATGGCGCCCGCCGGTCAGCTCTGGTCCACCGCGGCGGACCTGCTGCGGTTCGCTGCCTTCCTGACCGAGGGCGACGACCGGGTTCTGTCGGCCTCCTCCGTGCAGGAGATGCGGACGCCCGCCGCACCGGCAGAGACGGGTGGCAGCGGTTATGGTCTCGGACTCCAGATCGTGGGGGGCGAAGAGCGCGTGCTCTTCGGGCATTCGGGATCGCTCCCCGGGTTCGTCGCCGGCCTCTGGGTCAGCGAGGAGGATGACGTGGCCGCGGTCGTTCTCGCCAACGTCACCTCCGGGCTGCCCGCCGCGATGGTGGCCGCCGAACTTCTGGGGATCGTGGCCGAGGCCGAGCCGCGGATCCCGGAGCCCTGGCGCCCGCTGCCCGAGGTGGACGACGAGCTGCTCGCGCTGACCGGGATCTGGCACTGGGGCACCCACCCGGTCACGCTGAGGCTCACGGGGGACCGGGGCCTGCAGCTCACTCCGCTGGGCGGCACGGGACGAGGCGCGGCCTTCACGTACCGCCCGGACGGCACCTGGACGGGCCAGAACGACTACTACGCGGGGGAGACCCTGCGCGTCGTACGCAAGGACGACGGCTCGGTGGACCACCTCGACCTCGGCTCGTTCGTCTTCACCCGGGAGCCGTACGAGGCGGGCGCGGCCGTGCCCGGCGGCGTGGACGCGGAGGGCTGGCGCGGGCTCGCCGACTGAGCTTCCGGCCGGGTAACGGGTGGGTGTTTCACGTGAAACACCCACCCGCGTTCATGTGAAACACCCGCCCCCGTTTCGTGTGAAACACCCACCCCGTCACATGCGAACGCCCACCCCGTCACATGCGAACACCCACCCGCGTTTCACGTGAAACGCCCACCCGTCCGCGCTCGTCAGAGCGCCAGCTTGAAGCCCACATGGCTGGCGGTGAAGCCCAGCCGCTCGTAGAAGCGGTGCGCGTCCTCGCGGGTGACGTCCGAGGTCAGCTGCACCAACTGGCAGTTCTGGCGGCGGGATTCGTCCACCGCCCACTGGATGAGCTGGGTGCCGAGGCCGCTGCCGCGTTCGTCGGCGTGGATGCGGACCCCCTCGATGATCGAGCGGGTCGCGCCGCGGCGGGACAGCCCCGGGACGACGGTCAGTTGCAGCGTGCCGACGACCCGGTCCTCGCGAACGGCGACGACCACGTACTGGTTCGGGTCGTCGGCCAGCCGCTGGAAGGCCCTCTGGTAGGGGGCGAGGTCGTCCGGTGACTCGCGCTGCGCGCCCAGAGGGTCGTCGGCGAGCATGGCGACCACCGCGGGCAGGTCGTCCGGGACGGCGGGTCGTATGGCGAGATCACTCATGATCGGCATCCTAGGACGGCCCCGGGGGATGGAGCGCCGGTCAGGCTCGGTCAGACCGGGACCTTGAGCTCTTCGACGGCCCTGACCAGAGCGGCGAGCTCAGGGTTCTCGGCCGCCTCGTCCAGTGCCGCCCGCAGCGCGTTGTCGTTCGTCGGCCGGGCGGCCTCCAGCAGCGTGAGCCCGGCCTCGGTGACGTCGGTGTAGATGCCGCGGCGGTCGGTGTCGCACAGATAGCGGGTCAGCAGCCCCCGGTCCTCGAGCCGGGTGACGAGCCGGGTGGTGGCGCTCTGGCTGAGGACCACGGCGTCGGCGACCTGCTTCATCTGGAGATGTCCGCCGATGCCGTTGTGCTGCCTGCTCAACACGTCGAGCAGGGAGTACTCGCGGGCGCTGAGTCCGTGGCCGGCCTGGAGGGCCCGCTCGATCCGGGCCTCGATCTTCCCGTGAAGCAGGGAGAGCGCGCACCAGCTCTGGGCGATGGCGGTCAGGGCGGGGTCGGTCGCTGTCATGTCTCTCTCCTCCGGGCGGGAGCTGCGTGACTCCAGGATAGGGGACGTCTGCAATAGCCCGCGCTTGCAATTAGCCAGCGTCTGCAATTATTGTGGACGCCTGTAAGGCGCAGACGCAATCTCCAGGAAAGGTGAAACCCATGCCGCTCGCGCTCCTCGCCCTCGCCATCGGGGCATTCGGGATCGGAACGACCGAGTTCGTGATCATGGGGTTGCTCCCCGAGGTCGCCGGTGACTTCCAGGTCTCGATCCCGACCGCGGGCTTCCTGGTGACCGGCTACGCGCTCGGTGTGGTCCTCGGCGCCCCGCTGATGACGCTGCTCGGCACGCGTGTCACCCGCAAGCGCATGCTGATGCTCCTCATGGGGCTCTTCATCGTCGGCAACGTGGTGTCCGCGCTCGCCCCCGTCTTCGGAGTCATGCTCGCCGGACGGGTGATCGCCTCCCTCGCGCACGGTGCCTTCTTCGGCATCGGCTCGGTGGTCGCGGCCGATCTGGTCGCCCCGCAGAAGAAGGCCGGGGCCATCGCCATGATGTTCACCGGGCTCACCGTCGCCAACGTTGTCGGCGTTCCGCTGGGCACCTTCATCGGACAGACCGCGGGCTGGCGGACCACGTTCCTCCTGGTCGCCGTTCTGGGCATCGTGGGGCTGCTCGGCGTCGCGAAGCTCGTACCGGACCAGCCCGGGCCGGAAGGCGTGCGCATCCGCCACGAGCTGGCCGCGTTCCGCAATGTCCAGGTCCTGCTGGCCATGGCCATGACCGTCCTGGGCTTCGGCGGAGTCTTCGCCGCGATCACGTACATCACCCCGATGATGACCGGGGTCACCGGCTACTCGGCCTCGTCCGTCACCTGGCTGCTCGTTCTCTTCGGCCTCGGCATGGTGGGGGGCAACCTGATCGGCGGCCGGTTCGCCGACCGCCACCTGATGCCCATGCTGTACGTCTCGCTCGGCTCGCTCGCCGTGGTGCTCGGCCTGTTCACCGTGACCGCCCACAACAAGATCGCCGCGGCCGTCACCATCGTTCTGATCGGCGCCCTGGGCTTCGCGACCGTGCCGCCGCTGCAGAAGCGGGTCCTCGACCAGGCGGCGGGTGCGCCGACGCTGGCCTCCGCGGTCAACATCGGGGCGTTCAACCTCGGCAACGCCCTCTCCGCCTGGCTCGGCGGTCTCGTGATCGCGGCCGGTCTCGGCTACACCGCCCCCAACTGGGTCGGTGCCGCGCTCGCCGCGTCGGCCCTGGTCCTGGCGGTGTTCTCCAGCCTGCTGGAGCGTCGGGAGACCGGCAAGGGCCGGATCGTCGACGGGAGCGGCGCTGAGCCGGCCGTCGCGGCAGCGGCCCGGCACTGATCCGCCCCCTCCCCGGGGAGACACATCGCGGAGCAGCCGCGCCGTCCTCGTCGCGGTGCGGCCGCTTCGCGTCAGCCCGTCGCGAGGGTGAGCGGGGCGAACCTGCGGGCGACATCGCCGGGCAGGTCCGTGATGTTGTAGGTCATCACGGTGGTCCGGGTGAGGGGCTCCAACCCGCGCTCCACCAGCCAGCCGAGCAACTCCTTGTGCGCGGCGTGGACGTCGGTGCGCAGTGGCCGGTCCGTCGTGGCGGCCAGGGCCGTGACCAGGGCCTGCGCGGTGGCCGTGTCCCGGGCGATCAGCGGCCCGACCACCTCGGCCTGCCCGCTCGGCCAGAGCGCCGCGTAGCCGATCAGCTCGCCGTGCTCCTCGGCGACCTGGAGCCGGTCGGAGAAGGCGGGCAGCCGGGCGAGCAGATGCGTCCGGTCGGCGCCGAACACGGGGGCGTCGAGCCGGACCAACGCCCGCAGGTCGTCCGCCGCCGCAGGGCGGGTGGTCACGGACGGGTGAGAGACCGAGGGGGAGGGGGAGCGGTCGGGGCCACCCGCTTCGAAACGGCCGCCGACGCGTTGGGCCCGGCCCACGGGGGAGAAGCCGAGGTCCTCGTAGAGCGGCTGCCCCTGTTCGGTGGCGTACAGGACGAGCGGGGTGTCCCCCACGGCTTCCATCACGTGGCGCATGAGCCGGCGGGCGAGCCCCCGACGTCCGTACCGGTCGGCGACGAGCAGCATGCCGACCGCCGTGAGGCCGGATCCGTAGGGCATGGTCAGGCAGGTCCCCGCCAGGCCCTTGCCGTCCGGGGCATCGATCCCGTATCCGGCGCCGGCCGAGAGAAGCAGCCCCCACCGGTGTTCGTCGCGCGGCCAGCCGCGGTCCTCGCAGAGATCGGCGCACGGGACCAGGTCTCCCCGGTTCAGGCGCCGGATGGGCAACTCGACGAGGGAGAGGGGTGATGGGCTGTGCATGGGGTCAGGCTGTCCGACGGGATGATCGCGCGTCCACCGATTTCGCGGAACTGGCCGAGATCCGCAGCCGCCTGCCGCGCCGGGGAAGTCCCCAGGGCGCGGTGATGCCGAGCGTCAGCAGGCCGACGGTCAGGCCGAGCCGGCTGACGGAGACGGAGGCATGGGTGACGAGGATGTCTCGGTGTACGGGCGCTTGAGTGGTTTCACGTGAAACACGATGCCGAGAGGGGTTCCCCGGGGCGTCTGGCAGCGGAGTGCCCATGGGTACTCGCTGGCGAGTACGCGCCCCGGCGGGGCCGGGGTGCGTGCCCGCCGCGGGGGGTGTCAGCCCAGGTCGGGCGGTGTCAGCCCAGGTCGGGGGCGTGCATCGCCCGTACGCCTTCGATGTTGCCGTCGAGGTAGTGCCGCAGGGACAGCGGAACGAGGTGCACGGCCGCGATCCCGACCCGGCTGAACGGCACCCGGACGATCTCGTACTCCCCGGTGGGCTCGTCGATCTCCGGGCCGTGCCGCAGGGAGACGTCCATCGACGCCAGTCGGCAGACGAAGAAGTGCTGGACCTTCACTCCCGTCACGCCGCCGTCCGCGATGTGTTCCACGGTGTCGACGAAGCACGGGACCACGTCGACGATCTTGGCGCCCAGTTCCTCGTCGACCTCCCGGTGCAGTGCTTCGACGACGGTGGCGTCCTCCGGCTCGACCCCGCCGCCAGGGGTGAGCCAGTACGGATCGACTCCCGGCTTCGTGCGCTTGATCAGGATGAGGTCGTCACCGTCGAGCAGGACGGCGCGTGCGGTGCGCTTGACCACAGGACGTTCGGTCATGGCAAGAGAGTGGCCCGTGCAGGACCGTCTGAAACTCCCCCGGCCTACCGGACCGCCGTGTTCAGCGCCTGTTCGACGTCGGCGAGCAGGTCCTCGGGGTCCTCCGCGCCGACCGAGAAGCGGATGAAGCCCTCCGCGACGGCATCGCCGCCCCAGCGTCCGCGGCGCTCCGCGGTGGACCGGACGCCGCCGAAGCTCGTCGCGTCGTCGACCAGGCGCAGCGCGGAGAGGAAGCGCTCCGCGGTCTCCCGGTCGGCCAGCTCGAAGGAGACCACGGATCCGAAGCGCCGCATCTGGCGCGCCGCGACGACGTGTGACGGGTCGGTGGGCAGTCCCGGATACCGCAGCCCTGTGACCTCCGCACGCTTCGTCAGCGCCTCGGCGAGAGCGAGAGCG
Organism: Streptomyces sp. NPDC017520; assembly: GCF_044329855.1. Classification (NCBI taxonomy): domain Bacteria; kingdom Bacillati; phylum Actinomycetota; class Actinomycetes; order Kitasatosporales; family Streptomycetaceae; genus Streptomyces; species Streptomyces sp. NPDC017520. Next base: position 316,068 of record NZ_JBIRKB010000006.1, read on the forward strand.
GTGGTGCACTGCCGGTCGATGCGCAGGTGGAGGGTGGCCAGCGAGCGGTGCGCCAGCCAGGCCTCCATCGGCCCCGGAATCGCCCCGACGACCTTGCGCCAGCGCCGTACGTCCGCCGTCAGCCGGGGATCGCGGCAGGTCACGTGGCCGAGCAGGATGTCGCCGTGCCCGGTCATGCCCTTGGTGTCGCTGGCGACCGAGAAATCGGCGCCCAGCTCCAGCGGGCGCTGGCCGATCGGGGTGGCCAGGGTGTTGTCGACGGCGACCAGAGCGCCCGCCGCGTGCGCGGCCTCGACCAGCCGCCGGATGTCGCAGACGTCCAGCCCCGGGTTGGACGGGCTCTCGATCCAGAGCAGCTTCGCCCCGGACAGCAGGGCCGACTGGGCGTCGCCACCGGTCGGCGCGGTCCGGACCTCGACCCCGTACGCCTCCAGTTGCTCCCGTACGAGCGGCAGTGCCTGGTAGCCGTCGTCGGGCAGGACCACGGCGTCGCCCGAACGGGCCTGGGAGAGCAGTACGGCGGTGATCGCCGCCATGCCCGAGGCGAACACGGTCGTGCCCACCTCCTCACCGGGAGCCTCCAGCTCGCCGATGGCCCGCTCCAGGTGGGTCCAGGTCGGGTTGGTCTCCCGGCCGTAGGTGTAGGGACCCACCGGTTCGCCGGAGAGGTGGAAGTGCGCGGCGAAGACCGGGCCGGGCAGGGTGGGACCGAACTGCTCCGGTTCGGGAAGCCCGGCGCGTACCGCGCGCGTTCCGTCGCCCATAGTGCTCATGCCTGCTCCTTCGCTGCTCTCCCGGTGGTGGACCGGTGTGTCCCCCGCACTCTTCCAGAGGCCCCCGGAGCAGCCTTCCCCGGAGGTCCGGAATCCCGAATACCGGAATCAGTTCTCGTCGGGATACCGGAATCAGTTCTCGTCGGGCAGGACGACGTTGAGCGCCCAGGACACGACCGAGATGATCAGTCCGCCGAGCACCGCCGTCCAGAACCCCTCGACGTGGAAGCTGAGATCGAACACACCGGCCAGCCAGGAGGTCAGCATCAGCATCAGGGCGTTGACCACCAGGGTGATCAGTCCCAGCGTCAGGATGAACAACGGGAACGTCAGCAGCTGGACCACCGGCTTCACCAGGAAGTTCACCAGGCCGAAGATCAGCGCGACCAGGATCAGGGTGAGGGTCTTGCGGCCCGTGCTGCCACCCTCCAGCGTGATGTCGCCGATGAGCCAGATGGCAACGGCCAGCGCACCCGCGTTGGCGATCGTCTTGACTACGAAATTCTTCATGTGTCTGATCGTGGCAGACATGATCGGTGGCGGACACCGGCAGCGCGAGCACAGCCGACAGCGTGAGTACAAGGGGCGGGACGGGCCATGAAGGCATTCAGACTGGACGAGCTGGAGGCGGAGCGGGCCGCCAACGACGGCGCCTACCTGCAGTTCGTGCGGGAACGCAATATGTCGGTCGGCCTGTACGCCCTGGACGCGGGAGAGCTCGATCCGCAGCAGCCGCACCAGCAGGACGAGGTCTACTTCGTCGTCAGCGGGCGGGCGTCGATCACGGTGGGGACGGAGACGACGCAGGTCGGCAGGGGAAGCGTCGTCTACGTGCCCGCGGGCGTGGCCCACAAGTTCCACCACATCACCGAGGATCTACGGGTGATGGTCGTCTTCTCGCCGCCCGAGGGCTGATTCACGCCGCCCGAGAGGTGAGCTTCCATGCCGGGATCCGACGTGCCCGCCCCAGGGATCCCTAGGGGCTCGATCAGGGGTCTTCAAGGGCTGCCCGCCCCCCGCAGGAGGCCTTCGCGCCTTTAGCATCGAGGCAAGGACCCAGAGAGACGAGGTAGAGGCGATGGCCGTGCGGGAGATATTCGCGGGAATGCCCTGGTGGGTGAAGTGGATCGCGGTGCCCGTCATTGCGATCTTCGTGTTCGGCGGGCTGATCGCCAGCGTCGTCGGCTTCGTGATCAGCCTGCTCTTCAAGGCGCTGGTCTTCGTCGTCGTGGTCGGCGGGCTGATCTTCGTCGTCCGTAAGTTCATGTCGTCGTCGCCCTCGCGTGGTGACTGGTAGTACCCGGAACGCGGGTCGGTACGGGGGCGGTCCGGCCCGCTCGTCCCGGGTCCGCAGGACGAGGTGAGGTCAGCGCCGGCGCGGGATTAGCCCAGCAGAGCTAAGTCCCGGAAGAAACCACCCGTCTGCCGTAGGCGGCCGATACAGTGACAAACCACTGCCGCCATCCGGAATGTGACCTTCCGTCACCATATCGATCGCCTGATCGGTCCTGGGTACGACAGTCCGGTCGTTGGCCTTCGATCGTCGGCGCCCGGACCGGTCCTCGCCGGTCGCGGGCCGGATCTCCGGTCCTCGGGATCGCGGCAGGCCCGTGGGGGCGGCCCCCACGGGAGGGCCGACGGCCCGTCACCATGCCTGGGGGTGGCCCTTGTCCACGGCATCTAGCACCGCTGTGCCGACGTTGATCGGTTCGGTTCAGCGGGCGTTGAGGCTGCTGGAGGCTGTGGGCACCCATCGGGACGGGGCGCCCGCCAAGCAACTGGCACGTGAGGCGGGGCTTCCGCTCCCGACCGCGTACCACCTGCTGCGCACCCTCACCCATGAGGGCTATCTCCGCCGCGAGAACGGTGTCTTCCTCTTCGGCGCGGCCGCCGAGAACCTGACCGTCGCCCCCGGGGTCCGGAACCGCCCGCGCCCCGCCTCCGTCGCCGATTCCCTCGGCCGCTGGCGGGATGTCATCGGAGCCCCGGTGTACTGCGCCGTCTACTGCGACGGCGAGATCGATCTCATCGCGGTCGCGGACGCCCCCGACACCCCGGCCGTGGAGGAGTGGGCCTCGTTCCGGGAAACCGCCCACGCGCACGCCATCGGCCAGTGTCTGCTCGCCCAACTCGACGAGCGAGCCCGCGAGGACCATCTGGACCGGCACCCCGTGCGCCCTCTCACCCGTTACTCAGTGCGAGATCGCGCCACGCTTCTGGAACGGCTGCGCACCCTCCGACGAGGTGAACCGGTCATCGAACGCCAGGAGTACGCACTGGGGACCGTGTGCGCCGCGATTCCCGTCACGGCCGGTGCCACGATTGCGGCGATGGCCATTTCCTTACCTCTGGACCGAGAAGATCGGTTGCTCCCCGCAGTCGAACAGCTACGTGGCGAAGTATCCAGCCTCTTGCGTTCGCTCGTGTTCTCTATCAGTATCTGAAAAATCACTCCTTGTGATCTGCTATCGCGTGCACCACGATGGCGTCAATAGGGCCATGGGGGATCATTCCTGGCCAGATTCATCTACTGCGGGGTTGAACGATGCGCGAGTCGGTTCAAGCAGAGGTCATGATGAGCTTCCTCGTCTCCGAGGAGCTCTCGTTCCGTATTCCGGTGGAGCTCCGATACGAGGTCGGCGATCCGTATGCCATCCGGATGACGTTCCACCTTCCCGGCGATGCCCCTGTGACCTGGGCATTCGGCCGCGAACTGCTGCTGGACGGGCTCAACAGCCCGAGCGGCGACGGCGATGTGCACATCGGCCCGACCGAGCCCGAGGGCCTCGGCGATGTGCACATCCGGCTCCAGGTCGGCGCGGACCGTGCGCTGTTCCGGGCGGGGACGGCGCCGCTGGTGGCGTTTCTCGACCGGACGGACAAGCTGGTGCCGCTGGGGCAGGAGCACACGCTGGGTGACTTCGACGGGAACCTGGAGGACGCGCTCGGCCGCATTCTCGCCGAGGAGCAGAACGCGGGCTGACCGGGGACGCACCCAATGCCCCGTCACCCTGTCTTACGACGACGGCCCCTGCCCGTCCGCGCGGGTACGGCCGTAGCCGCCTGGGCGCCGCCGGACCCCGGACGGTCCGCGGAGACGACCAGCGCGGCGAGCACCGTGGTCACCGGCACCGAGGCGACCAGACCGATCGATCCGACCAGCGTGCGGACGATCTCCTCGGCGACCAGCTCGCTGTTGGCCACCGTCCCGACACTGCTCTGGGCGATGGAGAAGAGCAGCAGGAGCGGCAGCGCCGCGCCCGCGTACGCCAGCACCAGGGTGTTGACCACCGAGGCGATGTGGTCCCTGCCGATGCGGATACCTGCCCGGTACAGACCCTTCCAACCCATCCGCGGGTCCGCCTGGTGAAGTTCCCAGACGGCGGAGGTCTGGGTGACCGTCACGTCGTCGAGCACCCCGAGCGAACCGATGATGACGCCGGCCAGCAGCAGACCGCTCATATCGATGTCCGGGTAGAGGCCGTGGATGAGGCCGGTGTTGTCGTCGGTGTTGCCGCTGAGGTGCGCCCAGCCGATGAACAGGGAGCCCAGCAGCCCGATCAGCAGCAGCGAGATCAGCGTGCCGACGACCGCGACCGACGTACGGGCCGTCACCCCGTGGCACAGATAGAGGGCCGCCAGCATGATCGCGCTGGCCCCGATGACCGCCACGACCAGCGGATTCGAGCCCTGGAGGATCGCCGGCAGGATGAACAGGGTCAGCACGGCGAACGACACGGCCAGCGCCACCAGCGCCATCACCCCGCGCATCCTGCCCACCAGGACCACCGCCAGCGCGAAGATCCCGGCCAGCACCGCCATCGGGATCTTCCGGTCCACGTCGGTCACCGAGTACTGGAGGTCGCGCGGCGCGTCGGGGGCGTACGCGACGACCACGCCCTGACCCTCCTTCAGCTGTCGGGGGGCGTCCGGCTGGACCACCTCGACGAACTTCCGGCCCTTGTCGTCGCCGCTGGTCACCTCGATGGTGGCCTTCGCGCAATCCCCCTCCTGCTCGTTGACGGCCTCGCGGCCCGAGGGCGTGGAGGTGTCACCGGTGGGGGGCACCTGCGCGGCGTTGACGTCCGCGCAGTCGACCTTCACGACCTGGACGACCTTGCCGTCCTGGGTCTGCCGGTCGAATCCGACGCCGGTGCGCTCGTGGTCGGGCGCGCCCCCGGGCCAGAACGCGATCAGGCCGACGACGACCGCCGTCGCGAACGGGATCAGTACGGCGGCGATCACCTTGCGCAGGTGCCGGGAGACGGGAGCGGCCGGTCCGTGGCTGTGGGTGTGGCCGTGGGTGTGGCCCTGGGGCGGCTGGGGTGCGGGGTCGCTTTGGGGGGAGGTCACGGGGCGATCATCGCAAGAAGGGGAGGCCCCTCTGGTCAGCTCGCCCGAAAGGACGCTAGCGTGGAGGCACCTTTGCACACGCGGGAGCTCGGAGCACCGGGCTGAGAGGGCGCTGATCGCCGTACATCCGTACGGGACACGCTGCGCCGACCGCCGAACCTGTTACCGGGTAATGCCGGCGTAGGGAGTAGGTCTCATGACCACAGCGGACGCACGCACGCCTGCCTCGAAACAGATCGACGGGACGCCGGACGGCACGACGCCGGACGGCACGACGCCGAACGACGAGGCCGGAAAGTCCATCGGCTGGCACAAGGGGTACGTCCAGGGCTCGCGCCCGGACCTCCGGGTGCCGGTTCGACAGGTGCACCTCACCAACGGCCAGGACGTGACGCTGTACGACACGTCCGGGCCGTACACCGACCCCTCCATCGACACCGATGTCCGGCGGGGCCTCGCGCCCCTGCGGGAGAACTGGATCATCGCCCGCGGCGACACCGAGGAGTACGCGGGCCGGCCGGCCCGTCCCGAGGACGACGGGCTCAAGCACACCTCGCCGCGCGGCGGACTGCGCAACCTCGACGCCGTCTTCCCCGGCCGCCCGCGCCAGCCGCGCCGCAGCCGCGACGGACGTCCCGTCACCCAGCTCGCGTACGCCCGACGGGGGGAGATCACCCCGGAGATGGAGTACGTGGCGATCCGGGAGAACGTGGAGCCCGAGGTCGTCCGCGAGGAGATCGCGCAGGGCCGGGCGGTGCTGCCCGCCAACGTCAACCACCCCGAGATCGAGCCGATGATCATCGGCAAGCGGTTCCTGGTGAAGGTCAACGCCAACATCGGCAACTCGGCCGTCACCTCCTCCATCGAGGAGGAGGTGGACAAGATGACCTGGGCGACGAAGTGGGGCGCCGACACGGTCATGGACCTGTCCACCGGCCGCAACATCCACACCACCCGTGAGTGGGTGCTGCGCAACTCCCCCGTGCCGATCGGCACCGTCCCGCTCTACCAGGCGCTGGAGAAGGTCGACGGCCGGGCCGAGGAGCTGACCTGGGAGATCTACAAGGACACCGTCATCGAACAGGCCGAGCAGGGCGTGGACTACATGACGGTGCACGCCGGTGTGCGCCTGCCGTACGTCCCGCTGACGGCCCGCCGCAAGACCGGCATCGTCTCGCGGGGCGGCTCGATCATGGCGGCCTGGTGTCTCGCCCACCACAAGGAGTCGTTCCTCTACGAGCACTTCGAGGAGCTCTGCGAGATCCTCGCGACGTACGACGTCACCTACTCCCTGGGCGACGGGCTGCGTCCCGGTTCGATCGCGGACGCCAACGACGAGGCGCAGTTCGCCGAGCTGCGCACGCTGGGCGAGCTGAACACGGTCGCGAAACGGTTCGGCGTCCAGACCATGATCGAGGGCCCCGGGCACGTCCCGATGCACAAGATCAAGGAGAACATCGACCTCCAGCAGGAGATCTGCGAGGAGGCGCCGTTCTACACGCTCGGTCCGCTGACCACGGACGTCGCGCCCGCCTACGACCACATCACCTCCGGCATCGGCGCCGCGATGATCGCCTGGTGGGGCACCGCGATGCTCTGCTACGTCACGCCCAAGGAGCACCTGGGGCTGCCGAACCGGGACGACGTGAAGACGGGCGTCATCACCTACAAGATCGCCGCCCACGCGGCCGACCTGGCCAAGGGACACCCGGGCGCGCAGGAGTGGGACGACGCCCTCTCCGACGCGCGGTTCGAGTTCCGCTGGGAGGACCAGTTCAATCTGGCCCTCGACCCGGACACGGCGCGGGAGTTCCATGACGAGACGCTGCCCGCCGAACCGGCGAAGACGGCGCACTTCTGCTCGATGTGCGGGCCGAAGTTCTGCTCGATGAAGATCTCCCAGGACATCCGGCGTCAGCACGGCGGTTCGCAGGAGGAGATCGAGGAGGGCATGGCCGAGAAGTCGAAGGAGTTCGCGGCCGCGGGCAACCGGGTCTACCTGCCCATCGCCGACTGATACGGGCCGACCGCCGGCCCGTCCCCGGCGGTCGGCTTCTCCCGGAGGCGAAGCCGCGGGACTGAGGCCCGATTCGGCCCGGTACGTATGGGCGTTCTACGGCTTATCGAGCAACTACGGCCGTTTCGGCTCGGTTTGACATAGTTTGACACCTTGTCAAGCGGCAGTATGGATACAGTCGTGTGGCAGCTGTATGTACGTTTGGCCCGCAGCTCACCTGCGCTTGACCCTTTCCTTATCTGTGGCTTACTTTCCGGCTTGCTTGGCTTGAAATTGGCGCCCTCTGGAACGGGGGCCGGGGAGGGAATCACAGTGAACTGGTACCTGGACGTACTCAAGAACTACGCAGGCTTCAGCGGACGCGCGCGCCGCAAGGAGTACTGGATGTTCGTGCTCTTCAACTTCATCATCGCCGTCGTGCTGTCGGCGCTCGGCATGGCGATCGACACGCAGATCCCGTACTTCCTCTACATCGCCGCGGTCATCGTTCCGTCGCTGGCGGTCATGGTGCGTCGTCTGCACGACACCGGCCGCTCGGGCTGGTGGTTCTTCATCTCGTTCGTCCCGCTGGTCGGCGGCATCATCCTGCTCGTCTTCCTCGCCTCGGAGGGCAAGCCGGAGACGAACCAGCACGGTGCCAACCCGAAGCTGGCTCCGGCCGTCTGACCAACAGCTCCGGTATTGGAGCACCGTGAGGCCGGGCGCGGCACACAGCCGCCCCGGCCTTCGCCGTACCCGGGCCTCACTCCGGCCGGTGCTCCGGTCCGCCGAAGTCCGGGCTCGTGAAATCGGGGCTGGTGAAGGTCGGCCGGGGACCGGCCGCCGGGCCGTCGTCCGGGCCGGAGAAATCCGGCCTGCTGTACCCGACCTTCGGGATGCGGTTGGGCGAACGGTGCGGAGTCCGTGCGGCGGGCCCCGCGGTGGGGTCGGCCAGGGCGTCCCGGAGGAACGGGAGGATGCCGCGCTCCAGCAGCGCGTGGCGCCACGCCTCCCTGGCCCGCGCGACGTCTTCCGGAAGCTCCTGCTCCTCGTTCTCGGCGGCCAGGGACGTCGCGCCGTTGCGGAGCGCGGTGACGAGCAGTCCGACGGCCGCGACCAGGATCGCCGCGGCGGCGACCGCCGCGAAGAACCACCCGGCCGCGACCATCGAGCCGCCGAAGGTCACCGACGGGCCGACCGCCTTCAGCAGATAGCCGACGAGCAGGAAGATGACGGCCGCGGAGCCGGCCAGCAGCGGGGTCAGGACCGTGATGACCGCGCCTATGCCGGCGCCCGAGCCGGCCGCCGTGCTCTGCGGCCCGTCCGTGGCCGGGCCGCCGTCGAGCTCCTCCGCGGCCGCCGCGCGGCGCAGTTCGCCGCGGGCCTTCACGTAGTGCTCGTACTCGGTGGCCGCGGCCGCGGTGATCAGCGCCGTGGCGCTGAGCGCCATGGTGCGCAGCTGTTCGGTGTTGAGCCGGTCCCCGACGCCCTCCAGGTCCGGGCGTTCATGAGCGTGGCGCAGTGCGTCGCCCAGGATCCGCTCGTACTCGGGTCCGTCCTCGGCCAGCAGGTGCGGAGCGCTTGTCATCTGCATCCCCCGATGCTCCGTCGGTGCCCGGCAGCCCGCGTGGAGACCGGGCGATCGGGCGGAAACGGAGGAGAGCCTGCCACTGATACGCCGATGGTAGAGCGCTCACGGCACGGGGTGACAGGGTGTTTCCAGAATTGGGCCCGGTGACGGGCCCGTCGATCGGCGAGGTCGGCGCAGGCGGAACCTGAAGCGCCTTCCCCGCCGACGGTCAGTCATGCAGCGGGAGTTGAACCACCAACAGCTTTCCGGCCATGGTCACGCCGCCGTCCATGGCGATGGCGAGGTCGTCCGCGTACACGTGCGGGCCGTTGATCACGGGCCCCGCGCCGTCCTCGCCGTCCTCCGTGCCGACCTCGCCCAGGAGGTAGGGGATGGGGCTGTGACCATGGACGACGCGCTGTCCGCCGTACGTCGTCAGCAGCTCGCGCACCGCCTGGGCGCCGCCCTCGTCCCGGAAGGCGAACCGCTTGGTGAGCTTGCGGAAGAGGTCCCAGCACTCGTCGGCGTCATTGCGCGTGAGAATGGCCGTGATCGTGTCATTGACGTCCTCGATGGTGGACCCGTAGTCGAGGTAGGCCGTCGTGTCGGAGTGCATCAGCAGATGGCCGTCCTCCTCGACGACCGCGTCGAGCCGGGACATCCACTGGAGGTGGACGTCCTGGAGGCGCTCCATGTCGCTCTTCTGGCCGCCGTTGAGCAGCCAGGCGGCCTGGAAGGTGGCGGTGCCCGCCCCGGAGTTGACGGGGGTGTCGGCGAACCGCTTGGCGCCGATCAGCAGCAGCTCGTGGTTGCCCATCAGGGCCTTGCAGTAGCCGCCGGCCGCAGCCGCCTCGGCGGAGAGCCGCATGACGAGGTCGATGACCCCGATGCCGTCGGGCCCGCGGTCGGTGAAGTCGCCGAGGAACCACAGGCGGGCGTTGCCCGCGGCCCAGTTCCCGTCGGCGTCGATGAGGCCCTGTGCGCCGAGGGCGGCGATCAGCTCGTCGAGGTAACCGTGGACGTCGCCGACGACGAAGAGCGGGCCGCGGCTGTCCTCGGCCACGGGGCGCGGCTCGGGAACGGTCCGCACCTGGACCGTGTCGCCGCGACGGATGACCGGGAGGTCCCGCTCGGTCGGGGTGTAGCCCTCCGGCTGCTCGCCGCCCACGACGGCGTTGCCGGGATGCGGCGGCCGGGGCGGGGCGGGAGCGAGCGGCGGCACTGCCGGGGGCACGGAGGCGCCGGGCGCCGGAGGGTTCGGTTCCGGCGCCCGCGGTGGCACCGGGGAAGGAGGCGCCGCCTGCGCTTGCGGTGGCACGGGTGTCTGCGCATACGGCGGAACCCGGAAGTCACGCAACGTCGCCGTCCGCACCACGGGTTCCTGACCGGCCCCCTGAGTCATCGACCCCTCCACCACCGTCGCGCCGCCGTACACCTGACGGGCCTTGCCTGGTAGAGGTGGTCCGCGGTGTCGTGCGCCCATCATAGGAATGCGGATCGATCTGTGTGACGCACCAGGGGTGGTGAATCCGGGCGCACGCACGGTTCACCGGCTGATTAGTCCGAAAAGAGATGATCAGTCCCCGCTGGGGGAGCGTGGCGCGCTGACCGTGGTGCGCGGTGGACGTCGCTGCGAGGAGGTCCGGACGATGAGCTCCGTCGGTATGACCTGCTCCACCGGCCCGTCGTGCTCGACCCCTTCGATGGCGTCGATGAGGAGCTGGACGACGGCCGTGCCGATGCGGCGGGGCTTCAGCGAGAGCGTCGTGATGGGCGGCTCGGTGGCCGCGTACACGGTGGACTCGCTGCAGCAGACCAGCAGCAGGTCCTCGGGGACCCGCAGTCCGTAGCGGCGGGCCGCCGCGAGGAGGTCGGTCCCATTGGGGTCGAAGAGCCCGTAGACCGCGTCGGGGCGGTCCGGGCGGGCGAGCAGCCGGTCGGCGGCGACCGCCCCCGCGCAGGGGTCGTGGGCCGGGTAGGACTCGTAGACGGGATCCTGGCCGACCCGCTCGCACCAGTGGAGGTAGGCGGTGGTGGACAACCGGGTGTACGTGTCGGTGGTGTTGCCGGTCAGCAGGCCGATACGCCGGGCTCCGGCGGCGGCGAGATGGTCGAGGAGGTCGAGCACGGCGGCCCGGTGGTCGTTGTCGACCCAGGCGGTGACGGGGAGCGTCCCGGCCGGGCGGCCGTCCGAGACCACGGGCAGTCCCTGGCGGACGAGTTCGGTGACGACCGGGTCCTGGTCGGAGGGGTCGATGACGACGGTCCCGTCGAGCGCGACGTTCGACCAGACGTCGTGCCGGGAGGTGGCGGGGAGGATGACGAGGGCGTAGCCGCGGGCGAGCGCCGCGGAGGTCGCGGCTCTCGCCATCTCCGCGAAGTACGCGAATTCGGTGAAGGTGAAAGGTTCATTCCCGTACGTGGTCACGGTCAGGCCGATCAGACCCGACTTGCCCGTACGGAGGGTTCGGGCCGCGGCGGACGGGCGGTAGCCCAAGCGCTCGGCGACCTCGCGGACATGGCGGCGGGTGGCGTCCGGGAGCCTGCCCTTGCCGTTGAGCGCGTCGGAGACGGTCGTGATCGAGACGCCGGCCGCGGCGGCCACATCACGGATCCCCGCCCGTCCCGGCCGGCCGCTGCGCCGGGGGGTCTCCGTCCGGCTCACCTGGTGCTTCCCTGCTGCTGTCATGGCGAGCCGATAGTAGGGCTCCGAGGGGTGGTCGGTCCGGTCGCATATGCACACGTTGACAGGCACGTTTCTGCAAGGTCACTAACCATCAAAATCCTTGCAATGCAAGGAACTTGGCCGCTCATGCATAGCTGTTTCAGGTGTTGGAGGGCGGCAGCCTGCTGTATGTGCGATGTCTCGAAGAGGTCTCAACTCACCACTTCGGGGGACGCGCGCCACGGCGCGAGCCACCAGCGCGCGCCGGAACGCGAAACGCTCCCCCCGGGAGAGGCCTCGGACCGGCCCCGCGCGAGGCCCCATTCCCGGGCACTGCGGTCGATTTCCCGCTCGGGCCGTTCGCAGCGGGGCCCAATCCTCTTAAGGTGTGCAGTATTGCTGTGAACAGACGGTCGAGGAGGACCTGCGGTGAGCGAGACGAGCCCCAAGCTGCGCGCCGAGCTGGACGGCGTTCCCGCCTATGTGCCGGGGAAGCCGGCGGCGGCCGGTGGACCGGTCGCGTACAAGCTGTCCTCCAACGAGAATCCCTATCCGCCGCTGCCGGGGGTGCTGGAGTCGGCGCTCGCCGCCGCGGGGAGCTTCAACCGCTACCCGGACATGGCGTGCACCGGCCTGATGAACGAGCTGGCCGACCGCTTCGGTGTGCCCCTGGCGCATCTCGCCACTGGCACCGGGTCGGTGGGGGTGGCCCAGCAGCTGCTCCAGGCCACTTCCGGACCTGGCGACGAGGTCATCTACGCCTGGCGGTCCTTCGAGGCGTACCCGATCATCACGCAGGTCAGCGGCGCGACCTCGGTGAAGGTCCCGCTGACCGACGGCGAGGTGCACGACCTCGACGCGATGGCGGGGGCGATCACCGACCGGACCCGGCTGATCTTCGTCTGCAATCCCAACAACCCCACCGGCACGGTGGTGCGCCGGGCCGAGCTGGAACGGTTCCTCGACCGGGTGCCGAGCGACGTGCTGGTGGTGCTCGACGAGGCGTACAAGGAGTTCATCCGCGACGCCGAGGTGCCGGACGGCATCGAGATCTACCGGGACCGGCCCAACGTGGCGGTGCTGCGGACCTTCTCCAAGGCGTACGGTCTGGCCGGGCTGCGGGTCGGCTTCGCGGTGGCGCACGAGCCGGTGGCCGCGGCGCTGCGCAAGACCGCCGTCCCGTTCGGGGTGAGCCAGCTCGCCCAGGACGCGGCGGTGGCCTCGCTCCGCGCGGAGGACGAGCTGCTGGGCCGGGTGGGCTCGCTGGTCGCCGAGCGCGCCCGGGTGAGCGCGGAGCTGGTGCGCCAGGGCTGGACGGTGCCGGAGTCGCAGGCGAACTTCGTCTGGCTGCGGCTCGGCGAGCGGACCCTCGACTTCGCCGGGGTCTGCGAGCGGGCCGGGGTGGTCGTGCGCCCCTTCAAGGGCGAGGGCGTCCGGGTCTCGATCGGCGAGAACGAGGGCAACGACCTCTTCCTGAAGACGGCGGAGGCGTTCCGCGCGGAGCTGTAGCGCCCGTACGCGCCTGTACGGCCGGGTCGCCAATACGGCCTGGTGGCCCCGGACCTCGATCGTGAGGTCCGGGGCCCTTTGCGTGGGCTGGGGGCCGGTTTTCGCGGGGCGGGCGCCGGTTTCCCGGGGCGGGGCCGAAAAGGGGTACCCCCGGCGAAGGGTCCGAAAGTGTGTGCGCCATAATTGCTTGTGAATGTGAACGCGTTCACAAGCGTGCCCTGCTTTCTCCCGTAATCAGGGGGATCAAAGGGGCGTAGTGCCGGTATGACCACGGCGATGTAAGGAGACTGACGACGTGGACCTCGCTCTGGCGCCGGAGACCCTGGCGCGATGGCAGTTCGGCATCACCACCGTCTACCACTTCCTCTTCGTCCCCCTGACGATCTCGCTCGCCGCGCTCACCGCCGGCCTGCAGACCGCCTGGGTGCGGACGGAGAACGAGAAGTACCTCAGGGCGACCAAGTTCTGGGGCAAGCTGTTCCTGATCAACATCGCCATGGGCGTCGTCACGGGCATCGTCCAGGAGTTCCAGTTCGGCATGAACTGGTCCGACTACTCGCGCTTCGTCGGTGACGTCTTCGGCGCTCCGCTCGCCTTCGAGGCGCTGATCGCCTTCTTCTTCGAGTCCACCTTCATCGGCCTGTGGATCTTCGGCTGGGACAAGCTGCCGAAGAAGATCCACCTCGCCTGCATCTGGATGGTCTCGCTCGGCACGGTCCTCTCCGCCTACTTCATCCTGGCGGCCAACTCCTGGATGCAGCATCCGGTCGGGTACCGGATCAACGAGGAGCGCGGTCGCGCCGAGCTCACCGACTTCTGGCGGGTGCTCACCCAGGACACCGCGGTCACCCAGTTCTTCCACACCATCACGGCGGCGTTCCTGGTCGGCGGGGCCTTCATGGTCGGCATCGCCGCGTTCCACCTGGCGCGCAAGAGGCACATCCCGGTGATGCGGACCTCGCTGCGCCTGGGCCTGATCACCGTCGTCGTCGCCGGAATGCTCACCGCCGTCAGCGGTGACAGCCTCGCCAAGGTCATGTTCCGGCAGCAGCCGATGAAGATGGCCGCCGCCGAGGCTCTCTGGGACGGACAGGACGGGGCGCCGTTCTCGATCTTCGCGTACGGGGATGTCAGCAAGGGCCACAACTCGGTCGAGATCTCGGTCCCCGGTGTGCTCTCCTTCCTCGCCAACAACGACCCGAACTCGCACGTCCCCGGCATCAACGACATCAACAAGAGCCTGGAGGAGAAGTACGGGCCCGGCGACTACCGTCCCAACATCCCGGTCGCGTTCTGGAGCTTCCGGTGGATGATCGGCTTCGGCATGGCCTCCTTCGGCCTCGGCCTCCTGGGGCTCTGGCTGACCCGGAGGAAGTTCCTGCTGCCACCGGCGCTGCGGACCGGTGAGGACGAGGTGCCCCATCTGGTCCTCTTCAAGAACAAGGCGCTGAGCCCGAGACTCACCAAGCTCTACTGGGTCGTCGCGCTCTGGACGCTGCTCTTCCCGCTGATCGCCAACTCCTGGGGCTGGATCTTCACCGAGATGGGCCGCCAGCCGTGGGTCGTCTACGGGGTGCTCCAGACCCGTGCCGGGGTCTCCCCCGGTGTCTCGCAGGGCGAGGTCATCACCTCGATGGTCGCCTTCACCCTGCTGTACGCGGTGCTCGCCGTGATCGAGGTGAAGCTGCTCGTGAAGTACATCAAGGCCGGACCCCCGGAACTCACCGAGGACGACCTCAACCCGCCCACCCGGATCGGCGGCCACGACGAAGAAGACGCCGACCGGCCGATGGCCTTCTCGTACTGAGCACAGGAGCTGAGAGATGGAACTCCACGACGTCTGGTTCGTGCTCATAGCCGTCCTCTGGACCGGCTACTTCTTCCTGGAGGGATTCGATTTCGGCATCGGGGTCCTCACCAGGCTGCTGGCCCGCGACCGCAAGGAGCGCCGGGTCCTGATCAACACGATCGGGCCCGTCTGGGACGGCAACGAGGTCTGGCTGCTCAGCGCCGGCGGCGCGACCTTCGCCGCCTTCCCCGAGTGGTACGCCACGCTCTTCTCCGGCTTCTACCTGCCGCTGCTGATCATCCTGTTCTGCCTGATCGTGCGCGGCGTCGCCTTCGAGTACCGCGCCAAGCGGCCCGAGGAGCGGTGGCAGACGAACTGGGAGACCGCGATCTTCTGGACCTCGCTGATCCCCGCGGTGCTGTGGGGCGTGGCGTTCGGGAACATCGTGCGGGGTGTGAAGATCGACGCCGAGATGGAGTACGTCGGCAACTTCTGGGACCTCCTCAACCCGTACGCGATCCTCGGCGGCCTCGTCACCCTCGCCCTCTTCACCTTCCACGGGGCGGTGTTCGCCGGCCTCAAGACGGCGGGCGACATCCGGGCCCGGGCCCGCGCGCTGGCGCTGAAGCTGGGGCCGGTCACCGCGGTGCTCGCGCTGGGCTTCCTGGTCTGGACGCAGGCCGACAACGGGGACGCCTGGAGCCTGGGAGCCATGATCGTGGCGGTGGTGGCGCTCCTGGCCGCGATCGGGGCCATCGCCAAGGGCCGCGAGGGCTGGTCGTTCGCGTTCTCGGGCGTGACCATCGCGGCGGCGGTCGCGATGCTCTTCCTGACGCTCTTCCCGAACGTCATGCCGTCCTCGCTGAACGACGCCTGGAACCTCACGGTCACCAACGCCTCGTCCAGCCCGTACACGCTCAAGATCATGACCTGGTGCGCGGGTATCGCCACGCCCGTCGTGCTGCTCTACCAGGGCTGGACCTACTGGGTCTTCCGCAAGCGCATCGGCACCCAGCACATCGCCGAAGCGCACTGACTCCGGTGAGCTGCCGCGAGCCCCGCGAGGCCCGCGGCAGCTCACCGTCCCGCAGAGTTCATCGACCCCGCCGGGGGGATGTTTCACGTGAAACCGATCGATCCGCGTCTGCTCCACTACGCACGCGCCACCCGCCTCTTCCTGGCGGCCGTGGTGGCACTCGGCCTGGTCGGCGCCCTGCTGGTGATCGCCCAGGCGATGCTCATCGCCGAGATCGTGGTGGGCGGTTTCGAGGGCGGACTCACGGTCACCGCGCTGCGCGACCCCCTTCTCCTGCTCGCCGCGGTCGCCCTCGGCCGGGCCTTCGTCGCCTGGCTCACCGAGCTCGCGGCCCATCGAGCCAGCGCGGCCGTCAAGTCCGAACTGCGCGGCCGGCTCCTGGAGCGGGCCGCGCGGCTGGGCCCCGACTGGCTGAGCGGGCAGCGCACCGGTTCGCTCGTCGCGCTGGCGACTCGGGGCATCGACGCGCTCGACGACTACTTCGCCCGCTATCTCCCGCAGCTCGGACTCGCGGTCGTGGTGCCTGTGGCGGTGCTCGCCCGGATCGTCACCGAGGACTGGGTGTCGGCGGCGATCATCGTCGTCACCCTGCCGCTCATCCCGCTCTTCATGATCCTGATCGGCTGGGCCACCCAGTCCCGGATGGACCGCCAGTGGCAGCTGCTGTCCCGGCTCTCCGGGCACTTCCTGGACGTCGTCGCCGGCCTGCCGACCCTGAAGGTCTTCGGGCGGGCCAAGGCCCAGGCCGAATCGATCCGCACGATCACCTCCGACTACCGCCGGGCCACCCTGCGCACCCTGCGGATCGCCTTCCTGTCCTCGTTCGCCCTGGAGCTGCTGGCGACCCTGTCGGTGGCCCTCGTCGCCGTCACGATCGGTATGCGGCTCGTCCACGGTGAACTCGACCTCTACACCGGCCTGGTGGTCCTGATCCTGGCCCCGGAGGCGTATCTGCCGATCCGCCAGGTCGGGGCGCAGTACCACGCGGCGGCCGAGGGGCTGTCGGCCGCCGAGGAGATCTTCACGGTCCTGGAGACCGACCCCCGGGCCTCGGGGACCGAGGACGTCCCGGACGCGCCGCGCCTGGAGCTGGCGGAGGTGACCGTACGCCACGAGGGCCGCGCCGAACCCTCGCTGGACGCCGCGTCGCTCACCGTGGAGCCGGGGGAGACCGTCGCCCTGGTCGGCCCGAGCGGGGTCGGCAAGTCCACCCTGCTGAACGTGCTCCTCGGGTTCGCCGTACCCGACGAGGGGCACGCCCGGGTCGGCGGCCGGGACCTCAAGGACCTGGACCTCGAACGCTGGCGGAGCCGTATCGCCTGGGTCCCCCAGCGCCCCCACCTCTTCGCGGACACCATCGCCGAGAACGTGCGCCTCGCCCGGCCCGACGCCGACGACGAGGCGGTCCTCGCGGCGCTGCGGGACGCGGGCGCGTACGACTTCGTCGCGGCGCTGCCCGACGGGATGCGGACCGCCCTGGGGGAGGACGGTGCCGGGCTCTCCGCGGGCCAGCGCCAGCGCCTGGCCCTCGCCCGGGCGTTCCTCGCCGACCGGCCGCTCCTGCTGCTGGACGAGCCGACCGCGAGCCTGGACGGCGAGAGC
Source organism: Streptomyces sp. NPDC017520 (assembly GCF_044329855.1). Taxonomy (NCBI): domain Bacteria; kingdom Bacillati; phylum Actinomycetota; class Actinomycetes; order Kitasatosporales; family Streptomycetaceae; genus Streptomyces; species Streptomyces sp. NPDC017520. The sequence continues at coordinate 333,361 of NZ_JBIRKB010000006.1, forward strand.
GAGGCGGGCATCGTCGACGCCGTACGGAGGCTGGCCGCCGGGCGGACCGTGCTGCTGGTCGTCCACCGTCCGGCCCTGCTGGCGGTCGCCGACCGCGTGGTGACGCTCAAGCCGCGTACCGGCGTTTCCACGGGCCGGGCAGTGGTGACCCAAGGTACGGGTGGCGCCGGACCCGCCGTCCCCCAGCCGCTCGCCGGGGGCGAACTCCTGGACACCCACCGGGCGGAGGAGCTGCGCGCTGCCGACGACGGACCGCGGAGGACCGGTGCCCGCTCCGGAAGGGTGCTTGCCCGGGTCCGCGAGGCGGCCGGCGCGCAGCGGGGGCGGCTGACCCTGGCCCTGCTGCTCGGCAGCCTGGCGGTCGGGTCGGCCGTGGGGCTCATGGCGGTCTCCGGCTGGCTGATCTCCCGAGCTTCCGAAGAGCCGCCGGTCATGTACTTGATGATGGCGGTCACCGCGACCCGCGCCTTCGGCATCGGCCGGGCGGTCTTCCGCTACGCCGAGCGGCTCGTCTCGCACGACGCCGTCCTGAAGCTCCTCGCCGACCTGCGGGTCTCCGTCTACCGGGGCCTCGAACGCATCGCCCCCGGGGGCCTGCGCACCACAAGGCGTGGGGACCTGCTGTCCCGGCTCGTCGCCGATGTGGACGCGCTCCAGGACTACTGGCTGCGCTGGCTGCTGCCCGTCGGCACCGCTGTCGTGGTGGGGGCCGCGGCCGCCGGGTTCACCGGCTGGCTGCTCCCGGAGGCGGGCGTGATCCTGGCCGTGGGGCTGCTGGTCGCCGCGGTCGGCGTACCGCTCGTCAGCGGCGCCTGTGCCCGCCGTACGGAGCGCCAGCTCGCACCCGCCCGTGCCGCCCTGGCCACGCGGGTCACCGACCTCCTGGGCGCCACCGCCGAACTGACCGTCGCGGGCGCGCTGCCCGCCCGGCAGACGCGGCTGCGCGCGGCCGACACACTGCTGACCCGGATCGCCTCGCGCGCCGCCGCCGCGACGGCACTGGGCGGCGGTCTTTCCGCCCTGGTCTGCGGTCTCACCGTGGTGGCCGCCGCGACCGTCGCCGTCCCCGCCGTGCAGGACGGCCGGCTGTCCGGTGTCGCGCTCGCCGTGGTGGTGCTGACCCCCCTCGCCGCCTTCGAGGCCGTCACCGGGCTGCCGCTCGCCGTGCAGTACCGCCAGCGCGTCGCCCGAAGCGCCGAGCGGGTGTTCGAGGTGCTCGACGCCCCCGTGCCCGTACGGGAGCCCGAGGCCCCCGCCGAGGAGCCCGCGTCGCCCTTCCCGCTGGAGGTACGGGGGCTGAGCGCCCGCTACCCGGGGGCCCGCCACGACGCGCTGGCCTCGCTCGACCTGACGCTGACGCCCGGTCGGCGCATCGCGGTCGTGGGCCCCTCCGGCTCGGGCAAGACGACGCTCGCCCAGGTCCTGCTGCGCTTCCTGGACGCCTCGTCGGGGACGTACCGGCTGGGCGGCGTCGAGGCGTCGGCGCTGGAATCGGAGACGGTCCGGCGCTCGGTCGGGCTGTGCGCCCAGGACGCGCACGTCTTCGACAGCACGATCCGCGAGAACCTGCGGCTGGCCCGCCCCGGGGCGACCGACGCCGAACTGCTCGACGCGCTCTCCCGGGCCCGGCTCCTGGACTGGGTGCTGGCCCTGCCGGGGAAGCTCGACACCCCGGTGGGCGAGCACGGCGCGCGGCTCTCCGGCGGTCAGCGCCAGCGCCTCGCCCTGGCCCGCGCGCTGCTCGCGGGCTTCCCCGTACTCGTCCTGGACGAGCCGGCCGAGCACCTCGACCTGCCGACCGCCGACGCCCTCACCGCCGACCTGCTGGACGCGACCCGGGGCCGTGCGACCGTACTGATCACCCATCGGCTGACCGGCCTCGACACGGTCGACGAGGTGCTGGTGCTGGACGCGGGCCGGGTCGTGCAGCGCGGACCGTACGCCGAACTCGCGGCCGAGGACGGGCCGCTGCGCCGCATGCTGGAACGCGAACGGGAGACGGTCGGGGCGGGGGGCCGATAGCGGCGGCGGCACCGGGCCGTGCCCCGGAGACGTCCTGAGCCCGTCGAGTACATTCTCGACTTTCGCCCTCTATCGGTACTAACTAGGCTCAGGCCATGGCAGAGCCCGACCCGCAGGACTCCCTGGACGCCGCCACCCGGGCCACCCGCAGCCTCCAGGGTCTGTCCACCGAGCTGACCGCGCGGGTGCCGCAGCTCCTGGAAGCGATGCGTTCCGTCGGCGCGGGGCTGGAGCTGCACTCCACCCTGGACCGGATCTGCGAGACGGCGGCCGAGCTCGCCCACGCCCGGTACGCCGCCATCGGCGTCGTCGACGAGTTGGGTGAGGGACTGTCGGACTTCGTCACGTACGGCGTTCCGCAGGAGGTGGCCGAGGCGATCGGGCGTCGCCCCGACGGCCACCGGGGTCTGCTCGGCGCGCTGATCCACGACCCCGCCCCGGTCCGGCTGGCCGATCTGTGCACCGATCCGCGGTCTGCGGGCTTCCCGCCGGGGCACCCCTCGATGCGGACCTTCCTGGGGGTGCCCATCCGGGTTCAGGGGGAGATCTTCGGCAACCTCTACCTCACCGAGAAGCGGCACGGCGCGGAGTTCACCGACTACGACCTCCACATGGTCCGGGTGCTCGCCACGGAGGCCGGGATCGCCATCGGCAACGCCCGGCTGTACGAGGCGGCGCGGCAGCGGGAGCACTGGATCGACGGTTCGGTCGCGGTCACCACGGCCCTCCTGTCGGGCGGGGACGCCGACGAGGCGCTGTCCGTGGTCGCCGAACAGGCCCGCCGGCTCGCCGACTCCGCCGCCGGGATCGTGCTGCTGCCCGCCGAGGAGGGCGGCCTGGAGATCGTCGCCGTCTCGTCCGACGACCCCGCGTCCTCGCTCGGCGTGATCATCCCGCCCCGGAGCGCGGTGGTGGCGAAACTGCTGGCGGGCGAGGCGGTGTTCATCGACGACTCGGCCACCGACAGCCGGATGGTCACCAGGCTGGCCGACCGCTTCGGCCCCAGCATGATGCTGCCGCTCCACAGCGGCGGCCGGGTGCTCGGTGCGCTGGCCACTCCCCGTGCGCGGGGCGCGCGCCCGTTCACGGAGACCGAGCGGACGCTCGCCACCCAGTTCGCCTCCCAGGCGGCGCTCGCGCTGATGATGGCCGAGGCGCAGCGGGACCGGGAGCGGCTCGCGGTGTACGAGGACCGTGACCGGATCGCCCGCGACCTCCACGACCTGGTCATCCAGCGGCTGTTCGCCACCGGGATGATGCTGGAGAGCGCCCAGCGCCGGTCGGTGGTGCCCGAGGTGCGGACCGGCGTCGGCCGGGCCGTGGACGAACTGGACGTGACGATCCAGGAGATCCGCACGGCCATCTTCGCGCTCCAGCAGGAACCGGCCGAAGCCCCGTCGAGGCTGCGCACCCGCGTGCTGCGGGAGATCAACATGGCGGCCGTCCCGCTCGGCTTCAAGCCCTCGCACCGCTTTCTGGGCCCGGTGGACTCGCTCGTCGGTGAGCTGACCGGCAAGAATCTGGTCGCCGCGCTGCGCGAGGCCCTCTCCAACGCGTTCCGGCACGCGGGGGCGTCGCTGATCGATGTGGTCGTCGACGCGACGGTGACCCTGCCGGACGGGCGGGCGGCGGTACGCCTCTCGGTCGCCGACGACGGGGTGGGCATCCCGGAGGGCGGCCGCCGCAGCGGACTGCGCAACCTGGCCCGACGGGCCGAGTCCCTGGGCGGATCGAGCCGGATCGAACCGGGGATCGGGGAGGACGGCGGCGGTACGACGGTGGTGTGGGAGGCGCCGCTGTGAGGGCGGCCCGGCGCTGACGCTGCCGGACGGGCGGGGCGGGGCGGGGCCCGCCGGGCCCGCGAGCCGGTGTGTCGCGGGCGGGGTCCGCGAGCCGGTCCGCTGATGTGCCGAAAGGTTTCAGCGGGTCTCTGCGCGGGCGGCGAGGATCCGCTCGATGACGACCGCCACCCCGTCCTCCTCGTTGGTCGTGGTCCGGCCCGACGCGGCGGCCACCGCGTCCGGGTGGGCGTTGCCCATCGCGAAGGAGGCGCCGGCCCAGCTGAGCATCTCGACGTCGTTGGGCATGTCGCCGAAGGCGACCACCTCGGCGGGCGAGATGCCGCGCTCGGCACAACAGGCGGCGAGCGTGGTGGCCTTGGAGACGCCGAGCCCGCTGACCTCCAGGAGCGCGGAGGGGCTGGAACGGGTGAAGGCGGCCTGCTCGCCGGCGGCCGTACGGGCCAGGGTGAGGAAGGCGTCGGGGGACAGCTCGGTGTGGTGGGCCAGCAGCTTGATCACCGGCGCGCCGGTGCCCGGGGCGTCCTCGTGCAGCAGCTTCTCGGCGACGGCCACGGCCGCGCCCGGGTCCAGGTGGAAGGGCGGGTAGGCCGGTTCGTAGTTGATGCCGGTGGTCATCTCGACGGCGAACGAGGTGCCGGGGGCCGCCTCGCGCAGGGTGCGTACGACATGCAGGGCGGCCGCGCGCTCCAGCGGTCGTACGGAGAGCAGCTCGCCGTCCGTGCGCAGGTCGGTGACCACGGCGCCGTTGGCGCAGATCGCCGTACCGTGGCCCTGGACGTGGTCCCGCACGACGTCCATCCAGCGGGCCGGCCTGCCGGTGACGAAGAAGACCTCGATCCCGGCCTCCTCGGCTGCCGCGAGGGCCGCGACCGTCCGCGCGGACAGCGTCTTGTCGTCGCGCAGCAGGGTGCCGTCGAGGTCGGTGGCGATCAGCCGGGTCACGGCGGGAAGAGGCGTATCGGTCACTGAGGTCACCGGACCATTCTCGCCCACAACGGTGCACGTGCGTGCGGAGGGGCGCACATCTGAGTGGGTAAGGCGCTGATCTGGGGAAAAGTCCTCTGGCATATGCCAAAGCCATCGAGTGGCCGTCACCCGCGCGTATGGCCGGAGGCTCCAGGGCATGAGCCTCCGCCCGAGCACCGTGGACCTCCCTGGTCCATGGCCGGCGCGAGGGCGGTCGCGACCGCCGACAGCGCGCTCGGAGGAGCTGGACTTCAACACCCCTGCCCACGCCTACGACCACCTGTCCGGGCGGACGTTCCAGGGCGGGACTGCCCGTGGTTCGGGGCGCTGCCCGCGCTCACTGCCGCGGCGACGGCCACCGAGCGCCTGCGGCGGGGCATTCCCGTGACCTCGGCCAAGCCTTGTCCGTGCAGCGTCTCCCGGTCCGACGGGGTCAAGCCCGGCCGTCCAGCGACGAAACGGTCCACCACGGTCGAGCCGTCCGGCAGGCGGTGGCGCAGCATGAAGTGATCGGTGATCCGGATCGCGTCCCCCACCTCCAGCCGTCGATCAGGCCCAGCCGTCTCCAGCAGGAGGGGTGTCAACCAGCGGTCGAAGCGGGCGCTCCGAGCGAAGGCGACCAGCTCCCCCTTTTGTCCGCGGCAGCGGCAGGCCCGCGTATCGTCGAGGCCATGCGTCTGAGCACGGTGATCCTCCCCATCCACCGGTGGGCCGAAGGACAGAAGATCTGGCGGCGGGCCGAGGACCTCGGGTTCCATGCCGCGTACACCTACGACCACCTGTCCTGGCGGACGTTCCGGGACGGCCCGTGGTTCGGGGCGCTGCCCACTCTCACCGCCGCGGCGACGGCCACCGAACGCCTGCGGCTGGGCACCCTCGTGACCTCGCCGAACTTCCGCCACCCGGTCACGCTGGCCAAGGAACTGATCTCCCTGGACGACATCTCGGGCGGCCGGGTCACCCTCGGCATCGGCGCCGGCGGCAGCGGCTTCGACGCCACGGCCCTGGGCCAGGACGCCTGGACCCCGCGTGAACGCGCCGACCGCTTCGCCGAGTTCGTCCCGCTCCTGGACCGGCTGCTCACCGAGGACGCGGTGACCCAGCACGGGGAGTACTACGCCGCGGAGGAGGCCCGCAACATCCCCGGCTGTGTTCAGCGGCCCCGACTGCCCTTCGCCGTCGCCGCGACCGGACCGCGCGGCCTGAAGCTCGCCGCCCGGCACGGGCAGGCCTGGGTCACCACCGGCGACCCCAAGCTGTACGAGAACGGCACCCCGGAGGAGTCACGGGCCGCGCTGCGGGGGCAGAACGAGAGGCTCACGGCGGCCTGCGCGGAGATCGGCCGGGACGCATCCGAGCTGGACCGGGTTTTGCTCACCGCCTTCACACCGGACCGCAACGGCCCGTTGGAGTCCGTGGACGCGTTCGTCGACTTCGCGGGGCGCCACACGGAGCTGGGATTCACCGAGATCGTCATCCACGCCCCGGTCCCGGACTCGGTCTTCGACGTCGACCCGACGGTCTTCGAGCGCATCGCGACCGAGGCGCCCGCGCAGTTGGCGTAGCGGCGGGGCGAGGAGCGTGGGGTCTGCCGGGTCCGCTTCGTACGGGGACACCCATCGCCGTGGGCCGGTGACCCGGACGGACTTCGACAGCCTGTTGCTCGCCCGGTGATCGGCTCGGTTCGGGACGCTCTCAGCCGCGCAGGCGCAGGAAACGCGGAGGTACGGCGTCGGCGAGCCAGACCCCGTTGGCGCTGACCCGGAAGACATGGCCGGCGCGGTGCATCGCGCCCGCGTCCACGGTGAGGACGAGGGGGCGGCCGCGACGGGCGCCGACCCGGGTGGCCGTTTCCCGGTCGGGGGAGAGGTGGACATGGTGGCGGGCCATGGGGCGCAGGCCCTCGGCCCGGATCGCGTCCATCGCCCGGGCGACCGTGCCGTGGTAGAGGTACGCGGGCGGTTCGGCCGGCGGCAGGTCCAGGTCGACGGCGACGGTGTGGCCCTGATTGGCGCGGATGCGGTCGCCCTCGACGCCCCCGCCCTCGACGCCGCCCTCGAAGCCGCGGCAGACGGTGAAGCGCCGCTTGTCGTTGGCGGCGACGACGTGGTCGAGCTCGGCGCGGGAGAGGGCGAACCCGTGCCGGGCGGCGGCGCGCAGCAGCTCCTCGACCGCCACCCAGCCGTTCTCGTCGAGGGTGAGGCCGATGCGTTCCGGCTGATGCCGCAGATGGGTCGAGAGGTACTTGGACACTTTGACGGTGCGACGTTCGTCCATGGCGTCAGAGTGCCTGTGGCGGGGTTGCCCGTGCATCCGCATTTCGGCTCGTCGGCTGCTCACCTCGTCATCTCGTCGGTTCTTCGTTCTTCCGCGGTTCTTCTTCCTTTCTCCCTCGCCGGGTTTGATCCACAGCCAACCCAGGTTATCCACAGGCTATTTGGCGTTTCTGTGGACAACGCTTCTTCGCTTTAGGGGGTTTCGTTGATTTCACCCCCTTTGAGGCGAGTTGCGCTCAGCTGGTCCAAGGTCCGTGCCTGGACCTCCCGTTCGGTGGCTGCCACGACGAAGGCGGCCACCCGCTCCGCGCCAACCAGCCGCTCTACAGCCTGTGTTGTGCGGGTGGGCAGCAGCACGGGGCGCGTCGCGTCCTCCGGGGCCGCCGATTCCGCCGCGCCGAGGTGGCGGTGCAGACGGCGAGTCGCGAACGTGCGCATGGCACGGGCCAGTTCCGCGTCCACCGTCTGCTGTGCGAGGGGCCGGAGACGCCGCACAAGAGACGCCGCCTCGGCCGCGTCCGAGTCGGTGGGAGGCCGATGGCCGAGATAGCGGGCGAAGACGTGCTCGGTGGTGAACTCAAGGAAACGGGAGGCGATGTGCTCCACCTGACCGCGAAGCTCCCTCAAATGGGCGGAGATCGCGGACAGCGGGACCCCGGCCCCGTACAACTCGACGGCCACCGCGAGCTCTTGCGGACTGGGCACGAGGAACTCGTCGTCCCGACCGGGCATCCGCTCCAGCACGCCGAGCTCCACCGCCTCGGCGATGGCCGCGTCGTCCTGTCGGCCGCCGAACCTCGCGTCCAGCTCCCGGCGGCTGATCCGGTCGGCCTCCTCGTCCGTCCACGGGCCGTGCACCTCGGCGACCAGACCGAGCACCCCGCCGAGGCCCCGTCCCGCGTCCCACGCCTCCAGCAACTCCTTGATGCTGGCCAGGGTGTAGCCCCGGTCGAGCAGGCCCGCGATCTGCCGCAGCCGGGTCAGATGAGTCTCCCGGTACACATTGGCCCGGCCGCGCCGCTCGGGCGTCGGCAGCAGCCCCCGGTCCTGATAGGCGCGGATCGTGCGCACCGTGGCCCCGCTGGCATGGGCCAGGTCCTCGATCCGGTACTCGGCGGCCCGGGCGCCGGCCCCGGTCACAGCGGAGGCTTCAGCCGGGCGACGGAGCGCAGGGCCCCGGGGCTCAGCCGGGACAGCAGCCGCGCGCCACGCGCCTCGGGGGTCACCGGCACCACAGCCTGGTTGCGCACGACCGCCCGCAGGATCGCGTCGGCGACCCTCTCCGGCGGGTAGTTGCGCCGCCCGTAGAGACGGCTCGCCCGCTTCTGGAGCCGCGCCTCCTCCGCCGCGTCGGCCCCCGCGAAACGCGTGGTGGCGGTGATGTTGGTGTTGACGATGCCGGGACATATCGCGCTCACCCCGATCGACTTCTCCGCCAGCTCGGCCCGCAGACATTCGCTGAGCATCAGCACGGCCGCCTTCGACGTGCTGTACGCGGGCAGCACCCGGGACGGCTGGAACGCGGCGGCCGACGCCGTGTTGACGATGTGGCCGCCCTGGCCCCGGTCCGCCATCTGTGTGCCGAAGATCCGGCAGCCGTGGATGACCCCCCACAGATTGACGTCGAGGACCTTCTTCCACTCCTCGCTCGTGGTCGCCAGGAAGGAGCCGGACAGCCCGACCCCGGCGTTGTTGACCAGGACGTCGACAATGCCGTACTCGGCGGCGACCCGGGCGGCGAGCTTCTCCATCGCGGCCTCGTCGCTGACGTCGACCGCCTCGCCCCAGGCCGCGGGCGCCCCGATCAGCCGCGCCATCTCCGCGGTCCGGGCGGCCCCCTCCGCGTCCCGGTCCACGGCCACGACCCGGGCGCCCGCCTCGGCGAACGCGAACGCGGTGGCCCGTCCGATCCCGGAGGCCGCGCCCGTCACCAGGACCAGCTGACCGCCGAACCGCTGCGCGTAGGGGCCCTGCGCGGCCGTCCGCTGCGCGGGCGCGCCCTCCCGTCCGGCGGACTCGTTCGCGGTGACGAACTCGTCGACCCAGGAGGCCAGCTGGTCCGGTCGGGTGCGGGGCACCCAGTGCTTGGCCGGAAGCGAGCGGCGCACCAGGGTGGGGACCCAGTCCTCCAGCCCGTCGTAGAGCCGTGCGGAGAGGAACGAGTCGCCGGTCGGCGTGATCAGCTGGACGGGGACGTGGGCATAGGCGTCCGCGCGGGGCCTGCTGAGCCGGGCGCGGACGTTGTCGCGGTAGAGCCAGGCGCCGTGCGCCGCGTCGTCCGGCAGGGAGGCGGTGGGGTAGTCGCCCGCGGGCACCTTCTCCATGCGCTCCAGGATCCGGGGCCACCGCTTCCCGAGCGGGCCGCGCCAGGCGAGCTCCGGCAGGACCGGGGTGTGGAGCATGTACACATACCAGGACTTCGCGCCCTGGCCGAGCAGCTGGCCTACCCGGCGGGGGGTGGGACGGGCGGCCCGGCGTCTGATCCAGTGCCCGAAGTGGTCCAGGGACGGACCGGACATCGAGGTGAAGGAGGCGATCCGGCCCTCGGTCCTGCCGACCGTGACGAACTCCCAGGCCTGGACGGACCCCCAGTCGTGACCGACCACGTGCACCGGCCGGTCCGGGCTGACCGTGTCGATCACGGCCAGGAAGTCGTCGGTCAGCTTCTCCAGGGTGAAGCCGCCGCGCAGCGGCTTCGGGGCGGTGGACCTGCCGTGTCCCCGCACGTCGTACAGCACCACGTGCCAGTTCTCGGCCAGCCGGACGGCGACGTCCGACCAGACCTCCTTGCTGTCCGGATAGCCGTGGACCAGCACCACGGTCGGCCGGCCCGCGTCGCCCAGTTCGGCGACGCACAGCTCGACGCCTCCTGTGACCACGCGTCGCTCACGTGCCTGGGACAGATTCACGCCGCCACCTTCTCCTCGGCCCAGCGCCGCACGTGCGGCAGATCGTCGTCCAGCCAGAAAGCGCTCTGCTCGGGGTCCTTGGAGTCGGTGACGACCAGGATCTCCTCGAACTTCGCGCCCGTACCCCGGAATCCGAGGTGGGGTTCGACCGCCCACAGGCCCGGCCGCGGCGGGTGGTCGGAGAAGCGGTAGGGGCTCCACAGCGGCGACCAGCCGTCCCGATGACCGTGCAGCGCGTCGCTCACCAGTCCCTTGAGGGCCTGGGTGCCGAAGCCGAACACCTTTGGCGACCAACGGCGTTCGGCGACGCGGTCGATCTTGTGGGCCATCACGCCGAAGGGGTAGGCCCGGTGCCTGTTCGCGTATCCCTGTGCGGTCATGAGGCGTTCGACGTCCTCGTATATCTCGCGCAGCGAACGGCGCTCGCGCACCTCCCGCAGGATCAGCTCGCGGTGGGCCTCCAGATCGGCCAGCAGCCGATCGTGCAGTGGATTGAGGCCGAGGCACCCCGCATACCCGACATCGGCGGTGCAGCCCTTGTACACCGGGGCCAGGTCGAGGATGAACGGCATCCCCGGCTCCAGCTTCCGGTCGGTCGGGAAGAACTGCAACGGCACCTTGAACCCGGCGAACGCCGTGCGGTCTCCGAACCAGGCGAACGGGAGGTGGAACCAGTCGCGCACGCCTCGCTCGCGCAGCCACGTGCGCTGCATCCGGGCCGCCTCGCGCTCGGTCACCCCCGACCGCAGCTGACCGGCGACCGCCTCCGCGCAGGCGTAGGCCAGACGCTGGACTTCCCTGAACCCCCGTAGCTCCGGGGCGCTTTCATGCTGCACTGCCGCGGTCATGCCGGTCATGCCACCGTCCGTTCCCTGCCGTGTGCGGTACGCGTCCGTAACGTGACACTGATGAATGTGACCATGTCCGGCGGCTGCGTCAAGGGGGCCGCACGTCCTGTGGACAAGCACGGGCACAGGGCACCCCGGCTGTGGAAAACTCCGCCCCGCCGGTGGGCACCCTGATCACCCCCGCCGGTGGGCACCCTGATCACCCCCGCCGGTGGGCACCCTGATCACCCCCGCCGGTGGGCACCCTGATCACCCCCGCCGGTGGGTACCGTGATCACCCCCGCCGAGGGGATCCGGGATCGTCGGCCCCTCTGGTACACCCCGGTCGCGCAGCCCTTCCCGGAGACCGGGCCTCGTCCTTCGCGGGGTCCCCCCTACGGGCGCGTACGCCTGGAGTCGGACGTGGATCCAGCCATCAGGGCTGACGACCCCTGTGGCCCGCGCCACTAACGTCGTTGACGTGACAGCCGTTATCGCTACCGAAGCCCTGAGCATGCGGTTCCCCCGGGTGACCGCGCTTGACCGGCTCACGTTGGACATCGGACCGGGTGTGACCGGTCTGGTGGGTTCCAACGGAGCCGGCAAGTCCACACTGATCAAGATCCTGCTGGGTCTCTCCCCCGCCACCGAGGGGCGGGCCGCAGTGCTCGGGCTCGATGTCGCGACCAGCGGCGCCGCCATCCGGGAACGGGTGGGGTACATGCCCGAGCACGACTGCCTGCCGCCCGACGTCTCGGCGACCGAGTTCGTCGTGCACATGGCCCGCATGTCGGGGCTGCCGCCCACGGCGGCCCGCGAGCGCACGGCCGACACGCTGCGCCACGTCGGCCTCTACGAGGAGCGCTACCGACCCATCGGTGGCTACTCGACCGGCATGAAGCAGCGGGTCAAGCTGGCCCAGGCCCTCGTGCACGACCCCCAGCTGGTCCTCCTCGACGAGCCGACCAACGGTCTGGACCCGGTCGGCCGTGACGAGATGCTCGGCCTGATCCGCCGGATCCACACCGACTTCGGCATCTCCGTGCTGGTGACCTCGCACCTCCTGGGCGAACTGGAACGCACTTGCGACCACGTCGTCGTCATCGACGGCGGCACGCTCCTGCGCTCCAGCTCCACCAGCGACTTCACGCAGACCACCGCGACCCTCGCGGTCGAGGTGACCGACAGCGACACCCACCCCGACGGCACCGGCGCGCTGCGCAGGATCCTCACCGACGCCGGGGTCACCCTCATCGGCCACGACGGGATCGACACGGAGGGACTGCCGGGCGCGGGCCACATCCTGCTGATCGAGGCGGCCGGCGAGGACACGTACGACCTGGTCCGCGACAGCGTCGCCGGGCTCGGGCTCGGCCTGGTCCGCATGGAACAGCGCCGCCACCACATCGCCGAGGTCTTCCGTACCGAACAGGGCGGGGCGCACAGCACCGCCGCCCCGGCCGCGGCCGCCACCGCCGGGGCCGTACAGCAGAAGGGAAGCGGTCGCGATGAGCACTGAGACCGGGACCGCGGCCGGGCGCGACGCCTCCCGGATCCACAACATCGGCTACCGCTCCTACGACGGACCGCGGCTCGGCCGGGCCTACGCCCGCCGCTCCCTGTTCTCGCAGACGCTGCGGGGCTCCTTCGGACTGGGCCGCTCCGCCAAGTCCAAAGTGCTCCCCATGCTGCTGTTCGGCGTGATGACGCTGGTCGCGGCGATCCTGGTGGCGGTCTCCATGGCCGCCCCGGACGCCAGCAAGCTGGTGGTCGAGTACACCTCGTACGCGATCTACCTCCAGGCCGTCATCGGCCTGTTCATCGCCGCCCAGGCGCCGCAGGCGGTGTCCAGGGACCTCCGGTTCAAGAGCGTCCCCCTGTACTTCTCGCGGCCGATCGAACGCGCCGACTACGTGGGGGCGAAGTTCGCCGCCACCGCCGCCGCGCTCCTCATCCTCACCGGCGCGCCGCTGCTCGTCCTCTATGTGGGCTCGCTGCTCGCGAAGTTCGACTTCACCGATCAGACCAAGTGGTTCGGCCAGGGACTGGTGTCGGTGGCGCTGCTGTCCGTGCTGTTCGCCGGTCTCGGCCTCGTGATGGCCGCCCTGACCCCGCGGCGCGGCTTCGGCGTCGCGGCGGTCATCGCTCTCCTGACCATCACCTACGGCGCCGTCTCCACGATTCAGGCCATCGCCTGGGAGACCGGGTCGGAGGGGGCCGTGCAGTGGCTGGGCCTCTTCTCGCCGATCACGCTGATCGACGGCGTCCAGACCGCGTTCCTCGGCGCGACCTCCGCCTTCCCCGGAGGGGAAGGCCCGGGCGCCGGTGCGGGTGTGGTCTATCTGTTCGTTGTTCTCGCGCTCGTCGCCGGCTCGTACGCCGTTCTGATGCGCCGCTACCGGAGGGTCGGGCTGTGACCACCATCGAGATCGACCACACCTCGCGCTGGTTCGGCAACGTGGTCGCCGTCAACGACGTCTCCATGACCGTGGGGCCCGGTGTCACCGGACTTCTCGGCCCGAACGGCGCCGGAAAGTCCACCCTCATCAACATGATGGGCGGATTCCTCGCCCCCTCGACGGGGAAGGTCACGCTCGACGGGCGGCCGATCTGGCGCAACGAGGCCGTTTACAAGAAGATCGGCATCGTCCCGGAGCGGGAGGGGATGTACGACTTCCTCACCGGCAAGGAATTCGTCGTAGCCAACGCCGAACTCCAGGGTCTGGGCGGAGCCGAGGCGCAGAAGGCGCTCGCCACGGTCCAGATGGAGTACGCGCAGGACCGCAAGATCTCCACGTACAGCAAGGGCATGCGCCAGCGCGTGAAGATGGCGTCCGCGCTGGTCCACGAGCCCTCGGTGCTGCTCCTGGACGAGCCGTTCAACGGGATGGACCCGCGCCAGCGGATGCAGCTGATGGAACTGCTGCGGCGGATGGGGGACGAGGGGCGCACGGTCCTGTTCTCCTCCCACATCCTCGAAGAGGTCGAGCAGTTGGCCTCGCACATCGAGGTGATCGTGGCCGGACGTCACGCCGCGTCCGGCGACTTCCGGAAGATCCGCCGGCTGATGACGGACCGTCCGCACCGCTATCTGGTGCGCTCCAGCGACGACCGGGCCCTCGCGGCCGCGCTCATCGCCGACCCGTCCACGGCGGGCATCGAGGTCGACGTGACCGAGAAGGCACTGCGCATCCAGGCCGTCGACTTCGGGCGGTTCACCGAACTGCTGCCGAGGGTGGCTCGTGAGCAGTCCATCCGGCTGCTGACCGTCTCGCCGTCCGACGAGTCCCTCGAATCGGTCTTTTCCTACCTCGTAGCGGCCTGAGTAGTGGCCTGAAAGGAGCTGTGCACCGTCATGTACGACCCCACAGTCGCCCGGCTCACCTACCGGGCCCTGCTCGGCCGGCGCCGGGCCGCCATCCTGTTCGTCCTGCCCGCACTGCTGCTGCTCATCGCCGCGGCCGTGCGCATGTTCGCCGGAGCCGATGACCAGATCGCCTCGGATGTCCTCGGCGGTTTCGCCATCGCCACGATGGTGCCGCTGATCGGCGTGATCGCGGGCACCGGCGCGATCGGCCCCGAGATCGACGACGGCTCGATCGTCTACCTGCTCGCCAAGCCCGTGAAGCGGCCCACGATCATCTTCACCAAGCTGATCGTGGCCATCGCGGTGACCATGGTGTTCTCCGCCCTGCCGACGCTTCTCGCGGGCCTGATCCTCAACGGCAACGGCCAGCAGATCGCCGTCGCCTACACGATCGCGGCGCTGGTCGCCTCGATCGCGTACAGCGCCCTGTTCCTGCTGCTCGGCACGGTCAGCCGGCACGCGGTCGTCCTCGGCCTGGTCTACGCGCTGGTCTGGGAGGCCCTGTTCGGCAGCCTGGTGGCCGGCGCGCGGACGCTCAGCGTCCAGCAGTGGTCCTTGGCGGTCGCCCAGAAGGTCGCGGGCGACGGCGCGGTGACCTCGGATGTCGGCCTGCCGCTCGCCACGGTCCTGCTGGTCGCGGTCACGGTCGCCGCCACCTGGTACGCGGGCCAGAAGCTGCGGGCACTGAAGCTGGCGGGCGAGGAGTGAGGCCTGCGGCCTGAGCCCCGACGACCCCCGCCCTTGTGAACATGGGCGGGGGTCGTCCTATGAGCGGACAGATGTGCGCGTAACCGTACGTTTATCGGGTCGTTGGGCAGGGTGCGTGGAGGCAACTGGAATCCGTGGCGTCGTAGCGATCGTGAAATCGGGGAATACCGGCACCGGGTGAGGCTCAGCCCACCGGACCGGTCATCGAGTGAGTGGCAACCGTGAGCGTCCTCCACCCCTGAAGCCCGGGGTGTGGGCCGTCCTCGTCATTCCCTCGTACGAAAGGCACACCCATGCCCACGGAAGTCGCCCTGCTCGAATCACGCGCGCTGCGCGTGGAGCAGATGGGGCGCGTCGACGTCCTCGACAAGGTGAAAGGCCTTGTCATGCTCCCGGACGGAATTCACGTTCGCACAGAGGACGTGGCTCGCTACTTCGAAGTATCCACAGGGGCGGTCAGGAGGCTGACCGACCGGCATCAGGAAGAGTTCGCCGAGAACGGCATGCGGGTGCTGCGTGGCTCTGACCTGCGGTCCTTCCATAGCGACATGATGTCGCTATGGGCCCGTGGCGGGGTGGAAAGTTATCCACAGGCGGCCACGCAACTGCGGTTGTACACCCGCCGCACCGTCCTCAACATCGCCATGCTTCTTCGCGACAGCGACATCGCCCGCTGCGTGCGTACGTACCTCCTCGACGCCGAGGAGTCGTTGCGCACGCAGTACGCCTCCCTGGACCAGCGCGTCACGCGCATCGAGAGCTGCCTCACCGGAGTCGGCAGCGCGCTCCAGGAGCTCGGGCCGGTGCTCGTGCGGATGTCGGAGCGGCTCGACAGTCTGGACCGCAAGGTGGAGGTGACGCACCAGGTGGTCGGGGCGATGAGCCTGCGGCTGACGGACGTGCAACAGGACGTCGTCCGCCTGGACGGGCGGCTGGACTCCTTCGCCCGGCAGCTGAAGGATCTGCGACGCCGTAGCGGGCAGCGCGGCTAGCGCGCGCTGAACCGAGAACGGCGGCCCGGCACCGTGGGAAACGGTGCCGGGCCGCTGTCGCGCTGTCCGGTGTGCGGATGGGTGTGCTACCGGGCGGGCTGCACGGGCGCCGAGCGGAGCAGCTCCTCCAGCACCACCGCGATGCCGTCGTCATCGTTGGACGCCGTGATCTCGTGGGCGACGGCCTTCAGGTCGTCGTGGGCGTTGGCCATGGCCACGCCGTGGTGGGCCCAGCCGAACATCGGGATGTCGTTCGGCATGTCGCCGAAGGCGATCGTGTCGGCGGCCTTCACGCCGAGCCGGCGGGCGGCCAGCGAGAGGCCGGTCGCCTTGCTCAGGCCCAGCGGCAGGATCTCGACCACGCCGGCCCCGGCCATGACCACGTCGACCAGGCTGCCGACCGCCGCCCGCGCGGCGAAGGCCAGCGCGTCGTCGTCCAGCTCCGGGTGCTGTATGTAGACCTTGTTGATGGGGGCCGTCCACATCTCGGTGGCGTCGTCCACGAAGAGGTACGGAAGCGGCCCCTCCTGCACTCGGTAGCCGGGGCCCACCAGCACCTCGCCGTCCAGTCCGTCGCGGCTGGCCGCCAGGTGCAGCGGGCCGACCTCCGCCTCGATCTTGGACAGCGCGAGACCGGCGAGCTGGCGGTCCAGGGTCAGCGAGGTCAGCAGCTTGTGCTCGCCCGCGTGGTAGACCTGCGCGCCCTGACCGCAGACCGCGAGCCCCTCGTAACCGAGGTCGTCCAGGATGTGCCGGGTCCAGGGGACCGCACGTCCGGTGACGATGATGTGCGCGGCGCCGGCCGCCGTGGCGGCGGCCAGGGCCTCGCGGGTGCGTCCGGAGACCGTGTCGTCCCCGCGCAGCAGTGTGCCGTCGAGGTCGGTCGCGACGAGCTTGTAGGGGAAGGTCACTTGGCGACCGGTTCCAGGACCTCGCGCCCGCCCAGGTACGGGCGGAGCATCTCGGGCACCCGGACCGACCCGTCGGGAAGCTGGTGGTTCTCCAGGATCGCCACGATCGTGCGCGGTACGGCGCAGAGCGTGCCGTTCAGCGTGGCCAGCGGCTGGACCTTCTTGCCCTCGCGCATCCGGACGGACAGGCGGCGGGCCTGGAAGCCGTCGCAGTTCGACGCGGAGGTGAGCTCGCGGTACTTGCCCTGGGTCGGGATCCACGCCTCGCAGTCGAACTTCCGCGAGGCGGAGGAGCCGAGGTCGCCGGTGGCGACGTCGATCACCTGGAAGGGCAGTTCGAGGGCGGTGAGCCACTGCTTCTCCCACTCCAGGAGCCTGCGGTGCTCGGCCTCCGCGTCCGCGGGGTCGACGTACGAGAACATCTCCACCTTGTCGAACTGGTGGACGCGGAAGATGCCGCGGGTGTCCTTGCCGTACGTGCCGGCCTCGCGGCGGAAGCACGGGGAGAACCCGGCGTACCGCAGGGGCAGCTTGTCGGCGTCGATGATCTCGTCCATGTGGTACGCGGCGAGGGGGACCTCGGAGGTGCCGACCAGGTAGTAGTCGTCCTTCTCCAGGTGGTACACGTTCTCCGAGGCCTGGCCGAGGAAGCCGGTGCCCTCCATGGCGCGGGGGCGGACCAGCGCCGGGGTCAGCATCGGGATGAAGCCGGCCTCGGTGGCCTGTGCGATCGCCGCGTTCACGAGGGCGAGCTCCAGCAGCGCGCCGATGCCCGTGAGGTAGTAGAACCGCGAGCCGGAGACCTTGGCCCCGCGCTCCATGTCGATGGCGCCGAGCGCCTCGCCGATCTCCAGGTGGTCCTTGGGCTCGAAGCCCTCGGCGCCGAAGTCCCGGATGGTGCCGTGGGTCTCCAGGACGACGAAGTCCTCCTCGCCGCCGACCGGCACGTCCTCGTGGACGATGTTGCCGAGCTGGAGCAGCAGCCGCTTGGCGTCCGCGTCGGCCTCGTCCTGGGCGGCGTCGGCCGCCTTGACGCCGGCCTTGAGCTGTTCGGCCTTCTTGAGAAGCTCGGTGCGCTCCTCGGGGGTGGCCTTGGGGATCAGCTTGCCGAGGGCCTTCTGTTCAGCACGGAGTTCGTCGAATCGGACGCCGGACGACCTGCGCAGCTCGTCGGCGGAGAGCAGGGCGTCGACGAGGTCGACGTCCTCTCCACGGGCGCGCTGGGAGGCGCGAACACGGTCGGGGTCCTCACGGAGCAGGCGAAGGTCAATCACCCCTCCAGGCTACCGGTGCGCGGATCTCGCACTCGAACCGATATTGCCGAGCGTGTCACTTTGACCGAATTGCCGGAATTGATATTTCTGAGGGGGAATCGCCTGCGGCGCGGACGTCGACGCCGATGTCGGCCCCCGTATCGGTAGCGATAACGGTGGTTAACTCCCCCGAACGGGGCAGAAGGTGTGGTCCGCCTTGACGCACCTACCTTGGGCGGGGCGGGAGTTGAGGGCGTGCTGTTCGTCGTGCTGCTGGCCGTTGTCCACAGGAGGCCCCGCGTCGGAATAGTTATCCACAGGCTGTGTGGGAGTTCTGTGGATGCTGAAGGGTATTTGCTTCGGAACGCGGATGAATCCCTGCTTAATCCCCACTCAAACGTGCTCCACGTGCTCGTTCGGGTGGGAATTGGTCGCCCTGAAGAGTTGATCAAGAGAATTGGGGCGACGTGGACGCCTCGTGCCGCCTGGCGCCTCTGTGGACGACTCCGGGTCGACTGGGTTGATTTGTCGATGATGTCGCATTGCCGTGTCGACTTGTCCCCAGGCTGAGAGTCCTCCTGTGGATAACTCTCCGGAGTGCGTGACTATCTGTAGATCGCACCGCTGCGGAGCGCGCAAGGAGACCGCCCCGGGAGCCTTCCCCTCGGAGCTTCTCGTGCCCGCCCGTCAGATCCGGCCGTCCTGGCTGCGCGCCAGCCAGTCGGATGCTTCCGTGAACGCCGTGTCCGACGTGCCCGCCCGCGGCGGCCCCACCTCGTCCGGGGAGACGCCCGCCCGCGGGTACGAGCCGAGGAACCGCACCTTCGGGCTGATCCGCTTCAGCCCCATCAGGGCCTCCCCGACCCGCCGGTCCGCGATGTGCCCCTCGGCGTCCACGGCGAAGCAGTAGTTGCCGATGCCCTCGCCGGTCGGGCGCGACTGGATCAGCATCAGGTTGACGCCGCGCACCGCGAACTCCTGGAGCAGCTCAAGGAGGGCGCCGGGGTGGTCGTCGCCCAGCCAGATGACCACGGAGGTCTTGTCCGCGCCGGTCGGAGCGGAGGGCCGGGCGGGCCGGCCCACCAGGACGAAGCGCGTCTGGGCGTTCTCCGCGTCGTGGATCTCCGTCACCAGCGGCTCCAGGCCGTAGGTAGCAGCGGCGAACTCCCCGGCGAACGCGGCGTCGTACCGTCCCTCCTGGACCAGCCGGGCCCCGTCCGCGTTGGACGCGGCCGACTCCCACAGGGCCTCCGGGAGGTGGGCCGCCATCCAGTTGCGCACCTGCGGCTGGGCGGCCGGGTGGGCGGTGACCGTCTTGACGTCCGACAGCTTGGTCCCGGGCCGTACCAGCAGCGCGAAGGTGATGGAGAGCAGCACCTCGCGGTAGATCATCAGCGGTTCCCCGCCGGCCAGCTCGTCCAGCGTCGCGGTGATGCCACCCTCGACGGAGTTCTCGATCGGCACGAGCGCCGCCGCCGCCTCGCCGCTGCGCACGGCGTCCAGGGCGGCCGGCACGGAAACCATCGGGGCGAGTTCCCGGGTGGCGGCTTCCGGGAGCGTACGGAGGGCGACCTCGGTGAAGGTGCCTTCGGGACCGAGATAGGCGTAGCGCGTGGCTGACATACGGTCACCCTAATGCGCCCCGCGAGGCCCGCCGAGCAGTCTCAGAATGCGGTCGAAAGGGCACGGGATGACCACGCCACCCGTGCTTTCCGGCCGGAGCCCGCGCGCTCCCGGTCGCCGGGGCCCGCGCGCTTCCCGGTCGCGGGGCCCGCGCGCTTCCCGGTCGCCGGAGTGCGCTTCCCGGCCGGAGCGAGGACGGGGCGAAGACGGCCCGGGCGCCCCTACGACTCCAGCAGCCGCTGTCCCACGTACTCGCCCTCCGCCGCACCGCCCGGGACCGCGAACACCCCGCTCGCCTCGTGCCGGAGGAACGGCGACAGCGCGTCGCCCCGATCGAGCTTGCGCTGCACCGGCACGAAGCCGCGGAACGGGTCCGCCTGCCAGCAGACGAAGAGGAGCCCGGCGTCCGGAGCGCCGTCCTCCGCGATGCCGTCGTGGTACGAGAACGGGCGGCGCAGCATGGCGGCCCCGCCGTTCTTCTCGGGCGAGGAGATCCGGGCGTGGGCGTTGTCGGGGATCACGAGCCTGCCGTCCGGGCCGGCCTTGTCGAGGTCCATCTCCGTGGTCTCGGTCCCCCCGCTCAGGGGCGCCCCGTCCGCCTTGCGCCGCCCGATGACCCGTTCCTGGCGCTCCACCGGAAGCTTCTCCCAGTCGTCCAGGAGCATCCTGATCCGGCGGACGACGGCGTAGGAACCGCCCTCCATCCACTCCTGCGGCTTCCCGGGGGAGGCCGGGACGAACACGCGCCGGTCGAAGTCCTCGTCGGTCGGCTTCGGGTTGCCGGTCCCGTCGATCTGGCCCATCA
Organism: Streptomyces sp. NPDC017520; assembly: GCF_044329855.1. Lineage (NCBI taxonomy): Bacteria > Bacillati > Actinomycetota > Actinomycetes > Kitasatosporales > Streptomycetaceae > Streptomyces > Streptomyces sp. NPDC017520. The sequence continues at coordinate 353,822 of NZ_JBIRKB010000006.1, forward strand.
GATTGCGGGCGGTCATCGGGCGGGCGGTCGCGCCGGGGGTGCGGTTGAAACCGTTCATCTGCCACCGCACCCGTGCCGTGCCCGCGGCTTCCTTCTGGAGGGCCCGCAGGGCGTGGAAGGCGACCAACGCGTCGTCGGCGCCGATCTGCACCCACAGGTCGCCGTTCGACCGCTCGGCGTCGAGGGCGTCGGCGGAGAACGCGGGCAGCGGGTCGAGCGCGGCGGGCAGGCGGGCGGTCAGGCCGGTGCGCGCGAAGAACGTACGGCCGAAGCCGAAGGTGACGGTCAGGGACGACGGCCCCGCGTCCAGGGCGATCCCGGTGTCGTGCCCGGGGCCGTCCGGCCCGCCCGCCGTGGGGCGGCCCGCCATCAGCTCCTTCGCCACCGCGGACCAGCGCCGCAGCAGGGTCGCCGCCTCCTTGCGCCGGGCGCCCGCGGCCAGGTCGAAGGCGACGAGATGGCCCCGGGCCTGAAGCGGAGTGGTGATCCCCGGTTGATGTTTCCCGTGAAACATCGCCTCGGCCGCCCCGACGCTCGTCAGCGCGGCCGTCTCCTCGGGGCGGGTGGCGGCGTACCCGGCGGCTCCGGCCCCGGCCCCGAGCACCAGCCCCGTGGCGCCCGCCGCGCCCGCCGTGCCGAGCAGCCGCCGCCGCGATACGCCGGTACCGCCGGCGTTGTCGGCGCCCGGGGAGCCGGGGGCGGGGCTGCCCGGGGAGCCGGCGGCGGCGGTCGCGTCCGGAGTCTGCTTCTTGGTCTTGCTCACCGTGCTCAGCCGATCTTCGCGTTCTTGTCGATGGTGACCTGGTCGATGTCGGAGGTCCTTACCGTCACGTCGACCTTCCAGTCCCCGGCCATCGGGATCTGTACGCCGCTCGCCGTCCAGTGCCCCTCGGCCAGCCGGTCCGGGACGACCGGCAACGGGCCGATGTCCTTCGCCTCCAGAGTCAGGGCCACCTTCAGCTCGGGAACGTCCATCGGCTCGCCGTCGCTGCCGTCGATCCACACATGCAGATCGTTGGATCCGGTGCGGCCGGGGTCGATGTCGATGCGGACGGTGCCCTTGCCGTTCTCGCCGCCGGTGTCGAACGGCATGCTCAGGTTGACCGGGCCGCCGGCGGCGGGGGCGGTGGCCGCGGTGGCGCCGGCCGCGGCCTCCTCCTCCGTACGGCCGGGTTCGGTGGACGTCAGCATGGTGGTGACGGCCAGCAGGACGACGGCGACGGCGGCTTCGGCCAGCACCGAGCGGCGCAGCCCGGAGCGCTCCGGGTCGGCGTCCCGTACCCGCTTCTTCTTCGTCGCGGTCAGAACGGCCCGCTGCCGGGCCAGTTGTGCGGCGCGCTCGGGGGCGATGTAGTCGGAGGTCTTGGAGGTTTCGGAGGTCTTGGCGGTCTTGGAGGTCTCGGAGACATCCGCCGACGTGGCCGGGGCGGTGTTCCCCGGCTCCGTCGCGGCGTCCTCTTCCTCGGCTCCGGAGGAGGAGGCGACGGCGGTGTCCGTCAGCCGCCCCGTCCAGCGCCGGGAGAACCAGGCGACGGCGAGCAGGACGGCGATCAGCGCCACCTTGAGGATCAGCAGCTGTCCGTAGCGCGTCCCGGTCAGCGCCGACCAGGAGCCGACCTGGCGCCAGGACTGGTAGATCCCGGTCGCCGCCAGGACCATGACGCTGCCGAACGCGACCGCGGAGAAGCGCCGGACCGCGGCGCTCCCGATGTCCGGCGTCCGGTAGAGCGCCACCAGGAGCGAGGCGAGCCCACCGAGCCACGCGGCGACGGCCAGCAGGTGCAGGACGTCCACGGGCATGGCGATGGACGCCTGGATGCCGGTCGAGGCGTGCTCGGACATCGCCCAGGTGGCGGCGATGCCCGCCGCGACGACCCCGCCCCCGACGGCGAGGCCGAAGGTGAGGTCCTTCTTCTCCCGCTCGTCCTCGCGCCGGGCGTACGTGCCGAAGAGCACGGCGATGAACAGGGCGGCGGCCCCGAGCAGCAGCAGCCGGGAGACGAGGGCGGCGCCGGGCTTGGTGTCCAGGACGGACTGGAGCCCGGCGAGGTCGAAGGCGTCGGCGAACTTCCCGCTGCCCGTGTACGGGTTGCGCAGCAGCAGCATGACCAGGGTCGCCACGGTCAGCGTGAGCCAGCCGCGGACCACGAGCCGCTGCATCGGCGGGGCGGACGTGCCCCGCCGCCAGCAGACCAGGACGAAGGCGCTGCCGCCGACGAGCAGCACGAATCCGCCGTAGGCGGCGTAGCGCGCGATGTCGTAGAGGACGCCGACCGGGCCGCCGCCCACCTCCTGGGCTGACAGGGCCACCGTGGTCTCGGACGGGGCGCCGATGGAGAACGTGAACGCGCCGGAGATGGGGTGGCTGTCGGCGGAGATCGCCTGCCAGGCCACCGTGTAGGTGCCGTCCGGCAGACCGGTGTGGAGTGCGACGCCGTAGCGGACGGTGGAGCCCTCGGAGAGGTCGCGCGGTTCGGCCTCGGTGTCGGCGCGCTTGCCGCTGGGGTCGAGGACGCGGATGGAGTCATCGCCCACGGCGATGGCCTCGGAGAAGCTGAGGGTGACCTCCTTGGGCGCGGTGGCCACCACCGCCCCGTCCTGCGGGTCGCTCCCGGTGAGGGCGGCGTGCGCGGACGCCGGGCCCGCGCCGGCCAGCAGCAGCCCGAACACCAGGCTGAGCAGCGCGGCGAGGGACGCGGCGGCGGCGACGGGCCGTCGTATCGGGGAGGGTCCGGCGTACGGGGCGGTGGCAGACATCGATTCAGTCCCTCACTGCTTCTTCGGGTTGTGGGTGGTTTCCTTCACCGGCAGGTCGACCGTGATGAGGCCGGCCTTCTCGAAGTGCAGCTCGACGGAGACCTTCTCGCCCTGCTTGGGCTTCTGCTTGAGCTTCATGAACATGATGTGGTTGCCACCGCGTTCGAGGTCGAGCTCGCCGCCCGCGGGCACCTCGAACGAGGAGACCTCGCGCATCTTCTGGTTCTTCGTCTCGTGGATCGTGACGTCGTCGGAGAGCGGACTGGTCACCGAGGTGAGCCGGTCCCCGGCATCGCCGTTGTTCTGGACGACGAGGAACCCGGCGGCCATGTCGCTGACGGGCTGCGGGAGGTACGCGCCGACGACCTCCAGGTCGGGCGCGCCGTCCGACGAGCAGCCGGCCAGCGTCAGCCCCGTGGTGAGGGCCAGGACGCCGGCGACGGCCGCCCGGCGGTTCACGGGGCCTCCCCCTTGAGCAGCTTGGGGAGGTCCTTCGTGTACTCCTCGGCGGTGGTGTCCTCGCCGTAGAGCACGTACCCCTTGTCCGTCTTCGGGGAGAAGGCGATGACCTGGGCGCCGTGCATCGAGACGACGGTCCCGTCCTTCTCCTTCTTCGGCGCGTCGATGCCGATGCCGATCTGCCGCGCCCCGGCCTGGATGGTCGGGAAGTCGCCGGTGAGGCCGGTGAAGGAGGGGTCCTGGGCGGAGAGCCACTTGCCGAGCGAGGCGGGGGTGTCGCGCTCGGGGTCGGTGGTGACGAAGACGACCTGGAGCTTCTCCTGGTCGGCCTTGGGCAGCTCCCGCTTGGCGAGGGAGATGTTGCTCATGGTCAGCGGACAGACGTCGGGGCAGTTGGTGTAGCCGAAGTAGATGAGCGTCGGCTTGCCCTTGGTCGCCTCGCGGAGGTCGTACTTCTTGCCGTGGGTGTCGGTGAGGACGAGGTTCGGCTTGGTGAACGGCTGGTCGAGTACGGTCGCGGCCTGGTCCTTCGGCGCGGCGTTGACGTCGGCGATGGCAGAGGGCTCCGCCTTGTCGTCAGCGGTGCCGCAGGCGGAGAGGGCCAGTGCGGCCGCGGCGGCGAACGCCACGGCCGTCACTGCTTTTTTGTTGCGCATGGGATGAGGTGTCCTGAACGTGGTGCGGGTGAGGGAACCGGCCGGTCAGGCCGTGCGGCGACGTCCGGCGAGCACGCCGAACGCGATGCCACCGATGCCGATGACGATGCCGATGATGCCCAGCGTGCGGGCGGTGGTGTCGCTGGAGGAGGAGGACGCGGCGGTGCTGCTCTCCTTGGCCGACGTGTCGGTGTCGGCGGCTTTGTGGTCGTCGGTCTTCTCGGCGCCGTCGGCCGCGCCGCCGTGGCCGCCCTCGGCGGCGGCGGTCAGCTTCAGGACGGGGGCCGGGCTGTCGGGCTCCTCGCCGCCCGCGGTGGGCTCCTCGATCCAGCGGACGACTTCCTTGTTGTCGTACGTCTGGATCGCCTTGAAGACGAGCTGGTCGGCGTCCTCGGGAAGCGCGCCGACGGAGACCGGGAACTGCTGGAAGTAGCCGGGGGCGATCTCGCCCTCGTCCGCGGTCCAGGTCACCTTGGAGACGGCCTCGGTGATCTTCTTGCCGTGCACCTCAAGAGGCTTGTCGAGCTTGCTCCTGGAGATGTCGATCTTCCAGCCCGGGACGGCCTGCGGGGTGACGGACGACAGCGGGTGGTCGGCCGGGAAGTTGACTTCGAGCTTCACCGTCGAGGCCTGGTCGCGCTCGTTGGGGACCTTGAAGTTGAGCGTGGCGTATCCGCCCTTGGCGGCCTCGCCGACCGGCTGGACGCTGACGTGGGCGGCGGCCGGGCCGGCGATCAGCAGGACGGTGGACGCGGCGACGCCGCCGGCGAGGGCGATACGGGAAAGCTTCATGGCAGGAATCTCCACGGGGGAAACGGAACACGGTGGTCCGGCGCGCGGGGTGCGCGGCGGCATCGCGACACCTCGGGGTCCCGGTTCCGCGGGCGTGCGTGCACAGGGACGTGCACGGACGGGTCCCACGGGGTCGGCGGAGGCGTCGCGTCAGGCTGCGAGGGCGTACGGGGCCGGAGGCCCGCGCCTGATCACCAGGTGTTGCAGAGGATCCCCGGCGGCCGGTACCGGCACGTCGTCGGAGTGACGCGGGACGCGCGGTCCGGCCATGAGCTGCTCGCGCGCCCCGGCCCGCAGGGCGCGGACGAGGGCGAGCGCGGCCCGCAGGGACCGCAGCCGGGCCCCGGCCGCCAGTGCCTGGGCGCTGTGGGCGGAGAGCCGGGCCAGTTGGAAGAGGGCGATCTCGCCGCGCCGCAGCAGCCAGCCGGTGGCGAGCGCGACGAGGACGTGGGCCAGGAACATCGACAGGCTCGGCAGCAGCGCGGAGACCGCGGCGCAGACCTGCGCGATGCCCCAGACGCCGTCCGGCGCCGCCGACGCGGCCGTCCCGACCGCCCCGGCGGCACCGCCGTCCGGGAGATGGCCGTGGGCCCCCGTGAGCGTCGCCGGGTCGATGCCGGCGGAGGAGACGATGCGGTGGGCGTCGGTCGCGGTCAGCTGCTCCGGGCCGGCGCCGCAGACGAGACCGGCGGCGAACCGTATGACCGGGTTGTCGCCGCCCGTGGGCGCCGCGGCGGCAGGGGCGCCGGCGTGGCTGCCGTACGCGAAGAGCACGTGCAGGAGGAACTGGCCGCCGGCCAGCGCGCCGACGATCGACGGAAGGGAACGTTCCCGTCCGGCGAGGACCGTGGCGACGGCGAGGACGCCGAGGAATCCGGCGAGCAGTGTCCACGCGGGGACGGGCGCTCCGGCGGCGAGCGCGTGTCCGGCCGCGGACAGCACGACGCAGGCCGCGGTGAACACCGCGGCCCTCATGAGCCGCAGACCGGCTCCTGCGTGTGCGAGAGGCGTGGACATGGCCGGGCCATCATCGCACTGCACCCCCCTGTGCGGTACGGCAGGTCCGGAAGATCAGGCTCCGTCCGCAACCGTGCTTGTTACGCCCGTTCGTGGGGGATGTACGGATCGGGGGAGCGGGCTTCAGGCCACCGGACGGACGGCCGTGACCTGGTGCCGGGCGGGTACATACACCGGGCGGCCGAATATCCACATCCGCCGAATGAGGGCTCCTTCACCCGATCCGTGCTTACGAGGTGTCGAGTGCGGCAATACGTATCGATACGTCGAGCCGCAGCCAGGAGGCTGAAAGATGAGCATCTGGTGGTCTCTCCATTTGCGGCGCGAAGCTGCGAGCGTCCCGCTCGCCCGTCGTTTTCTGCTCGGCACCATGGAAACCGCAGGGGTGGATCCGGACATCTCGTTCGACCTGTCGCTCGCGCTCAGCGAGGCCTGTGCGAACGCCGTCGAACACGGCGGCGACCGCACGGCTCTCGGGGAGCCGGGGGATTCCGGGTACGGACGCCCCGCCGCGGACTCCGGGCAGTACCGGGTCACGGCCTATCTCGACGGCGAGAAATGCCGTATCGAGGTCAGCGACTCGGGGCCGGGCTTTCCCGCCCGGCGCGCGCTTCGCCCAGCCGCGCATTCCGAACAACGCCCGCAGCATCCGCAGCACCCGGTCCCCCCGGGGGACGCCGAAGCCGAGAGCGGCAGAGGGCTCGACCTCATCCAGCAGCTCTCGGACCACGTCCAGTTCGGCAACCGGCCGGGCCACGGCGCGGTGGTGCGCTTCGACAAGGTCCTGAAATGGCGCGAGGGCGCGCTGCTCACGGTGTAGTGAGCGGCGCGCCCGCGCGAGAGGTACGGCGGTGCGTCAGCCCTTCAGCCGCGCCATCCAGGCCTCGACCTCGTCCGCCTGGCGGGGCAGCGTGTCGGAGAGGTTCCGGTTGCCGTCCTCGGTGACGAGGATGTCGTCCTCGATCCGGACGCCGATGCCCCGGTACTCCTCGGGCACGGTCAGGTCGTCGGCCTGGAAGTAAAGACCCGGCTCCACGGTCAGGCAGACACCCGGCTCCAGGACGCCGTCGACGTACGCCTCGGTGCGCGCGACGGCGCAGTCGTGGACGTCCATGCCGAGCATGTGGCCCGTGCCGTGCAGGGTCCAGCGGCGCTGGAGGCCGAGCTCCAGGACCTTGTCCACGTCCAGGTCGCCGAGCAGGCCCCACGCGACGAGATTCTCGGCGAGGACGCGCTGCGAGGCGTCATGGAAGTCGCGGAAGGTGGCGCCGGGCTTCACGGCGGCGATGCCCGCCTCCTGGGCCTCGTACACCGCGTCGTAGATCTTGCGCTGGAGCGGCGAGAACGTGCCGTTGATCGGCAGGGTGCGCGTCACGTCGGCGGTGTAGAGGTCGTTGGTCTCCACGCCGGCGTCCAGGAGCAGCAGCTCGCCGGCGCGGACGTCGCCGTCGTTGCGGACCCAGTGCAGGGTGGTGGCGTGCGGACCGGCGGCGCAGATCGAGGCGTAGCCGATGTCGTTGCCCTCGATGCGGGCGCGCAGGAAGAAGGTGCCCTCGATGAAGCGCTCGCTGGTCGCCTCGGCCTTGTCCAGGCTCTTCACGACGTCCTCGAAGCCGCGCGCGGTGGCGTCGCACGCCTTCTGCAGCTCGGCGATCTCGAAGGCGTCCTTCACCAGGCGGGCCTCGGAGAGGTAGACGCGCAGCTCCTCGTCGCGCTCCGCGGTGACCTTGTCGGTGAGGGCGGCCTCGACGGACGCGTCGTGGCCGCGCACGTTGCGGACCGGGCCGGTGGCCTCGGTCAGCACGGCGGTCAGCTCGCGGACGTCCTTGGCGGGGATGTTCAGCAGCTGCTCGGCCTCGGAGAGGGAGTTCCGTCGGCCGACCCACAGCTCGCCCTGGCCGTCGAGCCAGAACTCGCCGTTCTCCCGGTCGGAGCGCGGCAGCAGGTAGAGGGTCGCCTCGTGCCCGCTGCCGGTCGGCTCCAGGACGAGCACGCCGTCCTGGGTCTGGTCGCCGGTGAGGTACGCGTACTCGGTGGAGGCGCGGAAGGCGTACTCGGTGTCGTTGGAGCGGGTCTTCAGGTTGCCCGCGGGGATGACCAGGCGCTCGCCGGGGAAGCGGGCGGAGAGCGCGGCGCGCCGGGCGGCGGTGTGCTCGGCCTGGGCGATCGGCCGGAGGCCGTGCAGCTCCGTGTCGGCCCAGCCGGACTTCATGTTCTCGGCGAGCTCGTCGGAGACGCCCGGGTACAGGCCGTTCTTCCGCTGCTTGACCGCTCCTGCTTCGTTCTCCTCGGTCTCCTGCTCCGGGTTCTCCGGGATGAGCTCCTCAGACACGATGTGTTTCTCCTTGAGTACGACACTGGACCATCACCCATCGTACGGGCGTACGGAAGGGGGCCCAGGGCCGAAGGACCCGTTACCGGAGACCGCCGCCGGATCGGTCGAAGGGGCCTGTCGGCGGGGCCGGCGCGGGCGGTCGGACTGCGGGGGCGGTCGGCCGGCGTGGGCGGCCAGGCGGGGTGGGCGGTCGGCTGACGTGGGGGCGGTCAGTCGAAGTGGGCGGCGAGGATCACGACGTCCTCGGCGGAGTCGCTCCGGTCGAGGCCGTCGGGGAGCATCGTGCGCAGGACGTGGTCGGCGGCGGCCGCCGGATCGCGCCGGTCCGGTCTCGGTACGGAGGCGGCTGCGGAGTGCAGCCGGGCGAAGGCGCGGTCCATGGGGTCCCCGGTGCGGCGCAGCAGCCCGTCCGTGTAGAGCAGCACCGTTTCACCGGGCGCCGGGCTGAACTCCACGCTCGGCGCTTCCCAGCAGGCGAGCATCCCCAACGGGGCGGAGAGCGTGGTCTCGACGAACTCGCAGCGCCGCTCGCCCAGGACCAGAGGCGGGGTGTGCCCGGCCCCGGCCAGCACGACCTTGCGGGCGGCGGGCTCGCAGTAGGCGAAGAGGGCGGTGGCGGTCCGCGCGGGTTCGGTGAGCCGCAGCAGCAGCTCCAGGTCGGAGAGGACGGCGACGGGGTCCTCGCCCTCCATCACGGCGTACGCCCGCAGGCTGGCGCGCAGCCGGCCCATGGCCGCCATGGCGCTCGGCCCGGACCCGCCGACGGAGCCGACGGCGAGCCCGAGAGCGCGGTCGGGCAGCGGCAGCGCGTCGTACCAGTCGCCGCCGCCCCGGGGGCCGGTGCGGTGCCGGGCGGCGAGCTGGACGCCGGGGATCCGGGGCAGCCGGCTGGGGAGCAGCTCCTCGGCGACGGCGGCGACGTCCGCGCGGGCGCGCTCCAGCTCGATCAGGCGGGCCAGGTGCTCGGTGGCGTAGCGCGCGTAGAGGCCGGCGAGGTGGCGCTGCTTCTGTGCGGGCTCGGCCGGTTCGTCGTAGAGCCAGACGGCCGCGCCGAGGCGGCCGGCCGCCCCGGAAGCGAGCGGGAGGGCATAGCTGGCGGCGTAGCCGAGCCGGGTGGCGACCTCGCGGTGCCGGGGATCCAGGCCCTCCTCGCCGAGCAGGTCGGGGCTGGTGACCCCGTCGGCGGTGTCCGGCAGCCCGTCGAGGACCCGGCCGAGCGCGGTGGCCGCGCGCGGCACGGTCTCGATGTGGCCGAGCTCGGCGTGGTCAAGCCCGAGGCCGAGGGTGGCCGAGGGGCCTTCGCCGTTCGCCGGTTCCAGAACGAGAAGTCCGCGGCGGGCGCCGACGAGGGCGGCTCCGGCGTGCAGCAGCTCGTTCAGGGCGTCGTCGAGGGTGCTCGTCCCGGCCAGCCGCTCGGTGAGTTCGTGCAGGGTCGTGAGGTCCGATACCCAGCCCGCGAGCCGGTCCTGGATGAAGACTCCGGGCGGTCCCGGGACCTCCGTCAGGGGAGCGTGAGTGTGCGTTGAAACCGAAACTTCTGGATCGATTCCAGCCACTTTCGGCAGGTGTGGGGCGCTCATGGCAGCCAGCTTTCCGACCGGTGTGATTCGTCGAATAGCATCGCAAACCCCCATGTGATTCTGCGCCACTATCAATGCATCCACATGTACACGCACAAGTAACCCGATGTCCAGCATTGTCCCTTCGAGGACCGGGTGATTCCTGCTCTCCCAGTGTCGGTTAACTTGGCCAAAAAATGCACCCCATGGACGCTATTCGCGATCGACTGGGGCTGCTCAACAGGGGCACCTCCGGGGTACAAGTCGCCGGAGGAGCGTCATCCCGGGCATGCTGGGTACGTAAACGGTGATGCGCGGGTGCGGTTGTGATCGCCCAGGAACCCGGCAGCGGGTTCAGGCGTCCTTACCCGTGAAGGTGACGCACCCGCCCCGGACGGCGGGGTTCGCACCAGGGACGGCAGGCGAGGTGCGTGCCGCCCTCGCCTGAGCGATCGTCGGCCCGGCTCGACCCGCTCGGTTCGACCCGCACGACTCTGTCAGGGCAGCACGACTCCGCTCGGCCGGTCCGACCCGTTCGGTCGGTTCGGCGCCGTTCGGTTCGCCTCCGCTCGACTCTGCTCGGTTCGGCTCGGTTCGGCTCTGCTCCACCCCAGATCGGTTCTACTCGGATCGGTTCCACTCGGCTCGGCTCGGCTCACGCTCGGTAGCGGCGGCACGCCCGTACCGCAGAAGTGATGAGCACGCACGCACAGCGAAGAGATACGCACGTGGTGTCACACACGCGTGTGTCATGTGGACTCGGCGTTCAACGGAAAGGAACGAGCGCTCATGCGCGAGATCCTCGGAAGGCGACGCAGGCTCCGGCTCCGGCGCAAGGAGGGGGCCGCCCGACTCGACGCGGCCCTGGCCTGCGCCACCGTATGGCAGTGGCCCGTGCTCCCCGGAGTGGGGACGGCGCAGGCTGGCCCGCGCGGCGAGAGCGGCGGCCTCGGCTGCGCCTGCCCCGAACCCGACTGCGCCGTACCGGGCGCACACCCCTTCGATCCCGGCCTGCTGGCGGCCACCACGGATGAGCGCATGGTGCGCTGGTGGTGGACCCACCGCCCCACCGCCCCCGTGCTGCTGGCGACCGGCGGCCGTGCCCCCTGCGCGGTGAGCCTGCCCGCCGTGGCCGGCGCCAGAGCACTCAGCGCCCTCGATGTCCTCGGCCTGCGGCTCGGCCCCGTCGTGGCGACGCCCACCCGGTGGTCGCTGCTCGTGGCTCCGTACGGCCTGGAACGGCTCGGCGAACTGCTGTACGCGAAGGACTGGGTGCCCAGTTCGCTCCGGTTCCACGGTGAGGGAGGCTATCTCGTCCTGCCACCGTCCCGGACCGGCACGGGTCAGGTCCGTTGGGAGCGTCCCCCCGCGCCGGTGGCGACCTCCACCGCCGCCCCGGTGTCCCACGGGCCGGCGAAGGGCGGGGCTCCCTCGGTCGCGGCGCCCTGGCTCCCGGATGTGGAAGCGGTCCTGGACGCCCTGGTCGAGGCGAGCACCGGCGCCCCGGGCGGCGGTAGCCGGCTCGCCCACTGACCGGGGCGGGCGGAGAGCGCGGCGCCCGGGAGGTGTCTGGCTTACGGTGCCCGGCTCACGGTGTCTGGCTTACGGTGTCTGGCTCCCCGTGCCCGGCTCACTCGAACGGGAGTGAGCCGGGCCGGCCGCATCACCGGCAAACGGGTGTGGCGGGCGACCCGGCGGTGCGCATTGCGTCGATACCGGCGCCCCGGCGCCAGGAATTCCGCGCAGTCGCCCGGCGGAGCCACCGTGAATCTCCGCACGATCGGTCTCGCGGCTGCCGCCGTGTTCGCGCCTGGCTGCTGCCGCTGGGCGCTTCCGCGGATCCCGCCGTTGCTCCGGATGACATATCGGTGCTCCGGCCTCATCCGCTGCGAAATCGCCTGGTGCCTCGCCAGAAAGCGTGCACGCCAGGGCTTCTGATCTCCTATCCGGAGAGAAACCATTCGCCCCTCTCCGTTGTTGCTGAAATCGCCATCGAGAATGAGCGCGGAAGCAGGATCTCTGCCCGAGTTTGATCGTTCGGCCTCTTTCGGCGGTGACGATCACTGGGACAGCGCGGAGTGCAGGGGCGGCGGGGGCGGCCGGTGGCACCGGAGGGCGTCGGGACCAGCCGGGTATCTGCGAGACGCCACACGCCCCGCCCCCGAGTGCGCCCCGGGCCGCGACGGCGGTGGCGGAGCGGAGTTCGTGGGGCCCGGCCCGGGCCGGTGGACGGCCTGTGGCGGAACAGGCTCCGTTGTGAGGGTTCCGAGGCGAAGGGCCCCAGCGCGCCGGGAGGGTTCAGAGGTGGCGCGACCCTCCGCGCCCGGGAGTGTCACAGGGCGGTCCGCAGCCGGAAACGAAGACGCCCGGTCGCTGGCGACGGGGGATGCACCAGCGACCGGGCTTCTAGAACCGTAACAAGAGATCTGCCGTTCGCAAATTCGATCTCGCCTGTAGGGACGCCGATTTACTTATGAGTACGGCGAGTTGTGACGCGGGTCACCGTCTGCGGCGCCCTGTCGTCACTGTCAGCTGAGGGTCACCTGGCGGTTGGTGAGACCGCCACGGGCGCGGCGTTCCTCGGCGGTGAGCGGGGCGTCGGACGCGAGCGCCGCCGCCAGTCGCTCGGCGAACTCGACGGCGGGCTTCTCGCACGCCTCGGCCCCCATCGAGCTGGGCAGGTCCCAGACGGGGACCACGAGTCCGTGCGCCCGGAACGACCCGACCAGGCGGGTGTCGTCGCCGAGCGAGGAGGTGCCGGCGGCGTGCAGCCGGGCGAGCGCGTCGAGGAGCTTCTCCTCGGGGTGCGGCATGACCCAGCGCAGGTGGTTCTTCTCCGGGGTCTCGCACCAGTACGCGGCGTCGACGCCGGACAGCAGCGTCGTCGGGATCGCGGCGGCGTTCGCGCGCTCCAGCGAGGCGGACACCTCCGGCGTGGCGTTCTCCGCGTCCGGAACCCAGAACTCGAACCCGGAGTGCACGTTCGGTTCGAACACGGCGTCCGGGGCGAGGAGGTCCTGGAGGCGCGGGCCCTCGGCCGGCACGCGGCGTGCGGTGACCGGGGAGCCGGGCTCGGCCTCCAGGGCGCGCTGGAGGGTGTCCGCGAGGTCGCGGCTGAGGTCGCCGGAGGAGGTGTCGTTCTGCAGGGCGAGCAGGACGGAACCGTCGTCCCGGCGCAGGGCCGGCCAGGCCATCGGCAGGACCGTCGCCAGCGTCACCGACGGAACTCCCTCGGGCAGCCCGTCCTTGAGGGTCAGTTCGACCGTGGCGGCGGGCACCAGCTCGCGCAACGCGACCCAGTCGCACTCGCCCGCGAGTCCCTCGAAGGGGCGGTGCACGAGCTCGGTCACGGCCTGGGCGGCGGCGCGTCCGTGACACGCCTTGTAACGGCGGCCCGATCCGCACGGGCAGGGCTCACGGGCCCCGACGACCGGGATCTCACCGTCCTTGAGCTGCTGCTTCCCGGCCTTGGACTGAGGGCGCTTCTTGGCCATGGTGGGCATTCTCCCGATTGCGACAGTGCGGACTCGGCGCGAGCCTAGCCGCCCAGGGAGCCCCGCTCGTCCGCCGTACTGGCTCGGTCCACGTCATCCGCGCGCCAGGGCCATGTCGTTCGTGCGCTCGTCCCTGCACTCGTCCGTGCGCTCGTCCGCGCGCTCAGCCCACGTCGTCGAAGGCCTCGGAGAGGTCCAGCCCCTCGAACCCGGTGAGCCCGCCGATGCCGGCGGCGTCGATGCCATGGGCTTCCGAGCCGTTGGCGCCGGTTCCGTTCGGGGTGGAGCCGTGGCCGCCGATTCCGGGCGGTTTCTTCGAGGAGACCAGGGCCCAGACAGTGACTTCGCCGGACGATCCGTCCCGTACGCCCCATTCCTGGGCCAGGGCGCTGATGATGTTGAGACCCCGGCCGCCGCGTGCCGTCACCGAAGGGGTGGCCGGAAGCGGGCGGGTCGGGCCACCACCGTCCGTGACCTCCACGGTGAGCGCGCCGGCCGTGTCCACCCGCCAGGCGGCGCGGATGTCCCCGTCGCCGACGTCGGTGTGCCGTCCCAGGGGCCTGCCGTGCCGGCAGGCGTTGCTGAGGAGTTCGGAAAGGATCAGAACTGCGTCGTCGACGACCGCGTCCGACACCCCGTTGCCGCGCAACTGTTCACGCATCCGGTGTCGTGCCTGCCCCACGCCGGCAGGGCCATGAGGAATGGCCATGCTCGACGACGCGGGCACTTCTTGTGCCACCACCAACGCCACCCCCGAGACCTCCTTTGCCCCACGCCACGGGTTGGATGCCCCACTGAGCTGCACCGGAAACCGGCCAATGCACTCCCGGTGACGCACTCGTAACGATCGAACGCGCAGCGAGTGCGCCGGTGCACACCCCGTAAGGGCCGAGGTCGGGGCCCTGGCGGGTCCTCATCCGTACTAAATGCGGCCCAGTTGGGACAGAACCTGCCTGGGGCGGTTGGTGATGATCGCCTCGACGCCGAGTTCGGCGCACAGGTCGACGTCGGCCGGTTCGTTCACGGTCCACACGTGCACCCGGTGCCCCGCACGGTGCAGCCGTTCGATGTATCCGGGGTGGCTGCGCACGATCCGCATGCCCGGCCCCGCGATCCGGGCCCCGGCGGGCAGCCGCCCGTCGCGCATCCGGGGTGAGACGAACTGCATCAGGTAGACCGTCGGCAGCGTGGGCGCCGCAGCCTGGACACGGTGGAGGGAGCGGGCGGAGAAGCTCATGACGCGGATGGGCGAGGGCCCGTCCGCGGGCGGGTCGGCCAGTCCGAAGCGCTTCAGGAGATGCAGCAGCCGCTCCTCGACCTGCCCGGCCCAGCGGGTGGGGTGCTTCGTCTCGATGGCCAGCTGCAGCGGCCGCCCGGTGGCCCGGACCTCGGTGAAGAGCTCCAGGAGCCGTTCCAGGGTGAGTACGGAGGTGAGCTCGCCCGGCACCGGATCCCAGTCGGGCGACTCCTCGCGATCCTTCCAGGAGCCGAAGTCGAGGGCGGCGAGGTCGGCGAGCTCTAGCGCCGACACGGCGCCGCGCCCGTTGGACGTACGGTTCACCCGCCGGTCGTGGACGCAGACGAGGTGGCCGTCCGCGGTGAGCCGGACATCGCATTCCAAGGCGTCGGCACCGTCCTCGATCGCCTTGCGGTACGCGGCGAGGGTGTGCTCGGGGGCGTCGTCGGACGCCCCGCGGTGGGCGATGACCTGGATGGAGGTGTGCGCGCTGTGCTGCCGTGCGTGGGTCACCCGCGCCATGGTGTCACCGCCGCGGGGAAGGCTGAGCACATGTCACCCTGGAGGTCTGTTTTGTCGGATGTAAAGATTGGTGTGCGGATGCACAGGTCCTGCTTACAGTGGCCCGACGTGCCGTGGGAAAAGCTGACCGCAGACACGTGCACAGCGGATTTCTTGCCGAACGCCGACTGGATGCCGAGTGGAACCGAGGAGTAAAGAGCTGTGAGCACCGAGAACGAGGGCAACGAGGGCAACGCGGTACCGGCCGTGCCGTCCGTTCCGTCCGCACCTCCCGGGCCGGCCGCCACTCCCGAACCGGCGACCGACGGAGCCACGCCGCCGCCGGCCCAGGACCCGGCCCAGGACCCGGCGCAGGACATCGCGCACAAGACGGCGCAGGACACCGCGCGCCTCCCCGTGCACGACACCGGAGCAGCGGAGGCGGCCCCCTACGCACCCGGCCCGCAGACCCCGGCACCGGGGGCACCGGCGCACGCCGAGGCGCCGCGCCACGACCCCACGCACCAGGGCGCCCCGGGCGCTCCGGCCACGCCCGCGTACGCCCAGGGCTCCCACCCGACGCCGTCCCAGCCGCCGCAGCCGCCGCAGCACTCCCCGTACGGAGCGACGCCCGGATACGGAGCGGAGCCCGGGCTCCCCCCGGGCGCCGCGTCCTGGCCGCCGCCTCCGCCCGCCGTCCCGTCGTACGCCGACGGGGGCGCCGGTCACGCGTCCGGCGGTATCGGCAACGGGAACGGCCACGGCCCGGTCTGGGGCGCTCCGGTCCCGTCCGGCTCCGAATCCCCGGGCAGGAAGAGCGGCAAGGGCCGCGGGAGCGGTCTGGTGGCGGCCGTGGCCGTCGCGGCCCTCGTCGCGGGCGGCGTCGGCGGAGCCCTCGGCTTCTGGGCGGCCGACCGGAACGACGGCAACGGTGGGGGCTCGACCACCATCTCGGCGTCGGACACCCCGAGGGACCTGAAGCGCCCGGCGGGCACGGTGGCCGGGGTCGCGGCGAAGGCGCTTCCCAGCGTGGTCACCATCGACGCGCAGGGCGGCGAGGGCGAGGGCGGCACGGGCACGGGCTTCGTGTACGACAAGGAAGGCCACATCCTCACCAACAACCACGTGGTGGCGTCCGCCGCCGAGTCGGGCGAACTGTCGGCGACCTTCTCCGACGGCAAGAAGTACGCCGCCGAGGTGGTCGGCCGGGCCCAGGGCTACGACGTGGCCGTACTGAAGCTCAAGAACCCGCCCGCGGGCCTCGCCCCGCTGCCGCTGGGCAACTCGGAAGGTGTCGCGGTCGGCGACTCGACGATCGCGATCGGCGCGCCCTTCGGCCTCTCCAACACGGTCACCACGGGCATCATCAGCGCGAAGAACCGCCCGGTGGCGTCCGGGGACGGCTCCAGCAACAAGAACTCGTACATGAGCGCCCTGCAGACCGACGCCTCGATCAACCCGGGCAACTCCGGCGGCCCGCTGCTGGACGCGACGGGCGCGGTCATCGGCATCAACTCCGCGATCCAGTCGACCGGCGGCGGCCTCGGCCAGTCCCAGGCCGGCTCCATCGGTCTCGGCTTCGCGATCCCGATCAACCAGGCCAAGAACGTCGCCGAGCAGCTGATCAAGACCGGCAAGCCGGTCTATCCGGTGATCGGCGCGACAGTCACGATGGAGGAGAAGACGGGCGGCGCGGCCATCTCCGCCGAGGGCGCGGGCGGCACCCCCGCGGTCACCCCGAACGGCCCGGCGGCCAAGGCGGGTCTCAAGGCGGGCGACGTGATCACGAAGTTCAACGACACCGTGATCGACAGCGGCCCGACCCTGATCGGTGAGATCTGGACCCGCAAGCCGGGCGAGAAGGTGACCCTGACGTACGAGCGCGACGGCAAGACGGCCACGGCCGAAGTCACCCTGGGCCAGCGCGAGGGCGACAGCTGACCGGCTAGGCTGTCCCACGCGTTGAACCGGCCCCACGCGGGCCTGACGGCCCATCGGCTTGCCCAGCGACCGGACCGCCGACGCGAGGTGGGTTGCCCGAGCGGCCTAAGGGAACGGTCTTGAAAACCGTCGTGGCAGCGATGTCACCGTGGGTTCAAATCCCACACCCACCGCAGGCGAGAGGCCCCCGACCAGTACGTATGGTCGGGGGCCTCTGCCATGCCGGCCCACCGCCGGGCACCGTTGTTCCCCCTGGTTTCCTGCTCTGTCAGCTTTACTGAAAGTGATCGCTGGCAACGGACGGGCCGGCTTCGCTCTCCTGCGGAAGAGGGCTCTTCTGGCCAGCTGACCACAGCCACCCCATAGGGTGACGGGGACGAGAGAAGAGCACGATGGATCCCCGTGTACCCCGCCTGCGTCGCAAGCTGGCCGCGATCCCTTTTCAACCCCTGCGCAGTCACTCCTTCGGGGAAGAACAACACAAGTTCTGCCTCGGTCCGAAGGTGGCGGAAGCACGCGTCGTTGCGTTCGAGGCCGAGCACGACATCGTCCTGCCCGACGCCTATCGGCAGTTCCTCACGCACGTCGGCGGCTCTGGCGCGGCACCGTTCTACGGCCTCATGCCGCTGGAGCAGTGTTCCCTGCTGGTCATGAAACCGCGCGGAGAACCGGGGACACCCCGCGGCTTCGACGGCGCAGACCCCAGGGCCCACGGACGTGATCTCTTCCTCCACATTATCGAGATGGGCTGCACCGACGTATGCGTCATCGCGGCGACCGGTCCCCTCACCGGCCGCGTCCTCATCGGTAACAGCGACGGCTTTTGGGGCCCCAACGTCTCCTCCGCCACCGACTTCCTCGACTGGTACGAGCGCTGGCTCAACCACATGAGCGCCGGCCGTGACAACCGGGCCCTGGAACTCACCTCACCGCGGCTTCGTGCCCATCCGAACCGCCATCGCATGGCTCCGGAGATCTGACTCTCCGTAGCAACTACACGGAGTGTGAGCCAGAACCCGAGAACCGACAGCACCTGTCCACGCGATCGGGCGGCACTCGAAGCGCCGCAGAGCTTGAACAATCCACGGCTTCGGGCAGCGCGGGTTCCGGCCGAGGCGGACCGCCGTACGCGTTCCTGTGCGGGCTCCGTGGCCGGATGCCGCGGAGCCGGAACGCTGTGTGGAGTTACGCGATGCGCGGCGCTCGCCAAGCCTTCGGTGGTCAGATGCGTGGACCGAGGAACAGGCCGCCGCTCGCGTCGAGGATCTGCCCAGTGACCCAGCGGGCGGCATCGGAGGCGAGGAAGACGACCACATCGGCTACGTCGTCGGGCGCGCCCAGCCTGCTGAGCGCCGTCATGCCGGAGATCTGTTCGGTGAGGCCCGGCACGTCGAAGACAGCTCCGTTGCTCGCTGTCCTGGTGGCCCCAGGAGCGACCGCGTTCACCGTGATCCCCCGAGGACCGAGTTGGGCGGCGAGGGTTTTGGTCATCGTCTCGATCGCGCCCTTCGTCATGGCGAAGGATGTCTGGGACGAGTTGGCCATCCGGGTTGCCACCGACGAGATCGAGATGATCCGGGCACCCTCGCGCAACAGAGGCAGTGCACGCTCGATGATGAAGTACGGCGCCCGCACGTTCACCGCGAACAAGTGGTCGAACTCCGCCCGCGTCGTGACGCCGAGCGCGCCGGCTGGTGCGGCCGCCGCGTTGTTGACGACGATGTCGAGCGGCCGTCCGCCCAAGCCGGCCTCCACGCCGGCGAAGAGTGTCTCGACGTCGCCGTCGACGCCCAGTTCGGCTCGGACGGCAAAGCCGGTCCCGCCGGCGTGGTCCATCGCCTCGAGCGTTGCCGCGGCCCCGCCCTCGTCCGTGCCGAAGTGCACGATGACCGTGGCTCCTTCGGCCGCCAGCCGAGTCGCGACTGCCTGTCCGATGCCGCGCGACGCGCCCGTCACCAGAGCCGTTCTGCCCATCAGATCGCCCATGCCTTCACCCATCTGAGTGGTAGTTACTAACATGATGGTAGTGTCTAGCACATGAGTGAGCGACAACCAAGCCTGCGGGAACGACGGCGTTCCGAGACGCGTCACCTGGTCCAGGCGCACGCGGTGCGACTGTTCACCGACCACGGCTACGACGCCGTAACGGTGGCCGACGTCGCCGAGGCCGCCGGCGTCTCCGCAATGACCCTGTATCGGCACTTCCCTACCAAGGAGGACCTCGTCCTCATCGATCAGCCCGCCCAGCTCATCGCCGAGCACGTTGCAGCGTCGTCCGCAGCGCAACCCCTGGTGCGCCGCGTCGGCAGCGCGCTCATCGACGCGGCCACGAACTGGACCGGCGGCAACGGAGACGAACAGGCGAACGAACGGTTCCTGCTGGACTGCCTCCGGCTCATGGTCTCGACGCCTGCGCTACGGGCCCGGCACCTGGACAGCCAGTACGCACTGCAACAGGCCATCGTCGATGCCCTCGGGGATGACGCGGCCGGTCCCGACGCCGCGTTCCGCGCCCAGGCGGCGACCAGCGCCTGCATCGCCGCGATGCACACGGCGCTGACGCGCTGGGTCGAAGACGACGGACGCACCAAACTGCCCGACTTGATCGCACGGGCACTCACCGCGTCCTTCGGTGATGACGCCGTCGCCACCCGCCGGAAGGACTGAAGCGCCACGGACCAGGGGCTGTCATCCCGCTTGACCATCGAACACAGCGCGGTGTCGGTGCCTCCCGAAGCGAAGGGCTGAACAATCGCTTCCGACACTCGTGAACAAAGCCAATGTGGGGGTGGGCGGACCTCGGACGCGAGCGTCACTACCCGGCCCTACGCCCGGCCGGTCGTCGGTCGAGACGATCAGGTTGCTGAAGCGGCTGACACGTGGCTCCGAGGGCAGGAAGAGGATGGGCCGAACAAGGTGCACAAGCCACTGTGAGGCCGCCCTGTACCTCCTGTCGCCCCTGGCCGAGAACATGACCAGGGGCGACGAGCTGTACGGCATCCGGATGTCGCTCTACTGCTCGGTGGCGCGGTTCTCGCTGCCAATCTCGTAAATCCGCCCCTGAAGCTGTTCACCAGCCCAGTCCAGCTCGACGCCCAGGTCGAACCAGTGCCGGTCCTTGCGAACTCCGGGTGGTGAGAGGTTGACCGCCGCCCAGGAGAACACTCCCAGCAGGACGGAACGGCCGTGCCGCGTCGTACGCACGGACAACGCGAACGGCGCGGCGAGTGCCGCGCGGGTGACCAACATGACCTCGTCGTTCTTGGAAGACTGACGCCCGGCCGTCAGGAACCGGGGCGTTTCAAGGATCTTGACCCACTCGACCACTGCGTCAGCCACCTGGGCCCGCAAGGACTCTTCGATGCCCTCCCGGACGGCGGCCGCGGGGTTGTCGCCCAGCCAGCCAAGCCAGTGATCAGGCTCCGTGAGCTTGCTGAAGTCGTCTTGCGGCGCCCCGTGGCGGGGATTCTCCTGGTACTCACCTGTCAGTTTCCCGCTGCTGTCCACCAGCCAAGCGCCGCGGATCGCCTCTGGAGGCACGTAGCCGTTCGGGTCGTCGATATACGCCGGGTCGATCTCGGCGACGCTGCCACCGGGGTTCTCAGCAGCCTCAGCCAGTAGCGCTGGTTCCTTCGGTATGCCCTTACGTTGGTCGCGCCAGCCGAAACGCACCACGTCCACCCCTGTCATCGCCCGCCCAGTTGTCCGCGATTCTGCCTCACCGGCCAGGACAGGCCGAGGGGCATGTGTGACAGTGACCGGGGGGTGAAGCCTCCCAGGGGCGTGTAGGGGTACGGCAAGTGCGGCGGAGTCTGCGGCGGCACGGTTTCCTGCCCGTGACCAGACGGTCGGGGGCCTTACGTGTGCACGTCGTCCGTCGGGGCGTCGAAGGGGGTGCTTCCCCGGGGCAGTTCGCCGTAGCGTGGCCGGATGTTCGATTCTTTGGAGATCGGTGTGCTGCCGCGAGGGAGCCGGTTCCCGCCCAGTCTGCGGATCCTGGTCAATGGCGAGGACGTGGTGGCGGGTGCGGTGGGTGACGGAGGCCGGGGGCCGCTCGTCGCCGATGCGCTGCCGGCCGGCGGCCCCGGTCTGCTGTGGGCGACCGGCGAGGCTCGGCGGGTGGAGCTGGGGGAGCCGGAGTGTTCGGGAGGGTGCTGCGGGTATCTGACCGTGGTCGTTCAACGCCTCGGGGGCATCGTGCAGTGGTCCGACTGGGAGGTCCCGTACAAGGAGGACGCCCCGCTGGAGTTCCACTTCGACGCGGAGCAGTACGACGCGGAGCTGCGCCGTATGGAAGGTGAGGTCGGGGCGGCCCGGTGACGCGCAGAGGCGGAGCGGCCGGGCGGCGGACCGGGTCACTCCGCCGGGATCGGTCCGAGCGATGTCACTCCGTCCGGGGCTGGTCCGAGCGGTGTCACTCCGCCGGGATCGGCCCGGGTGGTGTCACTCCGTCCGGGGCCGGTCCGAGCGCGCCGAGGACGGCGGGTGCGTCCTTTTTCCGTGTGACGACGAGGACCGGTACGCCGTTGTCCTCGCACTCCACGACCACCGCCCGGCCGTCGTAGTCGGGGCGGCCCGTGGGGTCCGTCAGGTAGGGCGGGCGGACGCGGATCGGCGTCAGGGTGCGCGGGGCGGCCTTGCGGTGGAAGGCGCCCGTGGGGTCGGGAGTCGTGGCCAGGACGCCGGGGCCCGCGATCAAGTAGCCCGCGTGGCCCGCGTACGGGACCTCGCCCATGATCAGGCCGGGGAAGCACGCCTCCTCGGTCAGTACGGACGGCTTCAGGGCGATCGTGTCGTCGCCGCGATGGCGCCGGTGCAGGAACGGGGCGGCCAGGGCGCAGAGCGCCAGGACCACCATGCAGGCCACGCCGGTCAGTTGCAGAGCGTCACCGATGTTGTCGCTGTTCCAGGCAGCCATCGCGCCGAACAGGGTCAGGAACGTGCCGCCGGTGACCGTCAGGCCGACCTGCCAGGGGAACGCCCGGGGTGAGCGCCTGCTGCTCCAGGCTGTCGCGGCCGCGGCCGTCAGGAACGTCGCCCCGCAGATGCCGAGGAGCAGACCGATGGCGAGGGGCAGCCGGTAGGACCCGCGCGGGTCCGCGTTCGTGTAGTGGCGGTCCGTGCCGAACTCGACGTACCGGATCTGGCCCTGCCAGTACGTGACTTCGATGCTCGCTCCCGGACGGGCGGCCGGAAGCCGTTCCAGGTTGCTCTCGATCCGGGTGCGGGTGGACGTTCCGTCGGCCTCGGTGAGGTACAGCCAGGTCGACGGGGTCTTGCCCATCTCCTCCTCCTCGGTGCGGTCGAGCACCGCGGTGACCGTCCGCAGGCAGTCGGAACCGCCCCCACCGGGGGCCGCGCACGCGGGCGCGGTGGTGAAGGCACGCTCGTCGTCGCGGGCGTCCGGCGTGGTGAGGAGCAGCAGCCAGGCCCCCACCAGGGCGAACAGGATGCCCGCTGCCAGTTGGGCGAGTAAGGGCCCACGGGGGGCGGGTGCTGCCTCATGGTTTGGTGTCGGGGTCACCTTCGCATTCTGTGGCGGTGGGAGCGGAAGCGATATGCGTGATGTCCGCATGTTCTGAGGCTGCTTCCTGCCGGTATGCGGCAGTGGGCGGGAGTCGCTGGCCCCGGCGGCGGGGAGCCGCCGGCCCCTCCCTCGGCGAGAACCCCGTCAGGCCGCGCTGTCGTGCTCATCGCCCCGCCCTGCGGTCAGCCGTGCCGCCGAGGCGATCGCGGCGCGGGCCTCGTGTTCCGGTAGTCCGGTGCGGACGGCGGCGGCGGTGAGCCCGTCGGCCAGGGCGTCGCCGAAGCCGTGCTCGTAGGCGCGGCAGGCCGCCCAGAACAGGCGGGTGTTGCGCTGGCCCTCGTGGGCGGCCAGCACGAACTGGATCAGGCCCTCTCCGCGACGGGCCGCGGTCGCCTGGGCGCCGGGGCCCGTGCCGGAGGCCGAGCTCGTACCCGTACCCGTGCGCGGGGCGCGGCCGGGCGGTGGGGTCAGGAGGCGGAGCAGGGCGCGGGGGCAGGGGGCCGGGGTGAGGTGGGCGGTGCCGGGGGCCAGGCGGTAGCGGCCGTGGGCGGTGACCGAGCCGGGGCCGACCAGGTAGCCGCCGCTGCCGCGGATGTCGATGCCCGGGGCGAGGCGGCCGGCGGAGTTGGGGACCGTGGCGTCGGCGGGGCCGGTCAGCCAGAGGTGGCGGCCGCCGCTCGGGGTGAGCACCGTGACCGTCGGCGGGATGGTGAACAGGTGCTGGAGGGCAAGCTGCCGCAGCGCGCCCGCCGCGTCGCTGCCGTACGCGGGGTCGACGTCCAGATCGATGCCGATGAGGCGGTGCGGGGCCCGTCCGCAGGCGATTCCGTAGCCGGTGGCCCGGGGCGCGGCGGCGAAGAGGGCGCGGACGGCCGCCGGGTCGGTCGTGGCGTCGTGCACCCCGTGTCCCGGCAGCCCGCACTCTCCCCGGCAGTGCGTCGGCGGCTGCTTCCCCCGGTGTGGCGAGCGCAGCGCGGGGAGCTTGGTGGCGGAGAGCGGGAAGACGGGGAGACCGCGCCCGGCGGCGGCGAGGGCGTGGGCGAGGGCCAGGGTGGGGGTCTGCCGGTCGATGGTGGCCATGGAAACAGTTTCGTATATGTGTTCGAATAAAGAAAGAGGGGGCGGTGTGGAGCGGGGCGAAGGTGTTCGGGAGGGGCGGGTGGCGGAACGCTTCTTCCCGGGCGTGCCAACGGGTCGCCGAGGTTGCCTCGCTGACCTGGACTTTCGCGCGGCTTGGGAGGTTTATCCGCTCTTCGTCATACGTGAGGGGGAACCCGGGGGTGGGGTGGGGTTCGCCGAGGTCGCGCTGGGCAACTCTGGTCTCGCGACGTTGTGAACAGCACCGGGGTGGTCGGCCAACTTTCCCGGGACCAGCCGAATATGAAGCCGCAATTCCGTTTCCTGGAGGAAATGACATGGCAAGTATCCGTACCGCTCGTGCCCTCGCCGCTGTCGCTGCTCTGCCCCTGACGGTCGCGCTCTGTGGCGGAGTCGCCATGGCGGACAACGGCTCCTTCGCGAACGACGGATCGAACGCGGCTGTGGCGACGGTCGGCGGCAGCGGTGTCGGCGGCATCAATACCGGCAACTCGTCCACCACCCAGCAGCAGGCGGTCGGGACCGGTGCGTCGAACCAGAACACGTCCGCCCAGGTGAACGACTCGGCCTTCGTGCCGATCGACCAGTCCGACCACAGTGTCGCGGTGAACTTCACGCCCTTCTTCTGGTGATCCTCCTCGGATGACGCGGATGACGCGGATGACGCAGGTGACGCAGGTGACGCAGGCGGCGCTGGCGACACGGTGACACGGTCGTCGGGACCTCCCGGGGGGTGGGTTCCGGCAGACCGAACGGCAGCCCGCGCGAAGGCACCCAGGTGTCCTCGCGCGGGCTGCCGCCGTCTTGACAGGGGGCCGTACCTGACGGACAGTCAGAAAGGTCGGAACGCGGACGCCGGTCGCCGGGTACGCCGGTGGCCGGACGGGAGCGCTCCGGCTTTTCCGTATCCGCAGCTCTGGAGGCTCCTCCGTGCATCTCGCTCCGACGGAACGCCAGCAGCGGCTCCGTGCCGAACTCCGCTCCTACTTCCGCGCGCTGATGCCTGATACGGCGGGCGGGGGGACGGGGGAAGGCAACACGAAGGGGGAGAGCGGGGGCGGTGTGCCGGACGCGGACGAACGGCGGCGGCTGCTCCGCCGGATCGGCGCCGACGGCCTGCTCGGTCTCGGCTGGCCCGAGGAGTACGGCGGCCGGGGCCGGGGCCCCGACGAGCAGTTCGTCTTCTTCGACGAGGCGTACCGGGCCGGCGCCCCGGTCTCCATGGTCACGCTCAACACCGTCGGCCCGACCCTGATGGCGTACGGGACCGAGGAGCAGAAGGCGTACTTCCGGCCCCGCATTCTCGGCGGCGACCTCGTCTTCGCGATCGGTTACAGCGAGCCCGATGCCGGTACGGATCTGGCGGCGCTGCGGACCCGTGCCGTGCGGGACGGTGACGACTGGGTCATCGACGGCCAGAAGATCTTCACCAGCAACGCCCAGCAGGCGGACTGGATCTGGCTCGCCTGCCGTACGGACCCCGGGGCCCCCAAGCACCGCGGCATCTCGATCATCCTGGTGCCCACGGACTGCCCCGGCTTCTCCTGGACGCCGATCCGTACGGTGGGCGGGGTCACCACCACCGCGACCTACTACGACGGCGTACGCGTCCCGGCCACGAACCTCGTCGGCGAGGAGAACGGCGGCTGGAAGCTCATCACCAGCCAGCTCAACCACGAACTGGTCGCCCTGGCCGCGATCGGCATGCAGGCCGAGGACTTCTACGAGGAGGCCCTCGCCCACGCCCGTACCCCCGATCCCGTGACCGGGCGGCGCCGGATCGACGAGCCGTGGGTGCGCGCCCGGCTCGCGGAGGCGTACGCCCGGCTCACGGCGACGCGCCTGCTGAACTGGCGGCTGGTCGACGCCGTCGGCGCCGGAGCCCCCGCCCCCGGAGAGGCCAGCGGGGTGAAGTTCGCGGGCACCGAGAGCGCGGTCGAGGTCTACCGGATGTGCCAGGAGGCCGTCGGGGACGTAGCCCTGCTGCGGGGCGGTTCTCCCGGCTGCTTCGGGCCCGGCGGTGAGCTGGAGCGGATGAACCGCGCGGCGCAGATCAACACCTTCGGCGGCGGTGTCGGCGAGGTCCAGCGCGAGATCGTCGCCACGGCCCGGCTCGGGATGACCCGGAGCAAGCGATGAGCGAGCGGAAGGGCGACCGCGGCCACCAGCCTGACGGCCGGGAGCACGCTGGCCGGGAGCCCGTCGGCCGGGAGCCTGACGGCCGGGAGCCTGTCGGCCGGGAGCCTGTCGGCCGGGAGCCTGACGACAAGGAGCCCGACGGCCAGGTGTGTCAGGCGCCTGGCGACCGGGACCAGCTGTACGAGCGGCTCGCCGCCTACGAGGGCCGCGCCGCCGCCACCGGGGGCAGGGGCAAGGACCCGGTCAATGAGCCCATGATCCGGCACTGGTGCGAGGCGATGGGCGACACCTCGGCCGCCTACCGGGGCCCGGACGCGGTCGCCCCGCCCACGATGCTCCAGGCGTGGACGATGGGCGGGCTCTCCGGGCACACGGGCGGAACGGGGCGCTCCGCGGCGTACGACGAGATGTTCGCCCTGCTCGACGGCGGCGGCTACACCTCCGTCGTCGCGACCGACTGCGAGCAGGAGTACGCGCGCCCGCTGCGCCCCGGCGACCGGATCACCTTCGACACGGTCATCGAGTCCGTCTCCCGGCGCAAGACGACCAAGCTCGGCACCGGCTACTTCGTCACCACCCGTACGGACGTCCGCGCCGACGGCGAGCCCGCCGGGACGCACCGCTTCCGCATCCTCAAGTACCGCCCCGCACAGAGGGACAAGCACGTCGGCCCTCCTCCGCGCCCCCGGCCGGTGATCAACCGCGACAACGCCGGCTTCTGGGCCGGAGTCGCCGGCCACCGGCTCCTCATCCAGCGCTGCACCGACTGCGCGACCCTGCGTCTCCCCTGGCTGCCCGGCTGCAACGCCTGCGGCGGCGCGGAGTGGGACACGGTCGAGGCGGGCGGTCGGGGCACGGTCTTCAGCCATGTCGTGATGCATCACCCGCCGTTCCCCGCCTTCAGCCCGTCCGGCGAGGGCGGACCGTACGCCGTCGCGCTCATCGAGCTGGCCGAGGGCGTCCGCATCGTCAGCAACGTGATCGGTGTGCCGTACGACAAGGTCCGCGTCGGCATGCCCGTGCACCTGGAGTTCCTCGTCACGGACCCCGACCTGGAACTGCCCGTCTTCCGGGCGAGCGAAGGCGGTTGAGATGGACTTCACCCCCAGCGAGGAGCAGGCCGCCGCACAAGGGCTGGCCGCACGCGTCTTCGGCGACCTGTCCACCCACGAGCGGCTGACGGCGGCAGGCACGGGCACCGACGCGGAACTGTGGAAGGAGCTGTGCGCGGCCGGACTGCCCGGCGCGGTCGAGGACATCGGGCTGCTCGGCCTCGTCCTGCTCCTGGAGGAACAGGGCCGGACCACCGCGCAGGTCCCGTTCGCGGCCACCTGCGTGTACGGGCTGCTGGCGATCGCCGAGCACGGGGCGCCCGAGCAGCGCGAGCGCCTGCTCCCCGGTCTGTGCGACGGTACGGCGGTGGCGACGGGCGCCTTCCCGGCGCGGGGCGGCGTACACGCGTCGGACGGTGCGCTGTACGGGGCCGTGCCCTGGGTGCCCTGGCTGCGGGACGCCACCCAGGTGCTGGTGGCGGACGCCGACCGGGCCCTGTGGATCGTCGAGGCGGGCACGCCGGGCGTGGCCGTGGCGCCGGTGGAGACGACCGCGCCCTGGGCGGCGGGGCGGCTGGTTCTCGACGGCGTACGCGGGGAGCGTCTGGGGAGTGGGCCGGAGGCGTACGCGACCGTCCTCGCCATGGCCCGCACGGCGTTCGCCGGACTCCAGGCCGGGGTGTGCGCGGGCTCACTCACCCGCGCGGTCCACCACACCGTCACCCGCGAGCAGTTCGGGCGCCCGCTCTCCACCAACCAGGGCGTCCTGCTCCGCGCCGCCGACGCCCACATGGACACCGAGGCGATCCGGGTGACCGCGTACGAGGCGGCCTGGCGGCGGGACGCCGGGCGGGAGTACGGGGCAGCGGCGCTGACAGCCGCCTGGTGGGCCTCGGAGGCGGGCAAGCGGGTCGTCCACGCGGGCCAGCATCTGCACGGCGGCACCGGGGCCGACCTCGACCACCCGGTCCACCGGCACTTCCTCTGGGGCCGTCAGCTCGACGCGTATCTCGGCTGCGGCAGCGAAGTCCTGGAGGAACTGGGCCTCTTGCTCGCGAACAGCGGTCGGCAGGACGTGTCGTGACGCATACGTACGGCGTCGGCGACGAGCTGCCGCCCCTGGAGATCCCGCTGACCCGGACCCTGATCGTCGCCGGGGCCATCGCCTCGCGCGACTACCAGGACGTGCACCACGACGCGGACCTGGCCCGGGAGAAGGGCTCCCCCGACATCTTCATGAACATCCTCACCACCAATGGGCTCGTCGGCCGCTACGTCACCGACCACTTCGGCCCGTACGCCGTCCTGCGCAAGGTCGCGATCCGCCTCGGCGTTCCCAACTACCCGGGAGACACGTTGCGGTTGACCGGACGCGTCACGGAGCTGGCCGGCGAAGAGCCCGTACGCGCGACGATCTCCGTCACCGTCACCGGCGACAACGGCATCGGCCGCCACGTCACCGGCACGGTCATCGTGACCCTGCCGGGCCCGAGCGACGAAAGGGCCGGAGCATGAGCATCCGCAGGGCCGACTCGCTGGGCGGGAAGGCCGCGATCGTCGGCATCGGGGCCACCGAGTTCTCCAAGGACTCCGGCCGCAGCGAGCTGAAGCTGGCCGTCGAGGCCGTCCGCGCCGCCCTCGACGACGCGGGCCTCACCCCCGCCGACGTGGACGGGCTCGTCACCTTCACCATGGACACCAGCCCCGAGATCACCGTCGCCCAGGCGGCCGGAATCGGCGAGCTGTCGTTCTTCTCCCGCATTCACTACGGCGGTGGCGCGGCCTGCGCCACCGTGCAGCAGGCCGCCCTCGCGGTGGCGAGCGGGATCGCGGACGTCGTCGTCTGCTACCGGGCCTTCAACGAGCGCTCCGGCCGCCGCTTCGGCTCCGGCGTCCAGCGGCGCGAGCCCACCGCCGAGGGCGCGGCGCTCGGCTGGAACCTGCCGTACGGGCTGCTGACCCCGGCCTCCTGGGTGGCGATGGCGGCCCGGCGCTACCTCCACGCGTACGGCCTCGACCCGGAGGTCTTCGGGCACGTGGCGGTGGTCGACCGGCTCCACGCGGCGCGGAACCCGGCGGCGTACTTCCACGGGAAGCCGATCACGCTCGCCGACCACGCCGCGTCCCGCTGGATCGTGGAGCCGCTGCGGCTGCTGGACTGCTGTCAGGAGACGGACGGCGGGCAGGCCCTCGTCGTCACGAGCCTGGAGCGCGCCCGCGACCTGCCCCGACCGCCCGCCGTCGTCGTGGCGGCGGCCCAGGGCGCGGGCCGGTCGCAGGAACAGATGACGAGCTTCTACCGGGACGGGCTGACCGGCCTGCCGGAGACCGCCGTGGTCGCCCGGCAGCTCTGGCGCACCTCCGGACTGTCGCCGGCCGACATCGACGTGGGCATCCTCTACGACCACTTCACCCCGTTCGTCCTGATGCAGCTGGAGGAGTTCGGTTTCTGCGGACCCGGGGAGGCCGGGGCGTTCGTCGCCGCGGACGCGCTGCCCCTGAACACCCACGGGGGGCAGCTGGGGGAGGCGTACCTCCACGGGATGAACGGCATCGCGGAGGCCGTCCGGCAGATCCGGGGGACCTCGGTGAACCAGGTGGCGGGGGCGGCGAGGTCGCTGGTCACGGCGGGTACGGGGGTTCCGACGTCGGGCCTGGTCATCGGTGCGGACGGCTGAGCGGCGACGGCCCGGCCCCCGGGGGCTCTCGGGGGTGGACCCTTACGGCCGGGCGGAGGCCCGTCCACCTTCAGGAGGTGCAGGGTGCACACCCCCTACAACCTGAGGCGGACGAGCCTTCGGGACCTGGGGGCGATCCCCTCGGCGGTGGCCGCTCCTAGCGTTGAGTACATGACCACGCCAGTCTGCACGGGCGCCTCCAGGGCGGCCTCCGCCACCGCCGCCGGCCACCCCCACGCGCCCTACGCGTCCTTCTCCTCGTACGTACGGGCCCGTGGACCGGTCCTGCTGCGGACCGCGCGCTCGCTCACCGCGAACCCGTGCGACGCGGAGGACCTGCTGCAGACCGCGCTGGCCAAGACGTACGTCGCGTGGGAGCGGATCGAGGACCACCGGGCGCTGGACGGCTACGTCCGGCGGGCGCTGCTCAACACCCGCACCTCGCAGTGGCGCAAGCGCAAGGTCGACGAGTTCGCGTGCGAGGAACTGCCCGAGCGGGAGGCCTTTCCGGCGCCGGACCCGGCCGAGCATCAGTCGTTGCACGACGCGATGTGGCGAGCGGTGCTCAAGCTCCCGGACCGCCAGCGCGCGATGGTCGTCCTGCGCTATTACGAGGACCTGAGCGAGGCCCAGACGGCGGAGGTGCTCGGCGTGTCGATCGGTACGGTCAAGAGCGCGGTCTCCCGTGCCCTCGGCAAGCTCCGCGAGGACCCGGAGCTGACGCCGGTCCGCTGATCGGGATCATCGAGCACGCTCCGCGACAGGGGCCCGGTGCCGGCTCCCGGCAGGAATTTTCCCGCGAGTAGTGACATACCGCTTGGTATGTGCGCAGAATCAGCGGAACCTTACTGCCGCGTAGCGCCTACCGGGAGGACGCCGTGCTGAGCACCATGCAGGACGTACCGCTGACTGTCACCCGCATCCTGCACCACGGGATGACGATCCATGGAAAGTCGCAGGTCACGACCTGGACCGGCGAACCCGAGCCGCACCGCGTCACCTTCGCCGAGATCGGCGCACGCGCCACCCGGCTGGCCAACGCGCTCCGCGACGAGCTGGGCGTCGACGGCGACCAGAGAGTCGCGACGCTCATGTGGAACAACGCGGAGCATGTCGAGGCGTACCTCGCCATCCCCTCCATGGGTGCCGTGCTCCACACCCTCAACCTCCGGCTGCCGCCCGAACAGCTCGCCTGGATCGTCAACCACGCGGACGACAAGGTGGTGATCGTCAACGGCTCGCTGCTGCCGCTCCTCGTGCCGCTGCTGCCGCACCTGCCGAGCATCGAGCACGTGGTCGTGTCCGGCCCCGGCGACCGCTCCGCCCTCGCCGGCGTCACGCCGCGCGTGCACGAGTACGAGGAACTGATCGCGGGCCGCCCCACCACGTACGACTGGCCGGAGCTGGACGAACGCCAGGCCGCGGCCATGTGCTACACCTCCGGCACCACGGGCGACCCCAAGGGCGTCGTCTACTCGCACCGTTCGATCTACCTGCACTCGATGCAGGTCAACATGACCGAGTCGATGGGGCTGACCGACAAGGACACCACGCTCGTCGTCGTACCCCAGTTCCACGACTGTTGTTCTAAAGGGGCACGGCCACCGGAAGTACGGACACCAGCACAGAGAACGGCCCCGATACCTCGCGACAGGTACCGGGGCCGTTCCCGTTCCGGCCCACCGCGCCGCCCGGGGGAAGCGGCGACGGGGGCCTCCCCGCTACCGTCTCACCGGGTCCGGTAGCGGGGGGAACGTGGCGCACGCCCTCGCGCGCGCACGTCGCAGGTGGTCTATACAGGGCCGGGCCACATCATCGGCTACGGAACGTGGTTGCGCCCATGTACGCCCGGCCGGTGGTGACGCACACGCGCGCAAGGTACGCGTCTACCGCGTCCGGGCCCAGGCCGGGCGGGATCGGGTCGAGCCCCACCGTCAGGCATACCGGCCCACCAGCGACCACGTGCGCCCGCCACTCAGCGCCGGTCGGCGGTAGGCGCAGAGTGAAGGCAGGGTGGCCGTAGTCGAGGAGGGCGAACCGCCCCCGCAGGATGATTCGGGCCCCGATGCTCGGTACCCGTTCGGCGGCCGGCCGTAGACGCATGGCGTCAACCATGCCCATCAGGCCGTCCTCGACCGTCTCAACCGTTTCGTTCAGGCGCCGCGGCGGTGCGTGGCCGATCAGGATGTACGCGACGGCGGGAGCGAGGGAGTTGCCAGGGTCCAGCCACGTTGACACCGTGCAGCCAGCTACGAAGCCGGGGCCGGGGACGGCACGGAACATAGGGGCTGTCGTCACCGTGCTACCTCCGCCCATACCTTCTTGCCGGGCGGGCGGTCGGCGACGTCCCAGCGCGCGGCGAGGGCGTCAACGATGTGTAGGCCGCGCCCGTCGTCCCTGTCTTCTGAGGCGTCGCGCACGTGCGGCCGTTGTCGGCCGGAGTCGTCGACCTCGATGCGCACAGTGTCGCGCGTCGTCATCACGGTGACGAGCACGGAGCCGCCGGGGCCGGTGCCGTGGAGATACGCATTGGTCACCAGCTCGGAAACGATCAACAGGATGTCGTTGAGCTGGTTCTCGCCGAGGGGGTCGTCGTCGTGCACCAGGACGTCACGCACGTATCGGCGAGCGTCAGCCGGTGCGTGCGGGCCTCTGGGGAAAAGTGCGTGCGCCGGGGGGCCGCCGGGCGGTGCGCAACAGTGGGTCGTCTGAGACTTCATCGCAACCTCTTTCGCGGGCGGGAGCCTAGGGGGGCGCTCCGTCCCTCGTCTGCGGAGACGACGACATCGTCGGGGTGGAATCCGGCCAATCCCATACCGCCTTGATATGTGCGGCCGTATGGTCGGGGCATGGGTCGTCGGGAACTCTGGACAGACGGCAAGCTGCGCGCGGCGGCTGCGTCGCAGAATTGGGCTGCTGTCTTTCGCCGGTATCGGCAACTGTCGGGGCTGTCGCAGCAAGGCTTAGGCGAGCTTGTTGGGCTGACTCAGGGGCACGTTTCGAATATCGAACGTGGGTTGCGGAAAGTCACAAGTCTTGAGGTCGTCGCGCGCATCATGCGTGGAATTGACGTACCGACGGAGGTAGGACAGGCAGTGCACGACCCAACGCTTTCCGAGTGGGGCCCTGACCCCGAATTGCGTGACCGTGTCGCCCGCGCACAGATGTTGGGGCGTACGGATCTTCGGACCGCGGAGCGGTTGCAACGCGTTCTCACAGAGCACCGACGTACCGAGGATGAGGTCGGCGGGCGCGTTCTCTGGCCCGTCGTACGGTCCCAACTCGACGCGGTTACCCGGCTCATTCCGGAATCGTCGGGCGGGGCTGCGGACACGCTGCTGTTGTTGGCGGCCGAACACGCGCACTGGCTGTCGTGGGTGGCGTGGCAGGAAGGCGGGGGAACGGTTGGTGCGGCCCTCGCCTGGGCCGACACGGCGCACGGTTGGGCCGTTGAGGGCGGACACGACGATATGGCGTCCTGGGTTCTGCGTCTCCGGTCGTACTACATGCTCCAGGGCGGCGACCCGGTTAGGGCATTGCGTACGGCTGAGGGGGCCCGCATAGGCGCCGACTTGTCCCCGGCGGCAAGGGCCGCGGCGACGCATCAGACGGCCATGTCGGCGGCGGCCGTCGGCGAGCGGGACCGGGCGCAACGGCTCGCCGATGAAGCGCTGAATCTGGCTCGCCTGGTGCCAGACGAGCAGGACCGGCCTGGATGGCTGTACTTCCTCGACGAGAACCGGGCGCTACTTCAGCACGCGGCTACGGCATACGCGTGCCGCCGCTGGGCGGATGCGGTGGCGGGGTTCCGTGCGGCGCTTCCGGCCTTGGAGGGGTACCCCCGGGACCATGCCCACTACACGGCGCGTCTGGCGGATGCGGTGCGGCGGGCCTAGTCGTCGTCGTCCGGGCGACGCGCCTTCAAGATGATGCCTTCGTCGCCGTTCCCCAGGCGCGTGCGGATCGCGGCGTTCATGGCGCCGATCGTTGGGCCTACCTCGTGAACGTGGCCGCGGACGTCGGTCACCGGTTCCTCGGGGGAGAAGGTGAAGAGTTCCGACCGTGTTTCGAGGTCGCTGGGTTCACAGCTGTCCGGGTCTGTGCCGGCGGGGAGTACCTGGTACGTGATTCGGAGAGTAGGCATAGCGGGATCGTAGCGAGGGCCAGTGACGGAGTCCCGCCTACGAACGACAGAACGCCCCCCGCGACGGCCGTGTGTGGCCGTGCGGGGGGCGTGATTCATGGACGGGTGGCGAACTGCCACAGGGTCAGTGCGAGGCCGCACAGGGCGACCAGGGCGGCGAGGCTGGGCAGTGGCCAGCGTCCGCGTTCGAGGGCGTCGAGGCGGGCGTCGTTGCGCTTCTGGCGTTCTGTCTCGCCCCGCTCGACGGTGTCGAGGCGGGTGTCGTGGTCGTCGAGCTGGCGGTCGTGCGTCTTGAGCGCTTCGTCGGTCTGGTCGTGGCGCTGAACGAGCAGGGCGAGGGCGCCGTCGGTGCGGGTGAACCCGACCTCGATCGTCCTCCGGATGCGCTCCAACTCCAGCGCGACCGCGGCCGGATCGGACGGCGAGGGCTGAGTCGTCACGGCGCGGCCGGCCCCCCGTCGTCGACCAGGCCGAGACCAACGCGGTCGAGCAGGGCCTCGACGGTGGGGTGTGCCATGGCGCGGGCGACGACGGCCGCGACCGCGGCGGCGGTGGCGGCGGCACCGACAAGCCACGGGGCGGCGGCGGCGAGTTCTGCGGAGTCGGCGACGACCGCTGCGAGGACGGGCACGACCGCGACGACCGCGGCGAACGTCTGGAGCGCAGTACGGACGGCGCGGGTGTTCTTCGGGTTCATGGGGGCCTCTCGGGAGGGGGTGGGACCCGCCCGGCGGGGTGCCGGGCGGGCAGGAGATCAGGCGACCAGGCGGCGCCACGTTTCCGGGCCGGGGTATCCGTCGGCATCGCTGCCGGTCCAGCCCTGCGCGCGCTGGAACGCTCGGGTCGCGTTGCGGTCGGCGTTGGACCAG
Organism: Streptomyces sp. NPDC017520; assembly: GCF_044329855.1. Taxonomy (NCBI): domain Bacteria; kingdom Bacillati; phylum Actinomycetota; class Actinomycetes; order Kitasatosporales; family Streptomycetaceae; genus Streptomyces; species Streptomyces sp. NPDC017520. The sequence goes on from NZ_JBIRKB010000006.1 coordinate 388,077, forward strand.
GCCGGGCCGGGGCCGACCTTGTAGAAGCGGCGGTAGCCCTTGGCGACCAGGGCCTCGCCGAGACGCGTCACGTGGTGGTTGCGCTTGCCGGGGCCGAACTTGTCGCGGCCGGGAAAGGCCGGCGGGGACGGCTTCGGCCTGGTGGTGGTCCTGCCGGGCAGGGTGCCCAGCAGGCGGCGCAGGGACGTTTCTCCGGGCACGCCGTCGGCGTCGGGCCCGGTGTATCCGAGGGACCGCTGATAGGCGGCGTACGCCGTGGTGTCGGCGTCGGTCCACGTGGGGCCGGGGCCGACGGCGTACGGGGTTCCGTGGCCCTTGGCGACCAGGGCCTCGCCGACGCGGGTCACGTGCGCGCCGTGCGCTCCGTACCCGTACGACAGGCCGTTGATCGTGACCCGGTGGCGGGCGGGGCCCGGGGTGCTGCCGGTGGGCGGCTTGTGGCCCTTGGCGGGCATACCGGCCTGGACCCATGCGTACAGGCGGGGCCCGGGGCACAGGGTGGCGATGCCGTCGCGATGGCCGCGCATGGCGAGGGCGTGACCGGTGCGGCGGCACGCCTCGTCGTACAGGGCGCGGCACGCGGCGAGGGCGGCCTCGCTCGGCTCCTGGTCGCCGCCAACGGCGATCTGCACGCCGAGCCCCGTGACGTTGTGGCCGGGGCAGTGCGCGCCCTGGCGGTTCCATCCGCGGCCCTCGTAGATGTGGCCGGCCTGGTCGACGACGAAGTTGTACCCGATGCCGGACCAGCCCTGCGCCTGGTGCTGGCGGTCGATGGCGCGGGGGACGGTGTGGCCCGTGGCGGTGACGTGGTTCGCGCCGTCGTAGTGGACGAAGAAGGACGTTCGCTTGGACAGGGGGACGGCGTTCGGGGTGCCGTTCCAGGGCCGGGCGCCCCACGTGGCGCGGCTGATGATGGGCAGGGGCATGGTGTCTCCAGACATGAAGAGACGCCCGGCGCGGTGCGCGGGGCGTGCGGGGTGGGCGAGCGTCAGAACCGGCGGATGATCCGCAGGGTGGCGGCGTAGAGCCCCGTCCCGTCGAGGGTGGATGGCCCTCCGAGGTCGCCGAAGGTGGGGCCGTGCGGCGTTTTTCTGGAATTGATGAAGCGGGGGTGCCCGGAAGTGTCGGGGCCGAGGTAGATGCCGTTGTGGTCGAGCTGGCCCGCGACGGCGTCCGTGGTTGCGTCGAAATGGGGGACGTCGCCGATCTGCATGTCGCTCAAGGGCGGTGCCGCGTCGGCGGCCTGGGCGACGATGACGCCGGGCCCGTTCGGGCCGATGTCGCGGGTGATGCGCGGCAGATTGACACCGTCGATGTTCTGCTGCCGGACCATGGGGAGTCCCATGTGGTAGCCATAGATCATCCGGACGAATCCCGAGCAGTCCAGGCATCCGGCCTCGTCTGCGCCTGCTGTTCGTGTCTCGCCGTTCGGGAATGTCCAAGCGAGGCCCATGTAGTCGTGAAAGTCCGCGCCTTCGATCAAGGTTCCGTCGGTGTCGAGTGGGCCGTAGAGGGCCTGTCCCATGATCCGTGCGCCCGCGAGGGCTGGTGCGGTGACCGTGGGGGCTCCGGTGATGTAACCCATGGCGTAGGCGAGGACGTCCGGCGTCGAGTCGACGGCCCATGCGCGGATCTGGTCGGCGAGTTCGGGTGTCCACGTTCCGTCATACGGCTCGGGCAGGACACGCACCCACGTGTCGTGAGTAACCGTCGGGGCGGTCGGCCATGTGCCCGACGTGAGTTCGAACCGCTCACACAGCACGTTGAACGGGATCGCGGTGTTGCCGTTGTTGGCGAGGACCCGCACGCCTACCCGGCCCACGGTCAGGGACGTGTCGGTGACCTCGTGCAGCCACGTTGCGGGTTCGGTCGACCCGTCCGGCCATGCACGGCAGCGTAGCGTCGAGCCAGCCTGCTCGGCGCGGATGTGCCACACGGTGCCCGGTACCCATCCGGTGCCAACGTCGGTTAGTGGGCCCAGCGTTGTTGTTGTGCCCGCGACTTCCTTTTCGAGGATGAGGGATACGGTGCCTGTGCTCAGGATGGAGACGCGGGCGCGGTACTGGTTGCTGGTGTTCTGGTAGGCCAGCATGAGCGCGAAACTCGCTGCGTCACCGCTCGGCGCGGTATCGAACGTGAATGACGCGGTGATGTTCGCGGTCGTCAGGTCATCCACCAGGTTGACGATGCGGTCTACGCCGGTCGCGGTGACGGCGATACGGCCGGCCCGGTTGCTCACTGAGTAGTTGGCCGCAGTTCCGTTGACGTTGGACCAGGACCCGCCGCCTGGCGACGTGCCCCACCCGGCGGTGAGTATGCGGTCGAACTCGTCGGCGAACGGGCGCTTCTGCTCGGTGAACGTGCGGGACTGCCCGCGCACGGTCACTGTCCTTGCGCCCGTGGTGAGGGTGGCGAGGACTCCGTGCGCGTCGAGAACCTGTAGGCGTGCGGGGGTGCCAGGCACGGGCGCGGTGGTGAGCGGGCGGAGTGCTGTGTCCTGCTGTGTGGACTCGTCCGAGACGAGATACAGGGCCACCGGGTCACGCCTCCTGGTAGTCGAGCTGGATCGTAACCGTGGGCCCGCCGGTCGCGGACCGGACGGACACGGCGAGCGAATCGCCCGCGCTGATGGCGGTGTTCTGCATGGACGGTCCGGTCAGCCACGTGTCGACGGTCGTCAGCGACAGGTCGGCGGTCAGGAGATCCACGCTCCCGCGGCGGGCGTTGACGGTGGCGGCGGTACCGCCCGTGCGGTACGCGCGGACCCCAGTCACCGTGACAGGGCGCGGCGCCTGCCATACGGTCCAGGTGCCTGGTGTGGCGGCGGTGATGACCACGGACCGGGATGCGGACCGTGCCGGGCGTTGTGCGGCCGTGAGTTTCCCGGTCGGGTCGAGGGTGGCCACTCCGGACGGGGCGCCCTTCTCCGCGACGGCGATCGATCCGACCTGGGCGGGCGTGTGCGTGTGGACCGTGGGTGCTGCGCCGACGTCGACGGCGGTGAGCGTGACGTCGGGGCCCGCCTGGCCGTTGACGGTGTCGACCGATCCGGCTGGACCGACCGGGCCCACGAGAGAGGCGAGCCACTGCTCGACGGTGCCGGCGTACCCGTTCTCGACCGCGATTTCGTACGCGCTGTCGCCGCGTACGGCGACGTAGGTAGGGGTGGTGGGGTCGGTCGGTGCGATGTCGGCGAGGTCGACGGCCGGGGTCTCGGCGGGCAAGAGCACCTGATACGTGCGGTTCATGGGCACGCCAGCGAGCTGTTCGGCGACGGAGTACGACCAGCCGCTCGGGTTCATGTCGGGCGCGTCGGTGGCCGGTAGCACGATCTCGAAAGCGCCGGTCGAATCGAGCGGCGCGGCGACGGGTCCGCCGAGGATCACGTCGGAATCGGGGAAGGTGACCATGCCGGGGGCGCGGAAGATGACTTGCCCAGCAAGGGGCTTTCCTTCGGGGGTGAGGAATCGCCCGGTGACTCGGACGGTCGGGATTGCCTCGGGCAGCACTACGCCTCCTGATCGGGCTTGTTGGGGTCGCCGGGCACGGCGCGGTCCTCGGCGGTCGCCGCGGCGGCGAGGCTGGCGGGCGGGTCGGGGACCTCGTCGGCGTTGAAGGTGTTGCGGGTGTAGCTGGCGAACACGCGCGTCTCGATCGCGCCCGCGGTGCTGTTGCGGTGCTCGATCTGGATCGTGACTTCCTCGCCGAAGTCGGCGCCGTCGAGCGGCTGCACGATCGTCCGGTCGACCCACGTTGCGCCGCTGGGGATTGTCCACGTGCCTAGGGTTCGCGTGGTGTCGCCCTGCACGTAGTTCACGCGGACCTGTCCGCCGTTCGAGCTGATCGTCGAGAGCTTGAGGACTAGGACTGCGTTCTGTGCCGGGCCACGGCCAACCCACGCGTAGGACCACCCCGTGCTGTCGCCCTCATAACCCTGGAGCGCCGTCGGGTACATCGGGAAAGGCGCCCACGGGCGGCCGAGCATCCAATCGCACCACGCGTCATCCATGACGATCACCTCGCCGGACCGCGACCACGTGCGGATCATCTGACCGGCTCCGCTGCCGTTGTACTCGTCGCCGACGGTCAAGGCGGCCGTACCTGACACCGACCGGGCCATGCCGACGGCCCAATCGCCCTCGGGGTCCTGGCCGGTCGTGAAGACGCGGTTGCCGTTCGGGGCTTCGGCGATCAGCCGGCCTCCCTCGCCGACCGTGACGTCGCCGTTCAGAATCTGGTTGAGCGCGGGGCGGATCTGCGCGCGTCCCCTCAGCTGTCGCACCTCGCGTTCGAGGGAGGCGACGCGGTCGAGGAGGTCTTGCGGGACGTGGGCCATTACTCGGGTACCTCCAGGTACAGGCGGGCCGTCTCGGGCTGTCCGCGTGCGGGCGGGGTGATGGACATGCCGACGACGCGGTACCGGGCGTCGAGGCCGTCGGGGTGCCATAGGTCGCGGATGCGTAGGCGCACGGTCGAGCCGAGGAGCGCGGGCGTGACGGTGTTGTCGAGCCGGACCGTGACTTCGGGGATCTGCACGGGGTCACGGGCGGCCGACCAGTCGGCGCGGGCGTGCGCGTCGAGGGTGCTCTGTTGCTCCACGGTGGTGTAGTCGGATGTGCCGTCGAGGCGTGGCCACCCGGCGGCGATGTCGTCGTCGGCGACCAGCACGGGCGAGGTGAGCGGGAAGGAGTCGGCGGCCTGGTTGGTGTTGACGCTCGCGCCCCGGGACTGCCATCCGTTGGCCTTGACCGTGGCGTCGGTCGGCAGGGCGTAGGCGAGGATCGGGCCGGGGTGGGTGAGGACGATGTCGGACGCGGCGCCACGGATGATCGGGTGTCCTAGGTGCAGGCGCTTGACGCGGCGGCCGTCGCCGTCGCGGTAGGAGCCGATGCGCCACTCGAAACCGCGCTCGACGGCGGCGAGCTGGTCGATCAGGTCGCCGATGGTTGGCTGGTCGTAGCGCAGAAAGGCGCGGTCGCGCACCACGCCGGACACGTCGTCGTCGTAGCTGATGTTCAGGTTCCCGCCGGGGGTGGCCTGGACGTAGTCGACCAGCTCGCGCACGATGTCGAGCTGGTCGACCTGCGTGGCGGTGAGCGTGTCGAACAGGCGGCGCCGGTAGAGGTAGGACTCCCATCCGCCGCACTGGATCTGAACGGTCAGGAAGCCGCGGGCGTCGGACGCGGGCGTCATCGTCCACAGGATCCCGCCCCACCAGATTTCGCGGCCCCGCTCCACCCACACCCCGGTTCGGCCGGGGACGAGTGCGCGGCGTGCGCGTTCGGCGAGCTGACGGTTCGGGATGGGCACGGTTCCGGTGAGGCGGCCGGTTTTGCCTATGTAGTCGTCGATCTGGACGCCGTCGACGGGCAGGGCGTCGAGCAGGGTGTCCGACCGGAGGTCGCACAGGAGGATGCGGTACGGGGTGGCCACGATTCCCCCGTCACAGCACGTAGGCGGCGGACACGCGGATGATGCGCGGGGACTCGACGGAACCGCCGCCGGACCACACGCGAAGGGTGACCGATCCGGACGGGCTGACGCGCACCACGCCGCCGCCGTATCCGTCGCACGCGGACCCCTCGACGTCGGCCGGCGGCGCGGGCCGCCAACCGGCGGGGATCGTCGCGAGAAGGGTGTCGTCGATGTTCCCCGCCGCGGTGGTGGTGATCTTCGCTCCGGTGCGGGTGACCTCCAGCGTCCAGGAGCACATCCCGTGCCTGCGCCGGGCGTGGAAGGAGACCAGGGCAAATCCGCTGGGGGCCGTCGCTCCGGCGGTGGTCGTCTGGACCGGCAGCTCCGGCGCCCGGTACGGGGCCCATGTGCTGCCGTTCCATCGCTCCAGAACGCCCGTGGTGTCCCGGTACTGCCCGACGTAGGCGCCGGCTGATTCCGGGTCGACGCCGGGCGCGATCCCACCCACCGCCACCGTGTAGCGGCGGCGGTCGACCAGGGCACTGCCCCAGTCGATGCCGCCCACCCCCGCAGACGTTCCGGCGGGCACGGTGACATCCCACAGGCGCGTACAGGCGGGTTCCAGGGTCGGCGGGACGGGCGTCGCGTTCGGTTCGCCCTGGACAACTTCGATCAGGGCGACGTTCTGCCCGTGGACGTCGAAGAGTTGGTCCAGGACGCGGACGACGACGGTGTCGATCCGGTCGTGCAGGGCGTCGCCGTCGATGAAGGACACGACGGCGGGGGCATCGAGGGCGATCGGGTACGCGCCCTGTGCGGTGGTGCCCTGGACCGTCGCGCGCCCGATGCCGATCTGTAGTGCCATCGCTCCGGCCCCGGACGCGGCGAACGGGTCGCCGCCGGGAATCACGCCGGGGCGGGTGGCGAGTTCACCGGTCGGCGTCATCGTGCCGACCGGTGAGAGGCGGGTGTCCTCGCGGGTCTGGCCGGGCTCAAGGCCACCGGGGAGAAGCCAGGCAGAGCGCACAGGCATGAAGGGTCCTTACCAGTAGGCCGGCCGGTACCGCACCAGGACGGTTCCAGCAGGGTCGGAGTCCGGGGCAGCCCGGAATGTGAGATCGGTAGTGCCCGGGGCCAGCGCGAACGTTTCCTCGGGCACCGACCGTGAGGTCGCGGTGTACAGGCGCGACGCGGTCCCGTTGAGCGTCACCGTGCCCGCGCGGGTGTCCACGGTCAGGACGTCACCGGCCGCGAGGGGGAGGTCGTATTCGAGGACGTCCCCGGTGCGCAGGTTGGTGAGCGAGGGGCGCAGCACGGGCCCCCGGAACTCGACCAAAGGATGCGTGGACGCGTTGCCGGTGTTGGTGGCGGACATGCCGCCGGCTGAACCGACCGCGCCGAAGTCGAGCGGCCAGTCGGCGCGTTCGGGGCCGGGGTCGGTCTGCCAGTCGAGCCCTGGTTCGGGTGTGGGAAGGGACGCCGTCGCCGTGCGTTCCAGGAGGCCGTACCGGCGGGGGTCGGTGGCCTCCCACTCGACCGCGCCGCCCAGCAGCGTTCCGACGCGGTACCCGACGTCGACCGGCAGCATGCGACGCAGGCACCGTGCCCAGACCAGGCGCGGGCCCCGCTCATCCGTCCACACGGCGAGGGGCAGCTCGACGTCGACGGGTACCGTCGCGGTCTCCAACTCCTCGACTACCGCGCCGATATGAGCGCGTGGCGCTCGCACCATCAGCCCGTCGAGGCCGATGGTGCGGGACTGCGCGAGGAGCTGCCCGGGGTAGGCCCCGTGCGATCCCGCGCGCGGGACCGTGCCGGAGTCGAGCGCGGGCAGGTCGCCCCACCCGGTCAGCCGCTTGTACGTGTACGGGGTGCCCAGGCCGATAAGGAGATCGCCGTACTGGATCTGTCCGACCGACGTCAGGCGGTCGCCTGCCTCTCCCTTCACGTCAACCCCTCCCCTTGGACAGCCAGTCGAGGGCCCGCGCGTTGTCATCCGGCGAGCCGTTTTCGGCGGCGTGCCAGTGCTCGACGTGCACCGTCGCGCCCCCGGCGGAGGCCGGGGCGAACGGCGAGCCGAAGCCGCCGGCGCCCGCGCCCGCGTTGGCGGGCGCGAAGGACGGGACGGACGGCGTGGGAACCAGGTTGCGCATGGTGCGGACGACCGCGCCCGCGCCGCCCTTGATGCCCTCGACGACGCCGGCGGGAATCCACCGGCCGACCGCACGAGCCATCAACTTGGACGGCGACGAGATCCCCAACGCCTTGGCGATGGGGCCCGGGATGCTGTTCTTGGCGAAACTGATCAGTTGCGACTTGAGCCAGCCGCCCATGCCCTTGATGCCGTTCCACAGGCCGCGCACGACGTCGCGGCCCTTGCCGACGAGCAGTGAGCCAAGAGACCCGATCGCCGAGGAGATCCGCCCGGGCAGACCGCGCATCCACGCGATGGCCTCGCCCGCCTTGCTGACCACGGCGGCCTTGAAGGACCCCAGGGCGGAGCGTGCGCGTGCGGCAAGCTGTCCGGCGAGCGGCGCCAGGGCGGCGTACGCGAATCCGGGCAGGCGCTTGATCCAGTCGACGGCGAGGCGGATACCCCGGCCGACCATTTCGGCGATCATGTCGGCGGCCTTGCCGATCAGTTTCGCGGCGCTCTGCACGGCTGTTTTGGCGAGCTGCCACGCCTTGTCGAAGTCACCCTGCAACAGGGCGACCAGGGCTTGCAGGATCGGCAGGACGACGGACGTGATCACCTGAGCGAGACCAGCGGCCATGACCTGAGAGAGCTTGCCGAGCAGCCCGATTAGGGGAATCAAGATCGGCATGAGCGCGTCGAGTGCGGACATGAGCAGCTCGCCGATGACTGGCACCAGCGGGGCCAGCGCTTCCGCGACCTGCGCGAACGCGCCGCCGAGCGTGACGAGAAGCGGCTGAACGGCGGCCAGCAGCTTGGTCAGGACGGGCAGAACCGCCCCGATCAATTGCCCCAGTATGGGCAGTATGGGCGAAACGCCCTCCAGGACCAGGCCGAACGTTTCCGCAACGATGGCCAGCAGCGGGCCCAGCTCGCCGACGATCGGCAACAGGGCCTTGCCCAGCGCTCCGATGAACGTCTGGAGCGGCGGACCGAGCGCGGCGAGCGCGGGGCCCAGCGCACCAGCCAGGCCCTTGACGACCGGTACCAGCGCCTTGGCGACAGCGGCCAGGACGGGCCCGCCGACTTCGGCCAGCGTTCCGATCAGTTCACCCAGCGCGGGCAGGATCTCGCCCACCGCGCCGAACAGTGCGCCCAGCCCCTCAGCGGCACCATCGGCCCCGCCCGAAACGCCCTCGAAGAAGCCGCCCAGCCCTTCGCCGAGCGCACCGAGTCCGCCCGACAGGGCGTCGATCACGGGGCCCGCGGCCTCGACCGCGGTCACCAGCCCGGGCAGGGCACCCTTGGCCAGGTCCCCGATGCCCTCGACCAGCGGCTCGACCAGCGGAGCGACGCCCTCGAAAAGCTGCCCTATCTGCGGGGCGAGGTCGTCAAAGATCCCCTTGAGCTGTCCGGCCGCGTCGACGAACGGCTCGACCAACGGCTCGGCGAGGTCCGCCATTTCCCCCTTGACGTGATCGCCAAGGTCGGAAAAAGCGCTCTTGACCTGCGCGTTTTCGGCAAGAACCTTTGCACCGAGACCGATTACGGCCAACGGAACCGCAGCCAGGGAACCGGCCGCGATCAGCGACGCCCCCGACAGGGCGAGAGTCGACGTCTTCGCCGCGCCGAGCAGCCCCCCGACACCGGAGAGACTACGTTCGGCCTTCTCCGCGCCCCCGCCGATCCCGTCGCCGAGCGCCCCGCCCATCTCCGCGCCGGCCGCGATGAACCGGCCGCGCATGTCGCGCAACCGGCCGTCGGCGTCCCGCTGGAAACCCTCCATCGCGGCCCCGGCGCGGGCGACCCCCTCATCGGCCCCGGACGCGTCCAGGTCGATGTAGCCCACCAGCTCGCCGATGGTGAGGGTGGCCATAAGTCACCCCCAGCCCGGCGCCGGTCAGGCGCCCGCTATTCAGTTGTCGTGGTGCTGCTCACCCGCTGGTGAGTCGTGCGATTTCATCGGGGTCCGACACAACGCGCGGCGTTGCTCGCCACACGCGGGCGAACCGGGACTCGGCAGATAGGCCACCGAGACAGACCAGGAATTCGCGCACGCTGAGCTGTGCGACGTCGGCGGCGGTCAGCTGGTACTCGCGGCGTAGGTCGGCCTCGACCACAGCCCAGTGGCGGACTACCGCCGGCCAGAGTTCGGACGCTGCCCCTTCCCCTTCCCCTTTCCCTTGCCCTGCGGGCGGGCCTTCGGCCTCGCCGTCTCCGCCGGCCGTAGGGCTTTTCCCGCCTTCTTGGCCTCGCGACGGTCGTACTCGGCGGCGGCCTGCTCCATGGACATGGCGCCCGCGCGGGCGACATTGGCTGTCGACCACATGAGGACAATGCCGAGCTGGCGGTCGTCCATGCCGTTCTCGGTCCAGTGGTTGACGGCGTCGGGGCCGAACAGGGCGGCGAGCATCCGCGCCACATCGTCCGGGTTCGCACTGTGCTGGACCCGGTGGAGCTGGAGCACGTACAGGGTGGGCAGGGTCGGCGGCAGGGTGTACGTGCGGCCGAACAGGCGCAGCGTCAACCCGCGGGGCGGGGCCGCCTGTTCGGCGAAGAACTGGTCGAAGTCGGCGGCGTCGAGGTCGGCGGCGTCGAGCGCCTGGTCGTCGTCGAGGTCCTGGTCGTGCTGCTCGATCATGCTCATCCCTCCGCCGGGGGTGTGACGTCCTCGGTCGTCGGGAGTCCGCACCGGGTGAAGGTCGCACCCCACGACGTCTTGGCGTTGTGCTCGCCGCCCTGCTCGCCGGGCGTGACGGTGGCTTCCCACACGGTCCATCGGGTCTGCGACTTGTGGCGGTAGCGCACCCGGTTGCGGGACTCGCTGCCCAGGCGGTACGTCCAGACGTCGTCGATGTACTCCTGTCCGGGGTCGCGAACGGTGGCGGTCTGCGACCACAGGCCGGTGACTTCCAGCGTCGCGCCGCGCTGCATGACGTCCTGCTCGTACGCGCCCTCAGAGTCGTTGGTCGTGGTGTCGGCCGTCTCCTCGTTCTCCGACGGGCTGTACGACCAACTGTTGACGTTGCCTATGCGGTGCCATACGGGCGTGGCCGGGGTCGTGATGTCCTCGACCTCGAACCACCACCCGCGGGCGTCAATGGGGCGTCCCATGGGGGCCTCCTATTCGGTGCGGTGAGTGCTGGGGGACGACACGTCGAGGTCGAAATTCACGACGTGCTCGTGGCGGCCTTGGGTATCTGCGCCCATCGGTCCGGGGGTGCCGCGGGCGGCGGCGAGGATGAGCCACGTCCCGTCGGGGAGTTCGACCCCGGCAAGGCCGTGCAGGGCGCTGTACAGCGCCCACGCGCGGTCGCGTGAGGTTCGGGGGTCCGGGCCCCCGCGAACGCGCAACTGGAGCCGTACGGTGTCGTAGGCGTTGCGGGCGTCGGGGGTGCCGCCGTCGTACAGCGACAGGCATACGGCGGCGTCCGGGGTCGCGGGCATGCGCTCAACGAACGTGTCGCCGGTCTTCCCGGCGGGGTCGTAGTCGAGCAGGTCGAGGCCGTCGAGGTACCGGGCGGCGCCGTCGGTGACGTCAGCCACGAAGCGACCTCCGTACGGCGGCGGCGACGATCTCGGCGACGACGGGGGCCTCGGTGGTCAGGGGCTTTTCGAGGTACTTTGCCGATCTGCCGGCGTCGTGCCGATAGGTCATCTCCTCGTGTTGCCTGATCGCGTACGGGGTGTCGTAGCTGACGGCGGCCGTCAGGGACGACTCGTCGACGGTCGCCACGCCGGACCGTTCGAGGGTGGCCTCTTCAATGGGGACGATCCGTCGGGACTCGGCGAGCACGTGCTCGCCGGCGAGGCGTAGGCCGCGGGCGGCGCCGCTCTTGGTGCCGCGGAGTACGGCGGCCCCGTTGAAGCGGAGTCGGGTTCGCTGCGTCACTCGCACATCACCTCCGTGGACTGCGGCACCGGTAGGCCGGGCGCGGTGTGGTTGGCGACGCTGAGCGCCTTCGTGATCCGGCCCGACGGGAGGGTGAGGAGGGACTCGGCCGGACAGTCGAGGTCGGGCTCGGTGATGACCTGAGCGGTCGACGTGACCTCGACGCCCTCGCGGTTGCGGGTGAGCTTGGTTGCCTCGGCGACCAGGGCGCGCACCTCGACCGGGGGCCGGTAGGTCGGGCCGTACGCGCTGTCGCCGTCGTACGGCTCGACGGTGACGCGGTGCCGGAGCAGGTACCGGGGGACTCTCAGAAGATCACCCCCGGAAGCAGGCCAGCCAGCATGAGGGCGCGGTGTGCGCGGGGGGCGAGGTCGACGTCGCCCGGTGCCCGTGGGCTGTCGCGGCGGTCGCCGAGAGATACGGACCCGATTGAGACGCTGCCCCACCTGCCGGCGGCGCCGGTCCCGTCGTCGCCCGTGGCGACCTGGTACTCGACCTGAGCGCACGTCGCGTCGACGAGGGCCTGCACGACGTGCGGCTCGGTCGGCATACCGGCGGCGTTCGTGCAGTAGAGCGCGCACAGCAGGGCGGCGTCGATGTCCGACGACGCGCGGGCGAGAAGACGCTCGGCGTCGGCCGGGGCCGGTTCCCCGGTCCACGCGGCCAGTTGCTCGGGCGTCGCGTAGATCCGGGGCACCGGCTTACTCCTTCGGCGTCTCGGTCTTCGCCGCGGGCTTCCGCTTCGGCGTCACCTCGTAGCCGTGCCGGCGGGCGTAGGCGATCAGGGCTTCGTCGTCGGTCTCGGCGCGGCCGTCGACGAACGTCAGCCCGCCCACGCCGGGCCCGCTGAACCCCTTCACAGGGGTGTGAATCACCGCCATGGGTCAGCCCACCTTGACGTTGCGGAAGACGGACGCGGCCTTGGTGCTCTTGAGCGCGACGCCCACGGGTCCGAGTTCGACCTCGCCGAACTTGACGGCGCCCGGCGACGTGAAATCGGGGAGCCACTGCCGGACAATGGTTCCGCCGATGCAGGCCACGCCGAAGAAGCCATCCAGACCGACGCGGTAGGCGTAGAGGTCGGTAAGGCCGGTCACGTCGGCCTGTGCGCCGACGGTGCGGGTCTCGACCGGGATGATCGGGTCGTTCGTTCCCGCCTTGTCGCCCGGGTCGGCGAACATGATGTCGCCGTACTGCTCGCGAACGATCGGGCGGCCACCCGGACCGAGCAGGCCGTCGATGGGGTTCTTGGTGTACATGCCTGCGCGGCGCGCGGCGGCGCGCACGCGGGCAAGCGTCCTCTTGTTGCCGAGAATGATCGTCGGCGCGCCATCGAGCAGGCTCAGCCACTCGTCGATCGCGTCGAGCGCCTTGTGTTCGGCCCGCGCGGCGTCGTCGAAGTTCGACCAGTCGGTGACGACGTCGGCGCGAAACTCCGTGCTCGATCCGGCGAGGGCCTTGTCGAGGCCGTCGAACCCGTCGACGTCGACGGCCGTGTCACCGTTGATGACGGTGTCCTGGAACTGGGTGCGGGTGGCCTTGATCTTTTGGGTCATGTTGAGCGTGACGGCCCCGGACGCGTTCGGGCCGATCCGCGAAACGACGCGGTCGACGCGGAAGCTACCGCCCATGACGGCGAGGTCGACCGTGTACCGCTGGGTCTGGACCTCGCTCGCGGTGTACTCCGAGTTGATCGCGCGGAATCCGGCGGTCGGCTGGGTGATCAGCCGCCGGTATCCGTACGTGAGGGTGTCGCCCCCATCGGCCGGATTGACGACGTCGTGAAACGTCAGGCTGTCGAGAATCGCGCTCTCCTTGCGGAACTCGTCGATCACGGCGACGTCGATGTCGTCCTGTGCGTTGTTCTTCGCCTCGGCGAGAGTGACGGGCATTGCGGTACTCCTCGGGTCAGGTGTTCAGGCGGGCGGCGATGGCGTCGTGCAGCGATCCGGGCTTGCGCTCGGGCGGGGTGGCGTTACCGAAGTCGGCGCCCCCGCGGACCGGACCGACGGGCGCGGCAAGGTGCGGCTGCGCCTGGACGGCGGCCGTAATCGCTGCGGCAACGGCCGTTGCGTCGTTGGTGTCGACGGCGGCAAGGGCGGTCATGGCGGACTGCGAGTCGAGCAGGGCCGCCGCGCTGGCTCCGGCGGTCGGCGCGGTGCGCAGTACGGCGGCATGGATGGCGGCGGTCCGCGCCTGCTCCTGCGCCTGGCCGAGCTGGTCGCGCGCCCACTTCGGGAGCTTGGACAGGTCGCCCTCGGCGGCTGGCGGCTCGGGAGCGGCCGGGGGCGGCTGCGGCGGTTCGGCCGGGGCCTGCTCCTTCGCCTCCTTGATCATGTTCTGTGCCCACTCGGGGAGGGTGGACACGTCGCCGTCGACGGGGGCCGGGGGGTTCTGCGGCGGGTCGGTGGGGGCCGGGGGGTTGTCCTGCGGCGGGCCGGTGGGGGCCGGCGGGTTCGCGGGGTCGGCGGCCGGGGTCGGGGCCGGGTTGTCGGGCACGGGCGGGCTCCTTGCGGGGGTGGTTCGGGCATGGAAAAAGGGGGCCCGCGGCTGGCGGGCCCCCTTCGGGGTGGTGCTGTGCTGGGTGGTCAGTCGGTGGGTTCGTCGTCCTGGTCGACGACGGGTCGCCGCTCGGCGTATCCGCGTATCCACGCGGTACGGAGCGTCGACGTGATCGGGTACGGGCACACGGTCGGCGGGTCTCCTCGGGTGCCTGCCTCACGGCCGGCGACGACGGCCCGGATGATGTCTCCGCGCACGCGGCTCCCCTATCGCTTGTTCTGCTGCTCGGCCTCGTTCAGGCGGGCCCCGGCGGCCCATCGCTGGGTCTGCCCGGTCACCTGCGTAATGAACTCTGCCTGAGTCAGGCGGCCGTGTTCGGCCCACCACTCTTTCAGCTCGTCACTGGCGCGCGCGTACGCAATGCGCGAGGGGCCAGAGAACAGGGAGAGGGGGGAGTGTCCGGCAGTCTCGGCCTTCTTGTTGAGCAGGTATCCGCGGCACGCTTCCTCGGCGGCGAGGTACTGCCGGTATACGTACTCGTCGTACAGGGCCCGGGCCTCGCGGCGCGTGATCGTGCGCCGTTCGTCGGGCTCGTCCTCGGTGCCCTCCTGCGCGGCCTCGGCGGCGGCCAGGGCGGCGGCCTCGGTGGCGAACTCGTCGTCGGCGGCGAGGGCCCCCCACACAACCGCGTCGGGTACCGCTCCCATCGCGTCGGCGACGGTGTCCCGGTCGGCGAGCATGTCGGCCACTGCGTCGCCCGTGTCGGCCGGCGCGGTGAGCGGGGCTGCTGCGGCGTCACGGCGGTCGAACTCGTCGGCTACCCGCAGGAGTTCGGCGTCGGTGGCGTACTGCATGAGCCACGCGAGGGTGTCGTCGCCGGCTTCGGACAGGTCGTCGACCAGGCGCCCGCCGGGAAACCATCGGCCGAGCAGGTCGCGGCGGTGCGCTTCGGCGGCGAGCTGGTCGACGTCGTCGAGGCCGTGCTCGATGGCGTGGCGGACGCGGGCGGCGAGGTCGTCGTCGGACAGACCGACCAGATCCGGGCGGACGCCCGGGAGGCGGGCGGCGACGTCGCGGCGGTCCAGCTCGGCGGCGATCCGCAGGGCGTCGGCGTCGTCGACGTGGCCGACCAGGCGGCCGAGTTCGGTGTCGCTGAACTCGGCGAGGTCGGCGGCGAGGGTGCCTCCCGGTGCGGCGCGGTCGAGCAGGGTGTCGAGGTCGCGGCGGTCGGCCTCGGCCTCGACCCTGCGGCGGGCGCGGTCGTCGAGCAGGGTGGAGCGCATGGCGGCGGCGAGGTCGTCGTCGCTCATGGCGCGCACGCTGGCATCGTCGCCGGACCACACACGGGCGGCCTCGATCTGGTCAGGGGTCGGGTCGGGGTTCCGCCGGCGGGCCTCCTCGCGGTCCTTCGCGGGGCGCTGGGAGGGGTCAAGCTGCTCCCGGTGCCGCAACCTGCGCAAGTCGGGGTGGGCGGCAAGGTGGTCACGCATCACCCCTTGCCACTGCCTCACCTTGGCGGCGGCGGCCCGCTTCGCTACGGGCTCGATCGCGGCGGCCTGCTCGCGCTTCCAACGGCGTATGTGCCGCTCGATCGCACGCTGTCGCTGTCCGGCCTCGTACCCGGACGGGTCCGGGGTTGCGTCGTCCACGCGCGTCAGGCCGGGGGTGAACATGCTGACGCTGTGACGGCAGTTCGGGTGTTGCAGCCCGGCAACGCGGGCCTGGTCGAGCGATCCGGCGACCTCGACGCGCACCATCTCGCCGTCGCGGGTGGCGTGCTCGACCTCGACGACGCGCTCGCCGTCGCCCCCGATCGACAACACCTTGCGCTCCCACGGACGGCAGAGCGGGCATTCGCGCGGGGAGTCGGAGACGACGACCAGGTCGACGCCGTGCTCGGACAGGGTCCGCATGTGCGCTTCGGTCGCGGCCCGCGCGGTCGCGGTACGTACGGCCATCTCGGCGTACGACGGCAGCGACCAACGGCGGCCGGCGCGGTCGACGAACGCAACGATGCCCTTCTGGGCGAACCGCTTCATTGCGTCCTGTGCGGCCTGGCGGCGGGTGCCGGTACCAAGCAGGGGCGTGGCGGCCACGGACGCGATGACGGTGCGGAAGCCGTCGACGACGGCTCGCAGGATCGACCGGTGGGTCGCGGTGACGACGTCGACGGCTTCTTGTGCGAGTCGGTCGACGGCCTGCGCCTGCGGTAGGCGCTCGTCGACCAGGCGGCGGCCGTCGTCGTCGAGGGCACCCAGCTCGGCGACGGCCGACCGGTGCCCGACGGTGTACGCCTCGGCGACCGCGTCCCACACCTCAAGCTGCGTGGCGCGGGACAGCTCGTCGACGACGGCCTGTGCGGCGCGGCGTACCTGCTGGATCGCGGCGAGCTTGGCCTCGATCCACCCGGGCGCGTCGAGGTCCTGGGCGAGCTGGCGCGCGATGATGCCCAACAGCCTCTCCTCGGCGGCTGCGTAGGTGTCGCGTGTCGTCTCGGCCAGGGGCTCGACCATGCCCGGATGGATCGGCACGAATTCCCCCGTTCGCCTGCGCAGCCCGCCGGCCGATCACTACTGTGGTTCTCGTAGTCCCCGCGTGAGCGGGGGTGGCCCTGCGACTAGGTCTGTTGCTGGCCAAGTGGTACCTGTGCCCCGCGTGTGCGGGGGTGGCCCTGCGACTGGGTCCGGCGTCAGTCAAGTGGTACCCGCTTCCCCGCGTGAGCGGGGGCGGAAAGGGCCCCCGTTGCGGCGGGGGCCCTTTCACATGGGGTACGTACTACCGGGGTCGCCGGGGTCCGGGGCGCCGGTACCGGTCTCCCGAAGGATCGCGGCGGCCTCCGCTTTGACCTCGGTGTCGTCCCACTCCGGGTGAAGGATTTTGACCCGTGTCGCCGTGCTGACGGCCTGGGCGCGGTTGAGAAGTTCCAGGGTCGTTGCGGTATCCATGGGCGAATCGGCAACCCCGTCGGGGAACTCGACCCGCGGGCGCTCCGCGGGCGCTCCGCTGCCGAAGTGGACGGCGTCGAGTTCAAGCACGGCGACCAGGGCGTCGGCAAGGCCCTGTTTCCAGTGGCCGGCCTTTTTCCTTCGCGTGGTCGTGCTCTTGTCGTCGTCGCTGTCGACCTCGGTTGCGGTCCGGTTCCCTCCGCCGCCCTGGTCGAGGCCGAACGACCTGGCCGCGTATCCGGCGGACTGGGCGGCCTGCCTGGTCAGTGCCTCAGCCGTGCGCTGGTGCTCCTCGACCCTGATTGCGAATTGCGACAAGGTGATGCCGCCGTTCTCGGTGGGCGGCATGTTGAGCTGGGCGTATACCTCGGCGTCCTCGTCGAAACTCGCGCCGCGGCCGGGGCCGTTGCTGCGTAGGTACCCGTCGGGAACGATCAGGCGGGCGCGGGCGAGGCGAATGTCGCGCATCCAGCTGGTCCACGTCTCGTCGAGTCCGTCGAGCTGGTCATAGATCGGCGCGGCGTAGTCCGATCGGCCGATCGGCGACCCCCTGTGCAACCGGTTGGGGGTCATGTTCGGCACGTAGGCGCACGTGAGTCGCCGGATGCCGGTTGTCGTCGACTCGCCGTCCCGCTCGATACTGCCGACCAGGGCGGCCGTGTCGGGGTGCTCGGCGAGCGGGATACGGCGGCCGATGTTGTCGCCGCTTCCCTGGTAGAGCGCGTGGGCGATCCGGCCGGGCTCGTGCCGCTCGACGTGCCGGTACACAACCTGAGTCGTGCTGCCGGACAGCTCTCGCCAGAAGCTCGCCGCGGTGAGCATCCCGAAGCGAAATTCCGGGATCGCGTTGTCGGGCTGTACAGCGGTGAGGAGCGGCCGGTCGGTCAGGTCCCGGTCCCACGTCGCCCGGAGGTAGACCCCGGACAGGGCGGCGCACTGCTCGGCGGCCGACAAGAGCATCTGCTGTGTGTGGCCCTCGGCGAGCAGGGTGTCGAGGCGGGCCTGTGTCCGTGCGTCCTCGACGACGATGCGCGGCATGTCGGCGAACAGCATGTCGGCGGACGTCTGCGCGATGTCGCCTGCGAGGGGGACATGTAGGCGGGTGTCCTTGCCGGGGCGGTGCGCGGTGCTGCGGCGGGCCCACAGGCGGCGTCTCGGCGTCTTCTGATCGCGTCCGTAGATACGGGCGAGACGGCCCCGGTCACCGGAGTACCACGCGTCGTCGACGGTGATCCGGTCGTAGTACGCGGCCCACTCCGGGGGCGGCCACGGGGCGCCGTTCGCGGGCAGGCTCATGCGGTGATCACCCCCTCGGCCGGTATGCGCACAGTGGCGGTGAGGGCCTGGTCGCCGTGCTGGATGCGGCGGCCCTCGCGGTCGAGGACGTACAGGGCTGCGTGCATGCCGTCGTGCTGGTGCAGGGTGACCTTCTGCACGAGAGCGGGCGGCAGCCCAAGGGCCCGCAGGGCAGCGCGGCGCTGGTCGGTCGTGATGTGGGTCGGCAGGCTGGTCACGCGCCGGACACCTCCTGACGGGGCCGAGCGGTGAGCAGGTGGCGCCACTCGTGCGAGGTCGAGTGGATGGCGTACCGGATCGCGTCGCACGAGTGATCGTTGAGCTTCAAGGGGGCGTCCTCACCCCGTTCGGTCGCCTTGGGATCCCACGAATAGCCCGGGAGTTCGCCGAGTAGTCCGTCGCATGAGCGGTGTACGTACAGGCGGCCGGCGGCGAGCAGGGCGGCCATGGACCGGATGCCGTCGGCGACGGTGTTGTCGGCGCGGGCGAGGCCTGGGTGACCGTCCTGCCACATCTGGGTTGAAAAGCTCTTGGCCGACGGGTCGATGAACGTCCAATCGGGCTCGACGCTCATGTCGTCGAGCCAGGCTCGGACGGCGGTGCTGTACTGGGCGTCGGTCATGGACCGGTGGGCGGTGCGTGAGTCGAACCGCCACTCGGCGACCGCGTACAGCCGGTCGTCTACACCTAGGCCGAGCAGTACGGCGCTGAACGGGTTCGTCGTGCCGTAGTCGATGCCGAGCCAGTGGCGGCGCATAGCGGGTAGTTCGTCGACGACGTGCCGGTCCTCGTCCCACTCGCTGTAGATCGCCCCTTCGGCGACCACCCACGCCCCGTCGATCATCCGGCGACGCCACAGACCGACGTACTCGGCGGACAGGTTGGCGACGTACTCGGCCGACAACGACGGGTTGTCGGCCAGGCGGAAGTGCCACGCCCGCATGTCGAGTTCGCCGATGCGGTCGAGGTATCCGGCCTTAAGCCAGTGGCGCGGCGAGTCGGGGTTCGTCGTGGCATACAGGCGGGCGCCCGGGACGCTGAGCCTGGCGAGGAGCTGCGTCCAGAACCCTTCGGGCAGCAGCGTTGCTTCGTCGACGTAGGCGAGCTGGGCGGTAAGGCCACGTAGGCGGCCCTCGGCCCGTGCGTCGGCGGCCCCGATCAGGTGGACGGTGCGCCCAAGGATCGTGGCCGTGGTGGCGCCCCGGGTGTGCACGATGTGCCGTGCCAGGGGGCCGAACAGCGCGCGGTCCTGTAGGGGCTCCAGAACGTTGCGCTCAATCGTTTGCAGGCTGCGCCCGACCACGATGATCAGTCCGGACGGCCCGGCCGTGGCGACGGCGATCACGAACGCCAGCAACGACGCGATGGTCTTCCCGCTGCGAACGCTGCCGTGCCACAAGTTGATACGGGCGGTCGCCTGCCCGATCGACCGAAGTTGCTTACGGGAGAGGGGCAGACGGTCGAGGTCGAGCACAGGCTCACCCCCCGTCGTCGTCGTGGGCCTGGTCGTCGTTGGCGGCCTGCGTCAGGGCCTCGCCGAGTGCGCCCAACATCGAGCGCACCTCGTCGGCGTTGCCTCCGCCCTCGGCCGGGGCCAGGCGGAGCGAGGTACCGACGGCGGTCTGTACGGCGGCCACGATGACGCGCTGGTCCGGGAAGCGGGGCTGCGGTAGGTCGACCTTCTGCCAGTGGCCCTCTTTGCCGGCGAACTCGCCGTGCACGGTGGGGGCCCACAGTTGGGCCCGGAGCTGTTCGGCGTCGCCCTGGAGGTCGAGGGCGAGGGCGGCGCGGCGCGCGGCAAGGTCGGCGGCGCGTACGCGGGTGGCGGTCTCGACCTGCTCGGCGCGGTCGAACGTCAAGGGCGGGTCGAACGATCCGGCGATCTTCGAGATTGTCGAGGAGGACCGTTTCAGCGTGCGGGCGATGGCGTTGCGGGACTTGCCCGCGGCGTGTAGTTCGCGAACGCTGCGGCGGTCGTCGTCGGTGATGGGGCGGGCCATGGCTCACCCCCGGGCGCGGTTAGGCGTGCTGCTCGACGCGGTGCCGTACGGCTTCGGCGCTGAGCTTCCATGCGTTCTGTACGGGGCGCGTCAGGGCCTCCCACGCGGGCAGCTCCTCGCCCTTGATGCTCCGGTTCTCGGTGGCCTGGGTGTACGCCTCGTAGGCGTCCTGGGCGAGGCGGTCGGTGTCGGGGCGGATCTTGAAAAGCACGGGTGCGGCTCCTCGGCGGTGGGCGGAAATGCGAAACGCCCCGTCGCGGTGAGCGGCGGGGCGTTCGTTCCTCTTGCGCGCGTGTACGGAGACGTTGGTCGGCGGGTGCTGCCGTAACCGGTAGCTGACGACCATCCGTTTCCGGGCACGCCGGGGACGGCCCGATTAGATCACAGAATGGTCACGGCGGGCAACGGGCTACCGCTGGGGCGGCTGCTGACCCCATCCGCCGTGCTGCTGCGGCGGGGCCTGCCCGTACGGCGGCGGCTGCTGCCCGTACTGCTGGGGCGGCGACGCCGGTACGCGCGTGACGGTCTTCCGCCCCATCGCCGTAGCGATCGGCCACCCCGTGATTGCCCACAGACCACACGTCAAGACGCTGAGCACCACGTGTAGGCCGTGGTTCGCCCCACGCTTCTCGACGATCCGTTGCGTCCTGACCATGGCTGCTCCTCGTGTGGGTGGGGTGTGCGAGGTGTGACGATCACGTGCGGCCGATGGTTGTACGGGGGCGGCCGGTACGTCCGCGCGCGGGAGCGGTACCGACCGGTCGTACCGCCGCGCCCCGCCGTGTCGTGCAGCGGGGCGCGGGCGGTCATACAGCTGTCATACCTGCTGGTCGGCGGCCTGCGGGGTGTCCTGTCGCTGGACCTGTACCCGCATGTTCAGCGGCACGGTTCCGGCGGGAACGGCGCCGGCCGACCATGCGGATTCCAGCCCGTGAGCCAGAAAGCGGACGGCGAGTCGTACGGCGTCCGACTGGTTCATGCCGGTGCGCATGACCGTGGCGAGCGCGGCGTCGAAATCCGGGTTGCGGGGGACGGAAACGGGGCTGGGGCGGCGGGTACGCTTCTCGGTAGCCATCGGGTCGGGGTCGCTCCTGTTCGGTGGTCAGGGCCCGCCCCGGTCTGTGAGGGACCGGGCGGGCCCGCGTGCGTGTACGGGCCTACTGGGGGTCGCGCTCGACCGTGTGCACGATGTCGCCGTCGGGGCCTCCCTTGTCCTTCCACAGGAAGATGCGGGCGCGCGTGCGGGCGCCGCTCTCGTCGATCAGGCGGTTGGCCTCGTTTGGCAGATTGTTGGGGTCGAGTTCTTCCTCGCCGACCTCGCGGTTGGTCCATTCGCCGTCGGCGCCCACCTCGTCGACGCGGAACATGTAGCGGACCAGCGGCGCGGCGGCGGCGCGCTCCTTCTCCTGCCGGATGAACTGGGCAATTCTGCTCGACGTGTACCCGGTGGCTCGGGCGATCTCGTCGGGGCTCGTGCCTCCCTGGCGGGCGACGTACGCAATCCGCGGCATGGCCTCATTGATCGCGGTCCACGCGCCCCGCATGATCCGTACGTCGGACAGGGTGAGCGTGTCGGCAATCTCCTCGATCAGGTCGTCGTACTGCTGGTCGTCGGCCTTGGGGCGCATGGCGCTGCGGTGGTCGCGGGCGAGGTCGACCAGGGCGGCGCGGCTGAGCGGGTCGCGGTCGTCCTCGTCCGGGTCGCCCCCGGCCGCGATGATCTCGGCGCGGCGTTCCTCCTCGAACTCGGCGAACGCGTCGAGGACATGGGCCATGAGTCGGCCGGTGGGGTTTCCGACGGGCACGCCTCGCGCGTTGAGATCGTCGGCGATCCGTCCCCATCGTCCGTCCGGGTCCGCGAGCGGGATACTGCGGGCGGCGGCCGTTCCCTCGACGGCGGCCTGTTGGCCGGCGGGGTGCGCGGGTGCGCCTGTTGTGTCCTTGCGCTGGTAGATGGCGCGGCGGATGTCGCCCGGGGTCCAGGGGCGGTTGTGCCCGGTGGTCCATGTCGTCACGTCGTCGCTCTGTGTGGCACGTTCGGCGGTGTAGTCGTCGAGGAACTGAACCGTCGAGAGCAGCATGTCCCGTTGTAGGGGCGG
Organism: Streptomyces sp. NPDC017520; assembly: GCF_044329855.1. Lineage (NCBI taxonomy): Bacteria > Bacillati > Actinomycetota > Actinomycetes > Kitasatosporales > Streptomycetaceae > Streptomyces > Streptomyces sp. NPDC017520. Next base: position 410,360 of record NZ_JBIRKB010000006.1, read on the forward strand.
GCGGGTGTCGGAGGGCTGCTCGTCGAGGCGCCGCATGATGTAGGCGCGGAGTTCGGCGACGGTGGGTCCGGTGGGGTCCACGGGGTGTCTCCTGTCGGTGGGTACGGGGCCCGCCCCGGGGCGGGGCGGGCCGGTCGGGTTGCTAAGGGCGGAACAAGGCGCCCTGCTCGGTGTCCTGCTCGATGCTGAACAGGGCCTCGCCGTGCGGCTGCTCGCCGATCCATTCGCCCTGCCACGTGCCGTCGCTGGCGTCGGCCTCAGTAATCAACTGGGCGGCGTACAGGGCTTCGGCTTCCTCGACGGTCTCGACGGCGGCCTCGACCTGCTCGGCGTGCTCGACGGCGTCGACGGCGCGGGCGGTGCGGTCGAACTTGTCGGTCTCCGCGTCGGTGGCGCGGTCGATGTCGAGCAGGGCGGCGACGGCCGGAAACTCGCGGGCGATGTACCGGTCGACGGACAGGTTGGCGGCGTCGGCGAGGGCCTGCTCGCGCTCGGCGGCGGTGGCACGGCGGATGAGCACGGGGTCGGCGGCGGGGATCGGGTCGCACATGTCCCACGGGGTGTCGACGGCCAGCGTGACCACGGGGCCGGGGTGGTCGGCGAAGACGGCGCACGCCTGGCAGTGCGCGCCGCCGCGGTAGGAGGTGGGGGCGGCGCGGTACGGCTCGGCGTGGGCGAGGACGGTGTCGACCGTGGCGGCCTTGACGGTGGTCCCGTCGGGGTAGCAACCGAGGACGGTGTCGCCTGCGGTGACCTGATCGGCGCGGACGATCATCGGTGCGGGGGCGGCCTGCTCGACTGCGGCATCGACCTCGCCGTCGGCGGCCATGGTCTGCTCGGCCCGCTGTTCGGGCGTCAGCTCAGAGACGTTCAGGCGGCGGCGGCTGAATCCCTTGTGCTTGCGGATCACGGCGCGGACCTCGGGCAGGGCCTCGGCGCGCGGGGTCATCTCCTGCCACGTCTCGCCGTGGACGCGGACGATCTCCTCGCCCGTGGCCGGGTCCATGATCGTCCACCAGTCCGACGGCTCGTCGCGGACGGCGGCCGGGGCCTGCTCGGCGGCGGGCTGCTCGACAGTCTCGGCGAGGTCAACCGCGGCGGCGGCGAGCGGCGAGGCGTCGGCAAGGGCGCGGGCGTATGCGCGCTTCTCGGCGGCCTTAATGCACGGGGCGCACAGCAGGTTGTGACGCTCGTCGAGGCCGTCGGTGTACTCGGTGACCTCGCGCCCGCACAGGGTGTCGTCGTTGCCCGAGTAGTGGACGCGGCGGCCGGTGCCGACCAGGCAGTACCGGACGCCGGCGCGCACGGCGAGGCTCGGGCCGTTCAGGTCGCGGTCGGCGACGGTCTGCTCGGCAGCGACGCGGTCGCGCTGCTCGGCCTTGGTGCACGTGGCGCACACGCGCTTGGCGATGCCGGTGTTGGGCTCGGGCAGCAGGTCGCGCCCGCAGTAGCTGGTCTGGGTGCCGGGGCGCCGGTAGTGGCCGGTGTAACCGTAGGCGTGCGAGTAGGTATCCATGGGGCCGCTCCCTTGGTTGGTGGGTGCCGGGTGAGGTCCGGCGGTTCCTGTCGGGGTGAGGTCCCGTCAGGAGTTCCCAAGGTAGCGGTTGCAGCAGTCATTGCAGCAATCGTTACAGCAGTCGTTACGCAACCGTGACAACGCTCCGAATGCGACAACGCCCCGGGCGTTGGCCGGCCCCCGGGGCGTCCCTCCCGCCTACGCGGCCGGGGCGGTGCGCTTCGCCTCCAGCGCGGTCAACAGGCCAACCAGGGCGGGCCCCCGCCACGCGCGGCAGCCTCGCTCGGTCTCGACCGGGGCGGGGCACGATGTGCCGGTCGAGCAGGTCGCAACGGCGGCCCGCGGGTCGCCCCCACCGTTGTGCACGGTGATACGGCCGGCGCGGCAGAACGGGCACGGTTCGTCGAGCGTGGTCGTCCGGGAGGTTCGACCGAGAGCGCCCTCGACGCGGCGGCGCGCGGTCCGGGCGACCTCCGCGATCTGGTCGACCAGGGGTGCGGGCGTGGGCGCGAACAGTGCACGGTCGGCCTGGTCGTCGAGGGCGCGGCCCTCCAACCAGACGGCGGCCCAATGCAGCCCGTGACGGCGTGACCCGGTCGAGGCGTACGGAACTTCGCTCGCGGTCGTGGCGCGGCGCTGCGCCTTCGGCTGCTCGACGGTGTGCTCGGCAAGGCGCGCGAGGCGGTCGACGCGGCGGGTACGGGCCTCTTCGGTGTCCTCGACACGCGGGTCGGTGCCCGTGATGATGCGGGTGGGGCGGGGCAACAGGGCGCTTCCGGCGGTGGGGAGATTCCAGCGGGCGGGATCGTCGCGGTCTGCCTGGTCGACGCGGTACTCGCCGGGCACTACCGGGCGCTGTACGCGTTCGGCGACGGCGTCGCACATCTCGAACACGTCCGCCTCGATGTCGAGGGCGGCGTCGAGGGCGCGGAGATTGGCCGGCGCCGGGTGCTCGCGGAGGATGAGCGGCAGGCGGCCGACGGTGGGTTCGTCGTCGGCCTGGTCGGCGGCGGCGAGCTGGTCGAGGAATCCGCGGCGCTCGTACGGCATCCAGTCGGCCGTACGGGGCGGCTCGGCTATCGCGGCGAGCAGGTCGCCCCACTGCTCGCGCACGGCGGCGAGGTCGGCGGCGGCCTGGGCAACCGGGGCGGCGAGGGGGGCCTCGTCAAGGATGTATCCGGCGGGCCGGATACCTCGGATGCTGGTCATGGGTCAGCCCTTCCGGCCGGTGATGGCGTTGAAGTAGTCGGCGATGTGCTGGCGGGCCTCGCCTCGGCTGATGCTGGGGCCGACCATGGCGGCGAACAGCGCGTACATCGGGTGGTCGCGGCCGATGGGCTGGGGGGTGCGGATATCGGCGATGGTCTGCTCGGCGGCGGCGAGACGGCCCTCGATCTGCTCGGCTTTCGACTTCCACATGGCTCGGCCGGTCTCGACCTGGGCGGTGTGCGCGGCTGCTCGCTCGGCCTTGATGGCGCGGTCGTCGGCGAGTCGGGCTCGCTGGTCGGCGGCGGCGAGGCGCTGCGACGCCTTGACCGCGTACTTCTGGTGTCGGTTCCGGTCGGCCTCCATCGCGGCGAGCGCCTTCTCGGCCTTCTCGGCACGGGCGCGCACGTCGGCAACGTCCTCGACGACTCCGCGAATCGGGCCCATGCCCGTGCGGCCGGTCGCGGCCTGGTGCATCTCGGCGATGGTCCGGCATGCCGCGCGGTGGTCGGCATAGTGGCGGTCGGCGTTCTGCTTGACGGTAGCGAGGGCGATGTCGTGGTCGCGCTTCTGCTCGGCAAGGCGGGCCTCGGTCGAGTCGGCGGCGTCAAGGAACCGGGCGCGTACCTCGGTGTCGGGGTCGAGGGCGCGGCGGTCGTTGGCGAGGGCCTGCTCGATGCGTTCGGCGTAGATCGCGGCTGCGCCCATGGGCGATCCGGCGCGCATGGTGCGGGCGAGGACGCGCACGCGGGATACGGCGGCCCGGTCGCTGGCCTGGTCGTCCTTCCAGCGGCGGGCGCGGTCGTCGGCCGTGCGGTGCTCGGCGGGATCGGCGTCGATGGCGGCCGATACGGCGTCGGCCGGTATGACGTCGTGTCGGCCGACCAGGGCGAGGACGCGGTCGACGGCGGCGCGCTGTTCGGCGAGGGCGTCACGGTGCTGCCTGCGCTGGGCGAACGCCTCGCGCGCTGCGGCGTTGATGCCGTCGTGCATGGCCTCGACGCTGCGGGCGAGGCTGTCGCGCTCCCCTTCGAGGCGTCGTATCTCGGCGTCGGCGGCGGCCCGGTGCCGTTCGAGGGCCTGCGTTGTGCCGGCCATGGCGCGGCGGCTCTCGTCGGCGACGCGCTGCTCCTCGCGCATGTGCTCGGCGAGTAGGGTGCCCTCGGCCGGGGACAGGGCGCCGCGGTGCAGGCGGGCGAGCAGGACGTCGGCGACGGCTCGGCGGTCGGCGCGGTCGCGGTCGCGGCCCTTGGGTGCGCGCTGCTTCGTGTGGTTCACAGGGTGTCCTTGGGGGTGCAGTGGCCGGTGTGGCAGCGGGTCTCTCCGCTGGCCACGTGGTGGACGTGGTGGCCTTCGGCGGCGAGCTGGTCGGCGACGGCCAGGGCGGCGTTGGTGCGGCCGAACATGCGGGAGTGAAGCAGCGTGACGGCGGGCGTCGGGGCCGGGGTACTCATCGGCCGGCCTGGGTGGCGCGGTAGGCGCGGGTGCGGGCCTGGTGGGTGTCGTTGGTGCGCTGCCGGGTGCCGCTGTGGCTGGTGCAGAGCTGTCGGGCGGGGGCGTCGCACTGGGGGCACGGCACGGCGAGCTGCGGGAACGCGAGCGGCTGCTCGGCGACGGCCTCGTACTTGCGGTGGAACAAGTCGATCGGGCAGGCGCTTCCGGCCTGGCCGGGCTTGTCGTCTCGCCAGTCGTACGCAACGGAGGTACGCCCGCTGCCGGCCACCCACACGCGGGACACGGTGACGATGCGCCCGGCGTCCGGGGCGGCGCGCTTCTCGTACCGATCGCCGACCTTGGGCACGGCGAGGTGGTCCGCGTCGGCCTGGCCCTGCTCCAGCTCGGTTGCGGTGTTCTGGGGCAGGCTCGCTATGGCCTCGTCGTAGCCATCCCAGTTGTCGACGCCGTGCGCGTCGAGTGCGGCAAGCTCGGCGGCGCTGCGCTCCAGCTTGGCGAGGCGGTTACGGAGCCGGCCGGTGTCGCGGCGGGCGTCTTCCAGCTCGATGGCGGTCGTGGCGTACAGGCGGACGGCGTGATCGGCGCGTGCTTCCCACGTGAGCCCGGTCGGCTGCTCCGTGGTCGAGGTGAGCCCGGCGAGGCGGCGGAGGAGCTTGACGGCGTCACCGCGGCCGGGGTCGCACTCGTGGTCCTGGGGCAGTGCCTCGATCGCGTCGGCCCCGCCGAGCAGCGCTCCACGGCGTACGGCGGCCTCGGTGAACGGGTCGAGGAGCGGGGGTTCCTGGCCCTCCTCGTCGGCCTCGCCCATCGCGGTCAACAGGGCCTTGACCGTGATCGCGTGGTACCCCGGGCGACCGGAGCACAGCAGCTCGACGGCACGCAGGCGACGGGCGAACCGGCGGGCGGCGTCCTCGGCGACCTCGGTGCCGTGGGTGGGCTGCTCGGCGGCGGGGGCCTCCTTGGTGCCCTCCGGCGCGTCGTCGTATCCGGCGACGTCCCAGCGTTCGGCCTCAAAGTTCCACACGACGGAGTGTGCGTTGTGGTCGGTGAGCGTGCCGTCGAGGTCGATGCCGACGGGCATCCCTACGGCGTTGGCGGCGTTCAGGGCGTCGGCGATGGCCTGCCAGTACGACCGTTCTGTGCGCGGCACGAACGGCGCGGGGGCGGAACCGTCGAGGCTGTCGGCGAGCTGGCGCAGGACGGACGCGGCCACGGGGCGGGGGAGGTTGGACGCCACGTCGGCGGGGCCCTCGTTCGGGACGGCGATGATCAGGCGGTGGGTATCGAGCGAGGCGACGGAGACGGTCGAGGGGATGCGGGTCATGGTGGGGTCGCTCCTGTGTCAGTGGTGAGGGGTAGTCGCGCGCACGCCCGCGCATGGGGCGGCCCGCGACCGGTCGCGGCGAGGCTGTCTAGAACGGGGGCTCGTCGCTGTATCCCTGGTGGGGCTGCTGCTGGCTCCACTGGTCGCCCTGGGGCGCTCCGTAGCCCTGCTGGGGGGCCTGCTGGCCGTATCCCTGGTGGGATTGCTGCTGGGCGCTCTGGGGGCCGTTCTTGGTCACCTTGGCCGTGGCGTTCTTGAGACTGGGGCCGACTTCCTCGACGTCCAGCTCGTAGACCGTGCGCTTGACGCCCTCACGGTCTTCATACGACCGCTGCTTCAACCGGCCCTGGACGATGACGCGCATGCCGCGCTGGAGGGCGTCCGTGACGTTCTCTGCGGCCTGGCGCCAGACCGAGCAGGTGAGGAACAGGCCCTCCCCGTCCTTCCACTCGTCGGCCTGCCGGTCGAAGATCCGGGGAGTGGACGCGATGCGGAACTTGGCGACGGCTGCGCCGGACGGGGTGAAGCGCAGTTCAGGGTCGTCGACCAGGTTGCCGACGATGGTGATCACGGTTTCGCCTGCCATCAGGCTGCGGTCCTCTCGGGGGTGGTGCGGGTGGGGAGGGTGGCGACGGGGGCGAGCTGGAGCTCGCGGGTGCGGCGGGCGCGGTTGCGGGCGCACGTGCGGCACTTGCGCATTCCGTTGGGGTGCGACGGGGGGTAGGCAACGCGCACGTTGGCCGGGTCGGTGAGGTCGTGGTCGTTCACGCATCGGGTGCGGCGGGCGTTGATCGCCGACGGGCCGGTCGAGCGCAACACGTTGGTGCGGTGGTCGACGGCGTCGAGGTGGTCGTCGGCGACGCATCGGCGGACGCTGCACGTGTGGTCGAGTTCGAGGCCGGCCGGGATGGGGCCGCGCTTCTGCTCGAACGACCAGCGGTGCGCGGGGACAACGCGGCCGTCGACCCAGAAGCGGCCGTATCCGTCGCGGTCGAGGGATTCCTCGGGCCACAGCAGGCACGGGGTGTCGGGGGTGCCGGGGCCGGCGGGGACGGGGCCCGGGGTCGTCTTGGCGGCGAAGCGCTCGGCCGGCGGCGTGGCGTGGGCCATGGGACGGACCTCCGGGATGTACGCGCGGCGGGATGTGAGACAGAACTAGCTATCTGCCGAGACAGAAAGCTAGCAGGCGGGGGGGCGCACTGTCGCGGGGGATGCGCCCCCCCTGTCCTGGTGGGTCAGGCTGCGGGCTGCTCGGCCTGGTCGAGCGGGGCGAGCGTCCACCCCTGGCGGTGCAGCTCGACCACGATCCGGGCGACGGCGGCCTCGGCCTGGTCGTGCTCGCGCTGGGAGTCCTCGACGGCGGCCCGGACAACGGCGACGGCGGCGAACGGAATCGGGCGCGGGCGCGTGCTCATGCTGCGGGTTCCTGCTGGTGGCGGGCGTGATGCGCGGCGGCGGCCTCGATGCGGCTCGGGTGCGGGCCGCTCATCGGGCGGAAGCTGATGTCGTCGCTTCCGGGGGCGATCCGGCGTATGCGGCACGGCGTACCGGCGGGCGCTCCGCACGCAACGCACTCGACGTTGAGCGGGTCGGGTCGGCCGGTGGCGGCCAGGCGCTCACGCTGGGCGCGGTGCGGGCGGAGCGGGGCCAGCCGCTCGTTCACGGTCGTTGGCACGTAAGAACCAAGCTCGGCAAGTATCCGCTTGGCGTCGGCGTCGCGCTGCGCCCGGATGGGGCTCTGGCTGCCCTCGATGGCCTGCTGAGGGGCCGGGGGGAGCGCACCAAGGGCGACGGCTGCCCGCGTGCTGCGGAGGGCGGCACGGTAGGCGGCCTCGTCGTCGGGGTCGACCGCCGGGGCGGGGTCGTGGTGCCGTCCGACGACGTCGGCCCGGTACGTCTCCCACGGGGCGCCGATGTCGCTGGGCTTGATCGGGTACGGCGACGTTGCGAGGTGGCGGGCGGCCACCCGCGAGACGTCCCAGTGTCGGCCCTCGGGGTGCTTGGCGGTCGCCGGGACGTGCTCCAGAAGAATGGCCCACTGCTCCAGCCGTTCGCCGGCGGCCGGTTTCGACTGCGGGGCGCGGGACGGGTCGAGCTTGTCGACGAAAGCGAGCAGGGCGGCAATTTCGGCGCGGATCATCGGGGGGTCACTGCTCCTCGGCGAGTAGGTCGGCGTACCAGTCGGCGGCCTGGGCGGCGCGGCCGGGACGGTCGGCGGCGGCGGCCGACGGGAAGGGAACAACGTTGGAGCCGCGGTTCGCGGCGGGGGCTGCGGCCGGGACGGTACCCGGCGCGGGAGCGGGCGGTAGGGCCTGCCACGCCCGCAGGAAGTACCGGGCGTGCGAGACGCCGTTGCGGGCCCGCTGAGCGGCCTGTACGGCGGACGCGGCGAGCATGTCGGGCCCGGAGCGCTTGAGCAGGGCGTCGACGACGATCCACTCGCCCGGGGTGAGGGTCCACGCCGGGTAGATCTCGGCGGCGCTGATCCGGTCGACGACCGGCCGGGCGAACTCGGGAACCACTGCGACCCGTACGTCGCGCGCACTCTCTCCTTCACTCATACATTCGTTTGTCTTAAAGGAAGCCTGCGCGCGCGTACCACACTCTTCGGGGTGGTCATCCCACACCACTAGGGGACCGGATTCCGGTCCGACCAGGGGGCCGGAATCCGGCCCGGTAGACGCTCTGGGGCCGGAATCCGGCCCGGTAGCTCCGGGGGCCTGCTGTAGGGGGCCGGGATTCGGTCCGGTAGAGGCTCTGGGGCCGGGATTCGGTCCGGTAAGGGGGCCGGATTCCGGCCCGGTAACCCGCTGGTAACCGGTGGCGGCGGGGATGGCGTAGCGGGTCGCGCGGCTGCCCCGGGCGGGCTCGTCCTCGGCCAGTTCGCCGCTGGCGAGGGCGGCGTCGACGGCGGCTCGTGCGGTCGAGCGGGACACGTTGAGCCGCTGCATGATCTCGGCCGTGCCCATGCTGGCCGTGGCGTCCGGGCCCGTGAGCGCGTCGGCGACGGCGAGCATCACCAGGCGTGCGTTTCCGCGGGTCTGGGAGTGGCGCCACACCCATGCCTGTGCGTCGTCGCTCACCGGGCGACCTCGGCGGCGAGATGGGCGGCCCACTGGTCGAGCAGGGCCGTACGGGCGGCGGCGAGACCGACGCACTTCGGGCACCACGAAAGGCCGGCGGGCGGCGTCGCGGGCATCGGGTCGATGATCATGGTCGGGCTGTTGGTGACGTCGTGCCCGTGGGTGCCGCACTCGCCCTGACGGCCGGGCATGGGGCCGTCCTCGCGCATGATGTGCAGGCGGCGGACCTGTCCGGCCCGGCGGCCGGACTGGCTGCTGTACCCGCGGTAAAACGCCCTCATCGGGGTTGCTCCTGTCGTGCTGGGGGCCCGGGGGGCGAGGGCGGCCTCGCCCCCCGGTGGCCGGTCATGGCGTACGGGTGGGATACGGGCGGGTGATGGCGGGCTGGTGGTTCTCGCACCGGGGACCGCAGACGTACGGGCGGGTCGGGAGTGCGCCGCATGCCGGGTTGCCGTCCTCGCACGGGCGGGGCGGGCGTTCGACCTCGACGGTGAGCTGTCCGGGGACCGTGGCGGGCGGCGGGGTGTCGAGGTGACGGCGGGCCCGGTCAAGGCGCTCGGCGGCCGGGACGGTCGCCCGGGTGCTCACTGCTCGGCCCCGGCGGGGTCGAGAACGAGCGGTGCGGGGGCCTCGACGGTGCGGTCGAGGTTGACGTGTCCGGCCTCGACCGCGGCGGCGGCCAAGTCTCGGCCGTCGAGCGGCTGCCGCTTGCTCTTACGGGTGAACAGCCACTTCCAGTAGGCGCTCCGCTTCGGAATGATCCGCACGCCGGGCACTTCTTGTATCTCCCCGCTGTCCGGATCGGCGTACTGCGGGAGGCCGGCCGCGTTGACGGCGGCGAGAACCTGGTCGGTGAACGCCTGGTCGACGACGATCTCGGTCCGGGCCGGGACGACCCGGATGTTCCAGTTCTCGGGGTAGGTGTCGCGCACCCATGCGGCGAACGTCTCGCGGTCGGTCACTTCGGCCTCGGCCACCCCTGCTATGCGGGTGACCGTGCCGAACTTGGTGTCGTCCTCGTCCCCGCCAAGGTCAGTACCGAGGGTGACGTCGGCTTTCGTGGTCTTGCTCGCCTTGTGCTGCTGGTTGAGCAGGTACTCGGCGCGAACGTTGACCTCCTGGAACATCTTCTCGGCGGCGTCCAGTTGGGCCTTCATGGCGAGGCGCTGGCGCAGGACGGCTGCGAGGTACGTGGGGTCGGGCGGGGTGGGCTTCTTTTCGACGGCCTGCTCGGCGGCGGGCTGCTCGACGGTGTTCTCGACGGCCTGGTCGACGACGGGCTGCTCGGTGGTCGGCGCGGTCACTGGGCACCCCCGGCGGCCTCGATGCGCTCACGGAACATGTCGAGCTGCGCGGCGCCTGCCTTGCCGATCGGCAGACCGAACGCCCTCTCGAAATCCTGGTCGAGCGTGGGCAGGTTTGCCTTTGACGCGGCGACCCTGAGCAGGCTCTCGGCTTTGGCGGCGGCCTGTTCGGCGGCGTCCGGGCCCGCCCGGTACCCGTCATCGGAGGGCGCGGCCCCGATGGCGGCTTCGGCGGCGACCGCGTCCGATATGGAGTACGGGGACGGCCCGGCCGGGGCTCCCTGCTGGCTGGGGCGGTCCTGCCGTTCCTGCCGTGTGGTCGACGGGCGGCACTGCTCGCACACCTCGCGGGGGCCACATCCGCACCGGACCCCGGTCCGGCCCTGGGCGGTCCGGCGCTTCTCGGCGTCGATGCTGTCGAGGCGGGCCAGGAACTCGGCTGTAGCGCCCTCCCGCTCGGCACGGGCGCGCACTGTGGCGAACGCCTCCGGGGACTGGGCGGCCTGTGCCGATGTGAGCAACTGCCGTGCCTGCGGCGACATGTTGTTGCCCTGCTGCGGGGCCTGCTGCTCCCACGGGCCGGGCTCGGCCTGGTTGCTGCGGCGCGGCTGCTGCTGCCCGTTCTGCTGCTGCCCGTTCTGCTGCTGGCGCTGGTTCCGCTGCTGGCGCTGCTGCTGGCGGCGCTGCTGGTTCTGCTGGCGTTCGGCGCGGTGCTCGGCGGGGGGCCGGGCGTCCTGGTCGCTGTCGTCCACGGATCGGGCGTCCACGGGGATCATGAACACCTGGAACAGCATGTACTTGAGCGCGGCGCTCATGGCCTTGTTGGTGCTCTTGTCGGCCGTGTCCATCGCCTCACCGGGGAGGGTGACGGCAACGCAGTCTCCGGCGGGCCCGAAGATGCGGTAGAGCATCTTGAGGTTGGTGTGCGTGCCCTTGTCGCCACGCGGGCGCTGGTGGAGTTCGACGACCTCGGGGGCGATGAAGCAACCGTGCGCACGCATCGGGCCGGCCATCGCGGACATGGCGTCATCGACGCCCCTGAACGAGTAGTTCTGCTGGGTGTTCTTCTGGTCCTTCCCGATCGGCATGACGTCCTTCATGACGCCGTGGATCACCTGGAACACGCGGGGAAGGTCGGGCGAGGCGCCGGCCGGGGCGGGGCTGTAGACGATGGTCGGCCGGGGGGCCTCCGGCGCGGCCGACGGTGCGGGCGGGGCGGGAACTGCGGGGTGGAGTGCGGTAACGGTCATGAACCGGTGATCCTGTTCGTGGTACGGCGGATGAATCCGGCGGCCTTGGTCAAGCGGCCGGCGAGGGTGATTGCGTCGTCGGGGGTGAGTACCGTGTCGCGCTGCACGTTGTCGGGGAGCCCTGCGAGCAGGGCCTCGCGGGAGCCGTCGGCCTCGGCGGCGCGTATCGACCGCTCGAATTCCGGCGTGTCCTCGGAGCACTCGGCGTAGTCGAGGGCGAGCACTCGTGCGGCGTGCCCGGTGAGCAGGCGGCCGGTCATGTAGGGGTCCTCGGCGTACGCGATGGCGAGGGCGTCGACCAGTGGGGCGAGCAGGTCGTCGCGGACGGGCAGGCGGACGCGGTCACCGGCGGCGGTGATGCCGGGGCGGATCACAGGGCGGCCGGGACGGTCGGGGTGGCGTCGACCAGGCACCCGGGCTGCACGTAGTAGTCGTGGGCGGCGGCCCGGACGGCGGGGAACGCCTGGGACAGCAGGCGACCGGCGGCGCGGTGCGCGTCGTCGTCGCCGACCGCGATCGGCTGTGCGAGGTCGTTCAGCAACATCACGTGCGTGCCGTGCGCCCCGGCGGTCGCCACGGGGACCATGCAGACGACGGCGACGCCGGGGGCGATCTGGTCGAGCTGGCGGCGGAGTACCCCGGTGCGGGTGATGTGGCGGCGGCCGGCCTGCCCGCCACGGATGGCGAGGGCGGCGCGCGGGCGGTCGATAATCTGAGTCATCGGTACGTTTCTCCGGTTCGTGCTGGGTGTGGGGTCGTCGGGTCGCATCCGGCGGCCCCATCGGCGTGTCAGGCGGCGGTCGGGCGGGCGCTCTGCCTGGCGGCGGCGCGGCGGCGCTGGTCGCGCTCGATGCGGCGCAGGATCAGTTCGTGTTCGGAGGAGAGGCGGCCGGCGGCGCGGTCGCGGGCGATCCGGACGCGGGCGCGGTCCAGGACGGCGCGGGCGGCGGCGATGGCCTGGTCGCGGGGGATGATCTGGCCGTTCATGCCGCAACTCCGGCCGTGGCGGGGGTGTAGAGGTGCGAGGCGGAGATCCCGACGGCGTCGGCGACGCGGTCGGCGTGGTCGCCGCGGGGGGCGCCTACGCCGTTCCATATGCGCCATGCGGTGGGCACGGAGAGGTTGGCGCGGCGGGCGAGCTGCGAGGGGTTCTCGATGCCGCGCATGTGGGCGGCGGTGTGCAAGAGGGCCCTGTCATATGCCACGGGGGTATGTCCTTTCGATCTCGGCAGCTATCTGCCAAGACAGAAAGTAGCAGTTTTCTTTCAAGTTCGAAAGTTAGGGGCCGATTACCGATCATGGATGTGCGTTGACATGGGGTGACGGGATCACACAGAATCGGACACGCGTGCGAGCCATACGGACCGCGCGGTCGGGTTCTGGGGTGCGTAGCCCCAAGATGTGACGAAAGAGAGGAGGAATCGCCGTGTCTCAAACAAGCCGTGCCTACCTACGAGGTCACGCGCTACATTTCAACCATGAAAAACAGCAAGCGCCGTGCAACCCCTGTGCCCCCACATGCGTCTACAGGTCCAGCCGCGTTCGGCAGGTGGCTAGCCCACCGCCTCGAAGGCCTCGGGTATGACCTGTCGAGCCCCCGCAGCGGCGGGCGATCTGCTTTCGCGGAAGCCGCCGGCCTCAGCCCATCCACAGTGACTCGACTGCTCCGGGGAGAGATGCCCACGGACCCCCGCCTCCTGCGCACGCTCGCCGAAGCGATCAAGGAGCCGTACGCCGCAGTCCTGGTCCGCGCCGGTGTCATCAGCCCCGACGAACTTGCGGCCGTACAGAACCCCACCACCACCAACCCGATTACCCCCGACCAGGCCGCCGACGAACTCGGCATCACGGACCCGGTCGAACGGAAGGTGTTCATCAACATGGTGCGCACCCTGGCCCGACCCTCAGCAGCAACAACCGGTGAGGAAAAACTCGCCGACTGAAGATCAGCACGGAGGACACCGCCCATGAACCGTCTCGCACACCGCCTGTACACCCCGTCGCTCACTGCCGCCGCCGTGGGTACCGTTACCGCGGCTCTCGGGGTCCTCCAGAGCCACACCGACACGTGGCGAGTCGGAATGCTGATCCTGGCCACCGCGATACCTGCTCTTTGCTACTGCCTTGCCTACCGCGCCACCCAGGCCACCGACGCGCAGCTCGCCGACATCCACCGCGACGGGTACCAGCTCGGCCTGCTCCACGTGCACATGGGACTCCTCGACCAGCCGTCCGCACCGCCGGACGGGGGCGAGGGCGTCGAGGAAGAAGACACGCAGGGGATCTCAGTCATCCGCCTTGCCGACCTTCCCGACAACGTGCGCCCCATCCGGGGGCACGGCGATGAAGAGGACAACACCAGGAAAGTGGTATGAGACCAGCGGAAACGCCCGCAACATTCCACCCCCCGCCCGCCCCGGGCGGGACGTGGATCGCCTATATCCGAGTGAGCACATGGCGAGAGGAGAAGATCAGCGACACCCTGCAACGCAGCGCGATCGACCAGTGGGCGGCACAGATGGGCGCCCGGATCATCGACTACGTGACCGACCTCGACGAATCCGGTCGACACTTCAAACGCCGGATCACCACATGCGTGGAACGCGTCGAGCGCGGCGAGGCCGCTGGCGTCGTGGTCTGGCGCTACAGCCGCTTTGGTCGAAATAGGACCGGAAACGCCGTTTGGCTCGCACGCTTGGAAGCGGCCGGCGGCCGACTCGAATCCGCAACGGAACGAATCGACGCCCGCACCGCAGTTGGCGAACTCCAGAGAGAAATGGTTTTCGCCTTCGGCAACTTCGAGAGCAACCGTGCTTCCGAGCAGTGGAAAGAAACCCACGCCTACCGCGTGCAGGAACAAAAACTGCCCGCGACCGGACGCCCTCGATTCGGTTACATCTGGCACCCCCGGAAAGTCCCGGACAGGAACAGCGTCACCGGGTGGCGACTCCAAGAGGAGCGCTACAGCTACCACCCCGATTACGTGTCGGTTGTGGAAGAGATGTACGAGCGGAAGACCGACGACTACGACGGCTTCAACACGCTGGCCCACTGGCTCAACGAGGCACTGGCCATACCGACCATGCGGGGCTCGGCGTGGGGAGTGTCGTCCGTGCAACGCTACCTCGACAGCGGATTCCCTGCTGGCCTGCTCCGCATCCACGACCCAGAATGCCCCTGCTCATACAGCTCCGGAAAGATCAGCCAATGCGTCAACAAGCGCATGCTGTACGTCCCCGGGGCACAACCCGCGATCATTACACCCGACCAGTGGCGGGCGTACCGCGCCCACCGCGAGCAGACGAAGCAGACAGCGCCCCGCGCCCGGAAAGCCACCTACCCACTGACCGGCCTACTCCGGCACAGCCGATGCAGGTTCCACGCGAGTCACACCTCGGGCCAGAGCAAGGGCGAGCAGGTACGCGGCAAATGGGTCGTCTGCTCACGGCACAAGCACGCCAACCGGCTCGACTGCCCGAAGGGGCTCAACGTTGCGCGCGAGCAGGTTGAAGAGGACGTCAAGGAGTGGCTGCGCGACAACGTCACCGACGACCTCGACGCCCTGACGACAACTCCCGGGGAAGAGGCAAAGGAGAGGTCCGAGGACCCGCGCGAACGGGTGAAGCGCGAGCGGGCAGCTCTGCAACTGGAGCTGACCCGGATCGAGGCCGCCATCGACCGCCTAGTCGAGGACAACGCCTTGGACCCGACCAAGTACCCAGGCGACTCGTTCGCGCGGGTACGCGACAAGCTGCTCGGCCGCAAGGGGTCGTTGGTCGCCGACTTGAACAAGCTGGGCAAGGAAGAGGAGGAGACACCGCGCCGCGAGGACTTCCGCGTCGTCATCGGGAGCCTGCTCAGGGAGTGGAAGTTGCTGAGCGAGATCGAAAGCAACGCGCTGCTTCGGCAGATGATCCGCCGCGTCGTCCTGGTCGATGAGCGCGACGAAGAAGGAACGCTGCTCCGCGTGAACGTCACCGTTCATCCGGTCTGGGAGCCGGACCCGTGGGAGCCCGCGAAGGTCTGCCGGGGCCCGTTCGGCACGGCCCTCGGCTGGTCTCCCAACCTCCTGTGGGAGCGGCCGGCCGAGGCCGCTGTCGAGCAGGACGTCGACCAGGCCCTCGCCGCCGGACCCGCCACCCTGGCGTTGACCAGCTAAAACGGCCGTGCCTCTTTAGGCGCACTGTCTCATGTGAACGCCTGGGGGTTGCCGCACGCCACGTTCATGAGCGGCGTCAACATGCTCATGCCGGACCGCTTCCTCCAGCCCGCCCCGCTCGCCGACATGATCGAGAGCGAGCGCCCGACGCACGCCGCCGCCGTTCCCACCATCTGGCAGGGCCTGCTCGCCGAGGTCACCGCCAACCCGCACGACCTCACCTCCATGGCCAACGTGACCATCGGCGGCGCGGCCTGTCCGCCCTCGCTGATGGAGGCGTACGACAAGCTCGGCGTCCGGCTCTGCCACGCCTGGGGCATGACGGAGACCTCGCCGCTCGGCACCATGGCCCACCCGCCCGCCGGCCTGAGCACCGACGAGGAGTGGCCGTACCGGGTCACCCAGGGCCGCTTCCCCGCCGGGGTCGAGGCGCGGCTGGTCGGCCCCGGCGGCGAACACCTTCCGTGGGACGGCGAGTCGGCCGGTGAGCTGGAGGTCAGGGGCCCCTGGATCGCCGCCGCCTACTATGGCGGCGCCGACGGCGAGCACCTGCGCCCCGAGGACAAGTTCAGCGAGGACGGCTGGCTGAAGACCGGCGACGTCGGTGTGATCAGCACCGACGGCTACCTCACCCTCACCGACCGGGCCAAGGACGTCATCAAGTCGGGCGGCGAGTGGATCTCCAGCGTCGAGCTGGAGAACGCGCTGATGGCCCACCCGGACGTCGCGGAGGCGGCCGTCGTCGCCGTGCCGGACGAGAAGTGGGGCGAGAGGCCGCTCGCGACGGTGGTCCTCAAGGAGGGCGTCACCGGGACCGACTACGAGGCGCTGAAGGAGTTCCTCGCCGAGTCGGGCATCGCCAAGTGGCAGCTCCCGGAGCGCTGGTCGGTGATCGCCGCCGTGCCGAAGACGAGCGTCGGCAAGTTCGACAAGAAGGTGATCCGCAGGCAGTACGCGGAAGGCGAGCTGGACGTCACCCAGCTCTGAGGCTTCGGTTCCGCTTCTGTTTCACGTGAAACAGGGCGGGGGCGGTACGGGTCACCCGTACCGCCCCCGCCCTGTTCCGCTTCCCGCGTCCGTCTAGTTGGTGCCGATCTTCGCCAGCAGGTCCACGATCCGCGACTGGACCTCGTCGCTGGTCGACCGTTCCGCCAGGAAGAGGACGGTTTCACCCGACGCGAGCCGCGGCAGCTCCGCCTGGTCCATCCCGGCCGAGGTGTAGACGACCAGCGGGGTGCGGTTCAGCTGCCCGTTGGCCCGCAGCCAGTCGATGATCCCCGCGCGCCGGCGGCGCACCTGCATCAGGTCCATCACCACCAGGTTCGGCCGCATCCGGCTCGCCAGGTCGACGGCCTCGCTGTCCGTCGCGGCACGCGCCACCTGCATCCCGCGCCGCTCCAGGGTCTGCGTCAGCGCCACCGCGATCTCCTCGTGCTCCTCGATCAGGAGCACGCGCGAGGGATGCTGCTCGCTGTCGCGCGGGGCCAGTGCCTTGAGCAGGACGGCCGGGTCGGCGCCGTACGCCGCTTCTCGGGTCGCCTGCCCCAGACCGGCGGTGACCAGGACCGGGACCTCGGCCGCGACGGCCGCCTGACGCAGCGACTGCAACGCGGTACGGGTGATGGGGCCGGTCAGCGGGTCGACGAAGAGCGCGGCGGGGAACGCGGCGATCTGGGCGTCGACCTCCTCGCGGGAGTTCACGATCACCGGACGGTAGCCCCGGTCGCTGAGCGCCTGCTGGGTCGGCACATCGGGCGCCGGCCAGACCAGCAGCCGACGCGGGTTGTCCAGCGGCTCGGGCGGCAGCTCGTCGTCGACCGGGTGCGGGTGCGGCCGGTTGGCGACCTCGACCGCGCCCCCGGGCCCGTCCAGCGGCTCGGGACCCTCCGCCCCCTCGTCGGGCGCCCCAATGGCGTACGCGCGCCCTTCCGCGACGGGCGGCGCGAGCAGTTGCCCCTCACCGTAGGCGGCGCCGGGCCCGCCCTGCGCCGGCTGGCCCGGCTGACCGGGCTGACCCGGCCGACCGGGCTCCTGCTCCTGGTCCGGCCCCTGGCCCTGGGTGTGGGGCTGGTGCTGCTGCGGCCCGGGGGCCTGCGCGGGGTCCGCCGGCTGTGCCGGCCCCGGCCGGTCGCCGGCGGCCCGGGCCGGGGAGCGGTCGCCCTCCGGCGGGGCGGCGAGCTTGCGGCGCCTGCCGGCCCCGCCGAGGCTCTGATGTGGCTGGTTCTGCTGATGCGCGAGGTGCTGGGCGAACGGCACGCCCTGGCCCAGCGTTCGCACGCTGAAGGCCCTCCCCTGCGTCGAGTCGGGGTTGCTGCCGTCCGGCATCGGCTCCTCGGCGGGCAGCGGCTGCCGCCGCGCGTCCGGGGCCGGTACGCCCGCGTCACCGTCGGCCGGGTGCGTCACCGGCTCGGCGACGGCCGCGACGCCGGTGGTGTGGGCGGTCCGCCCGGCGCCGGTCCGACCGGTGTCGGGGTGGACGTTCTGCCCGGTGTCGGGGTGGACGTTCTGCCCGGTGTCGCCCCACGGCGCGAGGCCCTGCGCCGGGCTCGGAGCCTCCGGTACGCCGCCGTCGTGCGGGCCGGGCGCATGGGGCGCCGCCCCGGGGAGGCGGGGCGCGTGGGCCGCCCCGGGCGCGGCCGGGAAGCCCTGGCCGGAGGTTCCGTCCGTCTGCGGGCCGGTGTGCGCCGGGGCGACGGGGTGCGCCTGCGGAGGCGTGTGACCGGCCTCCGGTGCGGTACGCGCGTGGTGCGTGCTCGCCCCGTCGCCGGGCGCCACCGGGGCCTCGGGGGCGAGCGGTGCCCGGTCCGCGTCGGCGGGCGGCAGGGCGAAGGCGGTGCGCGGCCCGGCCTCGGCCGCGGTGCGCTCCTGGGCGGCGGCCAGCGCGCGCCGGGCACGCCGCCCCCCGGGCTGCTGGGACTGTTCCGCCCCGGGGTGACCGCCGTCGCTCTCGGCTCCGCTGTTGCCGGAGGCGAGGGCGGGCAGGGCGGGGCGGGCGGGCTCGCCCTCACGACGGGCACGCCGCCCGGCGGGCGGTACGGGCTGCTGCGGGTCCACCGGGACGCCCTGCGGCGGCACGGTCTGCCCGAGCTGCGGGCGTCCGCCGCCCTGGGCGTTCTCGGCCGCGGTGACGACCGACCCCTCGCTAGGGGCGGTGGGTGCCGCGGAAGGGGCGGAGGTCAGGGCCAGCGCTCCCCGCTGCGGTGGCTGGGGCTGCTCCCGGGCGCCGTCGGCCGGAATCGTGCCCGGGGCCGCCTCCGCCGGGCTGGGCCGGCCGCGCCGACGCCCGGACCCCTCGCCCTGCTGGGCCGGGATCAGCTCGGGAGCCTGCTGCTCCTCGGGCGCGGCCGGTCCCCGGCGCGCCCGCCGCCGCCCGGTCGGCTCGGCGGCCGGGCGGTCGTCGGGGGCGTGAGCCACGGTCCCGACCGCGTTGTCGCCGAGGCTCTCCGGCGTGCCGCCGGGGCTGTCCAGGAACGCGTCGGTGGAGGACCTGCGCGCCCGGCGCCGGCCGCCGCTGGTGACGCCCGGGGCTCCCAGCCCTTCGGGCGACGAGGGGGCGGCGGGGGGAGGTTCCGGCAGGAGGGCGGTGCCGTCCTGCTCCGGGGGCGCGATCGTGCCGGACGCGGTGCCGATGGGCAGGTCGAGCACGTACGCGCTGCCGTTCATGCCCGGCGTCTCGTGCGTCTGGAGGACCCCGCCGTGCGCCCGGACGATGCCGCGCACGATCGGCTCGTGCACCGGGTCGCCCCCGGCGAACGGGCCGCGCACCTCGATCCGTACGACGTCACCGCGCTGGGCCGCGGCCACGACCACGGTGGAGTCGACATAGCCGCCCCCGGGAACGGCCCGGGTCTTGCCGGTCGAATCGACGCCGCAGACGTCCGCGACGAGGTGGGCGATGGCGGTCGCGAGCCGGGGCGCGTCGACCTCGGCCTCGATCGGCGGGGCGTGCACGGCGAACTGGGCGCGCCCCGGACCGATCAGTTCGACCGCCCCGTCGATGCCGCCCGTGACGATGCCGTCCACCATCGCCCGGGCCTTGTGCAGCCCCTCCACCCCCGCGTCCAGGCGCTGGTACCCCAGCACGTTGTCGACGAGCGTGGTCATCCGGGCGTACCCGGCGGCGAGATGGTGCAGGATCTGGTTGGCCTCGGGCCACAGCTGGCCGGCCGGGTCGGAGGCGAGCGTGGACAGCTCGCCGCGCAGCTCCTCCAGGGGCCCGCGCAGCGAACCGCCGAGGACGGCGGTGAGCTGGGCGTGCTGGGCGCCCAGGGAGGCGAGCAGCTCGGCCTGTCCCTCGATCTCGGCGGCGTACCGCTCGCTACGGTCGGCGAGCTCGGCGGTGTGTGCCTCCTTCAGCGCCTCCAGCTCGGCGGCGTGCGCCTCCTTGAGCGCGGTGACTTCGGCGGAGTGGCTCGTGGTCAGCTCGGCGACGACGCTCTTGTGCTGCGTCGACAACTCCTCGTACGGCCGACGGTCGGTGAACGTCATCACCGCGCCGACGAGCTGGTCCCCGTCCCGTACCGGCGCGGTCGTGAGGTCCACCGGCACCTGCGCGCCGCTCTTGGACCACAGCACCTGCCCACGCACCCGGTGCTTGCGCCCGGACTTGAGGGTGTCGGCGAGCGGGGAGTCCTCGTACGGGAACGGCTCGCCCTCCGCCCGCGAGTGCAGGATCAGCGGATGCAGCTCCTGGCCGCCGAGGTCGCTGGCCCGGAAGCCGAGGATCTGCGCGGCGGCGGGGTTGACGAGGACGACGCGCCCGTCGGTGTCCGTGCCGACGACGCCCTCGGAGGCGGCCCGCAGGATCATCTCGGTCTGCCGCTGCGAACGGGCCAGCTCCGCCTCGGTGTCGACGGTGCCGGAGAGGTCCCGCACGACGAGCATGAGCAGCTCGTCACCGGTGTAGCTGGAGTGGATGTCGTTGTACGCGGCCTGCCCGCTGTCGAGGCTCGCGCTGGTGACCTCGACCGGGTACTCGTGGCCGTCGGTGCGCCGCGCGGTCATCCGCGTCGGCTTGGTCCTGCCCTGTTCGTCCGCAGCCTCGGGCCGGCGCATCGAACCCGGGATCAGCTTGGAGTCGAACTCCGGCAGCAGATCGAGCAGTCCGCGACCGACGAGCGCGGTGCCCGGGGTCTCGAACATTTCGAGGGCGATGGCGTTGGCGTTGACGACCGTGCCGTTGCAATTGACGAGCAGCAGCCCGTCAGGAAGGGCATCGAGTATGGCTGCGAGGCGAGCAGTGCCTCGGGATGGCCTGCTGCTCACGACGACGCTTCCTCCCTGATTACCGCACCTTGCCGACAGCGGGCCCCATCTTGCCCCTCGGGCCGCAGACTGTCACTGGAGGAGTCTAAGGGCAGGGGAGGCCCCGGGGGCGGCGGATGAGGGGGAGCTCTCACCAAGGTTCTGTGCGCGGCGTGTACGCCGCGGGCCCATGACGTGAGCGTCCGCGCACCCTGTGACGTGCGCGGACGTGCGACGCGGGCAGGCCCCTCGGGGCGCACGGGCACCCGGATCCGTCCTCGGCGGATATGCGGAGGCGAACGCTTCTGCGCCGTCGCCGACGGGCTATCGGACGTCCGGAAGCACCGGCACGAGGCTGTTCCAGCGCGCGATCTCGCATCCGTCGCGGCGGCTCGCGGTGGTGTCCACGGCCCGCCCCTCCCAGGTGCCCACGATGCGCGCGGTGGCGTCGCCGCCGTGGATCATCGTGCACATCGTGCCCTCCGGGGTCGGCCGGAACAGCTCCTGCCGCCCGGACCGGGTGGCGCCGGCCTCCGCCAGCCGGTCACAGGCCGCCTGCCCCTGCGGGTGGCTGCCGCCGGTGGGCCCGCACTCCAGCTCGAAGGTGCCGTCGGCCCCGGCGACCCCGGTGTTCTCGACGGACACGGTGAGCCGCGTCAGCACCTCGCTCGCCGCCCCCGTGCCCTTCCCGCTGTCGCCCTCCAGGAACCCGGGCAGCGGGACGGGCATGGGCAGCGGCCCGAGGGAGGGCCGGGCGGCGGCGAACGGCCCGGAGGTGGGCACGGCGGCGGGCGTCGGACCGGAGGACACGGGCCCGGAGGCGGTGGCGGTGGACGCCGGCACGGCGGTGGCGAGCGCGGCGAGCGAGACGACGGCGGTGAGGGCGAGACGGCGCAGCATGCGGAAGCTCCAGGATCTCTGCGGCGGGGTCGGCCACGGGCGGCGGTCACGGGTGATCACCGACCCGCCCGGACGCCACGGCTGACGGACGACTGACGGGCGACGACGACGGGACGACTGACGGAGACCGGGGCCCCCACCCCTCTCTAACGCGCACCGCGCCCGGACGTTGCGGCACCACGCCGAACTGCTTTGCCTAGGCCCCAGGGGGCCTAGTAACGTGTGCGGCGATTGGTGGCACGACGCGCAACTGTGTCATCATCTGCACGCACCACTCGCGTCCGCGCGAGGTGTGCTGGAGGCGTCGCCTAGTCCGGTCTATGGCGCCGCACTGCTAATGCGGTTTGGGTCTTAAAGCCCATCGAGGGTTCAAATCCCTCCGCCTCCGCCCCACCCCGAAGCCCCGTGCCCCTGGCACGGGGCTTCGGCCGTTCCGGGACCCGCGAGGCCGCGGAGGGGGAGCCGGGGCCGGTTCGTGGCTGGTTCGGGAGGGTGACCGGGACGGGCCTCGGGAGGCCGTTTCCGCAGGTCGGCAGCGGTGCGGCTAATGGATTTCGCGTCACGGCGCAGGTCATGTAATGTTGTTCTCGCAACGCCGACCGGGGAGAAAAAAGCCCGGAAAGCCAAGCACTCGTAGCTTAACGGATAGAGCATCTGACTACGGATCAGAAGGTTGCAGGTTCGAATCCTGCCGAGTGCACAGCAGGCGAGGGGCCCCCAGGAGAAATCCTGGGGGCCTCTCGCGTTGCCCTCTTGAAGAAGTGCCGGTCAGGCCATAGATGTTGAGGCCAGGCCCCTCCGGGTGAGTCAGCGAGCCATGAACGGCTCGGTCAGGTGCGGGGTCGCGAGGTAGAGGCTGTCGGCGGCTCGGCTGTGGAGCACCTGTTCTCTTGAGGCCCTTGCCTGCTCAGGGTCCATCTCGTGGGCGTAGGCGAGTTCGGGGTGGAGCAGCTGGATCGCGTGCACGAGCAGATCACCGGTGATGGCGACCGCTTCGCGCCCGGAGGTGAGGAGCACGCTCTGGTGCCCGGGTGTGTGACCGGGGGTGGCGAACACGCGCTCCCCGCTGCGCAGCGGGGTGTCGCCGTCGAGCAGCCGTAGCTGATCGGTCCTTCGGAGTGGGGCGATCACGGCGGACCGCAGTTGCGGGTTGATGGTCTCGATCGCTTCGACTTCGGCCTGCTGCAACAGGTATGTGGCGTTCGGGAAGAACGGTCGCAGCTGCTCGCCGCCGCCGACGACGGCCCAGCCCACGTGGTCGGTGTGGAGGTGCGTGATCACCACGGTGTCCACTTCGGACGGGGCGATGCCCGCGGCGGCCAGTGAAGCGGGGAGTTCCCCGGGCACGGGCGCCCACGAGGCCGCCGGGCTGTCGGCCGGGCCGATTCCCGCGTCGACCAGCGTCACGCCCTGGTCGCTGCGGATCGCGAACGCGCGGAACTGGAGCCGCCAGCGCCCTTCGGCGTCGAGCGCGCCGGGATCGAGTCGGTCGGCCTCCGCCCACTGCTCGGTGGTGGCGTCGGGGAACGCCTCCGACCGGGGAGAGAAGAAGGGGCCCGCCCCATCGGCGAGCGCGATGACGGTGTACGGGCCGACCTGAAGGGAAGAGGGCATCCACCAGATGGTGCCACTGGGGGATGCCCGCGACCAGGCGGACGGCCAGGCGGACGACGACCGTCGACGCTCCTCCGTCCTGGGCGACGCTCGGGCTCCTTCGCGGCCGACGGTTCCTGGCCCGTGCGCCCAGCGGGCCCGAGGCCCTCAGGAGGAACCCTGGGGGCCTCACGTCTGTCGGTTCTCGGCCGGCCGGGACCTCACGCCGCTTCGGCGGCAGCGGCTGGGGCGGTCGTCCGCGCCGGCTCCGCCGTGACCCGGCGGCGGCGGGTCGGCAGGCCCATCGTCGGGTTCGCCACGCCCCAGGCCGCGGCCTTGCAGACCAGTTCCTTGTAGAGGGCGGCCGCACGGCCGGTCAGGGCCGCGCTGACGGCTCGGTCGTCGGCGGTGACGTACTGGATCAGGCCCTCCTTGCGGCCGAGGGAGACGCACTGGTTGAAGTAGCGGGGTGCGGTGGTCGGGAGCTTGGCGCCGGTGAGGCGGGCCGCGATGGCGTCGGCAGCCTGCCAGGCGGTGGGGACGCCCGAGGCGCAGGACATGCGCAGCGGCTTGCCGCCGGGGCCCGCGACCAGGGCCGCGTCGCCGATGGCGTACACGTCCGGGTGTGAGGTCGAGCGCATCGTGCCGTCGACCACGATCTGGCCGTTGTCGGCGGTCTCCAGGGCCGTGGCCCGGGCGATGGGGTGGGCAGCGAAACCCGTCGTCCAGACCGTGACCGCGGCCGGGATGTCGCCCTCGGTGGTGGTGACACGGTCGGCGTGCACGGCGGTGACGTCGGTGTGTTCGTGGGCGGTGATCCGCAGGTCGGTGAAGACCTTCCGCAGGTGCCTGGCGCCCTTGGGGGAGAGCCAGTCGCCCAGTGCTCCTCGGGCGGCCAGGGAGACGGCCAGGTCCGGGCGGGTCTCGGCCAGTTCCGTCGCGGCCTCCACGCCGGTGAGGCCGCCACCGACGACGACCACGGGCGTGCCGGGGGCGAGGGAGGCCAGGCGGTCGCGCAGGCGCAGGGCGCCGGGGCGGCCGGCGATGTCGTGGGCGTGTTCGGCGGCGCCGGGGACGGCGTGGGTGTTCCAGGCGCTGCCCAGGGCGTACACGAGGGTGTCGTACGGCAAGGTCTCCGGCTCGCCGGTTCCGTCCGGGTCGGTGACGGAGACCGTTCGGCGGTCGACGTCGACGCCCGTGACCTTGCCGAGGCGCAGCCGGACGGCCGTGCCGGCGAACATCGCGTGGAAGGGGCGGGGGCGGAGGTCCTGGCCCACCGCGAGCTGGTGCATCCGGACGCGCTCGACGAAGTCGGGTTCGGCGTTGACGAGGGTGATGGAGACGTCCTCGCGGCGCAGCCGCCTGGCGAGGCGTCCGGCGGCACTCGCTCCGGTGTAGCCGGCTCCGATGACGATGACGCGGTGCTGCTGGATGTTCTGCTGCATGTCCTTCGCTCCTGTCTCGCGCGGTTTCGCCCCTTGAACCGGGCAGCCCGGCGATTCCTGACAGGAGGGAGATGTGACGTGCGTCACCGGCGGTTAGTTGATGCGGAGGGCCGGTTCTCCGTGGTCCGTCGCCGCCCACTGACGCGTCGCCCGGTCGAGCTTGTCGGGGTTGGCCTGGTTGCGGAACGCGGCGATGCCGTCCGCCGTGATCTCCAGGCACATGACGCCGATGACCCGGCCGTCGACGGTGACCACGAGCGCGGGCAGCCCGTTGGCGTACGCGACGTGGACCTCCGCGGCGCCGCCGAGGAGGTTGCGAGCGGCCTGGTTGGGGGTGAACAGGCTCCGCATGAACCTCGCGACGGCCGACGCGCCCTCGAACGGCTTCGCGCGGGCCGGGACCTTTCCGCCGCCGTCGCCGATCGCGACGGCGTCCGCGGTGAGCAGCCGGACGAGCGGTTCGGTCCGGCCGCTGGTGGCGGCCGTGAGGAACTCCTCGACGATCCGCCGGGCGGTGGCCTCGTCGATCTCGGTCCGGGCCCTGCCTTCCGCGATGTGCTTCTTGGCGCGGTGGAAGATCTGCTGGCCGGAGGCCTCGGTGATGTCGAGGATCTCCGCGATCCTCCGGTGCGGGTAGCCGAAAGCCTCCCGCAGCACGTACACCACCCGCTCGTTGGGGGAGAGGCGCTCCATGAGGGCGAGGACCGCGTACGAGACCGATTCGCGCTGTTCGACGGTGTCGGCGGGGCCGAGCATCGGGTCCCCGGCGAGCAGCGGTTCGGGCAGCCACTGGCCCACATAGGTCTCGCGGCGGGCGCGCGCCGAGGTGAGCTGGTTGAGGCAGAGGTTGGTGAGGACCTTCGTCAGCCAGGCCTCGGGGACCTCGATGCGGTCGATGTCGGCGGACTGCCAGCGCAGGAACGTGTCCTGGACGGCGTCCTCGGCATCGCTCGCGGAGCCGAGAAGGCGGTAGGCGATGGCCTTGAGCCGGGGCATGGAAGCCGCGAACAGGTCCGTCTGCTTCCCGGTCAGCGCCATGGCTCGGATCATAACGGCCGGCCGCGGCGGCGGATCGAGGGTGTCGGAGGTGTCGGAGGCTACGCGTAGCATCGCCGGGCCGGTTCGACCGGCGATCTGGTGCCGGTGGGAGAGAGCGGGGTCCGGGTGTCCGGTGGGTGGTGGTGCGCCGGGGTGCGGTGGCCGGGGCAGGTGCCCGAGCTGGGGTGGTGCAGGGGCGGTGACCGGCGGGTGAGCGTGCTCGCGTACGGGGCCGGCCTCGGGTTCCGGGCCCTCGGGGAGCGGTACTGCGTGGGGGCCCGGGGGAACGCGTGCCCGCTGGGCGCGGTGGTGCCGGGGCGCTCCACCGGCGGGCGGTGCGCCGAGTGCGCGCGGCTGGACCGGGTGCACTCGGTGGCCGCCGACACGATGGCGGACGACCCCCGGACGTACCGCGTGTACCTCGCCTGGTTCGGGCCCGGCATGGTCAAGGTCGGGATCACCGGGGAGGAGCGGGGGGCGGCCCGGCTGCGGGAGCAGGGGGCCGTGGCCTTCAGCTGGCTGGGGCGCGGGCCCCTCATGGCGGCGCGGCGGACCGAGGAGGTGCTGCGGGCGGCCCTCGGAGTGCCCGACCGGATCCCGTACGCCAGGAAGCGGGCTGTGCGCGGGCGGCTTCCCGGGTGCGAGGAGCGGGCCGCCGAGGTGGCGGAGCTGTACGGGCGGGCCGCGCGGCTCGAAGGGCGTGGCTGGCCCGAGTCGTTGGAGCGGCTGCCCCTCGAAGTCGTCGATCAGGCGGCGGCCTTCGGGATCGACCGGGCGCCCGCTCCGGTGCGGTCGGTGCGGGAGCTGGTCGACGGGGGCGTGGTCGCGGGGCGGCTCGTCGCTGCGGCCGGGCCCGATCTGCATCTGGCGGTGGACGGCGTGGGCGTGGTCGTCCTGGACACACGGCTGATCACCGGGTGGGACCTCGCGGCCCTGCCCGGGGTGGCCGGGTCCCCCGGGGCCGCTGCCGGGGTGGCCGGGTCCCCGGGGGCCGCAGCCGGAGAGATCGCGTCCCCGGGGGCCGTGTCCGCCGTGGCGGAGGGGGGTGTACGTGTCCCCCTCATCGACATCGGCGGCGGCGGTGTGCAGGGTGGGTTGTTCTGACCGTCGACCGAGGGAGAGCGTCCGTGGGGCCGGAGAGCGATGACGTGGTGCGGTTCTGGGAGCGGCTCGGGCTGCCCGGGATCATCGACGTGCACACCCACTTCATGCCGGAGCAGGTCCTGCGCAAGGTGTGGGCCTACTTCGACGCCGCCGGGCCGCTCACCGGCCTGGAGTGGCCGATCACCTACCGGTACGAGGAGGAGGCGCGGCTGGCGGTGCTGCGGTCGTTCGGGGTGCTGCGCTTCACCTCCATGCTCTACCCGCACAAGCCCGGCATGGCCCGCTGGCTGAACGGCTGGGCCGCCGACTTCGCCGCCCGGACCCCCGACTGTCTGCACACCGCGACCCTCTTCCCGGAGGACGGCGTGGAGGTGTACGTGAAGGAGGCCGTCGAGGCGGGCGCGCGGGTCTTCAAGTCGCACCTCCAGGTGGGCGCGTACGACCCCAACGACCCGCTCCTGGACCCCGTGTGGGGGCTGCTCGCGGAGGCCGGGATCCCGGTGGTGACGCACTGCGGGTCGGGGCCCGCCCCGGGGGCCCACACCGGGCCGGGGCCGATCGGGCGGGTGCTGGCGCGCCATCCCCGGCTGCGGCTGGTCGTCGCGCACCTGGGGATGCCGGAGTACGCGGAGTTCCTGGCGCTGGCGGAGGTGTATCCGGAGGTCCGGCTCGACACGACGATGGCGTTCACCGACTTCAGCGAGGGGTTCAGCCCCTTTCCGCCGGCGGAGCGGGGGCGGCTCGCCGACCTCGGGGACCGCATCCTGCTGGGGACCGACTTCCCGAACATCCCCTACCCGTACGTTCATCAGCTGAAGGCGCTGGAGCGGCTCGGGCTGGGGGACGAGTGGTTGCGGGCGGTCTGCCACGGGAACGCCGCCGCGTTGTTCCCCGCTCGGGGCTGCTAGAACCCGCGCCGCTTTCTCAGGGAATTCACAGGAACGGGTCAGGTTTCTCTCACGGGTGGCTCACAGAGTGGTCCCCATGACGACGACGACCTCGCCCCAGGGGCGTACCGAACTGCTCAGGCCGGACCGTACCCCCGTGCGGGTCCTGGTCGTGGACGACGAGGCTCCGCTCGCCGAGCTGCTGTCGATGGCCCTGCGGTACGAGGGGTGGGAGGTGCGCAGCGCCGGGGACGGGGCCGGGGCCGTCCGCGCCGCGCGGGACTTCCGCCCGGACGCGGTGGTCCTGGACGTGATGCTCCCGGACATGGACGGGCTGTCCGTGCTGGGCCGGCTGCGCCGCGAGTACGACGATGTGCCGGTCCTCTTCCTGACCGCCCGGGACGCCGTGGAGGACCGGATCGCCGGGCTCACCGCGGGCGGCGACGACTACGTGACCAAGCCGTTCAGCCTGGAGGAGGTCGTGGCCCGGCTGCGCGGGCTCATCCGCCGCTCGGGCTCGGCCGTCGCCGCCGGCCGTGCCGAGTCCACGCTCACCGTCGGGGACCTGGTGCTCGACGAGGACAGCCACGAGGTGAGCCGGGGCGGGGACGCGATCCACGTCACGGCCACCGAGTTCGAGCTGCTGCGCTTCCTGATGCGCAATCCGCGCCGGGTGCTCAGCAAGGCGCAGATCCTCGACCGGGTCTGGAACTACGACTTCGGCGGCCAGGCCAACGTCGTGGAGCTCTACATCTCCTACCTCCGCAAGAAGATCGACGCCGGGCGCACGCCGATGATCCACACCCGGCGCGGCGCGGGGTATCTGATCAAGCCCGGTGAGTAGGGGCCGGGGCGGTGTGGGGGTGCTGCGGCGGCCGTGGACGCTGCGGACGCGGCTCGTCGTGTCCGCCGTCTCGCTGATCGCCGTCGTCGCCGCCGTCATCGGGTCCGTCACCGCGATCGCCTTCCACAGCTACATGTACGGCAAGCTCGACGACCAGCTGCACTCCGTCGCCGAGCGCGCCCAACGGCCGCCGGGCCCGGTGCCCCAGGCGCTGCGCGAGGCGGGACCGCTCGGCTTCGTCGGCGGGGGCGGGCAGCCGCTCGGCACGTTCGGGGCCCTTCTCGGCGAGGACGGGGACGTCACCGCGTCGAAGGTCGTCGAGGACAGCGGGCTGCGCGCCCAGGAGAGCGCGAAGCCGCTGACCGGGGAGCAGCGGAGCGCCCTGGAGGCGGCCGCTCCGACCACCGGTGAGGCAGCCCGGAGCATCGGCCTTCCGGGGCTCGGCGGCTACCGGGTCGAGGCCGCCACCACCGCCGAGGGGTACACCGTCCTCGTGGGCATCCCCAGCGCCGAGGTGAGCGGTGCGCTGACCACCCTGATCGTCGTCGAGGTCTGCGTGACCGCCGCCGGGCTGCTGGCCGCGTCGATCGCCGGCACCGTGCTCGTCGGGGTCGCCCTGCGGCCGTTGCGCCGGGTCGCCGCCACGGCCACCCGGGTCTCCGAACTCCCCCTGCACAGGGGCGAGGTGGCCCTCCTGGAGCGGGTCCCGGGGGCCGAGGCTGATCCGCGTACGGAGGTCGGGCAGGTGGGCGCGGCGCTCAACCGGATGCTCGGGCACGTCGGTTCGGCACTCGCCGCCCGCCAGGAGAGCGAGACGAGGGTCCGGCAGTTCGTCGCCGACGCCAGCCATGAGCTGCGCACCCCGCTGGCCTCGATCCGGGGCTACGCCGAGCTGACCCGGCGCGCCGGAGCGGGACGGGACGCGCCGGAGTGGCGCCCCACGGGGGACCGGGAAGCGCCGGGGCCCGACCCGGTCACCCGGCACGCGCTGGGGCGGATCGAGTCGGAGGCGGACCGGATGACGGGGCTGGTGGAGGATCTGCTGCTGCTGGCCCGACTGGACGCCGGGCGTCCGCTCTCGTACGGGAGAACCGATCTGCTGCCGCTGGTCGTGGACGCGATCAGCGACGCCCGGGTGGCGGACCGGGGCGAGTCGGGCCAAGGTGCGCCGGACCGGGACGCTCAGGCCCTGGGCCGGGGCGCGCTGGGCGGGGATGCCGGGGTGGTGGGCCGGGGTGCGCCGGGCCGGGACGCCCAGGCGGCGGACCGGGGTGCGCCGGGCCGGGACGCTCTGCATCGCTGGCGGCTTGAGCTGCCCGCCGAGCCCGTGACCGTACGCGCCGATCCCGACCGGTTCCAGCAGGTGCTGGTCAACCTGCTGGCCAACGCCCGTGCCCACACCCCGCCGGGGACCACCGTCACCGTGGCCGTACGGCCGTCCGCGCGCCCCGGGGGGCCGGTCACGCTGGAGGTGGGCGACGACGGGCCCGGCATCCCGGCGGAGCTGCTGCCGTACGTCTTCGAACGGTTCGCCCGCGGTGACGCCTCTCGCTCGCGCGGGGCTGGTACGGGCGGGGCGACCGGGTCCACCGGGCTCGGCCTCGCCATCGTGCGGGCCGTCGTTTCCGCGCACGGCGGGCGCGTACGGGTGGAGTCGGAGCCGGGCCGCACGGTGTTCGTGATCGAACTGCCGGCGGAAACGGATGAAGCGCCCCGCGCGGACTCACAGGGCAGGGACAGGCTCAGCACACCGGTGTGACAGCGCGGTTGGCGAACGTCGGAGCATGACAACCGACAGCCTCCGGAGCGGCCCCGGCGCGACCGGCCGCAACAGCGGGGATGGCCACAACAGCGGGGACGGCCGCAACAGCGGGGGCGGCGGGGGCGGCGGGCGCCGCGCCCGTCTGCCGGTCAGGGAACACCTCCCGGCCCGTGGCCCGGCCACCGCCGCCGACGTCCCCGTGCTCGACGTCGTCGTCCCCGTGTACAACGAGGAGAAGGACCTCCGCCCCTGCGTCGTGCGCCTGAACGGCCATCTCGCGCGGACCTTCCCGTACCCCTTCCGCATCACCGTCGCCGACAACGCCAGCACCGACTCCACTCCCGCCGTGGCCGCGTCGCTCGCTGCGGAGCTTCCCGGGGTGCGGTACGTGCGGCTGGCGGAGAAGGGGCGGGGGCGGGCGCTGCGTACGGTCTGGGCGGAGTCCGACGCACCCGTCCTCGCCTATATGGACGTCGACCTCTCCACCGACCTCAACGCCCTCCTCCCGCTGGTCGCCCCGCTGATCTCCGGCCACTCCGACCTGGCCATCGGCTCCCGGCTCGCACGGAGTGCGCGGGTGGTGCGGGGGCCGAAGCGGGAGTTCATCTCGCGCGCCTACAACCTGATCCTGCGCTCCTCGCTGGCCGCCGGGTTCAGCGACGCCCAGTGCGGGTTCAAGGCGATCCGGCGCGAGGTCGCCGAGCGGCTGCTGCCGATGGTGGAGGACAGCGGCTGGTTCTTCGACACCGAGCTGCTGGTCCTCGCGGAGCGGGCCGGGCTGCGCATCCACGAGGTGCCCGTCGACTGGATCGACGACCCCGCCTCGACGGTCCGCATCGTGCGGACGGCCACCGAGGATCTGAAAGGGGTGTGGCGGGTGGGGCGGGCGCTGGCCGTCGGCGCGCTGCCGCTGGACCGGCTGGCCCGGCCCTTCGGGGACGCCCCGCGCGACCGGGCGCTGACCGGAGTGGAGCGCGGACTGGCCCGCCAGCTCGTCGGGTTCTGCGTCGTCGGCGCGCTGTCGACGCTGTTCTACCTCGCGCTCTACTCCCTCTTCCGGCTCGGCGTCGGCCCGCAGTTCGCCAACGGCGGCGCGCTGCTCGTCTCCGCCGTCGCCAACACGGCCGCCAACCGCCGCCTCACCTTCGGTGTACGCGGCCGGGGCGGGGCCGTCCGCCACCAGGCGCAGGGGCTCGTGGTCTTCGCCATCGGCCTCGCGCTGACCAGCGGCTCGCTCGCCGCGCTGGGGGCGGCGAGCGGATCGCCCTCGCACGGCACGGAGCTGGCCGTGCTGATCACCGCCAATCTCGCGGCCACCGTGCTGCGTTTTCTGCTCCTGCGCGCCTGGGTCTTCCCCGAGCGCCGCGCCACCGAACGGGACGACGGGGAGGCGCGGTCGCCCGCGGCAGCCGTCCTCCCGGTCCACGACGAACCCGAGGATCTCCGATGACCACGACCGCCGCCCCCGCGATCCCTGTCACCGCGCCGCCGACCGGGAGGGAAGGCCCCCGCTGGGCGCGCCCCGCGCTGTACGGGCTGCTGCTGGCCGTCGGCCTCGCGTACTTCTGGAACCTCAGCGCCTCCGGATACGCCAACTCCTTCTACTCCGCCGCCGTCCAGGCGGGCAGCCAGAGCTGGAAGGCCCTCTTCTTCGGCTCGCTCGACTCCGGAAACGCCATCACCGTCGACAAGCCGCCCGCCGCGCTCTGGCCGATGGCTCTGTCGGTGCGGCTGTTCGGGCTGAACTCCTGGGCGATCCTGGCCCCCCAGGTCCTGATGGCGCTCGCCACGGCGGCCGTCCTGAACACCGCCGTACGCCGTCGTACCGGGCCGGTCGCCGGGCTGATCGCGGTGGGCGTGTTCGCGCTGACCCCCGTGGCGGCGCTGATGTTCCGCTTCAACAACCCGGACGCGCTGCTCGCCCTGCTGATGACCGTCACCGTCTGGTGCGTGCTGCGGGCCCTGGAGCAGGGGCGGACGAAGTGGCTGCTCTGGGCGGGGGCGGCGGTCGGCTTCGCGTTCCTGACGAAGACCCTCCAGGCGTTCCTGATCCTGCCGCCGCTGGCCGTGCTGTACGCGGTGTGCGCCCCTGTTCCCGTGACGAAGCGGCTCGGCCAACTCGCCTTGTCCGCGCTGACGACGGTCGTCGCCGGTGGCTGGTGGGTCGCGATCGTGGAGCTGATGCCGGCTTCCTCGCGCCCGTACGTCGGCGGCTCGCAGAACAACTCTTTCCTGGAGCTGACGTTCGGCTACAACGGGCTCGGCCGGCTCAACGGCGAGGAGACCGGGAGCGTCGGCGGGGGAGGAGGCGGTGGTCGTGGGGGCGGAGGAGGCGGTGGCTGGGGTCAGACCGGCATCGGCCGAATGTTCAACTCCGAGATCGGCGGCCAGATCGCCTGGCTGCTCCCCGCCGCGCTGATCCTGCTGGTGGCCGGCCTCTGGCTGACCCGACGGGCGGCCAGGACCGACTCCGCGCGGGCCGCGTTCGTCGCCTGGGGCGGTGCGCTGGTCATGACCGCGGCCGTGTTCAGTTTCATGGCCGGGATCTTCCACCAGTACTACACGGTGGCCCTCGCCCCGTACATCGCGGCGCTCGTCGCCATGGGCGTCACGGTGCTGTGGGAGGAGCGGGGCGCGTGGTGGCCGCGTGCGGTGCTCGCGGGCACGGCCGTGGTGACGGTGGTCTGGGCGTATGTCCTGCTGGGCCGCACACCGGAGTACCTGCCGTGGCTGCGGTGGGCGGTACTGGCGGCCGGGCTGGCGGGTGCGCTCGGGCTGGTGGCCGTGGGCCGGTTCGGCGGGCGGGGACTGGCGGCCGCCGTGGTGGGGCTGAGCTGCGCGGCGTCGCTGGCGGGGCCGGCGGCGTACACCGCCAGCACCTTGAACAGCGGCCACCAGGGGTCGATCGTGACCGCCGGACCTTCGGCCGGCTTCGGCATGGGCGGGCCCGGGAGCGGTGGCGGCGGCAGGGGAGGGCCCGGCGGACCCGGCGGAGGTGACGGCGGGCAGCGCGACGGCATGCAGCAGCCTCCCGGCCAGGGCCAGGGCCAGGGGCAGGCGCCGGGCCAGGACGGTATGCCTACGGTGCCCGGAGCGGCCGCACCTGGAGGGACGGCACCGGGAGGAGCCCCGCCCGGCGGTACGCGTACGGGGACGGGGGCGGGCACGAACCCCGGATTCGGCGAAGGCATGAGGGGCGGCGGAGGAGGCGGATTGGGCGGGCTGCTCAACGGCGCGTCCGTCGACGGTGAGGCGAAGGCGCTGCTGGAGAAGGGCGCGGACGACTACACCTGGGTCGCCGCCGCCGTCGGCGCGCAGAACGCGGCCGGCTACCAACTCGCGACCGCCGAACCGGTGATGGCGATCGGCGGCTTCAACGGGAGCGACCCGTCACCGACGTTGGCCCAGTTCAAGCAGTACGTCGCGGCAGGGAAGATCCACTACTTCGTCTCGGGCGGCGGAATGGCCGGAGGAACGGCCGACGGAACGGACGGGGAAACGGGAGGCGGCCTGGGCGGCGGGACGCAAGGCGGCGGCCCGGGCGGCAACTCCGGGACCTCGTCGCAGATCTCCTCCTGGGTG
This sequence comes from Streptomyces sp. NPDC017520, assembly GCF_044329855.1. NCBI lineage: Bacteria > Bacillati > Actinomycetota > Actinomycetes > Kitasatosporales > Streptomycetaceae > Streptomyces > Streptomyces sp. NPDC017520. The sequence goes on from NZ_JBIRKB010000006.1 coordinate 444,056, forward strand.
GCGGAGAACTTCACCGAGGTCACCGTCGGCAGCTCCACGTTCTACGACCTGACACGGCCCGCCGGTTGAGGACCGGGCGTACGCGGTCCGGCTCAGAACCCGGCCGCGTACGTCCAGAAGTCCCGCATCACCTGTGGGGCGGCGGGCCCGGCCATCTCCAGCTGGGTGAGCAGGACGGCGACGGTGCCCGTGGACGGGATGACGTGGGCCGTGGTGCCGGTGCCGCCGATCCAGCCGTAGCGGCCCAGTACGTTCCAGGGGGCCGCGATCTCGATGTCCACCGCCCCGCCGAATCCCCAGCCCTGCCCCTCCGTGAAGAGCCCGCTCGCGGCGCGCTGGTCCGGGGTGAGGTGGTCGGTGATCATCTGGCGGACCGACTCGGCGGCCAGCACCCGGTGTCCGTCGTCGTTCAGGCCCCCGGCGAGCAGCATCCGGCCGAAGGCGGCCCAGTCGTCGACGGTCGAGACCAGGCCGCCCGCGCCGGACGGGAAGGGGGGCGGGCTGCTCCACTGGCCGTCCGGGGCGTCGACCAGCACCGGATCGCTTCCGCGGCCCGCCCCGGCCCGGTAGTAGCCGGTGAACCGGTCGAGCGCGGCGGGCCCCACGGCGAACCCGGTGTCCGTCATGCCGAGGGGCTCGAACAGCCGCTCCGCCAGATACACGGGCAGCGGGCGGTCGGCGACCCGGGCGATGAGGACGCCGAGGATGTCGGAGCACGTGTTGTAGAGCCAGCCGTCGCCCGGCTGGTGCAGCAAGGGGATACGGGACAGCGCGGCCATCCAGGCGTCCGGCGCGAGGACGGCCTGCGGCTGCGGCGGGCCCTGTTTCAGCTCGGCGAACAGCGGGGCGACGGCCGGGAGCGAGAAGTCGGAAGGGAAGCCGTAGCCGGCCCGGAAGGTCAGCAGGTCCAGCAGGGTGATCGGGCGGACCGCCGACACCACGTCGTCGACCGGGCTCTGCGGCGTCCGTACGACCAGGGGCGCGGCCAGCTCGGGAAGCCATGCCGCGACCGGGTCGGCGGGGGCGACCAGGCCGTCCTCGACGAGCGTCATGGCGGCCGCCGCCACGATCGGCTTGGTGATCGAGGCGATACGGAAGATCGAGTCCCGCCGCATCGGCGCGGACCCGGCGAGGCCGGCCGGGCCGGCCACCGCCACCTCGGTCCTTCCGCCCCGGGCGACCAGGGCCACCGCACCCGGCATCGACCCCTCGGCGATGTGGGCGTCCAGCAGTTCGTGCAGGGGCGTGGTGGTGGTCATGGGTCGTCCTTCGTCCGGTACCGCGTGTGCTGTCGGAGGCCTGCCCTCCGGGGGGCGCCCCGCGGCGCGCGACCGCGGGTGGTGGACCGGGCGCGGCCCTCGGACAGGAGGACGCGCGCCGGCCGTAAAAGGAGGCATGCGGGCCGAAAAGGATGACTCCCGGCCCGACGGGGACTCATCGGCCCGGTTCCGTTCCGGGTGTCATGGGCCGAGCGTGTGAGTCATGGGCCCGGCTTCTGGTGGTGTGGGCCGAGTCCGTGGGGCATGGGCCCGGTTCCGGGTGGTGTGGGCCGAGCCGGGGCTCATCGGCCCGGCGCTCCGGGTTCTGCCGGCCGAGTCCGTGGGGCACCGAGCCCGTTCCGGCCCCTTTCCCGCTCCCGTGGGCCCCCTCCGGGCTCGTCCGCCCGGCCCCCGTCGGTGGGCTCATCGGCCCCTGCCTCCCCGTACCAGCAGGTCCGCCACCACCGGCCGGTGGTCGGAGGCGACGCTCTCCGGCACCCATGCCTTCCGCACCGTGATCCCGGCGCGCGGCCCGCCCTTCGACACCGCCACGAAGTCGATCCGCTTGACCGGGTCCCCCGCCGGGAAGGTCGGCGCGCCTGGGTCGGCGTCCGCCAGTTCCCGCCACAGCGGGCCCAGTTCGGGGGCGGCCGGCTCCGCGTTGAAGTCGCCGAGCAGAATCCGCGGGCCCCGGTCCTCGGCCATGATCCGCCGGGTGTCGGCGACCTGGGCGACGCGGACGGCAGGATCCGGGCGGTAGTCGAGGTGGGTCACGTACACGTGCACGGGCAGCCCCCGCACCCGTACGACGACCTCGCCGAACCCCGGGGCGGGAGCGGGGGCCGGGTTCGGGTCCTGGGTGGAGAGACGGGTGATCTCGTGGTTCTCGGCGCTCACGATCCGGTGCCGCGACAGCACGGCCACCCCGTACTCCGCCCGGGGGCCGCCCGGCCGGGCCGGGTCCAGGCTGTAGATCGGGGCGAAGGAGACGTGCATGCGCAGCCGCCGCGCCAGCTCTCCCGCGAGGTCGCGCCACTCGCTACGGCCGCCCCAGTGCCGGTCGACCTCCTGAAGGCCGATCACATCCGCTTGCAGCGACCGGAGTTCGGCTGTCTGGCGGTCCAGATCGAAAACACCGTCCACGCCCGCCCCGGCGTGGATGTTGTACGTGACGACCCGCAGCGGCACGTCACCGCGGGAAGGGGGGTGGGTCGTGGTGACGGCGGCGGCGGGCGGCGCGATGAGTGCGCCCAAGAGGGACGCGGTGAAAAGGAGTTGAGGGATACGAGCGGTACGGCGACGCAGCGACATGGCTCTCCAACCGGCCGAAAATCGCGCACTTTGTCAGGTCAGCGTCGAGAACCGTACCGTCCGGCAGCCGCGCGGGCCCCACCGGCGCGGCCGGTCCGGTGGCGCGGAATTGACTTGTACGTTGTACAGGGCTTGTCTTACGGTGTATATCAATGATCTGTCGTACGCCGTACAGTGCCGAGCTTCGCGCGTCGTACGGCCACTCCGGAGCGAGCTGTCACCGCGCCGGACCCCCGGAGCCCAAGGAGTCCGCATGACGGCACCCGCCGCACAACGACCAGACCTCGCCCACCAGAGGCACCCGCGGCGCTGGCTGATCCTCGGCGTCATCTGCCTGGCCCAGCTCACGGTGCTGCTCGACAACACCGTCCTCAACGTCGCGATCCCCTCCCTCACCTCGGAGCTGGACGCCTCCACCGCCGACGTGCAGTGGATGATCAACGCCTACTCACTCGTCCAGGCCGGGCTGCTGCTCACCGCGGGCAGCTCCGCCGACCGCTACGGGCGCAAGAAGATGCTGATGGTGGGCCTCGCCCTGTTCGGCGTCGGCTCGCTCGTGGCCGGGCTCTCCCAGTCCTCGGGCCAGCTCATCGCGGCCCGGGCGGGGATGGGGGTCGGTGGCGCGCTGCTGCTCACCACGACGCTCGCCGTCGTGGTCCAGATCTTCGACGACGCCGAGCGGGTCAAGGCGATCGGGATCTGGTCCACGGTCTCCTCCCTCGGCTTCGCGGCGGGCCCGCTGTTCGGCGGGTTCGTCCTTGACCACTTCTGGTGGGGCGCGATCTTCCTCATCAACATCCCGGTCGCCCTGTTCGCCCTGGCCGCCGTCGCCCGACTCGTACCGGAGTCGAAGAGCGGCCAGGGGGAGCGGCCGGACCTGCTGGGCGCGCTGCTCTCCACGATCGGCATGACCGCCGTCGTCTTCGCGATCATCTCCGGCCCCGAGCACGGCTGGGCGTCCGGCCAGGTGCTGCTGACGGCGTCTCTCGGAGTCGCGGTGCTGGCCGGATTCGTGCTGTGGGAGCTGCGCGTTCCCCACCCGATGCTCGACATGCACTTCTTCCGGAACCAGAAGTTCGTCGGTGCGGTGGCGGGGGCCATCCTGGTCGCCTTCGGGATGACCGGGTCGCTCTTCCTGCTCACCCAGCATCTTCAGTTCGTCCTCGGTTACGGGCCGTTGGAGGCGGGCCTGCGGACGGCTCCCATGGCGCTCACCGTGGTCGCCCTCAACCTCACGGGCCTCGGCGCGCGCATGGTCCAGAAGTTCGGCACGCCCGTCGTCATCGCGGCGGGGATGAGCTGCCTGGCGGCCGGTCTCGCCGCGATCGCGGTGCTCGGCGGGGGCGACGGCGGGTACGGCGGCATGCTGTTCGGCCTGGTCGTGATGGGTGCGGGCGTCGCCCTGGCGATGCCCGCGATGGCCAACGCCATCATGAGCGCGATCCCGCCGGAGAAGGCCGGGGTGGGCGCAGGGGTCAACGGCATGCTCGCGGAGTTCGGCAACGGACTGGGGGTCGCGGTGCTCGGCGCGGTGCTGAACGCCCGCTTCGCCGCTCTCGTGCCGGCCGCCGTCGGCGCGGCCTCGCTGCCGGCGGCCCTGGCCGCCGCCGACGGACCCGCCGCCCGGGAGCAGATCAAGGACGCCTTCGCCTCGGGCCTGGAGGTCAGCCAACTGGTCGGCGCGGTCGCGGTGCTGGCGGGCGGGCTGCTCGCCGCGCTGCTGCTGCGCCGGGCCGAGCGGGCGGAGACGTCGCCGACCGGGGCTGCGAAGGTGCCGCCCGCCGACGCCACGGAGACGCCGGTGGCCAACGCCATGAAGGTGCCGCCCGCCGACGCCACGGAGACGCCGGTGGCCAACGCCATGAAGGTGCCGCCCGCCGACGCCACGGAGACGCCGGTGGCCGGGGCCGCGAAATCCGGGGCCGCGAAATCCGGAGCAGCGAAGGCCGAGGCTGGGAAGGCCGGGAACAGGGCAGACTCGACAGGACCGGCGGCATAGCATCGGACCGGACGCGCGTACCGGACCGTCGGCGTCCGGTACGCCGTCCTTCCGGCAGGACGGTACGGTCCCGCCCTTCCGGCAGGACCGCTCGGCGGAGTGTCCGCGCAAGACGAGGAGAGTGCGCCATGGTGTCCGAGTCCGACCGGGATTCCGACCGCGATTCCGACCGGGAGTCCGCGCCCGTGCCCGAGCCCGCGCCCGCGCCCGAGCCGGGGACCGGTGCCGGTGCCGGCACCGGACGTGGAGGCGGACCCGGATCGCGGGCCGAGGCCGACCTGGCGAACAACGCCGCGCGGACCAGCGTATGGCTGGACCGCCGGGCCCCTTCGCGCTCGCGCAGGACCGAGTCCCCGGTGGGCCTGGACCGCAACCGGATCACCGAGGCGTCGGTGCGGCTGCTGGACGCCGACGGCCTGGCCAAGTTCTCGATGCGCCGGCTCGCCGCCGAGCTGGACGTCACCGCGATGTCCCTCTACTGGTACGTCGACACCAAGGACGACCTGCTGGAACTGGCGCTCGACTCGGTCTACGCCGAGATCGCCCCGCCCCGCGAGGACGCCGACTGGCGGGACCGGCTGCGGGAGCTGGCCCGCAGCTACCGCGAGCTCCTCGTCCGCCACATCTGGATCTCGCCGCTGGCCGGGACCTTCCTCAACATCGGCCCGAACTCCATGCTGTTCTCGTACGCCGTCCAGGACATCGTCCGGGCGACCGGGCTGCCCCTGGAACGGCAGACGGGCGCGCTCTCGGCGGTCTTCCAGTTCGTGTACGGATTCGGCACCGTCGAGGGCCACTTCAAGGCGCGGTGCGACGCGACCGGACTGACCCAGGACGAGTACCACCAGCGGGCGATGAGCACGATCAGGGCGCAGCCGCACCTGCGGCAGATCACCGAGGCGTCGGACGAACTGATGGCGGCCCGGGGCGGGAAGACGGTCGAGGAGATGCGCGAGCGGGACTTCGTCTTCGCTCTGGACCTGCTGATCGCGGGCATCGAGGCCGTACGCGACCGGAGCCGGTCATCGGCTCAGTAGCCCCTCTCCGAGGGGGCTCGGTGCTGGTGCCGGCTCTTGGAGGGACGCTCAGTACCCGCGCCCCGGGTCCACCGTCAGTTCGGGCCTGTGCCCCGCCGTCACGGCCTCCCAGCAGGCGGTGAAGTCGACGGAGACGTCCTCGTCGGTGGTGATCCCGGAGGAGTGCGAGGTGATGACCGTACGGGGCAGCTTCCACACCGGGTCGCCGGGCCCGGCCGGTTCCTCCGCCAACACGTCCAGCACCGCCCGCCGCACCCGGCCGTCCCGGAGCGCGGTCTCCAGCGCCCCCATGTCGACGGTCGCGCCCCGCCCCACGTTGACGAACGTCGCCCCGCGCACCGCCGCGAACCGGCCGGCCCCGAAGAAGCCCTCCGTGGCCCCGGTCAACGGCAGCGTGGAGATCAGCCAACGGGCCTCGCCCAGCACCTCGTCGTCCTCGGCGGCCCCGATCACGCGGTCGAAGCCCGGCACCACCCGGGCGGTGCCGGGCGCGGGCCCGAACCGCGTCGTGCGGGCGACGCCCACGGTGCGTACCCCGCAGGCGCCCAGCAGCCGCCCGACGGCCGCGCCGATGCGGCCGGTCCCGTAGATCAGGGCGGTCTGCCCGGCGACGAGTTCCGAGGGGAGGCGCTCCCAGTGCGCGCGGGCGTGCAGGGCGGTGAACTCCGGTACGGACTGGCACTCGGCGAGCATCCAGGCCAGGACGTACTGGGCGATCCGCTCGCCCATCCGGCCCACGGTCCGGGTCAGGAGCGCCGAGCCGGGCCAGGGGCCCCCGGCGAACAGCGGGTCCGTACCCGCGTTGACGCTGTGGAACCAGAGCAGCCGGTTCGTCCGCAGCGCGTCGGGCAGTGTCTCCCCCACGCACAGCAGGGGCGCGTCGGACGGCGGCGGGACGTCCTCCAGCAGCTCCGCGTCCCGCCCGGTGATCCGCTCCAGCTCCCGTACGAGTCCGCTGTCGAGCGAGGGCGTGACCAGCAGCCGGGCCTTCGCGAGGGCGTCGGGCGAGGGCAGCGGGGCCGGGACGGGCATCCCGCACGCGAGGAGCGAGTGGGGCTGCCCCGGGACGGGCGCCGGCGGAACGGACCCGGCGTTCCCGTTCTCGCTGTCGCCCGTGGCTTCCGCGGTCATCGCGCGGTCAGCTCCCCGGGGCCAGGTGGGCCGGGAAGCCGCCGGTGGCGACGGGGCCCCAGCGCTCCGGGGTGACCCGGATGATCGACTTGCCCTGCTTCACCATCGCCGCCCGGTACTCGTCCCAGTCCGGGTGCTCGCCCGAGATGTTCCGGAAGTACTCGACGAGCGGCTCGACCGAGTCCGGGGCGTCGATGACCTCCGCCGAACCGTCGACCTGCACCCACGGCCCGTCCCACTCGTCCGACAGCACGATCACGCTGACCCGTTCGTCGCGCCGCGCGTTGCGGGTCTTGGCGCGCTCGGGGTACGTCGACATGACGATCCGCCCCGCGTCATCCACGCCGCAGGTCAGCGGGGAGCCCTGGGGGCGGCCGTCGGCCCGGGCGGTGAGCAGGACCGCCCGGTGCCGGGGGCGTACGAACGCCAGCAACTCGTCGAGCTCCACGGCGGTGTTGGTCGCGATGTTCGGTGCCATGCCCACCACCCTACGACCGGGCCGGCCCGGAGCCGGGCAGCGCCCGTCGAGCCCTGGCCGGGCAGGGCCCGTCGAGCGCTAACCGGGCAGCGCCTCGCCCTGTACCGCCTGGATGTCCAGCTCCACGCGCAGGGTCGTTCCGATCGCGGAGATGCCCGCCTGGACGACCTGGTTGTAGTTCATCGCGAAGTCGGCGCGGCGCAGTTCAGCGGTGGCGTGGAAGGCCGCGCGCACCCCGCCCCAGGGGTCAGGCCCGGTGCCGAGGTAGCTGAGGTCCAGGTCGACGGGGCGTGAGACGCCGTGCATGGTCAGCTCGCCGTGCACGGTCCAGCGGTCGGGGCCCGCCGGGTCCAGCGCGGTGGAGCGGTAGGCGATCTCCGGGTACCGGTCCACGTCCAGGAAGTCCGGCGAGCGCAGGTGCTTGTCCCGCATCTCGTTGCCGGTGTCGATGCCGGCCGCCCTGATCACCGCCTCGACCCGGGAGCGGGAGACGTCCTCGGCGATCTCGATCCGGCCGCCGAAGTCGGTGAAGCGGCCGTGCACGCTGGAGATCCCCAGGTGCTGGGCGACCGCGCCGACCGAGGAGTGCGCGGGGTCCAGCGACCAGACGCCCGGCGGCGGCAGCTCCACCCCGCCCTGGCGGGCCAGCACGATCTGGCCGCCCTCGATCCGGCCGCTCGCGGTGACGAGGGCGGTGGAGGCGGCGGGCGCGTACCCGACCGCCGTGACGATCACCGTGTACGCGCCGGCCGCCAGGGAGCCGTCCGTGCGGACGGCCCCGTCCTCGTCGGCCGCGGCGCGCAGCACCTGGGCGCCGGTCATGTCGGTGACGGTGACGACGGCGTGCTGGACCGCCCAGCCGTCCCGTGTCCGTACCTGTGCGCGAAGTCCCATCCCGTATCTCTCTCCTAGCTCGATGACCCGCGGCCGGCCCGAAGGAACCCGGGGCCACATGGGTCGGGCCCCGGGGCGGTCACGGCAGGCCGTCCCCTGCTCGCCGTACCCGCCACCGGGGCCCATTTCCACCCGGTCGTGACAGCCTCTCCGCTGGGAGTGCCGTCCGACCAGGGGTCTTCGCGATCCCTTCACGTGCGCGGGCGCATCCCTATAGGTGCACGCGCGACAGGCGCGGGCGGGCGCCCGTGCCGCGGGGACCGATCACTCGCCCGGGTGGGCGAGCTCGATGTCGTGCCCGTCGACTCCCGGGCCGCTCACGGTCAGCGATCCGGCCACCGGCGGGTAGCCGGTCGCGATGACCGCGTACTCGCCCGCGTCCAGGTCGGTGAAGGCGTACGCCCCGTCCTCGCCGGTCGTCGCGGTGGCGACCACGTTGCCCGCCGCGTCGATCAGCGTGACCCGCGCGTCGGTCAGCGGGCTCCGGGCGGACCCGGCCCGCACGACGCCCCGGACCAGCGCACCGGACCGCAGCGCGGCCTCGACGCGGGTGACGCCCTGGCCGCCGATCTCCACCGGCAGCGCCAGCGGACGGAAGCCGGCGGCGTTGACCGCGACGGTCACGGAACCCGGGATCAGCTCGCCGAAGGCGAACTCACCGGACGGTCCGGACGCGCCGGTGGCCAGCACGTCGCCCCGGACGTCGGTCACGATGACCATCGCTCCGTCGACGGGTGCGCCGGACTCGGCGGCCCTGACCGTTCCGGCCAGTCCGCTCGTACCGGAGAGCAGGATGTCGAAGGCCAGCGACTCCTCGCCGACGACCACCGTGGACGCCTGCGGCTGGAAGCCGTCGGCGGAGGCGATCAGCACGTAGCTGCCGGAGCCGGGGGCGTCCAGGGTGTAACCGCCGTCGGGCCGGGCCACGGAGCGGCCGAGCTGCCGGCCGCCCAGCGAGATCAGGGTGACGGCGGCGCGGGCGACCGGAGCGCCCTCCGCACCGCGCACCACACCGCGCACCGGGGTGCCGCCCTGAACGCCGCCGCCGCTGCTGCTGTTGCTGCTGCTGTCGACGGTGTCGTACGAGGCGGAGGCGACGGCGGTACCGGGGCCGGAGGCGGGGATGCCGGCCGCGCCCTCGGAGACCGGACCGGTGGCCGCGCCGACGGCGGCGGGTACGGGGACCTCAGCCGTCTCGACGGCGGCGGAGGCGTCGGCCGAGGGATCGGCGGAGGCGTCGGCCGGGACCTCGACGGGGGCGTCGTTCGCCGCGCTGCTCTTCAACGCGACCTCCTTGATGAAGAGCGTCACGACGAAGGCGACGAGCGCGGCCGGAGCGGCGTACAGGAAGACGTCGCCGACGCCGTGCCCGTACGCGGCCTCCATGACCAGGCGCAGGGGCTCGGGCAGCTTGTCCAGGTCGGGGATGCCCCCGCCGCCGGTACCGCCGTGGCCGAACGCCGCACCTTCCGGGCCGAGGGCGGCGATGCCGTCCTGGACGTAGTGGGTGACCCGGTTGCCCAGGACCGCGCCGAGCGCCGAGACGCCGATCGCACCACCGAGGGAGCGGAAGAAGGTGACGACGGAGCTCGCGGAACCGAGGTCCTCGGGGGCGACCTGGTTCTGGGTGGCGAGGACCAGGTTCTGCATCATCATGCCGATGCCGAGCCCCATGACGAACATGTAGACCGCGACGTGCCAGTACGCGGTGTCGTACCGGATCGTGCCGAGCATCCCGAGCCCGGCCGTGACCAGGAAGCCACCGGTGACCAGCCACGCCTTCCAGCGCCCGGTCTTGGTGATGACCTGGCCGGAGATGGTCGAGGAGAGGAAGAGACCCGTGATCATCGGGATCGTCATCACACCGGACATCGTCGGCGACTTGCCGCGCGCCAGCTGGAAGTACTGGCTGAAGAAGACGGTGCCCGCGAACATCGCGATGCCGACGAACAGCGAGGCGATGGAGGCCAGCGTGATGGTGCGGTTGCGGAAGAGGCGCAGCGGGATGATCGGTTCGGCGGCGCGCGACTCGACGAGGACGAAGAGCAGGCCGAGCAGGACGGAGCCCGCGACCATCACGCCACTCTGCCACGACATCCAGTCGTACTTGTCGCCCGCGAAGGTCACCCAGACCAGCAGCAGGGAGACGGCGGCGCTGATGAAGAACGCGCCGGTCCAGTCGACCTTGACGCCCTCGCGCTTGACGACCGGGAGCTTCAGGGTCTTCTGGAGCACGATCAGCGCGATGATCGCGAACGGCACGCCCACGTAGAAGCACCAGCGCCAGCCCATCCAGCTGGTGTCGGTGATGACGCCGCCGAGCAGCGGACCGCCGACGGTGGCGACGGCGAAGACCGCGCCCAGGTAACCGCTGTAACGGCCGCGCTCGCGCGGGGCGATCATCGCGGCCATGACGATCTGCGCGAGGGCGGAGAGACCGCCGACGCCGATGCCCTGGACGACGCGGCAGGCGATGAGCATGCCGCTGCTGGTCGACAGACCGGCGACGACCGAGCCCAGGACGTAGATGATCAGGGCTATCTGGACCAGCAGCTTCTTGCTGAAGAGGTCCGAGAGCTTGCCCCAGAGCGGGGTGGTGGCGGTCATGGCCAGCAGCGAGGCCGTCACGACCCAGGTGTAGGCGCTCTGGCCGCCGCCGAGGTCGGAGATGATCTCGGGCAGGGCGTTGGAGACGACCGTCGACGACAGGATCGCGACGAACATGCCGAGCAGCAGCCCGGTCAGCGCTTCCATGATCTGCCGGTGCGTCATCGGCGTGCCGTCGGGGGCGCCGGAGGCGGAGGCGCCACCGTGCCCTCCGTGCTTGGCGTGGCCGCCCCGCACACCGGTGGGTGTGGTCGTAGCCATTGAGTTCCTTATCCGTGCGAATTTGCTTCTGTTACACAGGTGTACGGGTGTGAGCCTCGTCGCCGAGGCCGGTCCTGCACTCACCGGTGTGACGTCCGGGGGCGCAGCCGCCGGAGCCGCGACAGGCGAAGCTGTCACGCAGCCGGGACAGCAGCGCGATGAGCCGGCCGACGTCGTCGTCGGACCAGTCCTGGAGGTTGTGGGCGAACACCTCGGTGGTCCGCCGGGTCAGTTCGTCGAGCTGCTCGTGCCCGCCGGGGGTCAGCCGCAGGATGCGGGACCGCTTGTCCGCCGGGTCAGGAGACCGTTCGATCCAGCCGCGATCGGCCACATGGGCCACGTGGCGACTGGTCACCGACATGTCCACGGACAGCAGCTCGGCGAGCCGGCTGATCCGCATCTCGCCGTGCCGGTCCAGGAGGGTCAGTACGGCGGCGGATCCCGCGGGACATTCGTGCGGCAGTGCGCGGGCGAGCCCCCTTTTGACGGCCCCGACGGCGCTGAGCTGCCGGGCCAGTTCCTCGTAACTACTCCGTGCGGCCACGGGAACCCCCAGCACACTCACGACGATGTTGTTGCTTAGGGCAACGATAGAAGCCGTTGGTTGCTACAGGCAAACGAAAATGGCCTTGCAGAAGTAAAGGAACGCAAAAGCCTCTGTAGGGTCCGGGTCAAGCCCGTTTCCCGGCTGCGGTGACGCAGGACGGACGGGGTGCGGGATGGCCCGGGGGTTGGGTGGTGGGCCCGAGTTCGCTAGGGTCCTGCCCCATGGCACACAACCCCCACGCCCCTCAGCCGGGCCCCGAGGGCACCCCTGACCCGGCGGGCAGCACGCAGATGTTCCGCGCCTTCGTCGACGAGGGCGAGCCGCAGCGCCGGCAGCAGCCCGCGGCGACCTCTTCCGGGCCGAAGGCCGGGGTGATCGCGGCGGTGATCGCGGTCGTCGTCGTCCTCGGCGCGGTGGCCTGGCTCGCACTGGGCTGAGCTGCCGCTCGTACGGGGCTGAGCTGCCGCTCGTACGGGGCTGAGCTGCCGCTCGTACGGGGCTGAGCTGCCGCTCGTACGGGGCTGAGCTGCCGCTCGTACGGGGCTGAGCA
>NZ_JBIRKB010000006.1:456226-467009 GCF_044329855.1 Streptomyces sp. NPDC017520
GCCGCCGCTCGTACGGGGCTGAGCCGCCGCTCGTACGGGGCCGACCCGGGACGGCTTTCGTGCGTAGCGGGCTCCCCGCCGTCCGGTCAGGTCACTTCCACACGGCGGAGACGTCCTGCGTCTCGACGCGCATGCCCAGCGGGACCCGCCAGGACTCCACGCAGACGGTGTACGTCTCCGAGCGCGCCGAGCCCGCGCCGATCGGGGCGGGCAGGGGCTGCGACGAGGTGATGGTCGCCCAGTCGACGCCGAGGGCGCCGATGATGTGGGTGGCGAAGGTGACGGTCCCCGAGCGCGCCGGGGAGCCGCCGGTATTGCGGAACTCCACGGTCACCTCCTCGCACCACCGTCTGTCCGCCGCCTCGCGCTGCGGTGCGCCCAACGTCAGCGCGGCCGGGGTCGCGGGCGGAGCGGGAGGTTCCGGGGTGCCAGGGACGCCGGTGCCGGGTTCGCCGTCGCCCGGGGGCGAGGGGGTGCCGGGCCCGCCGGAGGACGGTGGCCGGGAGCCGCTGCCGGGCTCCGAGGGGTTCGCGGGTTTCGAGGAGTTCGCGGGGCCCGTGGACTTCGCGCCAGGCCCGCCGGGTGATCCGCCCCCCTGACCGCCCGGCATCCCCGTACGCGCCCCGCCGGGAGTGCCCTGGGCGCGCCCGGGCCCGCTCGCACCCGGGGTGGAGGGCGCGGACGAGGGGCCGCCGGACCCGCGACCGCCGGGACCGCGCTCACCGCTGCCGCTGTGGCTGCCGCCGTTCCCGTCCAGCGGGACCAGCCTCACCTTGCCCGAGGGCTTCCCGTCGCCGCTCGACAGCCGGTCCCCGCCATCGGCGGCGGCGCCCATGGCAACGTACCCGTCGTCGTCCGGTCCGCTCCCGCAGGCGGCCAGGAGGCCGCCGCCCAGACACAGAGCGGCCGCCGAGGCGACGATGACGGTGCCTCGGCGGCCGGTGGAGACGCATGTCTGACGTCGCATCGCGCCAGTGTGGCTGACGCCCCGTCAAATCTGAACCCCGGTGCAGGGGCCGGCGGAGTCCGATCGAACTCCGCCGACCGCCTTCAGTCCGCGATGAGCCCTTCCCTGAGCTGCGCGAGTGTGCGGGTGAGGAGCCGGGAGACGTGCATCTGGGAGATGCCGACCTCCTCGCCGATCTGGGACTGCGTCATGTTGGCGAAGAACCGCAGCATGATGATCTGGCGCTCGCGCGGGGCGAGCTTGGCCAGCAGCGGCTTGAGCGACTCGCGGTACTCGACGCCCTCCAGCGCCGAGTCCTCGTACCCGAGGCGGTCGGCGAGGGAGCCCTCGCCGCCGTCGTCCTCGGGGGAGGGGGAGTCCAGGGAGGAGGCGGTGTAGGCGTTGCCGACGGCGAGACCGTCGACCACGTCCTCCTCGGAGACCCCGAGCGCGCGGGCCAGCTCCGGCACGGTCGGCGAGCGGTCCAGCTTCTGCGCGAGCTCGTCGCTGGTCTTGGTCAGGGCGAGCCGCAGCTCCTGGAGGCGGCGGGGAACCCGTACGGACCAGGAGGTGTCGCGGAAGAAGCGTTTGATCTCGCCGACGACGGTGGGCATCGCGAACGTGGGGAACTCGACGCCCCGTTCGCAGTCGAACCGGTCGATCGCCTTGATCAGGCCGATCGTGCCGACCTGGACGATGTCCTCCATCGGTTCGTTGCGGCTGCGGAACCGCGCCGCGGCGTACCGCACCAGCGGGAGGTTCAGTTCGATCAGTGTGTCCCGCACGTAGGTCCGCTCCGGACTGTCCGTTCCCTCGGGGCCCGAGGTGGGGCCGAGCGCGGCGAGCCGCAGGAACAGGGAGCGGGACAGCGTGCGGGTGTCGATGGCTTCCGGCGAGCTGGTGAGCACGGCGGGTGCCGGCACGCTCTTCGTGAGCGTGAGCACCTTCGAGCTGCCCTGTTCTTCGGACATGCCACCCCCTTGAGGTCGCGGACGGTCGCGGTGGCCGCGACCATCGGAGGAACGCAGCCTCCACCTGAATACCGGAGGCGGGGCTGCGGCAAACGCGCTTCGAGCAGAATGTCACATGTCGGCAACGCGCTGTAGTGACATGTCGACAAGTCAGCGCCGAATCCGCCCTGGAAACAGGGGGTGTAGCCCTTTTATGCCGTCAGAACTGCTCTCTGGACGGTCTACCCGTTCTAGTTACGCCTCGATCCTGTTTGCGGATCTCAGGCGGGCGAAACTTCTGGCGAGAAGCCTTGACACATGCATCTGGGAGACGCCCAGTTCCGCGCTGATCTGAGACTGGGTCAAGTTGCTGTAGTAGCGCAGGAGGAGGATGCGCTGCTCGCGCTCGGGGAGCTGGACGAGGAGGTGCCGGACGAGATCGCGGTGCTCGACACCCGCGAGCGCGGGGTCCTCGTAACCGAGACGATCGAGGAGCCCGGGCAGCCCGTCGCCCTCCTGTGCCGCCTCCAGGGAGGTGGCGTGGTACGAACGCCCCGCCTCGATGCAGGCGAGCACTTCATCCTCGGAGATCTTCAGCCGCTCGGCGATCTCGGCGGTCGTCGGGGACCGGCCGTGGGCGGTCGTCAGGTCCTCGGTGGCGCCGGTGACCTGGACCCACAGCTCGTGCAGCCGGCGGGGGACGTGGACGGTGCGCACGTTGTCGCGGAAGTACCGCTTGATCTCGCCGACGACGGTGGGCATCGCGAACGTGGGGAACTGGACCCCGCGGTCCGGGTCGAACCGGTCGATGGCGTTGATCAGGCCGATGGTGCCGACCTGGACGACGTCCTCCATCGGTTCGTTGCGGCTGCGGAACCGCGCCGCGGCGTACCGCACGAGGGGGAGGTTCGCCTCGATGAGGGCGGCCCGGACCCGCCCGTGCTCCGGAGTGCCCGGCTCCAGGTTCTTGAGCTGGCCGAAGAGGACCTGGGTGAGCGCCCTGGTGTCGGCGCCGCGGGTCCTGGCGGGCCTGACGGAAGGGTCCGGGGTCTCGGTCTGGATGTCCTCGGGCCGGGCGGTCTGGGCGGTCTGGGCGGTCTGGACTGTCTGGACTGTCTGGACTGTCTGGGGAGGCACTTGAGGCGCTGTACTGGCCGGCACGGTGACGCCACCCCTTCGCGGTCAACTACGGTCAACTCATCCGTCAAAAGCGGTCATAGCATCACAAGACATGTCCACTGTGTGCAAGCACCTCATAGTGCCGTGTTGAGGCCATAAAGGTTTAAACGGAACAGAGAAACCCCCCACCCGACGGGCGAGGGGTTGCTGGAACCGGACCGAACGGGTGCCGTGGAAGGGTCAGAAGGGGTAGTCGGCGATCACCCAAGTGGCGAATTCCCGCCACTGTCCGGCGGCGGCCTGGTGGGCCGGGTGCTCGATGTACCGCTTGAGCGCGTCCTCGTCGGCGACGGCGGAGTTGATGGCGTAGTCGTACGCGATCGGCCGGTCCGTGATGTTCCAGGCGCACTCCCAGAACTCCAGCTCCGGAACCTGCCCCTCCAGCTCCCGGAAGGCCCGGTCTCCGGCGACGACCCGCGGGTCGTCGCGCTCGACGCCCTCGTTCAGCTTGAAAAGGACCAGGTGGCGGATCATCGCGCTACTCCTACTTCACCAGCTCTGACATGAAGTCACCGACGCTCTGCGCGGCGGTGGAAATGCCCTCGAACCCTACCTGGACCAGCTCGGCGGCCCGCTGCGGAGACATGATGATCGTGTACAGCACGAAGACCACCACTATGTAGATGATGATCGTCTTTGCCTTGGCCACAATCCTGCCTCCCCGTCGACCCCATGTGCGATCGGGCGATTGTATCCGCACGGATGGCCGTATCCGGTGGCCGTTTTGGATCACTGATGCGGCCTTTAAGGACCTACGACCCCGCCATCAAGGCCTTTCGCCCGACCACACGGCTCCCGCCTTCCGGCACGATGAATACCGAGCCCCACGGGACCAGGCAGGACCCGGAGGGCCGGAACAGGGCCTCTCTGTGGGGTCACCGCCGTGCGATTCCCCCCTGACCGCGGCGGAGGACCAGCAGGCCCTGTTCTCACCGGGGGAAGCGGCTTGTCCCCCCGATGCCGCTTCCCCCGACCTGACTCTCCCGACGCTCTCACCGTCACCGATCAGACGAGCCCGCTCGTGTCGATGGCGAGGTCGAACGGCAACGGAAGCCGCACGACGGCACCGAACGGGTAGGGGCCCTCCACGTGGGTGTACCCCAGCTTCTGCGGCTCCGAGAAGAGCGTGATGCTGCGCTCGACACGGTCGACGAGCAGGTACAAGGGTGCTCCGTACTCGGCGTACCTGCGTCGCTTGACGACCCGGTCCGTCTCCGCGTTCGACTCGGATGTCACTTCCACGATCAGCAGCGTCTGGTCGGGAAGAAGGGCGCTGCCTCCTTTGGCCAGATCCTCCGGCACAACAGCGATGTCCGGGACGTACTAGTTTGAGGACCCGGGCAGGTCCAGATTCCCGGACCCCTCCACGCACCCGAGCTCGTCAACTCGCCCCTCGATCTGGCGGCGTACGAGCTTGGCAGCGCGCTCGTGGTCCCACGTCGGTGACACCGGTTCGATGATCCCCTCAATGATCTGGACGCGGTCCCCGCGGATGCGCTGCACGGCGAATTTGAGGGCGCGCTCGGTGTCGATGCCTTGGCTGTAGTCCGGCGCACTGGTCATTACATCCTGCTTCCGTCAAGGTCCGAGACGGGGTGGTGATGCGTCCCGCCATGGCGGCGCGCAACCAGCGGGAGTGCGCGGGAACCACGTCTGTCACCCGTTCGAGGGCTCTGTGAGCTGACGGTCACCTCGGACGTGCGGGGACGACTCTCGACATAGCCAATACTCTCAAGTTTTCAGGCGAACAGCCCCGCACGCGCGAGTGTCGTATTACGTGACCTGCGGTTCTGCGCAGCCGAGTCATGCTGAGCGTGCATTGCTGATCGTTCCGTAGGCGTCGGGCGCAGTGAGTCGGTCAGCGATGGTCGGGCTCAGACGGGTTTGAGCAGGTCGCGGAGGCCAGCCATGCGCGCTCTGACAGCGGCGATCTCGGCCTGGCCCGGCGACATCTCGACACGCCCGGGGTGGGACTCGCGGCACAGGCGGCAGAGCCCGTCGGGGAGCGCTTCCGGGGGACCGGGGCGGCCGCAGTCCGTGCACTCCATGAGGATGCGGCGGGCGGGGGCAGGAGTGGCGGGTGAGGTGTTCTCCGTGGGGATCCGGGGCGGCATCTTGTCGGTGAGGCGTCGGCGGAGGAGGCCGACGGGGGAGTCGACCTTTGCGGGGAGTCCCGCCGTCAGGGCGCTGGTCAGGTAGTCGACGCTCACACCTCTGGCGAGCCACTCCGTTGCCTGTGCTTCCAGGGTGGCGCAGTCGCCGGCGGAGAGGGCCAGGCGGTGGTCGTCGCGGCCGAGGCGTGCCAAGGCGAGGTAGGCAGGGGAAGGGCCGGCTTCGGAGGCGGGGGGAGTCGCGGGGGCTGCGCCGGGGGCGGGCGGCGCGGGCGGCACGTGCTCGGTGTCCGGTGCCTGGGCCGGGGTGCGTTGTTGCGGTACGGCGGTGGGTTCGGGGTCCTGTTCCGGGCCGGTGCTCTCCGGCGCGAGTGGCGGCGGAGGCTCCTCGGCCGGGGACCACGGCGGCGGCGGTGCGGTGTCGGGGACGGAGGCTTCCGGCACGGGGGCTGTGGCCAGGGCGGCCTGCTCGGTGGCGAGGTACGCGTTCCACCACTCGTTGTCGCGGGCGGTGCGGGACCAGAACGTGCGGAAGACCCAGCGGGTCTCCTCGCCCGCTCCGACCGGGCACCGGACGCGCCGCAGGTGCCCGGCGACGGACAGGTCGGTCAGGGAAGTGGAGATGGCTTGCTGGCCGTAGAGCGGGAGCTGTTTCGCGAGCTGCTTCACGCTCATCGCCGCGCCCTCGGGGAGGTGGTCGATGAACCCGGCGACGTACCGCTCGCGCGCCGGCAGGAGCGCGAAGTCGTCCGGTGTGCGCGGGCGTTGGTCCGGCGCGGAGCGTTTGCCGTAGCCGGGCTTGGCCATCGGGTACGCGGCGGAGTGTGCGGGGGCGGGCAAAGCAGGGCTAGTGTGCTGAGTAGCCACGGGATCGTCTTTCTAGGGTTGCGATCTTGCGGTGAGACCCCGGCCTGGTGGTTCCAACACCGCGTCGGGGTCGCTTGTTTCCCGCACCGTAAGCAGTCGTGACGCTGTGCCGCAAGCTGTCACGATTAGTCATATTTGCTGGTCGCGCCAGGGGTGGGGAGGTAGGGGACGTTTTCCCCAACCCCTTCTTCTACCTACCGGTTAGAGAAGGCGCTCGAACCTCGGGTCCCGCATCCTGACCCTCGAATCTCGGCACCCGAGCTTCGGGCCCGGGCCTCATGCACGTACCGCCGGAAGAGTGACCCGACCGCCCCCGAAGCCCGAAGCTCGGGGGTCGGGATTCGAGCTTCGAGGGAGGGCTACTTCTTGACCTCGCCCAGGGCGGCAGTGGCCGTCCTACGTCATGTTCCCAGCACGTCCATCAAGTGATCGTCCAGGTCGGTGACGAATTCCTCACGGCGCCATGGCCGCAACTCCGTCCTGGCCCTCCGCAATCGAATCGCCGGCACACGGCCGCCGGTCGCCGTAGCCGAGAGCACGCACTCGTGCAGCAGCTCAGCAGCCGACCGAGGATCACCCATCCGAATGCGAGCAAGAGCCTGATCGGTCCTCACGATCGCGCGCTGAACTTGCTCCCGAGGAGCGACCAACGCTGCTGCCGAAACAGCGAATCGATCATGTGCGACCGAAGGATCACCGACGTACAGCTCGCACACCCCCTCGAACCCTCGCAGGTGTCCCGCCGAGAAGCTGCTGCCCGACGGATCACCACTGGTCTGCCCCTCGATGTCGTACCAAGCCAACCCGAGCGCCGACTGTGCCTGCCGCTCCAGCCCCGCCCGCGCGGCGACCTCGGCCTGGAGCGCGTGCGCTCGTGCCCGTACCCGGGTGCTGTCCCCCGTGCGCGTCGCGCGCACCGCTCGGTCGACGAGCCGCTGGGCGTCAGAGAGGTCGGATGACGAGTAGAGCGTCACGAGCGCATGACTCATGTGCACCGATGCCTGTCGCCACGTCTCTCCGAGCTGCTCGGCCTGCGAGGCCGCTGTGGCGTACAGAGCGCGTGAAGCCTGCTCGTCCCTGTTCTCGAATGCCAGGCGGCCGGCCAGGGAACAGGCGGCGACGGTGACCGCACGGACGTGACCAACCAGCGGGCCGGGGAGTGCCCCTGCCTGCAGACGGCGGCACGCGTCGATCACGGGCGTGAGCAGAAGTTGCAGACGGACCATCGGCACCGCGCCCACTTGCGCGTTGATGTCGTCCACGACCGCACCGAGCCCGGCCACGGTCTCCTCGGTTACCTGGCTGGGGTCGGTCAGGGCAGTGGAAAGACCGGCCTGCAGAGGTGTGGACAGCAAGGCCAGCGCGCCGCCGGTGTCCGTCGCCGTACGGATGAGCGCGGTGCGCAGAACAGCGACGCGGGACTCGCTCTCGCCGAGATCGAGCAGGGCCCCGAGCAACTCAGCCAGGTCGGACCCGGGACCTACGGACATCTGTCCGGCCGGGGTGCGGGCGTAGAGGTGAGCGAGGAGCAGCTGATACCGCTCGTCGGGCAGCGTCGCCGCTGCCGACTCCCAGCGGGCAACGGATCGCTGGACACTCGCCACGGCGGGCAGGCGCGGGTGATGTAGGGCCATGGCGGTCTGGGAGAGTGCCCGTGCGGTACCGGCCAGGGAGAGGCCGCGGCTGTGCCGTAAGCGTTTCAGCGTTGCAGCCCCCGCGGCCCGGTTAACCATACGGCCAAAGTGACGCAGCCCGCGACCGTGCGTTGCTACACCGGCACGATCAGTCGCGGCTTTCTCCGCTCGGCTGTGTAGTTGATCGTCTGCCACGTGCCGGTCGACGGCTCCGTGGTGTGAGGGAACCCGATGGTCATCGACGTGCGGTCGACCATCCACCGGTTTCGTGCGTGGTAGGCCGGGGACCGGAGTTCGGCCGCTGTCAGCTCCACGATCTCCGTGATGCGGCCCCTCGTACGGGCGACGGCCTCACGCGCCTCGGCCGGCTGCTGGCTCAGGGTGCCCGGCGCGACGACAGTGATGGCCGCCGTTGTCCGGTCGGCGAGCCAGAGAAGGGCGAGCGAGTCGATTCCCACGGCACCGCCGAGGTAGAAGTGGGCCGCCGGAACGAAGGGTTCGAGGTACTGCTCGAAAAGGGCGGTGTACTCGGCGAGGGACTTGTGGTCCGTCCCACGGGTCCCCGTGATCGTCACCGTCCTCATGATCCACTCCGTGTCATAGGTTGTCATATCCCCAGGGTTGGCCGCAGTTGAGACCGTCAATGCATGAACGCCACTGACCTGCAGCGACTGGTGGGGCACCTGCGCAATCACGGATTGCGGGTTGTCACCCTCGAACCCGAACTCCGACCGCACGCCACGGATCCTCTGCACGTCCTCCTCACCGAGGGGATTGTCGCCGAGGGAGGGCGCTACGTCACAAGCTTTCTTCTACGAGATCGGCGAGCGGGGACGGACGAAGGCGTGCGCCGACGGTATCGCGCGCCTGCTCGCGGCTACGAGGCCCGCCACAGCGGGGGCGTTGTGACCGGGGTAAAGGAGAAGCGACCGCAACCGAGTGGCGAAAGGGCGTACCGGACCTGGCTCGGCCACACCCAGCGCTGCCCCACCTGCCGTGCCGGAGCCTCCTGTCCGGCTGCTGTCCACCTTGGTCGTGCCTGGCGGGAGGCCCGACGCGGATGAGGTGTTTCGCGGAGGGGGAAGCGCACGAGTTGCCGGTCGAGGACGGCACTGGTGCCTATTGCCCGGAACATGAGGTGACGTTGCTGTGGCGGGGTGATCCGATCACTTCCGCTGATGTGCCTCAGGGGGTAGCGGCTGGCCTGGGCGGGTTGTCGGCGGGTGCGGACGGTCCGTACGGCGTTGTCTGCCGCAGTGCCTTGGTGACGGGTCTGGCCGACGTACACGCTCTCTGCCTGCGTCCGGACTGTGTCTGCCCGTGCCATGCACTGGCCACCGCTCTCCGGGAAGCGGTATGAGCATCAACTTCTTGGCAACGGATGTGCGCGCGTGTGAGACCGCCCCGCCAATCGAACCGTTCCCCAGAACGGAACAGAACAGAGGAGATGGACGATGACCACCAACCCCGTAATGGCGGATGCCGGCAAGCATGGAGGGGCGCCGTCGGACAAGCCGTGGACGCCGCCGTCGGAGCCGAAGCCGTCTCCGGACGGCAGCGGCCCTCAGTGCGTACCGCAGTCGTGAGCCCCGTACCCCAGGCGTCCACCTATCCGGCACTGGTTCAGGAGTTGGCTGATCGTGGGCTGCTCACTGCCCGGTGGCGGCGGGTGTTCGAGGCCGTGCCGCGCAGTCGGTTCGTTCCGGCGGATGTGTGGCGGCAACTCCCCGACCGGTGCGAGCCGGTGGTGGGAACGGACGCGTGGCTGGCGTTGGTGAACAGCGACAAGCCGGTCGTCACCCAGCTCGACGACGGGGCCGGGGGCGGGCCCGGTGTCGCGACGTCGTCGAACTCCATGCCCTCGATGGTGGCCCGGATGCTCACTCTCCTCGAAGTCGAGGACAGGCAACGGGCGTTGGAGATCGGCACCGGGACCGGATATGTCGCCGCGTTGCTCTGCGAACGGCTCGGTGACGATCTGGTCCACAGCGTCGAGCTCGACCCGGTCGTGGCCCGGCAGGCGGCCGACGCCCTGGCGCAGGCCGGGTACCGTCCGCACCTGCGGGTCGGGGACGGTGAACAGGCTTGGCCCGGACTGGGGTTGGTGGACCGGCTGATCGCGACGTGTGCGTTGCGGTACGTCCCGTACGCGCTGCTTCGGCAGGTCCGGCCCGGTGGGGTCGTCGTGGCCCCGCTCGCCCGGGGGTTCTGGTCCGGTGCGCTGGTCCAGCTCCGCGTCCAGGATGACGGCACCGCGACCGGCCCGTTCTTCGGCGGGGCCACGTACATGCCGATGCGAGCCCATCGCGTGCCCGACCTCCACGAGGTGCGGGGCAGGGGCAGGGCGCGCGCCGCCGGCCTGGACCCCGCTCGCCTCCTCGACCTCGGGTTCGCCCTGTACGCGGGGGCACGGCTGCCCGGCGTACGGCTCGTCCACCAGAACATCCCCGAGGGTGCGCGGGTGTGGGTGACCCGGGAGAACGGGTCCGGAGCGATGGCCGCTTCGGGGGAGGAGGTGTGGCAGTACGGGCCCGGGTTCCTGTGGGAGGAGATCGAGCAGGTCTGGTGGGAGTACGAGGTGGCGGGGCGACCCGGTGCCGAGGAATTCGGGCTGACCGTGACCGGCCGCGGCCAGCAGGTCTGGCTGGGGGACCCGAGCGACGTCATTCGCCCCGCCAGAGAGTGACCCGGATACGCCGGGGCCAGCCGTGCGGACTGCGGGTCCCTGATTCTGCCGGGCCGCCGGTGGCCGGGTACACGAGGCAGAACGCAGCGAAGGGGCAGAACCGGAATGGTTCTGCCCCTTCGCTGATCAGTTAAGCGGTGGGATTTGAACCCACGGTGACGGGTTACGCCACACTCGCTTTCGAGTTCCGTTCCCGCGGGTCAAGTCGCAGTCCGTAGCCGTTCAGCGCGTGAACGAGACGGAAAATGAGACGGCCCGATGGCTCAGCCGGGCCCGTGGCAGTCGGGACTGTGGCGCAACCATGCCCCGCTCCCCTAGGGCGTGTATCGGGTCGCGATCAACATGCGCGTTTTGCCCTCACGGCGCGTGCGGATCCGGTAGTCCGTATCGCATGACACGGGCGCAACTGA
>NZ_JBIRKB010000007.1:0-101335 GCF_044329855.1 Streptomyces sp. NPDC017520
ACGCTCGCGATCCCCGCGTCCCGGCACGCCCGAGCAACGCGGACAGCGATTTCGCCACGGTTGGCGATGAGCACCTTGCGCACGATGACTCCCTCATCCGGCTGAACGGGCCGTCCCTAGAGAGTGCTTCGTGCTGCGGCGCGCCTCAAGCGGCGCGACTTCAGGAGTTCGGCAGGTTTCCGCAGCAACGTGCGGCGTTCTGCCCAGAAGTTCAGGAGAACCTCAGAGCGCCTGCAGGAGGCCCGCCCACCCGGTGCGGACCGCGGCTGCTGCGGCGGCCGTCGCCGCAGCAGCCGATCGAGCGGATCGACTCCGAGCCCGGGACTCCTCAGTCACCTCGGCCGAAGCTGAATCCGACGCCCCTGACCGTGACGACCCAGTTCCTGTTCCCGAGTTTGTTCCGCAGACTGCTGACGTGGGTGTCGACCGTCCGCCGGGACCACGAATCACCCCAGACCTGGTGAATGAGGCGTTTGCGGGGTATGACGGTGTCCGGCTCGGAAGCGAGCAGGTACAGCAGGTCGAACTCCTTGCGGGTCAGCTCGATGCGCCGATCGTGTAGCGTGACTTTGCGCGTGCCGGCGTCGATCCTTAACGGTCCGTGGCTGATGGACCGGATCAGCGGCTCCTGAGTCTGGCTCCGCCGCATAACCGCCTCCACGCGAGCCATCAGCTCGCGGAAGCCGTACGGCTTGACGAGATAGTCGTCGGCCCCCGCCTGCAGGCCGAGCACACGGTCGAGTTCCGATCCCCGGGCGGTGACGATGATCACCGGGACGTCACACGTCGATCTGATTCCGCGACAGACCTCCAGGCCGTCGAGGTCGGGCAGTTCCAGGTCGATGAGGACGAGATCGACGTCCCCGTAGCTCTGCAGTGCCTCTCCTCCGGTCGTCACGCTCTGGACACTGCACCCCTGCCGCCGCAGCGCGCACACGAGCGTTTCCGCGTCCTTGGCACTCCTTTCCACGACGAGGACCCGCTGTGCCGTAACCGGGCGAGGCGTTCGCCCCGTCCGACCGCCTGCCGCCAGAGGGTCGACGACGGCCTCCCCCCGTTGTCGTGGTAGTAGCTTGTGAAGCTCCAGCAGTTCTGTCCGACGTTGTTCCATGGTGCCCCCGACCCATCCAACGCGTTAGTCCCGGCTGCTCGTAAAGAGCAACGCTCATGGCAATCTATGAACCGATGATCCGGTCTGTCAACGGCGTCCCAAAAGGGCAACACGATCGACACATGCGCCCAACTGCCGAAATACACATGCGAGTTGCCCGCCCCGCGTGATATAGGATCGCCAGCTGCACGAGGACGGGCATCCACGCCGACCGTCGACCGTCGGAGCCCTCTGCCGACCTCGGGAGGGTCCGAAAACCAATCCTCCGACCTGTCTCCGTCCACCCACGGGAGGTTGAGCAGAGATACCGGGTGAGCGCGGAACGCCCTCCTTGACCGTCCCCTGTCGCAGCGGCTCAGCGGGAGAACCTGTCGACGCCTCTGCTGGTGACGGGAGTTGGCCCCGTCGCCGCGTTCGGGGCGGACCTGGCGTTCGGAACGGCCACCGGCCCCGCCCTCGGTGCGGGCGCGGTCGTCGCGGTGGCCGGCGCCGCGACGGCCGTGGCGAAGGCGACCGCCTCGCACTGGCCCGCCGCCCGCCGCCCGCCGCCCGGGCCGTCCCGGTGGTACGGCGGTTGCGCGGCGGCGACCGCAGTGCGGCGGCCCGGACCCGGGTCGTGCTGGAGCAGCCCTTCGGCCATCCGCCCGGCGCGGCGCCACGCCAGCGCCCTCGCCTCCGCGCCCGAGAGGTGTTCTTCGGTACGACCGCGAGTAGGTCAGCACCAGGAGGCAACTGATCAGTATGACACACCGCGCAGCCGGGGCGGCTCCTTGTCACAGCGGATCTAGCCGCGGGGTTCTACGCACCCGGCGATGTCGGCGTCGAGGAGTACCAGGTCGACGCCTGCCCGCTCCGCGCCGGCCAGTCCGGCGGGAAACGGCGCACGCATACGTTCTCGCCACAAGTGCGACACGACAGCTTCAGGCTCATCAGTTCTGTTCACGCGACCATCATCGGGCGGGCGATCAGGTGGATCTTCGATCCAAGCTTGCCGCGATCGGTCGGATTCGGTCCGGTCAAAGACCCCCTTTTGCGGCCCGGACGCTGACCGAGTCGATCGCGCACCGCGACCAGTCCAACTCCCCTCGGGCCCCCAGCTCGTCGAGAACAACGCGGTGGAGACGGGCCCGGACCCGTTCCCGGCTCCAGAGAGCGAAGCGCCGGTAGACCGTTGGCCAGGCCGGACCGAACGCTGGCGGCAGCTGCCGCCAGGTACAGCCCGAAGTGGCCACGAAGATAGTCGCAGCGAGAGCCTCGCGGTCGCCGACGACCCGGCACCGTGACCTTTCGACGCACGTCGAATCGATTGGATGCCCACGCCCCTGGTGCCAGCCTGATCTCGGCAACTGCAGGACCCGGCCGTCCGACATCAGGAGACCTCATGATCTTCGTCAACATCACCACAACCGACCTCGAGCGCAGCAAGGCCTTCTACACGGCGCTCGGCTGCGCCATCAACCCGCTGTTCACCGACGAGAACGCCGCGTGCGTCGTCTGGGACGAGAACACGAACTTCATGGTCCTCACTCACGGGCATTTCTCACAGTTCACCGACAAGCAGATCGCCGACCCGCACACGGTCGCCCAGGTGCTGCTGTCGTTCTCGCGCGACTCGCGGGACCACGTCGACGGGACCGTCGACGCCGGTGTCACCGCGGGCGGCCGTGAGCCGCGCCCTGCGCAGGACCACGGATTCATGTACGGGCGCTCCCTCGAGGACCCGGACGGCAACGTCCTTGAGTTCCTCTACATGGAGCCCCAGGCCACCCAGCAGGGTCCGGAGGCGTACGTCGCCGAGCACGGCGCGGGACCGGACCTCGTTCCGGGGCGGTAACCCCCGCGCCGGCCACGGATGCGCTTGTCCACCGCGTCAGACCCGGTGGACAAGCGCATCGCCGAGCGGCGTGCGCGCGTGCAGCACACGCCGCCCGGCACGCCGGGACGCGATGAGCCCGGCGGCGCGCAGGGCGTCAAGGTGGTGGGATGCGGTGGAAGCCGCGATCCCGGCCTCTCCTGCGGTCTCCGTCGTCGACAGCGGCGCGCCGACCGCGACGAGCACCGCGGCCCGGCTCTCCCCCAGCAGACCCGCCAGCGCATCCGTCGAATCGGCACGATGCCACACCTCGGACACACCGAGCGCGGGGTAGAACAGCGTCGGTTGCGCAGGCGGCTCGGTGAGCACAGCGCAGTGGCGCCCGAAGAACGACGGCACGAGCACGAGGCCCCGCCCCTGGCAGTCGACGATCTCCTCGTGTCGTTCCATCCGCACGCGCACGGTGTCGAAGCCGGTGTCGGCGCTCCACTCGACACCTTCGCCGAGATCGGCCGCCATCCCGGCCAGACCGTCCGCGGTCATCCGCCGCACCCGAGAGCCGATGTCCGCATGAAGAATGCGTTCGATCTGCGCCCAGTACGGCGCGAGCGCGGCCTCCCAGAGCGCCTCGACGTGGCGCACGATCACGGCGCGGATCCTCACGGGATCGGCCGCCATCCTCTCCAGCGCGGCCCGCGCGATGCCGGCGCTGCGGACCGCGCGCTTGCGCAGGTCAACCGAGATCGGCTCGAGCGGCGC
The DNA here is from genome assembly GCF_044329855.1 of Streptomyces sp. NPDC017520. Classification (NCBI taxonomy): domain Bacteria; kingdom Bacillati; phylum Actinomycetota; class Actinomycetes; order Kitasatosporales; family Streptomycetaceae; genus Streptomyces; species Streptomyces sp. NPDC017520. The sequence goes on from NZ_JBIRKB010000007.1 coordinate 3,684, forward strand.
CTGTCGCAGCCGCTCGATCTCATCCGCGGGCGTGAGATCCCACGACGCGGCCGACGTGAACAGATCGGGCGCGTACCCGACTTCACCCACGACCAGGCGCAACAACTCCAGGGACTCCCGCGGGACATCGTCGCGAACGGCGCGCAGCCACCCCCACTGCAGCGGCTGCTCCTGCGGTCGACTGAGGGCCCGCACCGCGTGGACGATCTCATGCCCTGGCGACACGCCGAATCGAACGGTGGAGATGTCCTCCGAAGCAAGGCGGAACTCGACATATCTCTGCAGCACGTGGAGCAGGCTACTGCCGCCACGACTCAGCCGCCCGAGCGCGGCCACGCTCCGTGCGCAGCCACCTCCGTGACGGCTTCGGGGTCGAGCCCGTCTGTCGGGAACTGAACCTGTCGGTCTCCGCCTAAAACGCCTACAACGCCCGCTGCCGGCGTCCGAAGTCCGCACGCCGGCGGCGCGCGACGACCACCTCGCCGCGGAGATCCGCCGCATCCACGCCGACTCCGGCGAGACCTACGGAGCCCGACGAATCCACCGACAGGTAAGGCGCGAAGGCGTCGCGGCAGCCCTGCGGTACGTACCGCACGGCTCCAGGCGGCCCCGGCGCTGCACGTAGAGGGAGGAGATCTGCCCGGCATATCCGCTCGCAGGCCGCCAGTCGCGCAGCTCGCCCGCGCCGCATGCCGCTGACTCCGTCCCGCCCTTCTCCTTGGCCTGCAGTCACACTCCGTAGCGACCGGACACCGGGAACAGCAGGCATAGCGGTGCTCCATATCACCGGGCGAGGATCACCCCGGATCCGGCGGCGGGGCGGTGCGTGCCGGATCCGGGGTGGCGTTGGGGTGTTGCGGGTGGGCTACTTGACGGCTCCGGCGGTCATGCCGCGGGTGAGGGACCGCTGGAAGATGAGGAAGAAGATGACCATCGGGACGATGCCGAGGAGGGCTGCGGCGCTCATGGCGGTGGGGTCGCTGGTGTATTGGCCCTGCATGACGGAGAGGCCGAGGGGGACGGTCTGGTTGTCGTTGGAGATGAGCAGGACGAGGGGGTAGAGGAACTCGTTCCAGCTCCAGACGAAGAAGAAGACGCACATCACCGAGAGGGTGGGCCAGCTCATGGGCAGGACGATGCGCCACAGGATGGTCCATCGGCCGGCTCCGTCCATGGCGGCCGCTTCGATGAGTTCGCGGGGGAAGCCGGCGAAGACGGAGGAGAGGAGGTAGGTGCCGAAGGCGCTGTAGGTGATGCCGACGAGGATGGTGTAGCCGAGTTTCCCGTCGTAGAGGCCCATCTCCTTGAAGAGGTAGTAGATGGGGTAGACGAGACCTTCCTGCGGCAGGACGTTGACGCCGAGGAAGAAGATGAGGAAGGGGGTGCGCCAGCGGACGCGGCCAATGCCGATGGCGTAGGCGTTGAAGAGGGCGAGCAGGACGGCGATGAGGACGACGCCGAGGCTGATCTGGATGCTGTTGAAGAGTTTCTGGGTGAAGCCCACTCGTTCCCAGACTTCGGCGATGATGCTCCAGTTCCACTGGGCGGGCAGGGAAAGCGACCCGTTGGTACGGAAGTCCGCGCTGGTCTTGAACGAGTTGAGCAGGATGACGATGAACGGTGCGAGGAACGCGAGGACGAAGACGGCGACGGCGGCCAGGACGGCGTAGGAGCCGGGAGTGCGGCGGTTGCCTGTGGCTTTGGCCTTGGCCGCTTTGCGCCGGTGACTGGAGGGTGCCGTGGAAGTGGTGTGCGTGGTCATGGTCATCCGTCCTCGCGGGCCTGGCGGGTGAGCATCGTTCCGGCGATGATCAGCACGAGCAGGGTGATCGTGCTGGAGATCGCGGAGCCGTATCCGACGTCGGCGCGCTCGAAGAAGTTCTGGTAGGCGAAGTACGCGGGGACGAGGGTCGAGTTGCCGGGGCCGCCGCCGGTGAGGACGAAGATCTGGGCGAAGACCTTCAGGCCGGCGATGGTGGTGGTGACCAGTACGACGTAGACCTCGGGCCGCAGGATGGGCACGGTGATGCGGGTGAAGCGCTGCCACCAGGTGGCGCCGTCGAGGGAGGCGGCTTCGTACAGCTCGGGGTCGATGCGCTGGAGCCCGGAGAGGAAGAGCACCAAGGGGTAGCCGAGCTGCATCCAGACGAGGACGGCGAGGACCATCCACAGGGCGAGGTCGGGGTCGCCGAGCCAGTTCTGGGCCAGGGAGTTCAGGCCCACCGTTTCGAGGACGCTGTTGACCGCGCCTTCGGGGGCGAGGATCCAGCCCCACATCAGGCCGGTGACGGCGACGGGGATGACCTGGGGCAGGTAGAGGCCGGAGCGGAAGAGGCTGACGAACCCGTCGCCGTGCTTCTTGCCGATGTAGTCGAACAGCAGCGCGGCAAGGAACAGCCCGAGGAGGGTGGGCACGACGGCGATGCCGACGATGACGAAGGCGATGTTGCGGAACGAGGCCCAGAAGTCGGCGTCGCTGAAGAGGCGGGTGTAGTTGTCGAAGCCGATCCAGGTGGGCTCTCCGACGCCCTGCCACTGGGTGAGGCTGTAGTAGAAGGTCATCACCAGCGGGACGACGAGGAAGAGCAGGCTCAGCAGCAGGCCGGGGGCGAGGAAGACGGCGTACCCCGTGGGCCGCGGGTGACGTGTGGTTTTCACTGTTGCTCCAAGAGGGGCGGGACGGCGGCCCGGTGCGGGCGGGCCGCCGTCCCCGGGAAGAGGGGCCAACGCGCGGTTTCGGGCGGGTCGGCCTCAGCGCCGCGAGGCGGTGTACTTCTCGTAGGGGGCCTTGAGCTCGTCGAGGACGGCGTGGGGCTTGCCGCCGTTCATGAGGTTCTGGGTGGCGCCCATCCAGGTGTCGTAGTAGCCGGGTGCCGGCCAGTCCGGGTAGAAGGCGAGCCCGTTGCCGTCCTGGTAGGTGTTGAACGCGGTGATGAGCTCGCGGGACTTGGGGTTCTCGATGGAGTCCGGCTTCGCGGCGAGGGGGATGTTGCCCTCTTCGCCGAGGATCTTCTGGATCTTCTCGGACATGGTGATGTCGATGAAGTCCTCGGCGAGCTTCTTGTTCTTCGCCTTGGTGGGCACGACCCAGTGGTTGCCGCCGGAGCCGAGCGTCTTCTTACTGCCGGGGTAGGCGGCGGTGGACCAGGAGAAGTCGGTGATGTCGGTGGTCAGGCCGCCGAACCACCAGTTGCCGCCGACCATGATCGGACGCTTCTGCGAGACGAACTGCTCGGTCATGTCACTGCCCTTGAGGCCGACGTCCTTCTTCTCGAAGTAGCCCTTGTCGAGCCAGTCCTTGTAGGTCTCGACCGCGTAGGTCCATTCCGGGCCGTGGAAGTCGACCTTGCCCTTGTAGAGCTGGTAGTCGTCGACCCAGGCGTCATTGGCCTTGGCCAGGGCCAGGAGGTAGAGCCAGTGGCCCGCGGGGTGGTCGTTGCCGGAGTTGGCGAGCGGGGTGATCCCGGCGGCCTTGAAGTCGGCCAGGGCCGCCTCGAAGCTCCGGAGGTCGGTGGGCTTGGTGATGTTGTGCTTCTTGAAGAGGTCGTCGTTGTAGTACGCCAGGACGAACTCGCCGTAGTTGGGGACGCCGTACCACTTGTCGCCGCCCATTTCACCGTTGGTGTCGTAGCGGGCGGTGACGGAGGCGCTCTCGCTGATCTTCTTGTCCCAGCCGCGTTCCTTCGCGGTGGCGGTCAGATCGGTGAGCAGGCCCTGCTTGGCCAGCAGGCCGGTGGTGGCGTTGCCCTTGTTGTACTCCATGACGTCGGGCGCCTTGTCGGAGTTGAGGATCATGCCCGCGTTCTGCTGGATCTGCTCGAACGTCTTGCGTTCGAAGGCGACCTTTACGTCGGGGTGGGTCTTCTTGAACTCGGCTATGGCGGCGTCCCAGGCGTTGCTGAGGGCGCCGTCCTCCTGCTCGTAGTGCCACAGACGCAGGGTTTTGCCGTCTCCCTCGGCGGTGTCGGAGCCGCCGCATGCGGCGAGGGGTGCGACGAGTGCCAGTGCGGACATCGCGAGCAGGGCTCGTCGTGTGGTGTGTCGTGTGGCACGGAAGCGCATGTTCGTCATGAGGATTCCTTGGGTGTGCGCGGGTCGGGGTGGTGCGGGGGGAGACGGAGCGGGGCAGGCGTGGGGGTGGTCAGGCGTTGCGGCGGTGGACGCGGGCTTCCCAGGGCTGCAGGGTGTGCGGGGCGCTGAGGTGTGAGCTGGCGGGAACGTTGGCGATGAGCGTCTCGCTGTGTTCCCAGCCGTCGGGCAGGTCGACGGTGAGGTCGGCCGGTCCGAAGTTCGCGAGGACGAGCAGTTCGGTGCCGGAGGCCGCGTCGTGGCGGGTGAAGGCGTAGAGCTGTTCGTGGTCGGGGTGGAGCATGTGGAAGTCGCCGTGGGTGAGGGCGGGCTCGGTGTGCCGCAGGGCGATCAGGCGTCGGTAGTAGTGGAAGACGGATTCGGGGTCGGCGAGCTGGGCCTTGGCGTTGACGTGGGTGTGGTCGGGGTTCGCCGCGATCCAGGGGGTGCCGGCGGTGAAGCCGGCGTGCTGGGAGGTGTCCCACTGCATGGGGGTGCGGGCGTTGTCCCGGCTGCGGTGGCGCAAGCCGGCCAGGACCTGTTCCTCGTCGACACCGTGGGCGGTCTGCTCGCGGTGGTAGTTGAGGGATTCGATGTCGCGGAAGTCATCGATGGAGGTGAAGCGGGTGTTGGCCATGGCGAGCTCTTCGCCCTGGTACACGTAAGGGGTGCCGCGGTGCAGGTGGAGCACGGTGGCGAGGAGCTTCGCGGAGCGGTCGCGGTAGGCGGGGCTGTCGTCGCCGAAGCGGGAGACGGCGCGGGGCTGGTCGTGGTTGTTCCAGTACAGGCTGTTCCAGCCGGTCTCGCCGAGGCCGGTCTGCCAGCGGCCGAGGCTGGCCTTGAGGTCGGTGAGCTTGAGCGGGCGGACGTCGAACTTGCCGCCGGGGCCCTGGTCGAGGCCGACGTGCTCGAACTGGAACACCATGTCGAGTTCGCGGCGGGAGGGGTCGGTGAAGAGCTTGGCGTCCTCGACTGTGACGCCGGGCATCTCGCCGACGGTGAGCAGGCGGCGCGGGTGGCCTTCGAAGACCTCGCGGTGCATTTCCGCCAGGTACTCGTGGATGCGGGGGCCGCAGATGTAGTGCGGGCTGCCATCCCCGTGCAGGGCGCCTTCGTGAACGATGCCGTCGGGGAGGCCGGGGGTCTTGGAGATGAGGTTGATGACGTCCATGCGGAAGCCGTCGACGCCCCGCTCCAGCCACCAGCGCATCATGGCGTAGACCGCCTGGCGCAGGTCGGGGTTCTCCCAGTTGAGGTCGGGCTGTTTGCGGGAGAACAGGTGCAGGTAGTACTCGCCGCTCTTCTCGTCGTAGGTCCACGTGGGCCCGGAGAAGAAGGAGCCCCAGTTGTTGGGTTCCGCGCCAGGGGTGCCCGGTTCCATGCCCTCGCGGGCGGGGCGCCAGATGTACCAGTCCCGCTTGCCACCCTGGGCTCCTTCGTCGCGGGACGCGGTGAACCAGGGGTGCTCGTCGGAGGTGTGGTTGACGACCAGGTCCATGACGAGCTTCATGCCGCGCTCGTGGACGGCGCCCAGGAGTCGGTCGAAGTCGGCGAGGGTGCCGAAGAGCGGGTCGATGTCCTGGTAGTCGCTGATGTCGTACCCGTTGTCGTCGTGCGGGGAGGGGTAGACCGGGGAGAGCCACAGGACGTCGACGCCGAGCTGGGCGAGGTAGTCCAGCCGTTCGATGATGCCTGGCAGGTCGCCGATGCCGTCCGCGTTCGAGTCGGCGAAGCTGCGGGGGTAGATCTGGTAGACCACCGCTTCGCTCCACCAGGCATTGGCGGGACTGGCTTCGTTTTCGGGCACGTCAAACCTCATCGTGATCGCATGATTACTTTTAGTTACTTGGCTGGGTGTGGCGAGTTTCCGTCGCACCCCTGGGCGCTGCAGGGTCAGGAGATGGCCGCGCCCACGGCGTCGCGGATGACGAGGCAGGCGGCACCTCGGGCCCAGAGGTCGTGGCGGGCGGGGTCGACGTGGATGTCGCAGTCGGTGGCCGCGGTGGAGAACGCCTGGGCCTCCATCGCCTCGCTCATGTGTGGGCCGAACAGGTCGTAGGCGACCGCGCCTTCGCCTGCGATGATGACTTTCTGCAGGTTGAGCAGGTTGCACATGCCGGCCACGCCCCTGCCGAGGGCGGTGCCGGCTTCCGCGAAGGCAGATCGAGCGACGGTGCGGGCCGCCCCGGCTTCACCTCGCGCGAGGTCGATGGCGTCGGTGATCGTGTCGCAGGAAAATCCGCCGTCTGCGAGGTGGCGCAGGATGGCGCGGTCGCCCGCCAAGGCTTCCAGGCACCCTCGTCGGCCGCAGCTGCACATAGGCCCGGAGGGGTCCAGGGGCAGGTGGCCGAGTTCGCCTGCGAGGCCGGTGGCGCCGGCGAAGAGGGCGCCGTCCAGGAGCAGGCCGCAGCCGATGCCGGGACCGACGGTGACCACGGCGAAGGAGTCGATGTCGCGGCCCTCGCCGAACCAGCGCTCGGCGACGACCAGGGTGTTGACGTCGTTGTTGACGACCACCGACAGCCCGGTCGCCTCCCGCAGCGGCCCGGCCACGTCGACCTTGTTCCAGTCGAGCAGGGACGAGTAGCGGCAGATCCCGGCCGCCGAATCGACGTGGCCGCTGACACCGACGCCGAGGCCGAGCACCCTGTCCGCCGCTTCGGGCGCCTCTTCGAGGAGCCTGCCGGTCAGGGAGGCGGCGGCGGACAGGGCGGTATGGGGGGTGCAGTCAGCCAGAGGCTCCTCGCCCCGGGCCAGGACATTGGCCGCCATGTCGGTCACGACGCCGGAGACCTGCCGGGGGCCGATCTTCATGCCGACGACCACGTGCTTGTCGGGGTTGACGTGCAGCATCTTCTGCGGCCTACCCCGCCCCTGCGGGGCGGCGTCGCTCTCGCGCAGGTAATCGTGCTCGAGCAGCGGCGGCAGCATACGGGTGACAGAGGAGGGCACCAGACCCAGGCGCTGGGCGAGCTGGGTGCGCGAGAGGGGTCCTGCGGTGAGCACGGTCGCGAAGATCTCCGCCCGGGTCTGCTCACTGACAAGCTCCGAGAACCGGATCTTGGACGGGCTCATCACGCGGTGCCTCCAGGTAGTGGTCTGTCAGGGCCGTTGCATCGGGTTCAGCGCCATCGAACCTGACGCGGGCGGCGAGGGCTTCCCCTATGCGCGGGGCCGGTGCCGCCAAGCGTTGCAGAGATCGTCATCGCGCCTCCTGCGGCTGGGACGCCGTCGACCTGTGCAAGTCGGCGTCGCTGCTTATGACGGGAGTGTGTCCCTCAGCCTTTAAGTGCGTCAAGGAAGAAAACAGCGTGTTACGCAACCGTGATGGCCCACGCCCGTCGGGCACTCGTTACCTATTTGCACCTTTTACGCTTCTTGTTATGTGCGTGCTGGCCCCACGGGTCGAGGAATCCTGTTCATTTCATTGACACAGGGAAGAAATGACGGGAAGTTAACCGGCAACCGGGGCGGAGCCAGGGCCTGTTGGGCCACAGGTCGCCTTCACGCCTGCAGCCCCTCACCCCTCGGGGCGGGCAGGGCCGGTTCGCTCCGCTCGCAGGACCGGCGTCCTGTGCTCTTGGCCCTGCGAATGATCCCCGCGTGGACTCCCTCAGCCGGCTCCCGCAAGAGAGACGAACCGCCGACCAGCGAGTACCGCACTCCGCACCCCGGTCAACCCCGGAAACGGGCGACCGCATGCACCGATGACTCCGCCACACAGCTGTTCCAGCTGTCCCAGCGGTGTCCGTGCCCGCCCCCGGGCGGGCCCCCTGGGGCCATGCCCTGATTCATCAAGGAGAGGACATCATCATGCCCGCAGGAAGACTGCGACGGCTCAACCCGCTGGCGGCCATCGCCGCCGGCCTGGCACTGGCGCTCGCCGGAGCCGTCGTACCCGCCAGCACCCTGGCCTCGGCCGCCCCCGCTCCGGCAGGCCGGCTCGTCCCCGCGGCTGCGCTACTGGCGGCACCGGCAGCAGGAGCGGCGGGTGACACCGCCAACAGCGAGCAGCTGCAGACCTGGTGGCACGACAACCACGAGTTCAACACCAGCAGCCCGGTGGGCGGCGACAAGGTGCGGCGGTCCTCCTTCTACGACGTCAAGGTGGCCACGGCCGCGGCGCCGACGACGAAGTACGACTCGTTCGCGTACATGAGCATCCCCCGCAGCGGCAAGGGAAAGATCGGCTACACCAAGGAGGACGGCGCGGAGTTCTCCTCGTCGGCGAACCTCACCATGAGCTGGTCCTCCTTCCAGTACACGGCCGATGCGTGGGTCGACGTGTCCCTGCGCACCGACCAGAGCATCTCCTCCGCCGACCAGGTCAAGATCAAGCCGAGCAGCCTGAACTTCGACAAGGAGCTCGTCAACAGCAAGACCGTCCGGATCAAGGTGCCCTACAGCAGCAAGGGCTACCGGTTCTCCGTCGAGTTCGACCCGCAGCTCTACACCGCCTACAACGACATGTCCGGCCCGGCCAACGACGCCGGCAAGCTGACCACCAGCGGCGGCGGCAACAACCGGGCCATCCACACCGAGCCCCGCAACTCGATGATGATCTTCGCCGAGCCGACGCCGACCGGTGCGGAGAAGGACCGGCTCATCCCCACCGCCGCGTCGGGGAGCATCCACTACCCCGAGCCCGGCCAGGTCACCAACCTCAACAACATCGACAAGGAGATCATCTACTTCCGCCCCGGCACCTACACCATGGGCTCGAAGTACCACGCGGTGCTCCCGCCGAACGTCAAGTGGGTCTACCTCGCCCCCGGCGCCTACGTGAAGGGAGCCTTCCGCTTCTTCCACGACAACCAGGGCCTGTACAAGGTCACCGGGTACGGAGTGCTCTCCGGTGAGCAGTACGTCTACGAGGCGGACACCAACAACAACTACGACCACCTCAGCGGCGCGTCGAACTGCCACGCCTCCTGCGTGAAAATGCTCCAGTTCGAGTCCGCGAACGCCCAGCAGTACCTCGACCTGCAGGGCGTGACGATCAACGAACCGCCCTACCACTCGTTCGTCGTCTACGGCAACGAGCAGACCTTCCAGATGCGAGTCGACAACTACAAGCAGGTCGGCTCCTGGTACTGGCAGACCGACGGCATCGAGCTCTACCGCGGCAGCACCATGAAGAACACGTTCTTCAACGCCAACGACGACGTGCTGAAGATGTACCACAGCGACGTCACCATCGATAACACCGTCATCTGGAAGAACGAGAACGGCCCCGTCATCCAGTGGGGCTGGACCCCCCGCAACATCGACAACGTCCGGGTGACCAACACCCACGTCATCCACAACCGGATGTACTGGAAGGACGTCAAGTACAACACCTGCATCCTCAACTCCTCCTCCCACTGGGAGGACACGGCGTCCACCACCAAGGGCGACCCCAGCACCTGGGTCAAGAACATGACCTTCGAGAACATCACCGTCGAAGGCCAGACCAACTGCGCGATCCGCGTCTTCGCCCTCTCCAGCACCGAGAACATCCACGTCAAGAACCTCAAGATCGACAGCTGGAACGGCCTCGACCCGAGCAGCCAGATCAGCCTCCTCAAGCGCTACAGCAACAGCGCCGGCCAGAAGGTCACCCTGGGGAACGAGACGACCCAGGGCAAGGGCCTCAAGCTCGAGAACTACACCGTCGGCGGCACCGTGATCAACAAGTCCGGCACCAACTGGGGCGCGGACAAGCCCGGCCGCCTCGGCTTCGACGCCGAGAACTGGGACAACTGGAACGCCTGGGGCCCCGGTGGCGGCAACCCCGACCCCGATCCCGACCCGGACCCGGGCACGGGTTCCGGCCAGATCGTCAACGGCGGCAACGCCAAGTGCATCGACCGCGCTGGAGCCGGCACGGCCAACGGCACCGCGATCCAGCAGTGGACCTGCGCGAACGCCGCCTCGATGACCTGGACGCTGGACGGCCAGCAGCTCAAGTCCGGCGGCAAGTGCCTCGACGTCGAAGGCGGTGCCACCGCCAACGGCACCAAGGCCCACCTGTGGGAGTGCGGCGGCTGGGACAGCCAGAAGTGGGCCTTCCAGGCCAACGGGACGCTGAAGAACCTCAAGTCCGGCCGCTGCCTCGACATCGAGGGCCAGAGCACGGCCAACGGAGCCCGCCTCCACCTGTGGGACTGCGGCACCTGGGCCAGCCAGAAGTTCAACCTGACCGCCTAGCGCGCCAGTGGCCGGTGGCCGCGTCCGCGGCGGCCACCGGCCACCAGGCCCAGCAGTACACCCTCCCCCGCCACCCCGCAGAAGGGCTTGCCCCACATGCCGTCAGCCCGGCTCGAACAGCCCGTCCTGAGCCTCTTCCGCATCGTGACCGGCCTGCTCTTCGCCTGCCACGGAGCCGCCACCCTCTTCGACGTCTTGGGCGGCCCGCACGGCGAGGTGCCCAGCGCCGGACAGTGGCCCAGCTGGTGGGCCGCGGTAATCCAGCTGACCGGAGGAGCACTCGTGCTGATCGGGATCGGCACACGCCCGGCAGCCTTCGTGTGCTCTGGTTCCATGGCCTACGCCTACTTCCTCCACCACCAGGGCGACGGACTGTTCCCGCTGCAGAACGGCGGGGAGAGCGCCGCGCTGTTCTGCTGGGCCTTCCTGCTCATCGCCGCCCTCGGCCCCGGCCAGTGGTCCCTGACCGCTCTGCTGAACCGACCCGCGCGCCGGCGAGAGGAGGTGAGCACCCACCCGAGCAACGCCTGAACGCATCACAGGCTGTCATGTGCACCTAAATCACTGGTCGGGATCGGCCTGTGATCTCCACATACACGGAGGAAGAGCACCATGAACCGCATACCCGCAACGCTGTCGCGCGTCGTCGCGCTGAGCTCCGCCGTACTGGCCACCGCCCTCCTCGGCGTCGTCCAAGCACCCGCGGCCTCTGCGCACGGCACCGTCATCACCCCCGAGACCCGCAACTACGGCTGCCTGCAGCGCTGGGGCTACACCGAGCCCAGCGAGTCCCAGGACCCCATGTGCTACCGGACCTACCACGAGAACGCGAACGCCATCGGGGCGTGGAAGGCCGTCTACGCCAACAACACCGGCGACAACTACAAGCAGGTCATTCCCGACGGAGAGATCTGCAGCGCCGGCGGCCAGGGCGAGACGAACTACCGGCCCCTCGACCGCCCGGGCCCGTGGAAGATGACCGACATCGGCTCCGACTTCACCGTCGACATCTACGACGAGGCCCGGCACGGCGCGGACTGGCTCGAGGTCTACGTCACCAAGCAAGGCTTCAACCCGGAGTACCAGCTGATCGGGTGGGACGACCTCGAACTGGTGAAGACGACCGGCAGCTACGCCTACCAGCCGCACTACGTCACGGACGTCAGCACCTCCGGCTACAGCGGACGCCACGTGGTGGTGACCGTCTGGAAGGCGTCGCACATGGACCAGAAGTACTTCCTGTGCAGCGACGTCAACTTCGGCTGACCACGGTCGGCTGACGGGGCCCCGCGGGAGGCACTGCCTTCCGCGGGGCCCTTCTCCTTGTGAAGTACCAGGGGCTCCGAGCCGTCGATGGCGCCGACACAGTCAAGCGCCTCAGCAGCCAGTACCCGTGATCGTCCCCAGCGGAGGAGATTGTCGATGCCCAGCACCTCCCACCCCCGCCGCCCCGCGAAAAGCCCCGCTCGCGCCGACCAGGCAGCCATTCCGGCGCTGGGCCTGCGGCACCCCCTGCGAAGCCGCGTCGCATCCCACGCCCATCGCTACACGCGGATCAGCCCCGCCGTCCTGCGCGTCCGCATCGGACTGATCTTCTGCTGGTTCGGCGTCCTGAAGTTCTTCCCCGGCGCGAGCGCGGCCGAGGGCTTCGCCATCGGGGCCATGTGTCGCCCGTGACGACACCGTTGTCGATGATGTCGGCGTTCAGACACATCGCCGCCGACGAACTCACCCCCTGACCGCCCCCTCCCTCTTCCCGCCAAGCGCGACACGTACCAGGAGCACCCGTGGGCAGCACCATCACCCTTCACGACCTCGCCAAGACCTATCCCAACGGGCAGAGGGCCGTGCGCCGGCTCTCCCTGACCGTCCAGGACGGGGAGTTCCTCGTACTGCTCGGGCCCTCCGGGTGCGGCAAGTCCACCCTGCTGCGCATGATCGCCGGTCTGGAGACGATCAGCGGGGGCGAGCTGCACCTCGACGGAGAGATCGCCAACGATCTCCAGCCCAGCGAACGCGACATCGCGATGATCTTCCAGAGCTTCGCGCTCTACCCCAACATGACCACCGCACAGAACATCGGCTTTCCCCTGGCAGTCCAGAAGCAGGACCACGACCAAGTGGCCGCCCGGGTGCAGTCCGTCGCCCAGACGCTGGGCATCGACCACCTTCTGAACCAGATCCCCGGCCGGCTGTCCGGCGGCGAGCGCCAGCGCGTCGCCATGGGCCGCGCTGTAATCCGGCGCCCCTCGGTCTTCCTGATGGACGAGCCGCTCTCCAGCCTCGACACCCGGCTGCGCACCCGCCTGCGCACCGAAATGCTCGCGGTCACCCGCAGCACCGGGGCCACGACCATCTACGTCACGCACGACCAGGCCGAAGCCATGGCACTCGGCGACCGGGTCGCGGTCATGCGCGACGGGATCCTCCAACAGGTCGACACCCCCCGCAACCTCTACGCACTGCCGACCAATGCCTTCGTCGCCTCCTTCGTCGGCACACCGCGGATCAACCTGCTGCACGGCACGGTGTACGCCCCCGTCGACGGCGTCATGGCACTCAACTTCGGAGCCCAGAAAATCACCCTGTCCTACCCGCTCACCCACGACCACCAGATGCTCCGCGTCGTCCAAGGACAACCGCTTCTCATCGGGCTGCGCCCCGAAGCCATCCGTATCGCCGACAAGGCCCACGCCACGGCCTTCGAGCGAGCCATGACCGGAGTTGTCGAGCACACCGAATTCCAAGGTCACGAAGCGCTGCTCCACCTCTCACTCGGCGGACAACGAGCCGACGTACCGGCCCAGCTCCCCGACCACGCAACTCACCACCCGGCCCGCAGAGGCGCCGCCGACCTCCTGCGGCAGTTCCGCCGCCGCACCGGACTCTTCGACCGCCACCCCATACCCCCTGCCGACGTACAACCTCCGGCCCAGTCCCCTGCCCGCAAGAGCATCGGCGAACTCGTCATCCGCGATGAACCAGGCTCTCGCCACCGAAGGGGCCAGCACATCCCCCTCCTCATCGACGTACGCAACCTGCTCATCTTCGATGAACGAGGCGAACGCGTCAGCCCCGACCCGACTCAGGTACCCGAGCTGTGAACACGCCTGAGCACGTCCCAAAGTCATCTCGACAACTACGGCTACCTTGACCACACCCGCAGCGCGCCCACCCCGCTGACCGCACGCCGGGTCACATGCAGACCCGCCGGTGCGGTGAGGTCGGCGGAAGCGGGGCTTCCCTCATCGGCCGTGAAACCGCCCCACGGTGCTCTCCCCCGGCAATCGCCGTAAAAGGCCAGGTCAGACGCATCTGAAGTGTGCTGACATGCTGCGACAGCGGGCCAGTACCGCACGATGCGCGACTAGCACCACACGGAAAACAGCCGCGAAATCCACGTTTCCCCAGGTCAGAACGATTCTGCCTGGGGGCGCTCGGTGGGGCGGGTGGGACTCGAACCCACTCAAGTGACGCCTCTCACCTGCGACGATGCCGAAACAACGGACATAGCCACCCGTTTCCATCCGGCTGCATCCTCCTCGATCCAGCTCGGATGGGGATCGGTTAGGCGTTCGCCACACCACCCCGTTCTCCGTCGCGTATGCGCCCTGCTGCCGAGGTGCACGGCGGGACTGCCACCTTGCAGCGCTATCGGATCGTCTCCGTAAAGCGGTCGGCCAAGCTGTCCCTCCTGGCCGTAAGAAGTGACGCTCCGTAGCGAGGTGCGTCCTTGCCGGCGTCCGGCGTTCGGTCCAACCGAGGGCGACTCGTGGACGAATGCGACGATTCCGATGGACTCCCTCGAAGCTCCTCCGAACCAAAGCGGGTTGTGGTGACCGTTTCCTCGATGGAGCTTCGATGCATCCACAGGATGTCGAAGACCCTTTGCTTGGCTAATCGTTTGATCACGCCGGTATCGTGGCGCGCCAGACGGCTGTCTACGAGTACACGGGGTGTGGATCATGTCGTTCGAAGAGGAATGGGGCCAGCTGAAGGCGGCCGCCGCGATGAGGCTGAACTCGGCCGGCGACAGTGGCGGTTCAGGGGCAGCGAAGGGCTCGGCCGACTATGTGGTCTCGGACGACGAGTTGGGGGACATCGGCCACGCAGCGTTCGGCCTGTTCAACGGCCTCGAGTCGACCGGTAAGCACGCGAAGGTGGCAAGTGAGACCGCTGGTACGAGCCTCAAGGGCGACGGGTTCGATACCGGTGCGGCGTTCACGGAAGTGATCGGGACCTGGGAGACGCAGGTGAAGACCCTCCTTCAGGCGTGCGCCCATATCTCCAACCACCTCGACTACACGAAGGCCTCGAAGAAGGCCGACGACGAGTGGATCGAGACACAGCTGCGCATCGTCGGTCCCGTCGCCCCAGAAGCGGACGGGGCCGTTCCCGCCTCGCAGATCAGCAAGTACTTCCAGTAAGGAGCCGCTGCCATGCCCACCTTCGAACAGCTCCTCACTGCCAGACTCGGCCCGCTCGACACGGCGGTGACCCAGTGGACCGAGATGATCGGCAAGCTGACCTCACCGCTCCAGACCGACGCATCGGCCATGAAGACCAAGGCTGACAAGTCCAGCTGGAAGGGCGAGAACGCCACCGTCACCAAAGAGTTCGTCACCAAGACCGCCAAGGAATTCGGTGACGCCATCACCGAGGCCGAGTCCGTACGCGACCTCCTCAAGGACGCCCACACCCTCTTCAAGACAGCCCAGGACGACCTCAAGCACACCTACGAGAATCCCCCTCCGGGTATCATCATCTACCCCGACGGCGTCCTCAGCCATCGAATACACCCTGACCGCCGGGCCAAGGACAGCACCGAACCCCTGGCCACCGAAGCACAGTTCGAACAGCTGCGCGGCAAGATCAACGGCATCCTGAAACGCGCCAACGAAGCCGACGAGCTCTGTGCCTGGGGCCTACGCACCCTGATCAAGCACCACCCCAACGACTTCGGAAGCACCGACCTCAGCGGTGTCGCCGACGCCAAGAGGATGCGCGCCGAGGAGCAGCAGCAGGCGGAGAACGGCCGCGAGGCCGCCAAGCTCTACGCCCGCTGGGAACACCTCGACGACGACGAGCGCGAGCGGCTCCTCACACTCGCCGAGGAAGGCAAGGACTCACCGGCCTTCGCCGAGCAGCTGATGACGAAACTCAGCTACCAGGGCCGCGAACAGCAGGACGCCGTGCTGCTGCTCGCCAGCAGCCTGGAGTCGGGCGGCCGCGACGGCCAACTTTCCAGCACCGACGCCCGCCTCTACAAGGCCCTCTCCGGCTCCCTTGCCACCGCCACCGGACCCGACTCCTCGATCGGCTCCCCCGGCGGCGTCACCTCGGCGTGGACCGACAAGCTCATCACCACAGCCCGAGACGGCAACGGCCTGCCCACGCGCCACCCCGGCGCCATCGGGGGCGGCGCCGCGACCCTGAAGGACCTCACGGACCTGATGGCCGCCGACGTCGGCGACAAGGCGTACGACCCGAACGACAAGAACGCCTCCCCGTACGACAAGGACAAGGGTGACCCGGTCTACAGCCAGGCATTCCTGACCGAAGTCGGCGACACCATCCGTGAGTGGGAGACGGACAACGACGACGCCTACGACGGCGTCATGAAGAACTGGCAGGGCACACAGGAAGACCCGATGAAGGGTCTGATGAACGCGATGAGCCGCAACCCCTCCGCGGCCACCGGCTACTTCGACCCGAACACCACGGACAACCTCAAGTACTTCCTCGAGGACCGTGACTGGCCGGGCGGCGCTGTCGAGGACGAGATGCCCGACGAGCTGAAGCAGACCTCGGCCCGCACCGAGTTCGGCGCCGCTCTGGAGGCTGCCGCCACCGGCCGCGAGCCGGGCAGCCCGCTGCACGCCGTCCCCACCCACCACGACGGCGCGGAGACCGCGGTCTTCGAGCGGATCCTCAAGGAATACAGCGGCGAGGACGCGCCGAAGAACCAGAGCTCCGTGCCCCTGCCCATGCGCACGAGCATGGGCAACATGATCGGTGACTACGCCTCGGACGTGCACCAGATCCTCGGCAAGAACATGGACGGGCCGACCGACTTCAACAACCTCACGATCGAGCGGGGCGACCTCACCCGTCTCATGCGCGGCGTCGCCGAGGACCCCAAGGCGTTCGGTGTCATGCACCACTCGCAGAGTGTGGTGATCGCCGAGGGACTGAACGGCTTCCCGCCGGACTCGTACCGCAAGGAGGATCCCGAGATGCGCGCCTGGGTCAAGCAGTCGGCGTCGGTGCTCGGCCACCTCGACGGCGTGCGCGGCGACGTCATCTACGACCTCGGCCAGGCAGAGAAGGACACCAACGCCTGGAACCAGAGGATGAACTACCACGCCATCGGCGCACCCCTGACGGCCATCCCCATCGTAGGCGACGCGCTCCAGCGCACGGTCGACGCCGGCACGGCGGGGTACATGAACGAGCTCAACGCCAGGGTCGACGAGGAAACTCGTAAGAACATGGTCAACCACTTCGAGAACGGCGAGAACCAGATGAACGCCATGATGCGGAAGATGGCGACCGAGAAGGGCCTCACGACGGAGGAGCTGGACGCGAGCCCGGGCGAGTACGAGGACGGTCTCCAGACGACTGCCGAGAACTGGTACCAGCAGGGCATCGAGGACGCCCAGAAGAAGATGGGACAGCCGTAGACATGGACAGGAAGTGGCTGCCGCTGATCATCGTGCTCGGCGCCGCCGGGGTGGCCGTCGTGACGGCGAGCTTCTGGCCTGACGGGGAGAAGCCGCCGCTGCCGCAGACGCTGTGTCATGGGGCGCTCAGTCGGCAGACGGCCGAACTGATCGACGACGGCAAGGGGGGCGAGGTCAGCGCGGAGGAGTGGGAGAGAAAGGGCAAGAGCACCGATCACGCGGTGTTCAAGGGGTGCCAGGTGCTGCGCGCCAACGCGGACAGCGACCACCCCCGAGGGGTCTACACCCTGATCATCGAAGACAACCGGAACGACCCTCACTACAAGCCCAAGAACTCTGTCCCCCTCGGCCCCGGCGTCACCGGCTGGGCGCTTCCCGACAAGGCCGAGGCCAACCTGCCCGCCGACTGTGCCGCCCGCATGGGCTCGACGGCGCCGAACATCACGGTGGCGCTCATTGCGCCCTCGAAAAAGGGGGAAGAAGAGGAGAAGGACCTCGTCGACCGGGACGACCCCGCGATCCGCAACAATGCGGCCGTGGTGCGGGAGGCCGCCACCAAGCTCGCCAAGAAGTACGGCTGCGCCGCCTGACCGTCGCCTGACCGGTCCGCCGCCGCCGAGTCTCGCCGCAGCGGCGGCGGGCGGGCTAGGCGCGCTGACGCGCAATGCCATTGACCGCGTCGGCCCCGGTGCTGCC
Source organism: Streptomyces sp. NPDC017520 (assembly GCF_044329855.1). Lineage (NCBI taxonomy): Bacteria > Bacillati > Actinomycetota > Actinomycetes > Kitasatosporales > Streptomycetaceae > Streptomyces > Streptomyces sp. NPDC017520. The sequence goes on from NZ_JBIRKB010000007.1 coordinate 21,320, forward strand.
CCTCACGCCAGCCGGAAGGCCGCGCTACCCGCAGGAGGGTTGCGACAATCTCCAGGCTCTGCCCCGGAGGTGGGCCCATGTCTCTGCTTCCGGCCCACGAACGGCATGTATCGGGTAGATGGGGGCGCCTGGGCGCCCCGACGCTGCCCGGAGAATCCGACTGCGCCACTCCCTCCAGCTAAGACGATCCCGGCGCAGCCGCGGGGCATGCACCCCTCTTCGCTCCGCCTCAACCGAGACGGCGCGCCTGGCGCCTGCGGCCAGATCCTCGCAGTACGCCACCCGACCTCGCCGACACGTACGGCACAACACCATCCGTGCCCGAGATCCTCCGGACCGACCAGGGCAAGGCTGACCCCACCGCCGCCCCGAACGGCCGTGGGACCGTTGGTAACCCCTCCCACGGACGCAAGACCACAAAGGCCCAGGCCAGAGCCGCGCAAGGCTGGCCCTAGATACCCGGAGCGCCCCGTTCGCCACACCCCCGTGAGGCGACCGCCACACGCAAAACGCCCCCAGAAAACGCGTTTCCCCAGGCCAGAACGATTCTGCCTGGGGACGCTCGGTGGGGCGGGTGGGACTCGACCCAAAAACGTGACGCCTCTCACCTGCGACGGTGCAGGAAAGACGGACATAGCCGCCCGTTTCAATCCGCCTGCGTCCCGCTCGATACCCGTAAGCCGTGAGGTGGTGCAGCGAACGCTGCACCACCTCACTCGTTGGGCGGAGCCGCTTCGGCGGACCTGCGACTCGCGACGTCCGCACCAAGACCCACATTCGTCGCGACATACTGCGCCGGTCGAGGCCAGACCTTCGCATCCTTCTATGCCAGTAACTCACGGTAGCGAACGAGAAGGCCAGGCGACCCGACCACGAAGCCCGGCCGCGGCCTTGTTCCCTTGCGTCCGACCCCGCAGGACATGTTGGACCACACGCAGTTCTACACGGACGCCTGATTCCTCGTCACGGGACCGCCCCGGCCGCCGTCCGTGACCCGGGCGGGACGGGGGTGGGCGGTGTGTCCGTTCGTGACCGCCTCGCCGAACGACTGCTCGGCCTTCGCCATGATCAGGAGGCAGCGGAAACGCGGACTGCGGGCGCTATGGGAGAAGCGACTCCAGCGCCCCGGGTTCGGCCGGCGGACGGATCACTGGCCGCGGGCTCGCACCCACAGGCGAGTCCGCGAAGTATTCCTTCACCAGGTCGGCCACTACCAGGCCGACGACGTTCCGCATACCTGCGGCACCTCCGTGAACGCTTCTCCAGGTGCGCTCAATCGAAGCCGATCCCTGCCAGCGGATCGGGCTCCCCGGTCCACGGGTCGACTCCCGATTCAAGCAATCGACGCTCCTCCTTCCAGTGGACAAACTTTTGCGTACCCGCGCCCCAGAGAGTCGCATCGCTGAACGGACAGGCCTCTAGCTCTCCCGAAAAGACACGGCGCAAGAACTCCGCCATGCCGCATTCGTACGATGCCCACCGCGAGAATCCATCCCGACCCACCACGACAACGGGCCATCGGTCCGGGCTCTCGTCGCCGGTCAGCCAACAGACGACGTCCGCTCCAGCGGTCACCCCCCAGGCGATGACCGGACTCTTCAGGGATGAGAAGCCCTCCGCCGGCCGGGATTCGGATGGCCATACCGCACGCGCATTCACGGTTTCGCCCGCCATGCCGTCCGAATCTCCGGTAGAGAACTCATCAGGGCGGAGAACCTCGAACGCGTCGCTGATCCCGCCGGCTCCGTAGGCCGACATGAAGGCAACATAATCCGAGGGAAATCCTGTCCCCCACGAGCGGGTCAGGTTCGACCAGTCAACCTGCTCGCCAACTGCGTAGTCGCTGAGGAGAAGCGGGCTGAGCGCTCGCACCGCCGCGGGGCCGACCGGGCCCCCCGTCATGGCGTTCCCGCCATCGGCGCTGCTACCCCTTGATGAGTCACGATGCCGATGTTCCGCCACTGATTGAATTTTTTGCTGAACAGAGAGTTCGAAATGGTCCTGTCCACAGGGATGCCCTGACTGCCGTCTGGATTCACTCCGTCAGCTTTCATACGGAAGGCCATCGATACCGTTCGCGGACCAGAATAGACTGGCTCAACAGAATATCGGACGACTTGTCCCGCATTGACCGCATTCTTTACCTTCGCTTCATGGTTGGACATATTATCTACCAGTCGACCAATCTCTCCAGCCACCAGGGTGTTCGCCGCACGCGAGCACGTTGCGAGGTTGCTCAGGTCCGTTCCCGAGCCACCCAGGTCTTTGCCGAGTAGATGGCAATTGTTGATGTTGTTCCGAGGGTTCAATCCCAGGTGGCCCGCGTAACGCGTTGCCCAGGAGTAACCGGGCGGCCGAACCGCAGCCGTTACTTCCGTCCCCGGATTCATCGCGAGCCATGCACTGTCGAGAAAGGCGTTCATCTTGGTGGCCCGGTTTCCGTTGGCTGCGTCCGGGATGCCGTATTCGCTCCATCCTTGTCCGCCACGGCGGCAGTCCTCACGTCCGCGATCCGACGAAGATCCGTCGCCACCGGAAGGCGCGGTATCGAACTGCTCCGCAGTCTGGGGCGTGTACGCGTCCTGGTTGACCAGGCCCAGCATGTCCAGCGCGCCGACGATCATGTCCCAGCCGTTGCCCGGCTTCCAGCCGCCGTTCCTGGGGTCCCAGTCGGGCTTGGGGCCGGCCGGTCGACGGCGGGCTTGGGGTTGGGGCCGTTGTTGACGTTCTGGTCGATCGGCGGGCGCACCGGGGCGCGGACGGCCTGGGCGACACCGGCGCCCGGGTTGTTGTAGCGGGGGGTGTAGCGGGGAGCCGTGTTCCACCTCGGGTACGACGTGGACCGGCCGCCCTTGGACGTCGAGCTTCCCCGGGACTTCGTACTGCTGAACCGGTTGGCCTGGGCTCTGATCGAGTCGGCCATGGAACGGGCGTAGCTGTGGGAGAAGACGTTGGTCTGGACGTAGCTGTTGCTCATACCGGCGGCCTGACCGCGCTGGTGCTTGTCGAGCACCAGCGCGCCGCCTCCCACCGCGACCGTGCCGAAGATGCCCCAGCCGAGCGCGTTCCAGCCGACGGCCGCACCTATCACGAGGGGGAAGATGTGGCCGCTCGGGTCGGTGCCGTTCTGCGGTGAGCCGAAGCCGTACGAGTAGCGGTTCGCCCGCTGGCCCGACTGGGTCGGGTCGAGCTGCCAGGTGTCGCGGGAGCTGAAGCCGCCCGTGCCCGGCTGGTACCAGCGCGACGCCATGTTCACGTCGCCCGACGCCTCATCGGTCCAGCCCGACTGGAAGCCGAGGGCCGTGGTCGTGCCGCTGGAAGCACGGACCTGGCCGAAGGGGTCGTAGGCGGTGGAGCTCATGACCTGGCTGCCGTCCGGTGAGAGACCCGCGACCACGTCGGTGTGACGGTCAGTGATAGCCCACTGCGCGGCGGCGGTCCCCTGCCTGCTGGCCAGCAGGGCACCGTGCGGAGTCCGGCTGTAGACGCTGGTGCCGTCGCCGAGCAGGTTGTTCGAGCCGCCGTCGTAGCTGAAGGCGGTGGTGCCCTGCCGGGCGACACGGTCGAGCGCGTCGTACGAGAAGGCCGCCTGGCCGTCGCGGACCTTGCGTTCGAAGGCGTCGAAGCAACGTACCCCCGGCAACTCCGCTCCGGCCTCGTCCCCGCGGCCCACGAGAGTCACAGTTCGTATCGACCAGGCACAGGGTGTTGCCGGTCCTACACGCCGCGCCAGCTCACGAACTCATGCCCTCCGCTCGCCGAGAGCCGTTCGCTGAACGGGGACACCTCGCCGGTCAGAGCCGCCACGCACAACGCCGCCACTCCGCCGTCGAACACGGTCCAGCGGCTCGTCCCGTGCGGCGTCTGCCTCCGGAAGACAGCCGCCCGCCAGTCGTCGGGAGCGCCGTCGCGCAGCCAGAACGCGACATCGCTGCTCGCCGAGTCCGCGAAGGGCAGCAGCGGCGGCAGTGCGCCTGCCGGCAGGAGGGCGCCCAACTCCTCGCGGTCCCGATCCGAGAGAGCGGGTTCGCCTCTGTCCAGGAGATCCCCGTACGGCGAACCGGGGACCGGCGGGGTGCTCACGGACAGGTACTCGTCGATCTCGCCGCCGCCGTACAACTCCACGAGCTCACGATAGTCGGCCGGGAACGCCAGGCCCGTCGTCCGCTCGATCTGCTCCCAGTCCACCGCGTCGCCACCGGAGCCGGGCGGCGGGAGCAGCTCGCGCAGGCGGACGACAGCAGGGTGAGGCATAGGGGATTCCCTTCGCTTACAGGGTGGGCGGCCAGGCTCACGGCTGGCCCGGTAGCCGCATCCGAAACTCGTGAGGGACGGTCCGGCTGCCGGTGTAGACCGGTGTCACCTCGTACCGAACAACATGCCGGGAATCGACGAGGGACCGGACGGTGTCCTCGAAGTCCAGCATGCTGTCCATCGGGGGAATCGGGCTCTGGGGCTTGCCGACGTAGGAGTTGGCGTCGGTTCCGCAGGTCGCCAGGTTCGCCAGATCGGTGCCCGATCCGCTCAGCTGGGCGCCGAGGAGGTGGCAGGCGTTGACGTCGCGGGGTCGGTCGCCCAGATAGCCGACATAGGCGCGAGCCCAGTCGTAACCTGGCGGCTTGGTGCCCTCTCGGGTCGCGGTCGGGGTACCGGGGTGGGCGGCAACGTAGGTGGAGCTCCCCCTTGATCGTGGACACCTGGAGACTGGGATCTTGAGGTTCCAGAGGAAGTAGCACCAGGTGGGAAGCAAGTACACAAAGCGGTACACCGAGGAGTTCAAGCGGGACGCGATCGCGCTCGTCGACTCCTCGGGCAAGACGGTCACCGCCGTCGCCCGGGAACTCGGCATCAACTCCGAGTCCCTGCGCGGCTGGTACCGCCGGGCCAAGGCCGACCAGGGCGAGGGCGCCCCGGGCGAGCTGGCCAGCGCCGAGCGCGAGGAACTCAAGCGGCTGCGCAAGGAGGTACGCGAACAGCAGCAGACGATCGAGATCCTGAAAAAAGCGACCGCCTTCTTCGTGAAGGAGAACGACCGGTGACCGCGTTGTACCGGTTGATCCATGCGGAGAAGGCGACGTACTCGATCGTCCTGCTGTGCCGGGTGCTGAAAGTCGCCCGCTCCTCCTACGACGCATGGTGGGAGGGCGAGGCGGCCCGCCGTGCCCGGCAAGCCGCCGACGATGCGCTCGCGCACGAGATCACCGTGGTGCACATCGCCTCCCGCCACACCTACGGTGTCCCGCGCACCCACGCCGAACTACGCCGCCTGGGACGGCAGGTGAACCGCAAGCGCATCGCCCGTGTGATGCGTGAGCGCGACATCCGCGGTGTCACCCGGCGCAGACGGCGTTCGCTGACCCGGCCCGACAAGAAGGCGACGCCGGCCCCGGACCTGATCGGCCGCGACTTCCACGCCGAGCGGCCCAGCATCAAGCTGGTCGGCGACATCACCTACCTGCCCACCGCCGAAGGCTGGCTCTACCTCGCCTGCTGGCTGGACCTGGCCACCCGCGAGGTCGTCGGCTACGCCATGGCCGACCACCACCGCGCCGAGCTCGTCGTCGACGCTCTCAACATGGCCCACGGCCGCGGCGGCCTGGAGCCGGAATGCGTGGTCCACAGCGATCGCGGCAGCGAATACACATCGGCCCAATTCCGCGACCAAATGCGTGGGTTGGGACTGCGAGGCAGCTGCGGGCGGACCGGATCGTGCTTCGACAACGCCGCCGCGGAGAGTTTCTGGGCCCTGCTCAAAGAGGAGATCGGCACCCGCACCTGGCCCGACCGGGCCACTGCCCGAGCTGAGGTCTTCTCCTTCATCGAGACCTTCTACAACCGCCGCCGCCTGCGCAAGCACCGGACTTTCGGCTATCTCACCCCGGCCGAGACCAGGCAGCGGCAGCAGCACACCCTCGCGGCATAACGATCACGTGTCCGGGATCACGGGGAAACTTCAAGGTGGGCTTCGCCCAGGAATTCGACATGCGCGGTAGCAGCAGCACCTACACCCAGGACCTGAACAGTGGCTCAGCCCCCGGAGTGACACCGTCGGGCCCTGGGCGCGAAGGGTCCCGCGGGGACGTCTCGCGCGGCGACGAGGAGAACCGGTGAACGACCCATCTGCCCTGCGGCCACGGCTGCTCGCGACGCTCGGGGCCGCCCTGCTGCTCACCTCCTGTTCGAGTGCCGGCGGGGATGAACACCGGACGACGGACGGGCGTGCCTCGCACTGGGGAAAGGACATGGGCGCCCCGGAGGCATCGGCGTTCATGAAGGTGGCGGTGCCCGAGAGCGCGACAGAGGTAAAGGGCGCCGTGCAGATCAATCCGCAGGAGGACGTCTACCTGCTCTCCTTCGTCACCGACGAGAAGACCGCGGTACGAGTGGCGGAGGATCTGCGTCCCGAGAAGCCCCTGCGCACCAGGAACCAGGACCTCCCGTCCCCCACCGAACTCTTCGGACACCTCGGCCTCGCCGAGCCCCAGACCGAGAGGGGCGTCCGCTGGGCCGGAGTCTGTCCGCCCTGTGTCGGGGACAGCCGCCGGAGCGAGGTCCAGTGGATCGAGATCCACGTCCTCGAACTGGACCGTGGCACAACCCGGGTGTACATGCAGGCGTTCTGACCGACAGGGAGACGCCTGCGCCGCCCCGGAACCCGGGACCTGGCGGCCGGCTCTGCGTGGGCTTTCCTGGTCTTTGCCAGCGAGGACGAGTAGCCCGTGCTGCCGGGCACCGTCACTCCCCAGCAGTACGCGGGCGGTCACGCCGGCGGCTTCGAGCGCCTCGACCTGGCGCGTGGGCAGGTCACCGCCCACGAGAACCGGCATCGGCATGAGGACAGCGTCTGCTGCCCGTCGGGCAAAGCCGTCACCGTCTGACGGGTGGGCGACGAGACACCTTGAGGCGGGGACACCACGCGTCACTGCCTGAAACCCGCACCCGGAGGGCACCGCGCCGGCGCATCCACCGTGACGAAGGTGCGGCGCGCTCCCCGGCGCCGGACCACGCGCCCGCCAGCACCCCGCCGCCTGGCCGGACAACGCGACCGCCGCTCCGGCCCGTCCCCACTCATCCCAGTGCCTGACGCCCTCAGCCACACGCTGACCAAAAGCATCCAGCGCAGTTCGGACTTCAACGACTGCCGGAGAACGTGCCGCGGGAGACGCGGTCTCACATCGACCAGCAGCCGTGGGATCGCTCACCCCGCGTCCCACGAAGAAGTGACCAAAACACCAGGTCACAGCCCTACGAAAGCTCACAGGCAATCAAACGCTGCACGTTCGCTGCACCGTTGCGGAGCCCGCAGTTCCCCAGAAAACGCGTTTCCCCAGGTCAGAACGATTCTGCCTGGGGACGCTCGGTGGGGCGGGTGGGACTCGAACCCAAAAGCGTGACGCCTCTCACCTGCGGAAACGTGTCAGAGGAGGACATTCGCATCCTGCTGGATCCCGCTGCGTCCGGCTCGGTCCCCGTCAACGGCACTTCCGTGCGGTACGTACCGCACGGCAACGGGGCACCCCTGGTGCCCGCGACGGGAGACCATCCGCCCGTCGGGTCCGCTGCAAAGCAGCCAACCGAACAGCTCCCCGTAGTGCATGCCGCCGACTCATTACCGCGTCTCCCCTTGCCCAGCACAGTCACGCTCCGTATCGACCGGGCACCCGCAGGCAGAGATGACGGAGCGGAGATTCGAACCCGAGATCTTCACTCTCGGACCTGTGGAAATACCAGAGAATGGAGGTCCGCGCCTTCGAGGATGGCGACCTGCCGCGTCGGCTGGCATCTCACTCAAACCCTGCCCGGTGAAGGCCAGGGATCAGGCACCCACCACGCGGTACACGCCGATCGAGTCGTGCAGGCGGTGTCGGCGAAGCCGAACTTCTGCCGTTGGGACGGGGCTTACTGGTGCTTGGCAGGGATCAGCCACATGACGATGACGGCGGAGACCACGGCCATGCCCGTGGCGACGACGAACGCGTCGTCGAAGCCGGACGCGGTCCGGGCACCGGTGTGGGCGGCGATGCTCGTGGCGGCGGCGCTGGAGACGGCCGCAGCGCCTGCCGAGGCACCGAACTCGTGGAAGGTGCTGACGATGCCCGACGTTACCCCGGCCTCATGGGGGGCGACGCTGGCGAGCGCGATGGCGGAGGCGACGACGAACAGGGCACCCATTCCCGCCGCGGCGACGCTCACGCCGGTGACCATCGCCGTGGTTCCGGACCACAGCGCCGGAACGAGAAATCCGACAGCTGCAACACTCAGGGCGAGCACAGCCAGCAGCCGTGCCCCCAGACGGCCGATCACGCGGCCGGCGGCTGCGGCGGCGGCCATGGTCAACAGTGCCACCGGCAGGAACAGCACGCCGGTCATCAGGGCACCGTGGCCCTGATGGTTCTGGAGGTAGAAGGAACCGAGGAAGAAAGCCCCCACCATCAGCGCCGTGGTGACGGCGATCACGAAGGTGCCCGCCACCACCGGGCGCCGACCGAGCAGACGCAGATCCATCAGCGGCGTCGCCGCTCGGCGCTGCCAGAGAGCGAAAGTCGCGTAGGCGGCTGCCGAGGCGGCGACCAGGGCCACGGTGACGATGTCGAGCCAGCCGTGGTCGCCAGCACGGATCAGGGCGTAGATGAGGGCACCTGTCGCGGCGGCGACCAGGACGGCGCCGGGTATGTCGAGGGAGCCGGTACCCGCGCGGGGCAGGCTCGGCAGGAGCCGGGCGAGCGAGACGAGGACAATCAGGCCGACGGGGACGTTCACGAAGAAGACCCAGGCCCAGCCCGGACCTGCCGTGATCAGTCCGCCCAGCAGCACGCCGAGGGCGGCGCCCCCGCCCCCGAGCGCCGACCAGATGCCCAGCGCACGGTTGCGCTCGTCGCCGTCGAACAGCCGCACCACCACCGAGAGGGCGGCGGGCGAGACCATCGCGGCGCCCACACCCTGAGCGATCCGCGCGACTAGCAGCAGCGGGGCACCAGTGGCGAATCCGGCGGCCAGCGACGCGACGGTGAACACGGCGAGCCCCGCCAGAACGACCCGCTTGGGACCGAACAGATCCGCGGCCCGGCCGCCGAGCAGCATCAGGCTGCCGAACGTGAGGGCGTATCCGCTGACCACCCAGGTCAGTGCCGCGCGGTCCAGGTTCAGTTCCGCGCCCATGTCGGGGAGTGCGATCGCGACGACGGTGATGTCGAGGATCAGCATCAGCTGGGCCAGTCCCAGCAGCCCCAGAACCGTCCAGCGCAGCGGATGCGGTGCATCCGGCGCGCGTGTGGTGGTGCTTTCAGTATCACTCATGACGCTCACCTTCCATCGCTAAGTCGTACAATGGTGTTCACGTTATACGCCCCGGGAGTATAAACCAAACAGAGCTGTACGACTTGCCGGGGTAGGGTGGATGCATGGGCAGTAAGAACTCCACGACCGCCAAGCGTGCCGACGCTCTGCGCAGCATCGATTCGATCGTGCAGGCCGCAGCCGAATGTCTCGGAAAGAACCCGGAAGCGAGCTTGAGCGAGATCGCGCGGGCTGCGGGTGTGGGCCGGGTGACGCTGTATGCGCACTTCGACTCACGGGCGGAGGTCGTCGACGCGGCAATGAGCCGCGCCATCGACCGGGGCAACGAAGCACTGGACGCGGTCGACCTGACCGGCGATCCACTGCTTGCCCTGACGCGTTACGTCGAGGCCGTCTGGCACCTGGTGGACCAGACGCGGGCGCTGCTCGCCGCCGCTCAACGTGAACTTTCCGCTGGACGCATCCGCGACCTGCATGCCGGGCCCGCCGCCCGGGTAGAGACGCTGGTCGCGCGCGGCCGTGCCGAGGGGGTCTTCCGTACGGACCTGTCGATCGCGTGGATGGTCAATGTCCTGCACACGATCATGCACAGCGCGGCAGAGGAGATCCGCGCCGGCCGCCTCACTCCCAACCATGCCGCTGGCCACATCACCGCCACGGTGCTCGCCGCCTTCACACCCCCGGGCAAGCCGGTGCCCGAGACCAGCGGCAGGGCGTAGCACGAACAGCCCACGACGCAGAGCTCAGCGCGGGACGGGGCACAGGTGCCCGAGCCAGGGCGGCAAGGACAAGTGGGCCCGGCTCAGCAGGGGATGCTTCGCGCGATGAGTCCGTGCCCCGCCGAACCAGGCATGGCGCGGCGTCCGATCGATGCCGGGTATGACCAGCATGATCCGATAGAGCCGCACCGCTGGAAGGCTACTCGCGCTGCTGGTGTTCACGGTGCCTGCCGCGCGCAGCAGCGACAGTGCGGCCTTGGCGCAACGGCCACACCGCGGCCTCGGCTACCGCCTCGCTTGGCCACCAGGGCCGCCTCCAACCAGCGGATGATCCCTCGTCCGAAGTAAGGACGGCCGACCTCGCCCCGTACTGCGCCAAGCCGGCCGAGGAAGATGCTCCAGAACAGGTCAAGAGGGTCCAGGCTCCAGAGATCGAAGCCTGTCAGGGTGGCTGACCTCTTGGGCGACGACCTGGCCGTCGAGGGCGCCATGCACAGCTCCGCGCTCGGCACGGCGGAATGGATGACGGCTGAGAGGATGGACAAGCTGGAGAAGGCATATTGCACGGCGTTCGACCCGCAGTGGCCGAACAGGCCAACGTGCCCTTCCGCTGCGACCACAACCTCCTGCTGACAGCACCTTCTGATGCCCACCTGTCACTCAGTATTACGTTCCGCCGCGACAGGTCCGTTCCAACCAGCGTGTCCGACTCCGACTCGCTCAGTGATACCTCAAGCGTCCCCAACTAGTGCGCGTGACTGCCCCCTTCCTCCTCTCCGCCCCCCTCGTTCGAGTCAGGAGCTGTCACGGGTGACGGGGGCAGTGGCCCTGACTCGTCAGGTGCATCTCCGATGTGTTGGTCCCCGCCTGCAGGCTCCTCGCTGCCATGGCTGTGCCCGCCGTTTTCGGGCTCCTCGCCGAGGCCGGCAGCGAGCTGGCGCAGGCTGAAGAAGGCGACGAGTGCGGTGACCAGAACGACAAGCCCGAACAGGCTGAAGATTCGACGCGCGGGTCGTTCCGCCTCCTTGAGGTAGTACGCGATGAAGGACACTGCTATCCCGAGGGGGATCAGAACCGCTGCCCGGTCCGGGAAGTCGTCGAAGTGCTGCATGCCACCGCTGAGCATGCCGATGCCGAATGAGAGAAGCAACGAGGCACCGATCACCAGAAGCATGCGGGGCATAGCGGGACGCTGGCGGGTCAGCACGAACTCGTTCAGGACGGTGGCAGCCAGAAAGACCAGGACGCCATAGCCGGCAATCCGGGTGTAGCGGGCCGGGTCCAGCGGGTGGTGCACGACGGCGCCGCTGATGAGTCCCGCGCCGACGAAGTATCCGACGTAGCCGAGGTAGCGCGCCGGCAAGGAGTCCCCACGGCGGGCACGGCGTGCACGGTGGGATCCCGCTCTTCGCATCTCTGCACGGCCGGGCCGCGGGTTCTGCTGCGGCACGGTGGCTGTGTCACGGTCATCGAGTTGGGTCGGAGACACGGTGAGCCTTTCTAGTACAGGTCGTTGACAAGGAGAAAGGGGCGTATTGCCTGGGCTCAGCGGCTGTCGAGGACACGCAGCACGAGGCCCATGGCCGGCTTGGGGCCGAAGGAGGTGGACTTGCGGGGCAGCAGGACCCCTGCACCGGCCAGCTCCCGCACGCTCCTCTCGGTCATTGAGGGCAACAAGAGGGCCGTTCCGCTTCCGGGCCTGGTCACAGCAGCTGTTGCTTCGCTCGCGTCGTGCACGTGGCGTACGGCACCGGGCAAGTTCTGCACCGACCATGCTTGGGCCAGGAGCAGATGGTCGGTGACGGCCGCGGGTACATCGCGCCATTGGTGCGGCTTGCCAGTGAGCGCCTCGTTCAGCGCATGCGGATCAGGATCGGTGATGGTCCAGGCGCGCCCCGCCCCTGTCAGCACCAGCTCGCCCGGCTCGGGCAGCCGAGCGCCCGCGGGCAGCGGCCGCACCCGGGCGACATCGGCGGCTGCCGCGGCTGCCTTGTCAGCGTCAAGGCCGGGAACTACGCGGTGGATTGCCGCCAGCCGCAGGGGATATGCGGAGGTATCGACCAGCAGGGCCAGGCAACTCTGCCAGGGGTTCGGGCCGGGCTCATGCCGATCTCGCAACTGGCGGCAGGCCGCGTAGCGATGGTGCCCGTCCGCTATGAGGGCCTGGTGGGGTGCCAGATCTGCAGCGACGACGGCTTGGTCCTCGGGGGTGGTGCATGCCCAGAGCGTGTGCGTGATACCACCGGTGCGAAACGTAGCCAGGGGTGGCAGGTGGGTCACGCCGTCGATGACCCCCTCTGCTGATCGCGTTGCGGAGTTGTAGGCAAGCAGCAGCGGCTCGGGTTGGGCGCGCAGCCCTTCCATCAGCGCAGCACGCGCCGCGACCACATGCGGTTGGACGCCTTCGTGCGGAAGGACCGTGCTCTCCCCATTGCAGGGCAGATCCAAGGCGCCGATCACGCCACGCTGAAGCACCTCGTGGCCGGTGTGTTGTTGGTACACGTACAGGGCGGGCCGAGGGTCCTGAACCAGGACACCGCGACGCAGCCAGCGGTCCAGGCGTGCGGCGGTGCCTCGCGCGTTCTCGGCGTGCAGGAGCCGGGTGATGTGGTGTGGCCGGGAGCGCAGGGTGCGCAATCGGTCTGGGCCGATGTCGTCGTACGGGGGACACACCATGCCGGCGATGTCGCCGACACGGAGAGGGTCGTAGCGCACCGCGCGAAATGGGTGCAGGCGTAGGGCCGGGGGGTTCAGCCGTTGGGTGGTGGGCATTGATCGCTCCTGGAAGTGGGCGCGGCGGGGCTGGGGGCGGGCACCCTGTCGTGCCCGCCCCCGGCCGGATCGGTCAGACCTTCGCGGATCGCATCTCGGGCGTCGGAGCCGGCGTCAGGCGGCCGGTGCGATGCAGGCCGAGTACGGCCAGCGCGCAGCCGCCCCCGATGGCGGCGAGGACGATCCAGGGCAGGGCCGGCGCTCCGGCCGAGCGTGCGGCGTCCAGAGCCACTCCCGTGAGGAGGTTGCCGACGGTGATTCCGATGCCGCAGATCGTGTTGTACAAGCCGTAGTGCGTTGCTACGTACCGGTTCTGGGCGAGTGCGACAATCGTGTCCATCTCGAAGGGGTAGGCCAGCATGGTCCCCAGGGCCAGCAGCAGGGCTGAGAGTAGGGGCGGCACGACGGCCAGTGCCCAGCGGGCGGGTCCCTCTTCGGGCACCGGTACCGCGGTGGCCGCCAGCAGCGGCAAGAAGGCCGCTCCGAGAATGGCCAGCCCGGCGACCAACGACCTTCCGGCGCCCAGGCGGTCCTTGGCCCAGGCTGTCAGCCGGGTCTGTCCGACGATGGTGGCCAGCCCCGAGGCGGCGAACAGCAGTCCCACGCCGACAGTGTTGACCGTCTCGTTGTCGGCCATGCGGCGCACTTCCAGCGGAAGTGCGAGATACACCTGGAAGGACAGGGCGTAGGAGCCGATCATCGCGACGGAGAACAGCAGGAACGGCCGGTTGGATACCACCGTGCGCCATTGCGAGAGCACCGACGAGACCGACTTGTCGTCGCCGTGCTGCCCGACGCGGGCAGGGAGAGCCCTGATCTGCACGATGGACAGCACGGCGAACACACCAGCGGCCACCAGGCAGGTCAGTCGGAAGCTGACGCCGGTGAGCAGTACACCGACGAGCGGACCCAGCAGAATCCCGGCCTGATAGAAGACGTTGAACAGCGCGAATGCCTCCACTCGCCGCTCCCCTGCGTCGAGGGCCAAGTAGGCCCTCGACGCAGGGTTGAACAGTGCTCCTGCCAGCCCCGTGGCCGCCGAGGCGGCGAGCAGAGCAGGGAGGGAGTCGACAAGGCCGAGTACGGCGAATCCGGCGATACGCAGCATCAGCCCGGCGATGATCATCGGCTTGTAGCCGAACCGGTCGGCCAGCGTGCCGCCGAAGAAGAACATGCCCTGCTGACTGAAATTCCGCACGCCCAGGATCAGGCCGACCATCCAGGCGGCCATCCCCAGATTTCCGGCCAGGTGCTGAGCAAGGTAGGGCATGAGCATGTAGAAGCCGAGATTGATGGTGAACTGATTGACCATCAACAATTGCACGCTGCGCTCGAACGTGCGCATTTGACCGAAGGGGCTCCTCACAGCCGGCCCTCGCCGTCCGAAGCAGCCTCGGCGTCCTGCGGCACGCTCACTGGATCGATCACGGTCGTGCACCGGGTCCAGCGGGTGACCTCTTTCTCCTCGGGGCGCCCCACCACCTCCGGTTCGACGGCCGGCGGGCCTTCGAGCAGGCCATGGGCCTCGCAGTAGTGGTCGTCGTACACCGTCCCCAGATACCGCTGGGGACCGTCGGGGAAGATCGCCGCGATCCGGGTGTCCGCGGGCATCGTGCGCGCGACCCACCCGGCGACCAGGGCGACAGCCCCGACGCTCCACCCGCCGGTGGCGTAGTGGGAGGAGGCCAGTTGCCGACAGGTCCAGACCGCCTCGGACGGGGCGACCCAATGCACTTCGGAGAAGTTCTCGTAGGCGACGTTGCGCGGGTAGATGCTCGATCCGAGGCCACGCATCAAGCGGGTGCGGGCCGGCTGACCGAAGATTGTCGAGCCGACGGTGTCCACTCCGACCAGTTTCAGGTCGGGATAGAGCTGGCGCAGCACTCGCGAGACACCAGCGGAGTGCCCGCCCGTCCCGACGCTGCACACCAGTACGTCGATGTGGCCCAGCTGAGAGGCCAGCTCCAGCGCGAGCGGGGTGTAGGCAGCGACGTTGTCGGGATTGTTGTACTGGTCCGGGCACCATGAGTCGGGGTGCTGTTCCTGCAGTTGGGTAACACGGTCGCGGCGTGCCTGCTGCCAGCCGCCGGTCGGGTGGGGCTCGGACACCACATTGACGCGTGCCCCGTACGCGGCGAGCAGTCGAGTCATGGACGACTCAAGGCCGGGGTCGGTGACCAGGGTGACGGGGTGTCCGTACACCATGCCGGCCAGAGCCAGCCCCAGGCCGAGCGTGCCGCTGGTGGACTCGATGATCATCCCGCCAGGGCACAGGTCCCCACGGGCACGGGCCCGCTCCACCATGTGCAGCGCCGGGCGGTCCTTGATACCACCGGGGTTGAAGCCCTCGAGCTTGGCCCAGAAGCCGTGTCCGGCCGGTGCCAGAGGTTCGGCGACCCGAAGTAGCGGGGTGTCTCCGACCAGCCCGGAGAGGCTGGAATTGGCGGATGTGAGGTCGTTGGCTGTCAGAGGGTGCATGGTTCGCTCTCGATCGATGTGCGTGTGGGGGACTACTCATCTCGTGTGGCGTGCTGGCCTAGATCCGCCACCGGCAGATCACGGCGAGCTTCTGTCGCCCTGTCTGCGCTCCATCCGGCCTGCTCCGCCCACGCGCCTTGCGCGGCGACAGCAGCAGCGTGAGCGTGAACGTGCTGGCGAAAGTCGCCCCACGGGCGAAACTGGACGCCGCCCGTCGGGTCATCGGCTCCCCCCGCCAGGGGGCAGGGAGCCGACAGGCAGAGCTGTGGCACGGAACGGGTGCGCTGGCGGGGCCAGTCCCGACCGCGAACTCGAAGGGCTACGGGTAACGCGGCGCAGGGGCACCAGGGTTGGATGCCACGTCGCCAAGGGATGTACGGGGGAACCGGGCGTCACAAATGCTCCGAACGACAGCCGCGGGGCCGGGGCTCCGGGTGCGCGGCGGGCAGGTCAGACGGTCAGCAATGCGGCCTCCCGACATGACCGCCGCCTCCCCTGACGGGAGTTGGCGATGTCGATGTCCGGGCGCCGGGAACTGTTCGCACTCTGTCGGTAGCTCAAAGTGACCGGAGGTGGCGTCAAGTGAGACAGGTCGACCAGTTCGGGAGTGCTGGGCCTAGATCCGCAGGACCGCTGGAGCTGCCGATGGTGGAGACACCGGCTCGTTCGTCGCCAGCCGCGCGGCCGCCCACGCATGTGCGTTCCACGCCTGGACGGCATCCAGCGGAGTGGCGCTGGGGGTGGGCAAATCTGCGCCGTTCTGCGGCTGCCCGGAGGCGCACTCCTCCACCCCATGAGCCGTCTCGTGGCTACCGTGGCCGTCGGGAGCAGCGCCCTGCCCGGCCGATCTGGCAGCAGGCTCGGCTTCGCCGTGCCCCGTCGAGGCACCGTGCGTGAGGGCGGCCGTTGACGTCGGCAGGACGCTGGTCACGTGGCTGGCGGCGCTTTCCCCGCTCAGGCCGTGGGCGTACAGCAGGCTGAACAAAACCGTGGCGAGCCACAGCAGACGCAGCGGACCCGCCGACTCGGAGCGGGACCGCAGCAGGCTGAGAGACCGCCGGGCCGTGACCATGCCGTAATCCTAACGGCATTAGGAGCACACTCGAGCACCATCGCACCTGAACAGTGCATGAATTGGCCAACGCGAAAATCCGTGAGTGTTGATTTCGGGTGGTCACAGGGGTTGGCGGCCTCCAGTCATAGACCTTTCTGTCTGAACCGCGGGGCCGGTGTGGCGGCGAAGGGGAAGTTCAGCCCGTCCAGTAATGGCGGGTTCCTGGTGGATATGAGTGGACGTAAGGGCCCGATAACTGTTTACAGTTCAGCTATTTCTCCACACACCAGTGGCCTAGGGAGCGAGCACCGCACCTCAATCCGGATACCGGTATCCCCTGGTTTCGACGGCGGTCGCCGTATCCAGTCCCTGCGGATCCAGGCGAGCGGCCGGCAGCCCTCTGTCAATGAACACACTAAGTAGATTAAGATGACTCTCTACGAGCCACTTGGCGCGGGTCGTCCCACGAGGATTCGGGGACGTGCGGTGGCGTTCAGCTGAGGTGGAGCAGTGGTACGTGGGTTCGGTGAACTCGAGGCGGAGATCATGGACAGGCTGTGGTCCTGGGGCTCCGGTACGGTCCGGGAAGTTGTCGATGATCTGAACGAGACGCGACCGGTCGCCTACACCACCGTCATGACCGTGGCCGACATCCTGCACCGCAAAGGGTGGCTGGGCAGGGAAAAGGAAGGCCGCGCCTGGCTTTACGCCCCCGCCCGCAGTCGCGCGGCGTACACCGCCGGGCTCATGCAAGAGGCACTTGGCGACAGCCCGGACCGCACCGCTGCGCTGGCCCACTTCGTCGAAGGGATTACGCCCGACGAGGCCGAGGAACTGCGCGCCGCTCTGCGCACAGCGCGCCGCAGGAGCACAAGGTGACCGCGGCAGCTCTGCTCACCTATGCGGCGGCCGTGGGCGTGGCCGGACCACTGATGCTGCGGGGCCCACGCTGGGCACATCGATCGCCCGGGCCCGCGCTCGCGGTCTGGCTGGGGCTTGCACTCTCCTTCATCGCCGCTGTGATCCTGGCCGCGGCGCAGGCTGTCCCACCTGATGGTCGCGTGCACATCGGCCTGATTGGTCTCCTGCACGCCTGCGGCCTGGCACTGGGGACACCAGGGGACGCTCCTGGAGCACAAGAAGCCGCACTCGCTGTCGCCAGCTGGATACCGGCGGTCGCTGTGGCTCTCTGGGTCGGCTTCTGGTACGGCCGAGCCCTGCTGCAGGGCCGTAGATGGCGGCGACGGCACGCGGCCGCAGTGGATCTCGTGGGGCGCTACGCGCCGCGGCACCAAGCCGTTGTCCTGCAGCATGATGCGCCGGCCGCGTACTGTCTGCCCGGCCGCGACCCCCGTATCGTGATCACGCAAGGGACGCTCGACACGCTCTCTCCGCTCCAGCTCGCAGCCGTCCTCGCGCACGAACGTGCCCACATCACAGGCCGCCACCATCTCGTACTGGCCGCCGTGGAGGCATTCGGAAGGGCCTTCCCCGGCCTTCCGCTCGCGCGGCAGAGCCACACCGAGGTGGCTCTGCTTCTGGAAATGCTGGCCGACGACCGGGCGGTCCGCCGCCACGGCGGCGACGCTGTAGCCGTCGCCCTGTGCGAGGTGGCCGCGGGCAGCGCGCCCAAGGCGGCGCTCGCAGCAGGCGGATCCGGCGCCCTGGTGCGCATGCGCCGGGTCCTCACCCCTGCTCCCGCGCAGCACCTCGCGTTGCGGAGCACGATCCTCCTGGCCGCCGGCCTGACTCCGGCCATCCCTTTTCTGGTCGCATGTAGTGCATAGCCCGGCGGATGCGGAGAGCTCGCGCCCTCCCGGCTTACGGCTCCTGCCGCCCACCCGACTCTCTTCGCAGCTCACGGCAGGACGGCGAAATCCGCGATGCCCGAGGCACGCGCCTTCACGCCACCGACCCGCCCCCACTCACCCGGCGGGAGCTGACTCCACGGCCTCGTACGAGGTGGCGGATGGTCCCTTGAAGGGCGCGGACGGGTACCCGGTATCGAAGTGCATGTAGTCGGGCACCTTGATGTTCTGCCAGACCCAGCCCTCCTCCGTGAACGCTCGCCAGACCAGACCACCCTTGAGGATCTTGCCCTTTCCTTCGGTCCGAGCGGAGTACTTGGAACTCGGCGACCAGCTCTTGGTGCGCAGGTCCTTCCACGGGTTTTCGAACGGGTTTATGTCGATCGCGCGACCGTTGGCATGCGGGGACTCCTTGAACGGGGCGTTGATCTGTTCGGGGCGACGGCAGTTGAATGCGGAGGTGTTGTCAGCGCGCAGGCTCGCGTTCAGGTCTCCGTCGTAAGACTCCATCGGCTCCATACGACGGATGGGGAAGCGTTCCTCGAACAGTTGCGTAAAGATGCGGATGACGCTGGCCGCCACATCGGCGTTGACTACGAGGACGCCGCGATGCACCTTGCCGTCGAAGCCCACATGGTTCATCTCCACGCGGCGCAGCTGGTCGCGGCCGGCGGGACAGCCCTTGCGCCACAGTCCCGTCGCCACCATGCGGGACCACTGCGTATCCGTGATCTCTTTGACGGCGGCGTCCAGGGACGGTGCGGGGGAAGCTGTGCGGGTCGGGCCGGAAGGGGCGGGGGGCCGCGCCGCAGTTTCATCGGAGCTGTCGGCCCCCGGCGTTGACGGGGCGGTCTCCTTGGCCGACGAGGACGAGCAGCCGCCGGCCAGAAGTGTCGTCGTAGTGAGCAGTGCGAGGCTGCCGAGGGTGAGCTTCCGACGCCGTCCACCCGCGCGAGCCGACAGTGCCGTGCCCCTGCTCGGGTGGTGGAAGCGGGCCGCGTCGCGCATGCGCGCCGACTCCGGTGCGTGGCTGGTCAAGCAAAATCTCCTGGGGTGTCGCCGGAACACCCGTGCCGGGCAAGGGTGTCCCGTACGGGATGATCTGGTTGGTCGGGTCTTGTCAGCAAGACCCCCGGTGACTCAGTGCCGGTCTGGCGTCGTCCCCTCGCTCAGCTGGAGGTCATACGCGAGGAGGAGACGCCCCTCGGGCGTGCGGATCTCTCCCTGACGCCCCCAGCCGAGCCGGTCGTAATACGGCCCTGCCCCGCCCTCCACGGCGGTGACGAGAGTGACACGCGTGCGGCCCGCGTCGGTGGCATCCTCCGCGAACTGCGCGATCAACCAAGCCCCTATGCCACGGCGACGGGCATGCTCGGCCACGACGATGTAGTCCAGGACGGCGATGGCGCCGGAGTGACCGATGGCGGGAGCCTGCCGGGCCATTCGGTTTCGTATCAGCTTGCGGCCGTAGCGCAGCAGCCGAGTACGCAGGAAGTACAGCGCCAGACGGGGCCGTAGAAAGAGACTCCCCAGGGCGCGGAACAGCAGTCCGCGCCCGTAGTGGCGCAGCACATGACGGCGGTGCGCCTCCGGGTCGGTCGCACCGATAAGAAAGCCCGCCGGCTGCCCACCCATCTCCGCGATGTAGGCGCGCGCGTCCGGACCGGTGAGGTAGGTCCCGTTGTACGCGGTCAAGAACTTCGGCCCGAGGCGGGCGAAGAAGCTGTCCGGGAAGTGGCTCAGATGCTCGGCGACCACGAACGGGAGGTCGTCAAGGTCCATGGGCCGTATGCGAAGGCCGATGGGCATCGGAGGGCAGTCGTCTCTCCCCGCCGTCCCCGAAGGCCCGGCGGGGATCTGGCCCGGGACAACTCGGGCAGGGCTCGGGTATGCGGCTGAGCGCATGTCGGCGTCCACGAAGCCAAATTACTACACTGCTTAAGAACTTAGTAGCTCAGTATGATGAGGATCGAGAGATCACAGGACGCGCAGAAGGGCGGCCGTACTGTTGTTGCCAGGAAGCTCGACGACGATGCGAGAAGAACCGGCCCGCCGAGGTCAAGCGGATGCGCGGCATCGGCCGACGGGCTCGGATCCCGTCGGCCCCACCCATACCGATCTGTACCGGACAAGGAAGATGAAGATGCCGACGCTGCGGCCCAAGACCCGTCTCGCGCTGCTCATCGGGCTGCTCGTGGCCGCTGCCTGTTCGCTTTTTGCGTGGAATCCGGAGCGGCTGCTCACCCAAGGCTTCACATCCGTGGTGCCCGGGATCTGGGCAGGACCGGCGTTCGCCGTGGTTTTCGCGCTGAGCACCCTCGCCTTCTTTCCGAAGCCGGTACTCAACGTGGCCGCCGGGGCCGTTTTCGGTATCCCCGAAGGGCTGGCGCTGGCTGTGATCGGGACCACCCTCGGGGCGGTGCTCGCTTTCGGCCTCGGCCGCGGCCTGGGCCGAGAGGCTCTCCAGCCATTGTTGCGGGGGAAGTTCCTCGCCGCCCTCGACCGCCGCCTCACCGATCAGGGTTTCGTCAGCGTGCTGCTGCTCCGCGCTGTGCCCGGCGTACCGTTCCAGGGGGTCAACTTCGCCGCCGCCTTCTCCGGAGTGCGCCCGTGGTCCTTCACGGCCGCGACCGCTCTCGGTGTGGTGCCCGGCACCGCCACCTACGTGATCGCCGGAGCCACGGCTACATCCCCCGCTTCGCCGGCCTTTCTCCTCTCGATCGCCGCCATCGTCGCGATGATGGTCCTCAGCCTCGCCATCGCGCAGCGGTCACGGCGCAAGGGCACTCCCGCCGAAGGCCGTCAATCCGGTTGACCAACGGCGGGTCGAGTCGGTAATCCCTTACTGGGACGTCGCTCAGTCGCAGGTGACTTCGTCGCGGGGCGCGTATCGCGTCTCGAAGGTCTCCGTCTTGACCTCTTTGCCACCGTCCTTGAAGACCCGGTCGACCGCAACATTGAAGCCTTCGAGCGGAGTCTGCGGCACACACTTCTCTCCGGATGCTCCCTCGCGGGTCGCCGGCTGCTTCACGATGGTGCGCGGGCCCTTGACCGATTCGATCTCGTCGTACTTCTTGGTGCCCAGGAAGGTGATCGTGACAGAGGTGTCCGTGGCGCGCGCGTCGATGTATATGGCGTTGCCGGAGTCGTTCCGGAACTTCAAGTCGAGGCTGCCCCAGGCCACCGTCGCCTCCCTGCCCTCCGGGTAGCGCTCGATGTAGAACGAGTGCGCTCCGTACTCCACCGGCTTCACGCCGGCGAAGAAGATGGCGTTGAAGACCGTAGTGGCCACTGCGGAGACGCCACCTCCGGCCGCCTTCTCGAACCGATCGTTGTTGATGATGATGCCCTCTACGAACCCGTTGGCCTCGGTCCGCTCGCCCACAGTGCGGTTGAAGCTCCAGGTCTCGTCGGGCAGGACAACCGACCCGTTGATCAGCTCTGCGGCACGGCCGATGTTGGTGACGCGGTAGGGGGTGGGCTCGAAATCGACCGTGAAGGTCGACATTTGCTCCTTGATGCCCAGGCGGCCTACGTTGTCCCGGGTCAGCCTGGGCTCCATCTTCTCGACGCCCACCGTCCCTGTGCGGGCTGCCCCACTCTTGGCCAGCAGCGGCAGTACGGCCCTCTGGAGCGCCGCGGCCGTGATCCCCTGTCCGGCCTTGCCGTCCGAGGCCACCGCCACTCGGCCGCCATCCAGGCTCAGCTCGGCGTTGACCGGCTCGTCGGTGGCCAGCGCGAGCGGACTTGCCACCGATGGGTCGGCCAGGAGTGCCTTGCCGTCCAGTACTGGGGCCAGCGGTTTGTCCCCGTCGGGCTTCATGGTGAGGTGCTCGCCGAGCGTCGCAGGGCTGATCTCGATCTCCTGACCGCCGACGGTGAGCGTGACCGGCGCCGACATCGCGGGGGTGGCGAACTCCTTCATCGCGCGGTCGACCTCCGCCGCGCCGACCCGCGGTTCGGTCGTGCGGACCGGAAGCCGTACCGGCGCCTTCCCCTGGCCCGGGACCCCCGAAGCCAGTTCCTCCACGGCGCCGTCCACATCCAGGGATCGCCCGGTGACCGGCCGCGCAGGCACCGGCTCGCCCGCGTGGAAGGTGACGGCGCCCTCCCGCGCCTTCCGGTCGTACGTTTTCGCCTCTTCGGCCAGTGATGCGCGGGCCTTCGCCTCGTCCACGCGGATCACCGGCTCGACCTCGCGGTCACCGCTCGTGAACAGGCGACCGATCACGGTGAACGGATCGGACCCCGCCTGCGCGGCGCGGGCGACGGTCTTCTCCGTGTCCAGAGAGATGCCGGATACCCGGACGGTGCTATCACTGTCGCCGAGGCGCACCTTCACCGGCTCCGACCAGGCCCCGCCGAGGCCGCTGTCCAGCCTCTCCCGTGCCTGCGAGCTGCTTAGCCCTCCGATGTCGACGCCGCCCACCCTGGCACCGGCGGGAACGTTGTCGCCGGCGACGAGCAGCCCCACCAGATACAGCCCGCCGAAGCCCACACCTGCCAGTCCCGCGACGAGCGCGAGACGGCGGCCTATTCGGCGACGCCCGTCCGACGTGATGTCGGCGGGTGGGCCGGGAAGAGAGGGGCGACTCACTGGTTCTCCTCGTCTGGGACTGCGGCGTGCTGCGGGCAGGGCCCGTGTGGAGGGCCGCTTGCCGAGCAATAACAAGAAATGGTCTACCTCGACCGGTTTGACACACACCCTATCCCGCTAGGTAACTAAGTTGTTTAGTTGGGTACGGTAACCTCGCTCACGATCACCGATGGTCGCGAAAGTTGGTGCCGATGATGGGCCTCCCTTCCAACGCCGGGGCCGTCCCGTTGAGTTCCGTTCTCCGCGGCCAGCAGTCCCTGAGCACCGACACCGACCCCCGTACCATCCGAGGAAGCACCGTGACCGTTCGCCCGCCCGCCCGCCCCATGCTCGCGATCGGCGGCACCTCGATCGCCACCCTGGTCCTCGCCGCCTGCGGCGGCTCTTCCGACGCAGATACGGCGGCAGACGCATCCGACTCGTCGGGGACGCTGTCGCACGTGCACGGCCTGGGAGTCGATCCAGCCGACGGACGCGTGTACGTCGCCACCCACAACGGTCTATACACCGTGGCCAAGGGACAGAAGCCGAAGCTCGTCGGCGACCGCGAGGACGACTTCATGGGCTTCACCGTGACCGACGAAAGCACCTTCGTCGCCAGCGGACACGGCGCCCCGGGCAGCGGCCGCCCCGACAGCCTCGGCCTGATCGAGACCACGGACGCGGGCCGCACCTGGACGTCCCGGTCCCTGTCCGGGAAGGCCGACTTCCACTCCCTGGACTCGGCCAAGGGCACCGTCTATGGATACGAGGGAGGCCGAATCCGGGTCAGCAGCGACCTCGAGAGCTGGGACGACCGGGCCACGCTGGAGGCCCTCGACCTCGCGGTGAACCCCTCCGGGGACAAACTGCTGGCCACCACGGCGGAGGGCGTCGTCGCCAGCACTGATGGCGGGCGGACCTTCGGCAAGGGCGCCAAGCCGATGCAGGCGTTCGTGTCGTGGCCCGCGGAGAAGTCCCTCTTCGGTCTCAGCACGTCCGGCAAGCTGAGCAGCAGCGTGGACGGAGGTAAGTCGTGGAAGGAACTCTCGGCCGTTCCTGGCGGGCAGCCTCAGGCGCTGACCGCGGTGGACGCCGACCACATCCTCGCTGCGACGATGACGGGCGTCTACGAATCGCGTGACGGCGGCGGGACCTTCTCCGAGCTGGCGCCACTCGCTTCTTGACCTAAGGCCGACAGGCACCCGCTCAGCGGAAACGCGCATCTGCGGGCCTCTCCTCCGCCACAGTGTGCGCGACTCGGGACCCAGGCTGGCCCTCCCGCGTCAGCCTGGGTGGAGACCTCAAACGTCATTGCAGACTCTTCACATCCAACTACAGAGCGCGGTCAGCCGACACCTGGTCAACCGGCGACACGAAATTACCGGGCGCCCGCCAGCGCTCGCGCCACCCCCGGCTCCTTCGGCCCGAGGAACTGGGGGTCCGGCTTGAACACCGCGTCCAGGACCGCCTTGTTCGCGGCGAACATCTCGCGGGCGGCACTGTAGTACCAGATCGCGTCGTGGTGGTCGGCCGCGCTGACGCCGTACGCGTCGACGCCCGCCTCCTGACAGAGCGCGACCGCCCTGCGGATATGGAAGCCCTGGCTGACGAGAATCGCGCGGTCAACGCCGAAGATCTTCTTGGCCCGCACGCATGAATCCCAGGTGTCAAAGCCGGCGTAGTCGCTGACGATGCGAGCGTCGGGGACGCCGCGTTTCGCGAGGTAGCGGCGCATGGCGTGCGGCTCGTTGTAGTGCTCACTGCTGTTGTCGCCAGTGACCAGAAGCACCTCAACACGGCCCTCGCGGTACAGCTCCGCCGCCGCGTCGAGACGGCTCGCCAGAAAGATCGACGGTTCGCCGTTCCCGAACAGGCCCGCACCGAAGACCACAGCCACGCTACTTCGCGGGACCTCGGCCGTCGTCCGCAGCCTCCCGTCCGCCGCCGTGAACACCCACGTCGCGGGCAGCAGCGCCAACATGCATAGGAGCATCACCGCCTGCATGGCCCGCCGCTGCCCCGCGCGGGTGCGCGGCAGGCGCGGCCTGATGATGTCGCTCACGTGTGGCCGCGGCAGGCGCATGACAGTGATCCTCCCCGTTTGTGGGCAGCCGGCTCGGCTGCGGGCTTGCGTGGGTCGGCTTCAGTCGTCCTGGACAGCAGGTAGCCCTCCGCCAAACGAAAGACGCCGCACTCGATCCCCAGCCATTCAGCAGCAGGACCTCGTGGAGGATCCCGGTCGCTGCTGGTCCTTGAATCACCTGCAGGAAGCTCCGCCGCTCCACGCCCCGCCAGCCCTGCAGAAACAGCGCAGGTCGGGAGGGTCTCGGTCGCACTGTGTGGGTAATCGGCAACGGTTGTCGTGCGACCGCCGCACGCTGGACCAGCATACACAGCCTACGTAGTAGCTTAGTAACCAGTGGGAACGCGGCGTGGCCGGCGCCGGGGTGCGCATCCGCCTCGCCGCGACCGATCGAGCTGCCGTCTACCATGGCCTTACGTACATCGGAAGCGGAAAGGGCGGGCTCATGCGACGGCTGGGGGAGCTCGAGGCGGAGATCATGGACTGCCTCTGGCGATGGAATCGGCCCGCGACGGTGCGTGAAGTCGTCGATGACATCAATGAACGCCGCCCTGTCGCCTACACCACGGTGATGACCGTCGCCACCATTCTCTTCAACAAGGGCTGGCTGCTCCGTGGCAAGCAGGGACGGGCGTGGCTCTACTCGCCGGTTCGCAGCCGGGAGGCGTACTCGGCGGCCCTCATGGAGGACGCTCTGGGTGCGAGCGAGGATCGCCCGGTCGCCCTGGCCCACTTCGTGGAGCGGATGTCCGAAGAAGAGGTCGCCGCTTTGCGGAAGGCGCTGCGGACCAATGGACGGCAGACCTAGGCGTGAACGCCGCCCCCGCGCTCATCGGCTATGCCGCGGCCATCGGCTACGTCGCCCCGCAGGCGATGCTCCGCAGCAGCTGGCCCCACCGGGCCCCCGCGCTTGCCGCATCCGTCTGGCACGCACTCGCCGTGTCCTTCGCGATCTCAGTCGCTCTGGCCGCGTACCAACTCGTATCCCCCACCGAACACCTTCACGCAGGACTGGCGGGGATACTGCATTCCTGCGGGGTGGTTCTCGGCATGGGCACCGGCGACCCCAACACCGCAGATCTGATGGCCATCGCCCTTCCTGTCGCTGTGCTACTGGCCCTGATTCTCAGCTTCGCCTTCCACGTTACCCGCGGCCGCCGGGCGCGCTCCCGTCACCGCAGCGTCCTGGACATGGTGGGGCGCCACTGTGGCCAGCTGCATGCCACCGTGATCGAGCACGCCTCCCCCGCCGCGTACTGCCTGCCTGGGCGTCGTGCGCGGATCGTCGTCAGCGAGGGTGCTGTACAGCTGCTTTCCGCGGCCCAGCTCGATGCCGTACTGGAACATGAGCGAGCCCACGTTGTCGGCCGTCATCACTTGGTGTTCGCTGCCGCGGAGGCATTCACCACCGTCTTCGGACGGGTGCCACTGGCCCGGCACGTCAAGGAGCAGACGGCGATCCTGCTGGAGATGATCGCGGACGACCGGGCGCTGCGCCGTCACTCACACGATGTGCTCGCTTCCGCAATGTACGAAATGGCCGCGGCTTATGCGCCGAAGGGCGCCTTCGCCGCGGGCGGGCACAGTGTGTCGGTGCGCATACAGCGTCTCCTCGGGCCCCGCCGGGAAGCACATCCGGCACTCTGGGGGTGCGTCGCTGCCGCTGCCGTAGCAGTGCCACTCCTTCCTCTCCTGGTGGCTTTCTGCTCTCCCGGCCACCCGTGAACAGACCGGCCCTGCTTGCGAGACGCCGAGAGCACTCTGTACCCGGGCGAACTTCGTCCCCCCCGGAGCGGACGTGCTGGTAGAAGCGGAGCTCGCCACCAGGTTTGAGCCTGCGGCGCATCTCCGCGGCAGCCTGATCGACGTCGCTGACGGAGCACAGCACCAGCGAGGACACCACGACATCGAACCCGTTGCCCGGAAGCAGCAGTTCCGCCGCCGTACCGGGGATAGAACGTCGACCGGAAATAGGCAGCCATCGTGCAGCCGTCTGAGTCTTGGGCCCAACCGAGACGGACTGATATCACCCGACATATGGCGCTTCTGGGCGTTTCGCGTACCGAGCGGAAGGAAGTACTGGCAGTCTGCGTCACGACGGCAGCCAGGGATGGACCAGAGGCAGGACGCAGGGGGCTGAGTGGGCGGCTACGAGTGGCAGCCGGTGCTGTTCCTCCTCGGTGTGACTGCCGCAAGCTTCGCCCTTCTCTACGGCGTCGGCGCCTCGCTGAGGGTGACCCGTCAGCCGCTGAACACGAGACCGTTCAGCGGGGGCCTTGATCCGGACGAGCATCCGTTCTCCCGGTTCCACGTGCGCTGGTACCCAGTGACCATGATTTTTCTGGCCTTCGACATGGAGATGTTGTTCATGTACCCGTGGACGAAGGTGGTGAGTGCGGTCGGTGTCAGCGCCGTCATCGAGATGTTCCTCTTCCTCGGCGTGCTTCTCGCAGGCGTGGCATACGCATGGCGGGAGGGGGCGTTCCGATGGAGTTGAGGTCCAAGGCCGCACGCTTGGCGGTAGCCCACCCCGGGGTCCTGTTGGCAGCCTGTCCAGGTGCTACCCGGGCGCGTTTGGCCGTCGAGGAAGAGCTACTGTGCAGGGGCTGGCCTCTTGTCGCCGGCCCCGCATCCGCGAACCTGCTCGTCGTCGTGGGCGACCCCGACCCCGCCCGAGCAGATTGGGCCGAAAACCTGTGGAACGGCATTCCGGAACCAAAGTCCAGGGCCGTGGTCCGGGAAGCAGAACAGGCGACCGCCGCACTCGATGACGGCCACCTGGCACTCCTCGGTCCAGACGGTCAGGTCTCGGTCTCTCCGAGGGAAGAACGCCGGATGAACACGGTCCTTCCCTCGGAAAGCACCGGTTCCCGGCGTCGGGAGGGTCACGCCGCTGATGGCCCCGCGCGTGCCGATCGAGACGGCGCTCCCCGTCACGACCACGCGGAGCACGAGACGGAGAGCCACCACGGGGGTCACTCAGGTGACGGACGGGACGAAGCGCAAGGCACACACGGCGAGGGTCACGGGCATGACATGCATGCCATGTCGATCGTGGCCGGCTCGCCCATGGCGGACCGTGCCGACGATCGGGACGGGTTGAGGCTGGACCGGCTGCACGTGCCTCTGGGCCCGGCCTTGCTCGACTGGCCGGCCGGTCTGGTGCTGCGGCTGGCGTTGCAGGGCGATGTGGTGCAGCAGGCGGAGGTCGATCAGATCTCCGTGCGCGCCCCGTCCAGGCACCCCTTCTGGAACGACCCATGGCTGCGCCTGATCGCGGGGGAACGCGTCGAGCGCGGTCTCGCCGCCCGCCGGTTGTGCGCGGCTCACCTGGACAGCGTCGGCCGATTCCTGGCCGTGTCCGGATGGGACGAGGCAGCGAAGCGCGCGCGCTCCGTACGCCGACGGGTCCTGGCGGGAGCCTCGGCGGAGGAACTGGGCGTACTGCTCAGGCCGTGGGCCCGGCAGCTCCGCCGATCGCGCACCCTGCGCTGGCTGACGCGAGGGCTGGGCGAGTTGTCCTCCGAGCGAGCGGCGGCGGCGGGCGTGACGGGTCCGGCGCTGGTCGCGGGCGGGGATGCGTACTGCCGCTTGCTTGTCTGGCTGGACGAGATCGAGCGGGCCGCGACCGCGTGCGGGGATACCCGCGTGCTCGATGCCACGGAGTTGAACGGGCCGCGCGGCCAGCTCGACGGGCCAGTGCCGCCTTCCCAGGCGCTACTGGACGTGCTGCCGGGGCTTCTGGGCGGTGCCGAATTCGCGGGCGCTCGCATCATCGTCGCGAGCCTGGATCCTGATCTCGACGAGCTCGTCCCCGTGGTGGATTCGCGTGTGGCCCATGAGTGAGGCCCCTCTCTGGGCAACCGCTCTGCTGCCAATGACCCTGGCTGTAGCCGCTCTTGGGGCGGCCTCCTTCGATGCCGTACTTTCGTTCGCAGCGGCGAGGCCGCGGCCCCGGTCACCTCTTGAGGCTGCTGCGGCTGCGGGCGCGCCTGGTCGGGAAGTGCTCCGGCTGCTGGTGCAGCAACGGCGTCGTACGACTGCGGCCGATGTGCCTCTGACTCGGCTGGGCGTGGTCCTTCTGCCGGTCGCGGCAGTGCTCGCTGCCGCCGTGATCCCTCTCGGTTTCCGGTCAGTCAGCGATCTCGCTGACGGAATCGTGTGGTTCAACGCGATGGAGGCCCTCGCATGGGCGGCTGTGTGGCTCGCCGGGTGGGGGCCGAATTCGACACTCGCACTGATCGGCGGCTACCGCTTCCTCGCACAGGGGCTTGCCTACGAACTCCCTCACATGCTCGCGATCACCACCGCCGCGCTGGGCGCGGAGTCATTGCGGGTGGGCGAGATCGTCGACACTCAGGCGGGCCTGTGGTTCGCCGTATGGATGCCCGTCGCCTTCGCCATCTACCTTCTGAGTGCGATGGCCATGG
Organism: Streptomyces sp. NPDC017520; assembly: GCF_044329855.1. Classification (NCBI taxonomy): domain Bacteria; kingdom Bacillati; phylum Actinomycetota; class Actinomycetes; order Kitasatosporales; family Streptomycetaceae; genus Streptomyces; species Streptomyces sp. NPDC017520. Next base: position 50,540 of record NZ_JBIRKB010000007.1, read on the forward strand.
CCTTCTGGGGCCCCTTCGATCAGCCTGCCGGGCGGGACGTGGCCGGCGGTGCGGCCGCCGAACTCTCGGGAGTTGACCGAATTGTCTTCCTGGGAGGCCGTTGGCTGCTCCTCACCGTGGCTGCCGCCTTCAGCGTCCCGCTCTTCCTCGGAGGGGGCAACGGACCGCTGCTTCCCCCGTGGCTCTGGACGGTCCTCAAGACAGCGGCCGTACTGGCATTCCTTGTCTGGATCCGGCGCAAGGTCCCGACCTTGCGCATGGATCGCTACATGGAGGTGGCCTGGGTCGTCCTGACGCCACTCGCGATCCTGCAAGCGTTGGTGGTCGCTCTGGTGGTGCTGGACCGGTGACGGGAAGGGAGTGCCGTACGTGCTGAGCAGTGTTCTCTTCTGGATCCTGGCCGCCCTCGCGGTGGCCGGCGGCGTCATGGTCTTCCGTTTCGACTCCATGGCCCGCGCGACCTTCGCCCTGCTCACCTCTCTGCTGTGCGTGGCGGGCGAGGTGCTGCTGCTGGGCCTGGACTATCTGGGGATCGTCATCGTGCTGATGATGACGATCGAGATGGCCATCATGGCCGTATTCATGATCATGTACATGATGAATCCAGCGGGCCTCATGCCGATGACGATGATGCACAACAAGCAGGGTGCCACCGCCATCTGTGCCGCCGCATTCGTCCTGCTGGCCGCCGGAATCTTCTCCACTCCGTGGCCCGCCCGGCGGGGCAAACCGCCGACCGACGCCACCATGGACCTCGGGATGTCACTGATGGGCCCGCAGATGCTCACCATGATGACCTTGGGCATGGCTCTGTTCGCGACCATCGTCGCCACGGTGGTACTGGCCACGCGGCGTGGGCGGTACGACCGGCTCGGCGACAGCTTGCGTGCCCCCAGCGCCGACGACCCGATCCGCGGAGGTGTCGGCCGGTGAATCTGGAGCTCCTCCTGCTCCTGGCCGCGGCTCTGTTCTGCATCGGGCTGTTCGGGGCCCTCACCCAACAGTCCGTCGTCATGCTGATGATGGGCCTGGAACTGATGCTGGGCGGGGTGATCGTCGCCGCAGCGGCAGCCTGGCACTACATCGCGCCGGCTGCCGCCGAGGGACAGGTACTGGTGGTTCTGGCCGTCACAGCCATGGCCCTGGAGATGGCGATCGGGTTCGCGGTGGTCACCGCCCTGTTCCGGTCCCGCGAGATCGACATGACCGACATGGCTACAAAGTTGAAGGAGTGAGCACCCTCCTGTGGGCCCTCGTCGGGCTCCCTCTGGTCACCGGGATGCTGCTGCTCACCGGCGGCCGGACTGTCGACCGGTTCGCGCCTGCCGTGGCGCTCGGCGCCGGCTTCGCCGACCTGGGTCTCGCGATCACAGCCGCGTTCCAGCACCCCTCCGCGTCGGCACCACTCCTCGATCAGTTGCCGGTCCAGCTCGCGGTCGACGGGCTGTCGGGGCTGATGGCCGTCACCGTCACGTCGATCACCCTCCTCGTCCTGGCCTTCAGCGCGACAGAGTTCGGAGCCAACGAGGCACGGGCCCGGTTCTTCGGGCTGATGCTGCTCTTCGTCGCAGCCATGCTGGTGACGGTTACCGCCGTCACGCTGCCTGTTCTGCTCATGAGCTGGGAGATCATGGGCGCCACTTCCTGGGCCCTGATCGGCTTCTGGTGGCGGGAGCCGGTACGCGTCGACGCCGCCAACACAGCCTTCCTGACCACCCGCACCGCTGATCTCGGCCTGTACCTGGCAGCGGGTGCCGCACTCGCGAGCGGCCAGGCCGGAACACTCCGCCTCGATGATCTGGGGCGTGCAGGGGAGCCCTGGCTGTCCGTCGTCACCGCGGGCGTCGTGACCGCCGCCTTCGGCAAGTCCGCTCAACTCCCCTTCAGCTTCTGGCTGTCCCGCGCCATGCAGGGCCCGAGCCCGGTCTCCGCCCTGCTGCACTCCGCGACGATGGTCGTGGCAGGCGCGTATCTGCTTCTCAGGACCGGACCGCTGCTGGACGCCTCCGGCTGGGGCAGCCACGCGGTGGCCTGGACAGGAGCCGTGACTGCCGTCGCTCTCGGCCTCGTCGCCGTCGCGCAGACGGATCTCAAACAGCTGCTGGCCGCGTCCACCTGTGCCCAGATCGGGTTCATGGTGCTGGCGGCCGGGTCCGGCGCCATCACGGGCGGCACTCTCCAGCTGGTGGCCCACGCCGCTGCGAAGAGCCTGCTGTTCCTGGTGGCGGGCGCGTGGCTGGCCGCACTCGGAACAAAGGCGCTGCCCGCGCTGCGTGGCGCGGCCCGCCGCTACCGTACGGCCGGCGTCACCTTCACCGTGGCCGCCCTCACACTGGCCGGGCTGCCGCCGCTCTCGCTGTGGGCGGCCAAGGACGTCCTGCTCTCCGCGGCACTCGGCAGCAGCCCATGGCTGTACGTCACCGGCCTGGCAGCCGCTGTGCTGTCCGCCGTCTACGGCGCCAAAGCCCTGTGGTTCGTCTGGCGCCCGGAGCCACCGGCGGAGCGGCAGACATACGACACCGAGCAGCACGGCACCCGGCGCGTACCACGCTCCGCCGGGCCACCTCTGGTTCTGCTCGCCCTTGGATGCCTCGCTCTGACCCCTCTCGCCCTTCAGCCGCTGCGCGGCCATGTGGACCTCGTACTCGACAGCACCTCACAACCCCAGCCCCACGGATGGGAACTCGCCCTCTCCGGCGCACTCGCCTTCTCTGCCGCAGGAGCCGCCTGGGCCTGGGGAGATCGCACGCTCGCCTTGCACCGCCCGGTGAAGCACTGGTGCCGGGACTGGCTGGCTCTGGAGCGCGTCGCGCAGAGGCTGATGGTGCGGCCCGTGTTCCGGCTCGCACGTACCGCGGCGGCCTTCGACGACCGCATCCTCGACCGAGGCATCGACGGAGCCGCGCACGCAGCCCTCCGCTTCGCCCGCTGGACGGACCGCACGGTGGAACGCGCCGTCGACGGCGCGGTGGCCGCGACCGCAGCCGCGACCAGGGCACTCGGTCGGCTCGCCCGGCGGCCGCAGACCGGCCAGCTGCACCAATATCTCGCCCAGGCCGTCGCGGGCCTCACCGTCCTAGCCGTCGTATTCGCCATCGTGAGGTGACCTGTTGATCACCACTGCCCTCGTTTTCGCGCCGACCGCCGTCGCACTTCTCCTACTGGGCCTGCCGCGCCGCACCCCGAGTGCGGCCTTCCGCGCCATCTGGGTAGCGGTCGCGGCCTGCGAACTCGTGCTCGTCGTCACGCTCTGGTCCGGGTACCGGAACGGTGCGGGCGTGCAATACGAGGTCAAGGCACGCTGGATCCCCAGCGCCGGTGTGGGATACCACGTCGGCGTGGACGGACTATCGCTTCCCCTACTCGCTCTGACCTGCGTGTTGTTCCTCGCGTGCGCTGTCCACTCGCTGCGCGAGACCCGCCGGGTCCGCGAGTTCGCCGCACTCTTCCTCTTCCTCCAGACCACGTGCCTCGGGCTGTTCGTCTCTCTCGACCTGATCCTCTTCTTCGTCTTCTTCGACCTGTCCATCGTGGCGATGTACTTCGTCATCGCGGGATGGGGCCACAAGAACGCCGCCCACGCGGCACTGAAGTTCTTCCTCTACACCTTCCTCGGATCGCTCGCCCTCCTGCTGGGATTCATCGGCCTCTATCTCGCCGCCTCGCCGCACACCTTCGACATGGTCGAGCTGACCGAACAGAACCCTCTCGCAGGCCGCTCCGTCTACGCGGCTCTGGTCCTGCTCGCCCTGGGAATCGGTCTGGCTGTCAAGACACCCACCGTGCCCTTCCACACCTGGCTGCCGCCCGCCCACACCGAGGCGCCCGCGGCAGGGTCCGCGATCCTCGCCGGCGTACTGCTGAAGATGGGGACGTACGGGTTCCTGCGGATCGCCATGCCCATGCTCCCCGACGTGTGGCGGCGCTACGCGCTCGTGATCGTGGTCATCGGGGTCGTCTCCGTGGTCTACGGCGCGCTGGTCGCTCTCGCCCAGACGGACTTCAAGCGCATGATCGCCTATACCTCGGTGAACCACATGGGCTACATCCTTCTCGCGGTCGGTGCGGCCGCCGCCGTGAGCGAGGGGTCCGAGCAGGCGCGCACCCTCGCCGTCACTGGGGCAGTGACGCAGATGGTGAGCCACGGCCTGCTCACCGGCGCGCTGTTCCTGCTCGCGGGAGTGCTGCACGAGCGGGGGCGGACGTACGACATGGGCGCGTACTCGGGGATCGCCGCCAAGGCACCCGCGTTCGCCGGCATGACCGCCGTGGCCGCCTTCGCCTCACTGGGGCTTCCCGGCTTCTCCGGATTCATCGCCGAGTTCCAGATCTTCACAGGCAGTCTCGGCCCACGCCCGCTGGCCACCGCCGTCTCACTCCTCGGCATCCTGCTCACCGCCGGCCTCTTCCTGCGCGCGTTCCAGCAGATCTTCCTCGGCCCACTCAGGCTGCCGGACGCCCCGGGTACCCCCCGCGCGTTTCCTGACATCCGCCTCCATGAGAGCGCGGCCGTCGTCCCGCTGCTGGCCCTGGCCGTGGTCCTCGGGATGGCCCCGCGCTTCCTCCTCGACGTGATCGAGCCCGCCTCCCAGGCCGTCCTGGAGCTGCTCGCACGATGACCGGCATGAACGAGAACCCCCTCGACATCCTTCCCGAAATCCTCCTGGCAGCTGCCGCGGTCCTCGGACTCCTGCTCGGTTCGTGGCTGCCGCGCCGTCGGCAGTGGGTCGTCGCCGTCCTGGCCGCAACGGCGGCCGTCGGAGGCATCGCCGCAGCCACCGTGGCGGCAACCGCTCCCCCCACCACCGCCTTCGGCGCGGCCTTCGCCGTGGACCCCGTGACCACCACCTCCAGGATCGTGATCCTCGGAGGCACTCTGACCGTCCTGGGACTGGCCGTTGGCCCGTTGCGCGCCGATCCGAGGGAGAGCGAGTTCTACGTCCTGGTCCAACTCGCCTCGCTCGGCGCCCTGATGCTCGCCGGGGCGCAGGACCTGCTGCTGCTCGCAGCCGGATACCTGCTGGCCAGCATCCCCGCCTACACGCTCGCGGGCTTCCGCAAGGACGGGCCCGGCACCGAAGCCGCACTGAAGTACTACGTGGTCGGAGCTCTCCTCGGCGTGCTCATGCTGAGCGGCATCACCCTGCTGTACGCCGCAGGGCGAGGCACCTCGTATCCGATGCTGAGCACGGAACTGCGTACCGCCCCCGGAGCTTTTCTCACCGTCGGTACGATCGGGCTTCTCGCCGGGATCGCGTTCAAAGCCGGGGCGGTACCGGCCCACTTCTGGGTCCCCGACGCCGTCCAGGGGACCACTCCCCCAGTAGCCGCGCTTCTCACCACCCTGCCGAAGATCGGGGCGCTCGCGGCCCTCTACCGTCTCGGAGCCGTCCTTCTCTCCGGCAGCATGCCCAGCTGGCCCGCGCTCATCGCCGTACTGGCAGCCGCCTCCATGACGCTGGGAAACCTCGCCGCGTTCTTCCAGCGTGACGTCAAGCGGCTGCTCGCCTACTCCACGGTCAGCCAGGTCGGCTACCTTCTGATGCCCGTTGCCGTAGCCGGCAGATCGGACCTGGCACAACAGGCGCTGCTCTACTATCTCGCCGCGTACGCCGTCACCAACCTCGGCGCCTTCGCGGTGGTCGCCGCGCTTCCCCAGGCCCGTAACCTCGCGGACTACAGGGGGCTCTCACGACAACGGCCACTTCTTGCCGCAAGCCTCGTCATCTGCCTGCTGGGCCTGGTCGGGACACCGCCCACTGCGGTTTTCATCGGCAAACTCCAAGCTTTCAGCGCCGTCTTCGACGCCGACTACGCCTGGCTGGCCGTACTGGCCGCCGTCAACACCGTCGCCTCACTCTTCTACTACCTGCGCTGGATCGTCCCCACCATGTCCCGAGCCAATGGCCCAAGAAGCTACGGCGGTGACCGACCGTCGCGGATCGTCGCCTACACCACGACCGCGACCTCTCTCGTGCTCGGTCTGGCAGCAGGACCTGTTCTCGCGGTACTCGACGGCCCGCTCGCACGCTGAAGCGCCCGGACCGAAGTGGGCATGAGGATGCTCAGCTGATGCGGACACCCCACATGAACGGCATACCACTGCGGCTGATCGACTCGTAGCGCACCTGAGCACCGGGCTTCGGCGCGTGGAGGATCTGCCCATTTCCAGCGTAGAAGCCGACATGACTCAGGTCGGTACGCATGATGATGAGGTCACCCGGTTTGAGAGCACCGAGGGAATTGATCCGCGTGCCGGCGTTCGCCTGGGCCTGCGATGTGCGAGGGATGGAGACACCCGCCTGCTGGAACGCCCAGGAGGTCAGACCGGAGCAGTCGAAGGAGTTCGGCCCGGCCGCAGCCCACACGTACGGCATGCCGACCCTGCTCTTGGCCGCAGCGAAGGCCGCAGCACCACGCTGGGACGCGCTTGCCTCATTGCCGAGGTCGACCCGCTCACTGGACCGGTTGGCCCGATCTTCTTCAGCGGTGATCTTGGCCCGCTCTTCGGCCGTCAGGGTATTGAGGAGCTCCCGGGCCTTTGCGAGCTTGCCCTGGATCTCCTTCTTCTTGCTCCCGATTTCCTTGCGGGCGCTGTCAAGCTCCTTGAGCTTGGCCGTCGCCTCACTGCGCTTCTGGTGAAGGTCCCGCTGCTTCGACTGCCACTCCTGGACCGCGCTGACCTGTTGGGCGCTCAGGCGGTCAAGACTGGACGCCTTGTCAAGATACTCATCGGGGTCGGAGGAGAGGAGCAGTTGTACCGACGGGTCGACGCCGCCGCTGCGGTACTGCGCTCTGGCCATCGATCCCAACCCTTGGCGAAGGGAGTTGAGCTCTTCCTGGCCGCTGGCGACCGTGTCCTGCAGATCCTCGACCTGCTTCTGCAGCGTCTTCCGCTTCTCGTCCGCGCCGTTGTACTTCTCCGTGGCCTGTGTGGCCTCCTCGTAGAGACGGTCGACCTGTGCCTTTACCCCCTTCTTGCGGGGGTCCGGCAGCGGATCGGCCGACGCGGTCTGCGTGGAGAGGGCCACGGCGGCGGCAGCGGTCGCCGTGAGCACGGTCACGTACGAGTGGTTCGGCTGCTTGGGACGACGGTGGGACGCCACTGGGGCGAGCTCCTTCTTCCTCAGCCGCCTGCCGGGAGTGTGTGAAAACTCCTCGGCTCCGCGTGGACGTTGCGGATTCGGCGGTACCTTCGCCGCCACCCCTGTCGGGTGATCGACCGGGCGAAGGTTCGACTGTGCATACTAACCATCTTAGTGACTTCGTTCCAAGATGGGTGCGCGGCGCCCCTTCCCGCACGGGCAGCCTTGCCGTAGCGGCCCTCTACCTAGCCCGGAGAGTTTGACGGCCGGAGATGCTGCCACATTCGGCCGCGCTCGACCGCCACCTTGTTCAGCAATCCGCTTATTGATTCGAAACGGTTTGGGTTCTGGGTCGTTGGTGGTGTGTGAGCGATCTGGTGGGGGACGCGCGGCATCTGTCGCCGTCGGCGCAGGAGGCCCTGCGGCTGCGGGCGGTGGCCGCGTTGGTAGCGGGGCGGGACCGTGAGGACGTAGCGGCCTTGTTCGGGGTGTCGCTGAAGGCCGTCGACGGGTGGTGGGCGAAGTGGCAGGCCGGCGGCCGGGAGTCGCTGGTCATGCGCCCGCGCGGTAAGCCGGTCGGGGTGCACCAGGTGCTCGGGGAGGCCGAACAGGCCGCCGTGCGGCAGGCGGTCCTCGATCGCCGGCCCTGTGACGTCGGGCTGAGTGGACAACTGTGGACGCGGCGGCTGATCGGCGACCTGATCGCGAAGCTGTACCGGGTACAGCTGACCGAGGTGGGGGTGGGCAAGTATCTGAAGCGGTGGGGCCTGTCCTTCCAGCGCCCGGACAAACGGGCCGTCGAACAGGACCCCGAGGCCGTGCGCCGCTGGCACCAGGAGACCTGGCCGGAGATCCGCGCGAAGGCGAAGGCCGAAGGCGGCGAGATCCTCTTCGCCGACCAGGTCGGCATCCGATCCGACCAGGTCACCGGCCGCACCTGGGGCGAGAAAGGGAAGACCCCCGTCGTGCGGCGGACCGGCAACCGGTTCTCGGTGAACGCGATGTCGGCGATCAGCACCAAGGGCCGGATGCACTTCATGGTCTTCACCGAGAGCTTCACGGCCGAGGTGATGTGCCGCTTCCTGGACCGGCTCGCCGGCCACTTCGACCACAAGGTCCACCTCGTCGTCGACGGTCACTCCGCCCACCGTTCCAAGAAGGTCCGCGACTGGCTCGCCGCCCACCCCGACGACGTCGAGCTGCATTTCCTGCCCCCGTACTCGCCAGAGCTGAACCCCGACGAGCTGGTCAACGCCGACCTCAAGCACAGCCTGCCCAAACAGCACCGAGCCCGGAACCGGGCCGAACTCGCCGCCGAGACCCGCCGCTTCTTCCGCAGACGCCAGCGTCAGCCGCACATCGTCCGCGGCTACTTCGGCGGCCCGCACGTCCGCTACGTCCTGGACGAGAACCCCATGAGTTTCTGATCAATATGAAGACGATCGAGACCGGAAGCGACCAAGGCGACACACGCACGCCGGCTGATCGCTGGGACGGTTGCATGCTTAGGATGAAAACGTGACCCGTTTCGAGCACGTCGTAAAACCGCGGCCCTCGCCGCGGCTGCGAGCGCTGCTCGTCCTCGGGCTGCTGGCAGGCTTGCTCGGAATGCACGCACTGACGCCTGGCGCCCTGCCGGTGCCGGAGCGCCCGGCCGCTGCCGCGATGGTCGGCGGGCATGGGAACCAGACCGCGTCCGCGCATGACGAGTGCCGTTCCGATCCGCACGGCAGATGCCACGACGGCGGCGCCGACCACTCGGAAGCCACCTGTTCGTCAGGTGCGGTGGGCGGGGGCCCCGCTCTCCCTGGACTGACTCCTTCGCCGGAGTGCCTGCTTGCAGGAGTGGAAGCGTTCCCCACCGCGCTGAACGGAGCGCCCGAGGGAGCCCGCGCTCCTCCGACCTTGGCCGAACTCCAACTCCTGCGGATATAGAGCACGCCCCTGTGGTGCCGCGTGACCTGAACCGGGTCCGGCATCGCCAGCAGGCGTACTCACTCACCGCAATTTCCAGGAGTTCAGTCATGAAGTCGAACCGTTCACTGATCCGCCGCACCGCGCTCGTCGCGGCGACCGCGAGCGCCGCTCTGGTGCTGGCCGCCTGCGGGGGCAGCGACGAAGGCCACGACATGGGATCGATGAAGTCCGAGTCCCCGTCGTCGGCAGCCGCTTCCGCTCAGGCCGGCGCCCACAACAAGGCGGACACCGCCTTCGCGCAGGAGATGATCCCGCATCACCGCCAGGCAGTCGAGATGGCCGACCTGGCTCCCACCCGTGCGTCTTCCACCGAGGTGAAGGACCTCGCCACGAAGATCAAGGGCGCACAGGACCCAGAGATCGAGACCATGTCCGGCTGGCTCACCGCGTGGGGCGAGAAGGTGCCCGAGGAGATGCCGGGCATGGACCACTCCGCGGACATGCCGGGAATGATGAGCGCACAGGACATGGAGAAGCTGGAGAAGGCATCCGGTGCCGCGTTCGACACCATGTTCCTCGAGATGATGGTCAAGCATCACGAAGGGGCAGTCGCGATGGCCACGACCGAGAAGACCGAGGGCGAGTACCCGCCGGCCAAGAAACTGGCCGACGAGATCATCAAGGGCCAGACCGCCGAGATCGAGCAGATGAACAAGCTGCTGGGCAAGGACTGAGCTGACGTAGGGCGGACGGCGCATACAGCACCGTCCGCCCCACACACTTGCGCCAGCGCCGACCGATTCCGTGGGGACCGCCGCACCAGCAGATGTTGTCAGCCCAGGGTCTGGCTCAGCCCTGCCCAACAGGTTCCGCGAGACTCCCCTGTTCGGACGCGTTCAAGCGCACATCACGCAGTCAAGTAGTGCTCTAACGAAAGGTGATGCGGCTCGGCCGTGAGGGGGGCGGGGCGGCTTCACCCCCGCCGCCCCGTCCGCAGGCCGAAAGGAGCAGGGTGCCGACTGCCATGGCCGCGGCGCCTTTTAGCGGAAGGTGTCGATTCGACTGTCGATGGTGCACCAGTGTTTCCTTCCAGATGGCCAGCCATCTGGATAGATGCTTGCCGATGTAAACGCCGCGGAGACAACGCAGCGGAGAACGTCAGCTGACGGAACACGACTGGATGGATGGCCTGCGCGTGACAAGCACGCGCCGCGAGGAAGGCCCCGCGCAGCGCCTCGACTTGGCAGGACGCGGCATGAGGTCAGCCTCGCGCGCTTCATCACCGCGCGGGAGGCTCTCCCGAAAATCGTGGTCGAACTCGTTCCGCCGGGACCCTCAGACGGCTGCCGGCGTCTTTTCGGGCTCCGCGACCGCTTCGGCGTCGGTGAGGGCCGCGAGGTAGCGCTCGGCGTCCAGGGCGGCCGCGCAGCCGGAGCCCGCGGCGGTGATCGCCTGGCGGTAGGTGTGGTCGACCACGTCTCCCGCACCGAACACGCCGGGGACGTTCGTGCGGGTCGAGGGGGCCTCGACCTTCAGATACCCCTCGTCGTCCAGGTCCAGCTGACCGGCGAAGAGCTCCGTGCGCGGGTCGTGGCCGATCGCGACGAACAGGCCGGTGGCATCGAGGTCGCGCGTCCGGCCGCTGAACGTGTCGCGCAGGACGAGGCCGGACAGCGCGCCGCCCTCCTCCTTGATCTCCGCGATCTCACTGTCGAAAGCGAAGGAGATCTTGTCGTCGGCGAACGCGCGGCTCTGCATGACCTGGGAGGCCCGCAGCGCGCTACGGCGGTGGACGACCGTGACGGAACGGGCGAACCGGGTGAGGAAGGTGGCCTCCTCCATCGCGGTGTCGCCGCCGCCGACGACCACGATGTCGCGGTCCCGGAAGAAGAACCCGTCACAGGTCGCGCAGTACGAGACCCCGCGTCCCGACAGTTCGTCCTCGCGCTCCAGGTTCAGCTTGCGGTGCTGCGATCCGGTGGTCACGATCACGGCGCGGGCCTTGTGGACTCCGCCGCCGCTGTCCGTGACCGTCTTGATGTCGCCCGTGAGGTCGACGGCGACGATGTCGTCCGGGACCAGCTCGGCGCCGAACCGTGTCGCCTGGGCCCGCATGTTGTCCATGAGGTCCGGGCCGACGATGCCCTCGGGGAAGCCGGGGAAGTTCTCGACCTCCGTGGTGTTCATGAGCGCGCCGCCCGCGGTCACGGAGCCTTCGAAGACCAGCGGCTTGAGGTCGGCACGCGCCGTGTAGAGGGCGGCGGTGTATCCGGCGGGGCCGGAGCCGATGACGATGACATTGCGGATGTCCGTGTCGGCGCTCACTTGGACGTCTCCGGCGCGATCTCCTTGATCAGGCCCTCGACCATGGCCTTGATCTCGTCGCGGATCGGGCGAACCGCTGCCACGCCCTGGCCGGCCGGGTCTTCGAGCTTCCAGTCGAGGTAACGCTTGCCGGGGAAGACGGGGCAGGTGTCGCCGCAGCCCATGGTGATGCAGACGTCCGACTCCTTGACCGCGTCGACCGTGAGGATCTTCGGGGTCTCGGCGGAAATGTCGATGCCGACCTCTGCCATCGCCTCGACAGCGGCCGGGTTCACGGCATCACCCGGGTTGGACCCGGCGGAGCGGACCTCGACGCGGTCCCCGGCGAGGTGGGTGAGCCAGGCGGCGGCCATCTGGGAGCGGCCGGCGTTGTGGACACAAACGAACAGAACAGAGGGCTTCTCGGGCATCAGGAGGTCTCTCTCGTCACACGGTCGAATCAGGCACCCATGACATCAGCACCCGGTGGCATCAGCAGCCACTGATGTGAGAGTATCAGCCCATGATGACGTCAGTCGACACTGAACTGATCCGGGTGCTGGGCGATCCGCTCCGGCTCCGGATCGTGACCCTGCTCGCCCGCGAGACGCTGTGCACCAGCCACCTGGTGGAGGAGACCGGTGCGAAGCAGACCAACCTTTCCAACCATCTGAAGGTCCTGCGCGAGGCCGGGGTCGTGGAGACCGAACCGTGCGGCCGCTTCACGTACTACAAGCTCCGCCCGGACGTCATCGCCCAGCTCGCCGGCCAGTTCGCCGACCTGGCCGAGTCCGCCCGTACCGCCGCCGAGAACAAGAGGGCCTGTCCGTGACCCCCACGCAAGCACCCGCGACGACGACCGAGGACTCCTCCGTCGTCCAGAAGCTGTCCACCCTGGACCGCTTCCTCGCCGTCTGGATCCTCCTGGCCATGGCCCTCGGCCTCGGCCTCGGCCGCATGATCCCCGGCCTGAACGACGCACTGGCGAAGGTGGAGATCGGCGGCATCTCCCTGCCCATCGCCGTCGGCCTGCTGATCATGATGTACCCGGTCCTGGCCAAGGTCCGCTACGACAAGCTCGACGCGGTCACCGGGGACCGCAAGCTGCTGGTCTCCTCGCTGGTCATCAACTGGATCATCGGCCCGGCCGTCATGTTCGCGCTGGCCTGGATCTTCCTGCCGGACCTGCCCGAGTACCGCACCGGCCTGATCATCGTCGGCCTGGCCCGCTGCATCGCCATGGTCATCATCTGGAACGACCTGGCCTGCGGCGACCGCGAGGCCGCCGCCGTCCTCGTAGCCCTGAACTCCGTGTTCCAGGTCATCGCCTTCGGCCTGCTCGGCTGGCTCTACCTCGACCTCCTGCCGGGCTGGCTCGGCCTGGGCGAAGGCGAGACGCTCGACATCTCCATGTGGAAGATCGCCCTGAACGTCGTCATCTTCCTCGGCGTGCCCCTGCTCGCCGGCTTCCTCACCCGCCGCCTGGGCGAGAAGAAGATGGGCCGCGAGTCCTACGAGGCGAAGTTCCTGCCGAAGATCGGCCCCTGGGCCCTCTACGGCCTGCTCTTCACGATCATCATTCTCTTCGCCCTCCAGGGGAAGACGATCACTTCGCAGCCGCTGGACGTTGTCCGCATCGCACTCCCGCTCCTCGTGTACTTCGCGATCATGTTCTTCGGCAGCTTCCTGATCGGCAAGGCCATCGGCCTGGCATACGACCGCACCACGACTCTCGCCTTCACCGCCGCCGGGAACAACTTCGAGCTCGCAATCGCCGTGGCCATCGCCACCTTCGGCGTCACCTCCGGGCAGGCCCTCTCCGGCGTCGTCGGCCCGCTCATCGAGGTCCCCGTCCTGATCGCCCTGGTGTACGTGGCCCTGGCCTGGCGCAAGAAGTTCGCCCCGTCCGCGATCACCACCAGCACCTTGCAGCACTGATGCACCACCTCGGTTCCCGCCCGCATGCCGCCCTCCGCGCCCCGGCTCGCCTCACCGTCCGGCCGGCGGCGGAAGCTGCGCCGCGCAGGGGTGGGGCGGGAGCCGGGACGCCCGACGTTGCTCCGGGGGTGACCTGGTGACACGCGCGGTGGATGTGGATGTGGTGGTGATCGGTGGCGGCCAAGCGGGACTCGCCACCGGCTACTACCTGCGCCGCCAGAACCTCGACTTCGTCATCCTCGACGCCCAGCCCGCGCCGGGCGGCGCGTGGCAGCACCCATGGGACTCACTCCGCCTGTTCTCCCCGGCCGCCTACTCCTCCCTGCCGGGCTGGCTGATGCCCGCCCAAGACGGGGCGGAGTACCCGGACGCGCATCACGTCGTCCAGTACCTGACCGCGTACGAGGAGCGCTACGCCCTTCCCGTCGAGCGACCGGTCCAGGCCAAGGCCGTACGCCGTGACGGTGAGCGGCTGCGGGTGGAGACGGACGCAGGTGTCTGGTCCGCCCGTGCGGTCGTCTCGGCGACCGGAACATGGTGGCGGCCCTTTCTCCCTGCCGTACCCGGCCGCGAGACCTTCACCGGCCGTCAGCTGCACACCGTGCAGTACCGCACCCCTGACGAGTTCGCGGGCCGGCGGGTCATCGTGGTCGGAGGAGGCAACTCCGGGGCCCAGATCGCCGCCGACCTCGCGCCGCACACCGACCTGACCTGGGTCACCCAACGGCCCGCACGTTTCCTGGCCGACGACATCGACGGCCGCGCCCTCTTCGACGCCGCCACCGCCCGCCGCAGAGCGTTGGACACCGGGGACACCGACACGGGAGGCGTCGCCTCGCTCGGCGACATCGTCGCCGTCGCGCCGGTCCGCGCCGCACGGGACGCCGGCCTCCTCAAAGCCCAGCCGATGTTCGCCCGCCTCAACGAGAACGGGGCGGAGTGGGCGGACGGAACCAGAGCGGAAGCCGCAGCAATCATCTGGTGCACCGGCTTCCGCCCCGCGCTGTCCCACCTCGCCCCGCTGGGCCTGCGCGGCGAACGCGGCCACATCCCCACCCACAGCACCCGGGCCGTCGACGAACCGCGCCTGCACCTCCTCGGCTACGGCGACTGGACGGGACCCGCCTCGGCCACCCTGATCGGCGTCGGCCGCCCCGCACGAGACGCCGTCCGCGAGATCGCCGCCCTGCTGCGCTGACGCCTCCCCGGTCGGGCTCAGGGTGCGTCGAGGGCTGCACTGTCCACCCAGCGTGCCAAGACGCTGAAAGCCGCGAGCTGCTCCAGGGCCTCGTGCTCCGGCAGCTCCGGCAGCCCGTCCTCGTGGCTGTTGGGGTTCCGGATGCCCGCGAAACAGCCCTCGGCGAAGGACATCGCGCCCCGGTGCACACTGCGGAAGGTGTCGCTGTTGTCGTCCGCCATCAGACGAAGGCGAGGCTGACCGGGCTTCGCCACGTCCTTGGAGAACACGCTCTGGAACAGAGCGGTCTCGCTCACATCGCGTCGGGAGACCTTGTTCTGGGTCTCGGCGTTCACCTTCCGCGCGGCAGCCGTGACCGCCTCACGGAAATGCCCACTGCCCCACAGGGACCTGGCCCCGTCCCACACCCACCGATGCATGGCCGCAGCACTGAGCTGCGGCGCATCATCCCCGAGCCGCTCACGAACCTCCGCATCCCGCAACAGGACAGCGTCAACACGCTGTACGGCTTCGCGGTGCTGGCACCATCGGTTGACTCGCTTGTTGCGATCGTCCGGGACCTCCGTACGCCACCGCGGCAGGACCCGGTCCAGAATCTGCTCCACAACCTGGGCGCTGGCCACAATTTCCCGTTCTCCGCCGCGGTTGGACAAGCGGCTGCTGGCCGAGAATAGGCCAGGGGGTGAGTACAGCTCGGTCAGCTTCAGGAAGCTGGCGAGCTCGGCGCGGGCCCAGGCGATATCGATACTCATCGGAGCATCATCCCCGCGGCCACTGACAGGGCATACCTCTCTGCCGACAGCACCGTGGCTCACCCGTGGCCACGGCCGTCGACTTGCAGTTGCCTGCTCGCGTCCACCGGATGGGATCACTCGTCCCGCGGTCGGCTCCGCGAACAGTCGCTGAACGCCGCCCCGTTGTGCCACGGAAACTGGCCTGGGCGATTGAGTGCACGGGTCTCGATGCTGGTATCAGGGCCTATATCGGTGATGGTTTGAGGATCGTGCAGATGTCGTCTGCGCCGCAGGCGGCGGGGTCGGCGGTTGCTGCGCGGGCGGCGAGGCCGCGAAGTGCTGCGCGGGTGGCGGCGAGCTCGGCCATACGTCGGTCGAGGTCGTCCAGGTGCTCGTGGATGAGGTCGGTGACGTGGGTGCACGGTGCTTGGCCGTCGTCGCGCAGGGCGAGGATCGAGCGGATCTCGGCGAGGGTGAGGCCGGCCCGCTGGGCGTCCCGGATGAACGCGAGTCGGTTCACCGCGTGATCGGGGTAGTCCCGGTAGCCGCCCGAGGTGCGGGGCGGTGCGGGCAGCAGCCCGCTGTCCTCGTAGAAGCGGAGGGTCTTGGTCGTCAGCCCCGTGTGGGCGGCGAGCTCGCCGATGCGCATGTCTCCAGGCTAGCCCTTGACCTTCCAGCACACTGGAAGGTCTACCTTCGGGCCAGACGACGGACGAGGTCCCGGAAGGACAGGCGGATGCGCATCACAGTGCTGACGGTGGCGGATTGTCCGAACGCGCGGCCCGCGCTGGAGCGGGTGACCGCCGCGCTGGACGGACGGCAGGCCCAGGTGGAGGTGGTCGAGGTTGTCGATGAGGGTGATGCCGCCCGGTTAGGCATGTCCGGGTCGCCGACGATCCTGATCGACGGCACCGACCCCTTCGCGCCACCCGGGGCTACACCAAGCATCTCGTGCCGCCTCTACAGGGACGCGGCCGGCACCGTGTCGGGTGTGCCCGACGAGTCCGCCCTTCGGCGGGCACTCGCCGGGGCGGCCCCGCAAGCCCGTGAAGCGGGGACCCCGGACTGCTGCCCCCCGCAGCCGCTGGACGTGGTGGGCCGGGGCGGCCGCGGGCGCCGTGCGCCCGCCGAGAACGGCCTGCGCGCGGTGCACCAGCAGATCCTGCGGCATTTCGCCGCCACGGGAGCCGCTCCCGATGCGCAGACGCTTCAGCCGGTGGCGGCCGTGGCCGGGAGGACCGCTGCGGAGGTGCTGACCGAGCTGGCCGACGAGGACTTCCTCACCCTGGACGAGACCGGGAACATCCGCGCCGCCTACCCGTTCTCCGCCGTACCCACCCGCCACACGGTCCGGCTCGACAGCGGAGTGGAGGTCTGGTCGATGTGCGCCATCGACGCCCTGGGCATCCCGGCCATGCTCGGACAGGACGGCGCGATCTCCTCCGCCGACCCGGTCACCGGCGACCCCATCACCGTCACCTCGACCACCGGCAAAGTGCGGTGGGACCCGCCCACAGCTGTGGTCTTCGTCGGGCAGCGCCCCGGAGGCGGGCCCGCCGCCTCAGCCTGCTGCGACGCGCTGAACTTCTTCACCGACACCGAGAACGCCCGCACGTGGACAAGCCAGCACCCCGAGGTCCCCGGACAGACAGTCGACCAGCCGACCGCCGAGCACATCAGCCAGCAGACGTTCGGCTCCCTGCTGGCCCCTTGAGAGCCCCGCGGCATACGTCGTGAGGATGCTGAACCCCGGCCACCGCACCTCCGGCCGGAGAATCGAGTCCGAGGAACAGCACTCCAGCGTCAGCGGCCTGGCGCTGACAGGCGGTCAAGGAGCCAGGCGGCGTCACGGCCCACTCCACGCAGGGTCTTCGACGAGAAGCTCCGCTGGAACTCCATGCCGACGAAGCCGAGCCCCTTCGCCGTGGTGGACAAGCCGCCGCGGTGAACCGGCGCTCCCACGGCATCGAGGGCTCCCGAGCCGGTCAGGTAGCCGAACACGGGGCGGTAGCCGGTGGCGAAGACGACCGCGTCGACGTCCTCCTTGGTCCCGTCGGCCCACAGGACGCCGCCGGTGGTGAACCTGCTGAACATGTCGCGGCGGTCGACGCCGTGCCTGTCGAGTGCGGTGCGGTAGCGGCCGTCGTCGATCACGGACACGGGAACCTTAGCGAGCAGACGGCGGATCGGTGCGATGTCGAGCCTGGTGTGCTTGAGCCACCAGTGCAGATCCCGGCCCAGCGGTCGCTGCGGTGTCCAGCCGACCGGGCGGCGGGTGGCGAGGGTGGTGTCGGCGACCGGGCCGAGTTCGGCGGCGATCTGGATCGCGGAGTTTCCTCCGCCGACCACGATCACCCGCTGCCCGGCAAACAGGTCGGGGCTGCGGTAGTCGGCGGCGTGCAGGACACGGCCGCCGAACCCCGCGCTGCCGGGGATATCGGGGAGGAACGGTGTTCCGTAGTCGCCGGTCGCGGCGATCACCGCATGGGCGGTGAACTCCCGCCCGTCCTGGGACCGCACCCTCCACACGCCGTCCTGGCGGGTCACGGAGGCGACGGACGTCGAGGTGCGGATCGAGGCGGGCAGGCGCTCGGCGTAGGCGCGCAGGTAGTCCACGACTTCGTCGCGGCGCGGGTAGCGGTCCGGGTCGCCGGAAAACCGCATGCCGGGCAGGGAGGAGTACCGGGCGGGGGAGAAGAGGGTGAGGCTGTCGTAGTAGCGCGGCCAGGCCCCGCCCGGCTCCTCGGCGCTCTCCAGGACCAGCACGCGGGCGAAGCCGTGGCGCGGGGCGAGGGCGGCTGTGGCGAGCCCGGACTGTCCGGCGCCGATGACGATGAGATCAGCGTGTTCCATGAGAACGTGGACCTTTCACAATGAGTCGTTGTTTCGGGAAGTGACGAAATGTTGGGCGTGGGGCGTTGACCGAGAACAGGGATGAGGCGGCCGTGCTCGATCCGGCGACGGCCGACTTCCTCAAGGCGCTGGCGAGCGAGACCCGCCAGCGGGTGATGTTCCAGTTCGCCGGTGGTGCCGAGCTGACAGTCGGCGAGGTCGCGGAACGGTGCGCATTGAAGCCGTCCACCGCCTCGGAGCACCTGAGCCTGCTGCGCCGAGGAGGGCT
Source organism: Streptomyces sp. NPDC017520 (assembly GCF_044329855.1). NCBI lineage: Bacteria > Bacillati > Actinomycetota > Actinomycetes > Kitasatosporales > Streptomycetaceae > Streptomyces > Streptomyces sp. NPDC017520. The sequence continues at coordinate 68,837 of NZ_JBIRKB010000007.1, forward strand.
GGTCGTCGCCCGCAAGGAAGGCCGACAGGTGTTCTACCAGGCCGACGGCTCGGCTATGGCCGCGCGACTCTCCGCCCTTCAGGCGTACTTGGCGGTCTGCTGCCCGCCCGGAACCGGCTGCTGACGCCGGACGGGGGCAGGGCCGGAGTTCAACTGCGGGCGGCGACCGGGCGCAGGTCGAGCATGGCTGACATGGCGGCGACGACGGAGAGTGCGACCTGGTAGTAGACCCAGGTCCCGCGCCGCTCCGAGGTCAGGAGGCCGGCCTCGCGGAGCTTCTTGAGGTGGTGGGAGACGGTCGGCTGGGAGACGCCGACGTCCTGGATGTCGCATACGCACGCCTCTCCTCCCGGATGCGAGGCGACCTTCGAGAACAGCCGTAGCCGCACCGGGTCGGAGAGCGCCTTGAACATCGCGGCCATCCGCTCCGCGTCCGGCACGGACAGCTCCCCGGCGGTGATGGGCGGGCAGCACGGCACGACCGCTTCCGGGCCCAGGACCGACAGCTCGACAACCTCAGACTTCGACATGCGTCTATGTTGACACTCGTCGATGCGGGTGGCAAGCTCCGGACATAGACAGCAATCGAAACAGCGGCCGGACATGCCGCCTCTTCCCGGAGGACACCACCGCCATGACCACCACCACCGAGGGCCTGCCGGTCGTCGTGATCGGCGCAGGCCCGGCCGGGCTCGCCGCCGCCCACCTCACCGAGCGCGGCCTCCTCCCGCTCGTCCTGGAAGCCGGCCCCGCCGCCGCGAGCGCCGTCCGGGACTGGGCGCACGTACGCCTCTTCTCCACCTGGAGTGAGCTGGTCGACCCGGCCGCCGAGAAGCTGCTGGCTCCCACCGGCTGGACCCGCCCCGACCCGGACACGTATCCCTCTGGCGGCGACTGGGCCGAGCAGTACCTGCAGCCGCTCGCCGAAGCGCTCGGCGACCAAGTCCGCCTCGGCGCCCGGGTCACCGGCGTCTCCCGCGCCGGCCGCGACCGGATCGTGGACGCCGACCGCGACCAGCAGCCGTTCGTCGTCCACATCACCACGCCGACGGCCGCGAGGAGCGGGCCTTCGCCCGCGCCGTCATCGACGCCTCCGGCACCTGGACCACCCCGTCCCCCGCAGGCGCCTCCGGCCTGCCCGCCCTCGGCGAGAAGGCCGCCGCCGACCGCATCACCTACCGCGTCCCCGACCTCAAGGACCCGGCCGTCCGCGCCCGTTACGCGGGGCGCCGCACCGCCGTCATCGGCTCCGGGGCCTCCGCCTTCACCGCCCTCGCCTCCCTCTCCGACCTCGCCAACTCCGACGACGGCGCGGGCGCGAAGGGGGTCTGGGTCCTGCGCCGGGGCATCTCCGGCTCCACCTTCGGCGGCGGCAGCGCCGACCAGTTGCCCGCCCGCGGCGCACTGGGCCTGGCGGCGAAGGCTGCCGTCGACGACGGGCACGCCGATGCCGTCACCGGCTTCCGCACGGAAGTCATCGAACGCGGTGACAACGACCGTCTGATCCTGGTGGCTGAGGACGGACGCCGCCTCGACCCGGTGGACGAGGTCATTGTCCTGACCGGCCTGCGCCCCGACCTGTCTTTCCTGTCCGAGCTCCGCCTCGGCCTGGACGAGCGCCTTCAGGCCCCCACCCAACTGGCCCCGCTCATCGACCCGAACCAGCACTCCTGCGGCACGGTCTACCCGCACGGCCACCAAGAGCTCTCCCACCCGGAGACCGGTATCTACCTGGTGGGCATGAAGTCCTACGGCCGTGCCCCCACCTTCCTCGCCATGACCGGCTACGAGCAGGTCCGCTCCGTGGCTGCCGCTCTCGCCGGAGACCTGGAAGCTGCCGACCGCGTCGAACTCACCCTCCCCGAGACCGGAGTCTGCGGCGGCGCCGGACTCTTCGACGCCCCTGCCACGACAGAGACGGACCGCGGAGGCTGCTGCGCCCCTGAGCCCTCCGTGGTCCAGATCGGTGCTGCCGCGGCCGCCGGGGAGCCCGCGCCGGCCGGTGGCTGCTGCGCGTGACCGAGACCGACGCCCGCGGGGCCGCGACCGGAACAGGGGACCGGTCGCGGCCCCGCGCCGTACTCCCAGCCCTGTGTGCCACGCAGATCACCAGCTGGGGCATCGTCTTCTACGCTTTTCCCGTCCTCAACCCGCAGATCACCGAGGACACCGGCTGGTCGACCGGGGCGACCACGGCCGCGTTCTCCCTTGCTCTGCTCGTCTCCGCGTTCGCCGGAATCCGCGTGGGCCGGATCATCGATCACCGCGGTCCCCGCACCGTCATGACGGCCGGCTCCGTCCTCGGCGTGCTGAGTATCCTCATCGTCGCCGCCGCCCCGAACCTGCCGCTGTTCTTCGCCGGTTGGGTGCTGGCGGGCTTCGCCATGGCGGCCACCTTCTACCAGCCCGCGTTCGCCGCCATCACCCGCTGGTGGGCCCCCGACCATGTACGCGCGCTGACCATCGTGACGCTCGCGGGCGGACTTGCGTCGACCTTCTTCGCACCTCTCACCGCAGCGCTGGCCGACCACCTGTCGTGGCGGATGACCTACACGGTGCTCGCCGCCGTCCTCGCCGCCGTCACGATTCCCGCCCACGCGCTGGCACTCAGAGCCCCCTGGCCTCCAGCACCATCGCCCTCGACGGCCGACGTCGGCCAGTCCGCGAAGACGGCGGCTCGCAGCCGTCCCTTCCGCATGCTCGCGGTGGCACTCACGCTCTCCGCGTTCACCGTCTCGGCCGCGGTCGTCGCCCTTGTTCCTCTCCTGCTGGAACGCGGCTACTCCACCAGCCAGGCAGCATGGGCACTCGGTCTGGGCGGCGCCGGGCAGACCCTGGGACGCACCCTGTACGCGGCCATCGCCCGCCGCACCGAAGTCACCGCGCGCACGACCACTCTGATCGCACTCGGCGGCCTCACCACCGCGGCACTCGCGCTCGCCCCCGGCCCGTACCCGCTCCTGGTCGCTCTGTCGATCGTCGCCGGGATGGTCCGCGGCAACCTCACACTGCTCCAGGCCACCGCGATCACCGACCGATGGGGCACCACCCACTACGGCCGCCTGTCCGGCCTCCTCGCGGCACCGACCACCACCGCCGCCGCCCTCGCCCCCTTCGCAGGAGCCGCACTGGCGATACCACTGGGCGGCTACCCACAACTGTTCGGAGTGCTGGCGGCTGTTTCCGTGCTTGCTTCCGTAACCGCGCTCCGCGCAGCTACGGAAAGCCCTGTCCCCGTCCGATAACAGGGACGCCGGACCAGGGGGTCGAGAGCGGAGCCGCTTCCCGGCAGAAGACGCTGCAGGCCCGGCGGCCGGAGAACAAGCCACACGGAGGGGCAAATCCCGATGAGGTGGCGCAGGGCGGAGCATCCCGCTCGGCTGCCGTGGGACCTGATGCCACGGTGTTCGCTTTCAAAGGAGCCAGCCGAAGAATGCATTTGCTACTGACAATCATGGTGAGCGAACGAGGACAGCCTGGCGTAGGCGCGCTGCAACACGCGCGGCCGATCAAGTACGCGAGCACCTTGGGACCTGCCGGTCACTCTTCGTGATGAAAAACCAACCGAAAGCGGCCTACCCGCTCATTGCGGCAACCGCTCGACACTCCGCGAGCGAGACGGTCCATGTGCATGGAGCCAACCACTTTGCCCTAGTAGATACCGACTCAGCATCTGGTTTTGACCGCGAAATATGTCACATCAGCCACAAGATCACCTACACGACTGACGTATTGACATGCGCACTATCGGCATAAATGCGCACGTCAGAGCTTGATCAATAAGCGATGAGTGCGCTATGCCCATTTTTGCGTAGATATTTTGACGTTAAGTCAATACAGACCGCCGATCAGCTTTTGGACCGAGTGCGTCAGGCCCTTCGCGTACTGTCCAGTACTGGTTCCCGACACCTGCTCGAAGCGATCAGGTCAGCACGTTGCTCATTCGCTACAGCGACGCCGCCGTAGATGCGGCATTCCGCATATCGACTACCGGCCCTTCGCTGGCCAGGCGAATCAGAGGCGTTCCGGCCCTATCGGCCAGGTGAAGGGGACCCAAACGTCAGTGCGGGCGCGAAGTCGTCCGGCTCGGGGGGAGCCACAAGTAGGAGGGTTATCCATGTGGTCTGAACAGATCGATCACGAGCCTGCAATTCCGACTCAAGGGGGCGGAGGTCGTGGTCGGCCAGGTCGCCGCTGGCGTACGGCCGGCATGCGAACAGTGGAGAGGGATCTGCACCGCCTCATCCGCCGGGAGCTGCAAGCCCTTGGAGTCCACCCCCCGCTCGACGTCGAGCAACTGTGCACGGCACTCAGCCGACGGCGTAGGCGCATGCTGTACCTGCGTGAAGCGCCCCTTCCCAAGCCGGGCCCATCGGGCATGTGGGTGGAGTACGACACCTACGACGTGATCCTTTACCAGCAGGAGACAACCCGCCTTCACCAGGAGCACATCATCCTGCACGAGGTCGGGCACATCCTCGTGGCGGAGAACGAGGAGGCCGCCGAGAGTCCCTCGGGCAAGGCGGAGACGGGCACGCAGGTCACTGATACTGATGAAGAGGCGGCGGCCGTCGACGTGGAGGGTTGGGCCACTCTGCTGCCGGTCTTCGGCACCGAGTCGATCAAGCGTGTCGCCCAGCGCTGCTCGTACGACGACGGCGAGGAGTGCTCCGTCGAGCTCGTGGCCACGATCATCATGGAGTGGTCGGCCCTGCTTGCCGGCTCCACCCCTCCGGCTGACGACCCTGCTCTCCGACGAGTTGAGGCGGCTCTCGGTGACCGGCGAGGATGGCTGTAAACCGTGGAACTCCTGCTCCTGGGGCTCCTGGCCGCTCTGGCCTGGAAGCTCTATCAGCTGAAGCGAAGCCCTCATGATGCGCCTCTGCGCTCTGTCACCCTCTGCCTGTTCTGTGCCGCGATCTCGTACCCCGTGGCCATGCCCGGCGGCGCGTCCGGCGTAGACACAGTCGCCGGCCACGGGACGGCGAAGCTGGTCCAGAACGTACTGCTGCTCCTCGCGGTGTACTTCCTGATGTGCTTCTACCTCTACTCCGCCGCCGATGAAGAAGCAGGCCAACGCCGGGCCCGGAAGGAAGCCGTCGTTGTCGGGATCGTCGCGGTGGCGATCACCGTGGCCGCTCTGTCGGTACCGCACGAGGTCTTCGCCGGCTCCTTCAGCACGGCCGACATGACGACTCCGCAGATCGCGTTCTTCTATGGCGGCGCCGGCCTGTATCTCATGTACGCCCTCGCCATGGCGTGTCGGTGGACCCGGCGCTATGCCCGGATGTCCCGGCGTCCGCACTCCACCGGGCTCTGGATGGCCGCCGTCGGTCTGGGAGCGATGGCGGTAGCCTGCGCGGTCCGCGCCGTCATCGTTGCTGTACGCGCGGCTGGCATAGATGTTCCTGGACCGCTGATGGCCGCTGTCGCATTCCTCCTGGTGGCGTCCATCCTGCTGTTCGCCGCAGGCATTACGTACTCCGGAGCCCGTGCGCGCATCTCCTCCCTGCGGCTCTGGCTTCAACACCGACGTGATCACCGTCGCCTCTCGCCCCTGTGGGAGTTGCTGGCGGAGGCGTATCCGGACAACATCCTGAGGCCGGCGTCCCCTGCTCCCCTGGACCGCTGGCGGGCCCGTGGCGTGCACCGGCGCTACCACCGCCGCATCGTGGAGTGCCGCGACGGCCTGGTGGACATTAGCCCGTATCTGCTGGACGAGGGTGACGACAGCACAGTCCTCAACATCGACTCCGCCGAGCTCGCCGCCAGGCTTCGCCGAGCCTCTGCTCGGATCGAGAAGGGGGTTCCCGCGCCCCGCCCCACGGTCCCGCTCGCGATGGCGCTGGGGAGCGACCGTGAGTCGGATGTGAAACAACTGATTGCGGTATCCGACGAACTGCGCGCAGCCGCATGACCTCGCAAGATCAAGGAGTCACGATGCTGATTACCGGTGGACGAGTGCTCGTCGACTCGGGGACCTACCTGGAAGACGGTGCCGTTCTCATCGAGGGTGAGTCGATCTCTGCCGTCGGACCGCGCAGGGAGATCGAGGAGCGGGCCGGGGCCGACGTGCCTCGATTCGAGTTCGGCGGAACCGTGCTGCCGGGGCTCATCGACGCTCACGTTCACCTGGCCTTCGATGGCGGACCTGATCCGGTGTCCACCCTCCAGCGCTCGACGGATGAAGCCCTGTTCGAGGACATGCGGCGCCGCAGTGAGCAGCTCCTGGGCAGTGGCGTTACCACCGTCCGCGATCTCGGGGACCGCAGCGGACTGGCACTTCGTCTGGCTGCGGAAATCAGCGATCGGCGTACACCCGGCCCGAGGATCGTCTCCGCGGGCACCCCGGCGACCACCGTGGGCGGACACTGCCACTTCCTCGGCGGCGAAGTCTCCGGCGAGACCGAGATCCGCGAGCTCGTACGGCGTAACCTCGCGGCCGGGGCAGGCGTCATCAAGGCGATGGTCACCGGCGGAGGCCTCACGAAGGACGGCCCCAGGAGCCACCAGTCTCAGTTCACGGGGGAGGAACTGGCCGCCCTTGTGGAAGAAGCCCACAAAGCGGGCGTTCCTGTCGCGGCCCATGCGCACGGTGCCGACGGCATCGCCTCAGCCGTAGAGGCCGGCGTCGACACCATCGAGCACTGCACCTGGATGTCGAGCGATGGCCTGGATTTCCGGCCCGCCGTGGTTCAGCAGATTATCGCGAAGGACATCACCGTCTGCCCGGCCGTAAGCCCGCACTGGCAGATGCTCCCGCGCTTCTTCGGCGAGGAGCGCGCCAACGCGATGTTCGACCTGGTCCGACAGATGGCCGACGCGGGAGTCCGCCTGATCGCGGGAACAGATGCAGGCGTGCAGCGTGCCGGCTTCGACGGACTTGCTCAGGCCCTGTCGTTCTACTCGCAGCTGGGTCTGTCGAACGCCTCGATCATCGACATGGCGACGTCGCAAGCGGCTGCTGCCCTGGGCCTGGGCGAGATCACAGGGAAGGTCGCTCCCGGCTACCGCGCAGATCTCCTCTTGGTGGACGGTGACCCGCTCGGTGACCTCTCCGCGCTGAGCGGAGTCCAGGCCGTTTTCGCCTCGGGCCTGCGGCACGAGCCGAACGGCACAAGGCAGTAGGAACCTCGCACTGATGCCCTGTCTACCGGCCCACGCGGGTCCTGGGCAGGGCATCAGTCGTTGGTGCCTGGATCGGCCTTCTTGTCCAGCACGCTGGCTAGGTCGTTCAGGATCGAGAGGACGTCAGCCGACAGGCCCTCACCACCCATCCCGCGGGCTCGGACCCGGCCCACCTTGCCCTTCTTAGCTGCCGACATGAGGCGGAGCCCTTCGTAAACCTGTCGCGCGACGGACTCGTTCGGCTCGAAATACAGCCTGGAGACGTCGAAGAAGTTGGCCAGACCTTCGAGGACCACGGGCACTGGTGCGTCGCTTCCACCGGTCCGCAGGGCCTCAATGTGCTCGGCCGATGTGACCTGGGAGCCCGCGTAGGCATTCACCGAGTCCGCGATCTCCTGATCCCCCGGAGCGGTTCTGCCCGGGTAGGAACGCTCCAGCAGGAGGGTGATCTTCTCAGCCAGCGTCTCCGGCACCTTCTCGGCCTCGGCGGCGTCCTCGTCAGCCTCTCCGAAAGACCGGTCCTGGGCACGCTTCAGCTCGTCCTCGGTCACCCCATACGCAGCCACAAGGAGAGGGACGTACCGCTCCTTGAGCCGTCGGACGCCCTGCTCAGCTCCAGCCACCGGCCCATCGCTCTTGGTTCCGATGACCGCCCGCGTCTCGTACCGGTAAAGGCCGGCGTCGCACCGTAGGTCGGTCAGATCGGGCAAGCCGTCGCGCGGGAACAGGTCGTCCAGATCCCGGTTCAGCACCCTGGCGAGAGCAGGCAGCTTCTCTTGATCGGGTGTCGTCGCTCCCGACTCCCACCCCGCCACGGTCGAGTCCGCAGCACCGAGGGCGGACGCCACGTCGGCCTGCGAGACGTCCGCGGCTCGACGTACCGCACGCACACGTTCTCTGTCGAAACGGCGAGCTGGCATCGGACCTCGTTTTTGGGGTGATCCGAGGAATCCTCGGACTGTTGACTTTTGATGCGAACCAAGATAGCTTCATCTTAGCGAAAAACGAGGAGGTTCGCACCCCTCTCAGCCTTCGCACACCTGCGGTTCGCATCGTGGACCGACTTGGTGGAGAGGAGCTACCGCGCATCACTCGGGTGCGCTCCCTCCCCTCAAAACGCCATCGGCGTCCGAGAGTTCGCACCTCTCGGACGCCAGACAGCTCGTGATCCGCGGCCCCCGACAAGGGCACGGGTCACTCGCACGGCCACTCCGTGTCCTTTCGCACGGCACGACGGAGCGGCGTACCACATAAAGGAGTGTCGCATGTCCCCTACTACGGACTGCAACCCGAAGGTGGAGATCCCTTCGGGCCCGGCCGAACGACTGGCGGCGCAACTGGCGTCCATGCTGCCGGAAGCCGCTGTCGTACAGGTGCGTCTCCAGGGCCCCCGGACCCTGTGGCCCCACCTTGGACTCACCGCCGTGAACGACCGCGGACGCGCCCTTCGCGTTCCTCGAGCGAAGGCGCTCACCATCGCCCGGTGGATCATCCGCTCGTTCCCTCATGCCGGATGGGCGGCATCCGGTGGGCACGCCTTCGACCTGCGGACCGCTGAACTGTGCGGGCTGGAAGCGTGATGGCGGCGGTGGCACCGGCGAATGCGGGCCCGGCCGTGGACTTGCAGGGACTCGCGACCGTGGTCGGCCTCTTGGCTCAGACCGGCGGTCTGGACGCCCTGTTGGGCAGTCAGGCTACGGATTCCCGCGACAAGCGACTGCACATCGGTTACAGCGAAGCCGCTGAACGGCTGAACATTCCGGAAAAGTGGCTCCGTGAGCGCATATCAACGCTCCCGCACCGGAAGTTCGGGAAGTTCGTTCAGTTCACGGAGGACGATCTCCACGCGATTTCCGACATGCATTTCGTTAGCCCCGGCGCAAAGACCCAACGGGATGACGAGTCGGCACTGATGGCGCTTCAGCCTTCCATGCGCTCTCGTAAGCGTTCCTGATCTCCTATCGCGCCCGGTTGCAACATTTCGCGGCGCTGCGAACATCGCGAGACACAAATGAGCACTGACATATTCAGCCTCATCGAGGCTGCGCGCCAGGGAAACTGGCTGCCCCTCATGGAGGAGTCGAAGAAGGCTCCGGGTAAGCACTGGGCCGAATCTGCCCGATGCGGGAATCAGGACATCAACATTTTCGTCCCTCTCACAGACGGCCCGAGAGAAGATCCCGCATTGGTGAAGGCCAAGTTGGGAATCTCCCTGAACCGTCCTCGTAATCTCTGCGCGTCATGCCCATTGGCCGTCGCTGCCAGGTGTCTGGTGGAATCCCTCAAGGATGACGACGAGTACGGAATCCGGGGCGGCCTTCTGGCTTCGGAGCGTTCAGAGCTGCGGCTTGCATGGCAAGACCGGGACATCGAAAAAGCCGTAGAAGCTGCGCTTCGAGGGTGCACCGCTGCCTTGACCAAGCCCGCCCGGTACGCCGTAATTGCGCGCTTCGCCACTGATTCCTCACTGGACGCTGCCGCAGTCGCTCGCGGCCTCGGGGTCACGCACGACTACCTGCTGAAGCTCGCCCGTCGCTACCGAAAGTCGCAGGCCGGGCAGGGCACGCCCTCGGTCCACGTCGTCCCAGACGCGGCCTGACGCTCCCCCCGAGGAAACGATTCTTCCGCACGGCGGACCTTGCGTTCACGGGAGTTCTCCCATGCTTCAGAACAGCCCCTCCGGATTTCGGCGCACAAATATCAGCGCCGCGATCCGTGAGATTGCACCTACAGCCGCACTCGTGCGGGTCTACCCCGAGCGCCGGTCTGTTACCCACCTCTTCGAATCGGACTTCTACCGCATGCTTATCGACCGCAGGACCGAAGAAGAAGTGGCGCGCATGGTCAGGCGCGGATTCGGCAAGGTCGCAGACTGGCGTGTTGCCCACGATTTCTACCTTCCTACCGAAACGCTGTACCTCACGCCAGAGCCGCACCAGCACGGCTACGTCCCGGAGGACGACCACTCTTTCGGTCTTTCCTCCCACCGCCGCATAGCAATAGTTGGCGGTGAGCACTGATGAGCGACATAGCAACCGAACTGATCTGGTCGCACTCAAAGTCGTGCAGGGGTTCACGCCTCGTCATGCTGGCCCTGGCCCGAGAGGCGGACGACGACGGCAAAGCCACGCTGACCTTGGACGAAATATCCACGCTGACCCGTCTTACGCCTCGCTCGATAACGAAGTGCCTCGGAGAGCTGGCAAAACTCGGGGAACTCAGCCACGAGCGGGGAGGGGGAGCGTCCAACCCGAACACCTACTCAATACTGCTGTGCAGCAGTGGCGTCGGCCGTGTCGGTTCAGAGGAAGAACTTCCTACTCCCAACCCTGAAGATTCAGACGAGGGAACTAGGTTCCAGGAACTTCCCTCCCAGAACTCCGCTCCTGAAGCCGGAAGTGGGAAGTTTCAGCACACAGACTTGGAAGTTTCTTCCTCGCGCGTGCATGGTGGTAATACTCCCTACGGGAGTATTACCACCACCAAAGAGCAAGCTAGCTTGCTGGGATCACATCGAGAGAACACCACCGCCAAGCGGGACTCGGTGAAGGTTCCGGACGGAGCCAAGGACCTGGTAACAGCCATAACAAGCGCTGGAATGCTCGTCGGCTGGCGACTGACCGAATCGGAATGGGATCGGGTAACAGCTCTCGCAGCACGTTGGGGAAATGAACGGCTGGTCGAGATGGTGGCGCGGCGATGGAACGCCGACCGCCCACCAAAGTCCGCCCGCTATCTGCTGCGTATCTGGGCTGATCTGCCCTCGCACGCTCCCGCAGCAGCCTCCCCGGGGAATGTCGTGCCGTTGCGTCGGCAGTCCGGAGGCTGGATTCCCTTTCAGAACACCGCCGCCCCCAGCGCTTACCAGAACGGATTTTGATCATGGCAGAGCCGGAACGCGCGGGCAGCGCCAGGTCGATGCGCGCAATGGAACGAATACTCGCTGCGAAAGGACTTCAGGCCGTGCCGGATGTCAACCCCGCCGACGAGGCACCGGAGGAGAACCCGGGAGACCGCGAGTGGCACTGCCGGGCTCGGGCCGACTACGCCGTGAGCCGCTGGCAGCGGGCAACCCCTCCCCGCTTCCGTGATGCTGAGGCCACGCTGCCGGAGGTCATCGGCTGGGCCGACCGGGCACTCACGGACAACGCTGCCGCTGGCGCTCTGCTCCTCACCGGTCTCACGGGGACGGGCAAGACGCACCAGGCGTACGGGGCCTTGCGGAGGATCGCGGTCGGCGGACCGGACCGGTTCGAGCTGATCGCCGTGAACTCAGCGGACATGTACGGCAACCTGCGCCCGTCACATGTCGTGGGGGCAGCAGAACACGAACTGCAACGGCTCAGCCGGGTTCAGTACCTGCTCCTCGATGACCTCGGCACGGCGAAGACCTCGGAATGGACCGAAGAGGTCACGTACCGGCTGATCAACTTCAGGTACAACCACTGCTTGCCGACGATCATCACGTCCAACCTTCCGGCCCGCGATGAGAACGGCCCGGACCTGAGCGACTTCGTCGGGGCCCGCGTGGCGAGCCGTTTGGCCGAGATGGTCACGACCCTCGTGCCGATGATCGGCGCCGATCGGCGCCGTGGTGGGAGGGCGGCGTAGTGCCCGTCCGCCTCCGCGGAGCGTCCCGCGACGCCGCAGCGCTATCCATAGCCTGTGCATACGTCGGCCCTCGCAGCCGGTACGCGAACCCGTTCACAGCGGGGGTTCGGTCCCCGCTCGGGCCCCCCATGGACGCCGCGGAGTCGGTAGACCTCTTCGCAGCCACACTCCGGGGCCCGGTCGGACGACACTACGCAGCTCGCTTCTCCCGAGTCCTGCGCGGGCTCGACCTGATGTGCACATGTCCCCTCGACGCTCCATGCCACGCGGACGTTCTCCTCCGCCTCGCCAACGAGCCCGGCGACGGCACCGCACCCCGCACCATCGATCACCTGGAAGGCCCCTGATGAGTCACCCGATCATGTTCGCTGCGGCCAAGCACCTCACCACCGCAGAGGAGCGGCGCAAGACCGCTCGGGAGGCCGCCTTCCGCACCTGGGGTCCCAGGTCGATCACCGCAGCAACCAAGTACGCGCGCACGCTCCTCGGGGACGCCGCAGTCACGCTCGACTGGGAGGTGCTGGGACTTCTCAGCTTCGAGGAACACCTGCAAGCCTTCGCGTCGCTCGACACGGCCGGAGGCCAGCACCTGGAGCTGTACTACGCCGATCAGGGCGGCACAGAACGAATCTCGCTGCGGGTGTCGTGCGTGAGCTGCCCGAGTCAGCACGTGCACGAGGTCACGTCCTTGGAACAGCTCGGACAGCTCCTCTCGCAGACCCCGGCCTGGCAGGACATCAACCCGCGCGACGGGGGCAACCTCTGATGTCACACACGCACATAGACACGGCGGCGAGAACCGAACAGCAGGAGAGCTACAGCCTGCGCGGAATGACGGCCTGGGACCGCAGTGCGATCATCCTGCTCGGCGCGGCCGGCTTCGCCTTCTCGTACGACGCACTGCGTCAGATCGCCCTTGCGATCCACGCCAGCGAGACCTTGTCCTACCTCTTCCCGGTGTTCATCGACGGGTTCATTGCCTACGGCGTGCGGGCGATTGTGCTCCTTCGGCACCAGCGGTTCGCCGCACGGCTATACGCCTGGTTCTTGTTCCTCGCGGCGACCGGGGCGAGCCTCGGCGCGAACGCTCTGCACGCCATCACGTTGAACGGTTCTCCTCAGGCCGGACGGTCCGCGCTGCACCTTACGGACAGCGTCGTCGGTGTGCTGTCGATGCTCGCGCCGCTCGCACTGGCCGGATCGGTCCACCTCTACATCCTGATGGCGCGGACGGCTGAGCGGGCGGTCCCGGACCGGGCTGACGCTGGTCCCGGACCGGTCCGCGAGGAGTCTCCGACGCTCGAACGCGTCACGCTCCAGCAGGCTCCTCGTCCGCTGGAAGCACCAGCGTCGATGACTCCACGGCGCTTGACGAGCGGTCCGTCCGCGCCGCAGGATGCCGCCGCCGTAACCGTTGACCTGCGGAAAGCCGAGCCCCTGCCCGAAGTGGGACCACGTACGGAGGACGCTGCGGCTCACCCGTCCGCGGGAGCGGACGGAGAGGAGGCGGAGGGTAGGAGCGCGGACGGACCGGGCGGCGGACCTGCGGACCACGCGCCGACCACAGCACTGCCGGAGACCACGAAATCCTCCGGGCCCACGGCGGTCCAGACCCCTACGGACGGCGAAAGGCCCTCCGTCCCGGACGACTGCCCACAGGACCGGGAGGCGGACGATGACTGGTTGGCAGAGTTGCTGCCGATCGCGAGGGCCGCTACCGAGCGGGCCGGACGGACCAGTCGTGAGGTTGTAGGGGACGCCGTCCGGAAGCACCAGGCGATCAGCAACGACCGTCTTGGCGTGCTGCTGGCCCGGCTGAAGGAAGAGGACGACGAGGCGCCGAGGACACCCGCGACTGCCTCCACCGCCCTCTGGTGATCTCATCTCATGACGGGCCCGGGGCCTGCGTGGCTCGCGCCGTGCAGGCCCCGGCCGGTCAGCTTGATCAGGAAGGAACGACGATGTGGTCTCGCCGACGCGACCGGGCGGAGGACGCCGTCCGCGCCGATGCCGTACAGGCAGCGTCCGCCCTCACGGTTCACCTCCAGGGCGGCGGCAGTCTTGTGCCGGTCCAAGCGGACGGCCTTGCACTTGTGGCCGGTGAAGTCGCCTTCGCGGACGTGGCGTGCTCCGCCGCCCGCTTCTACGGGACAGAGGTCGACTACCCGACCTCGGCCAGCGGGTATTTCGAGGATCACCCAACCTTCGGCCGGCGGTGGGTGAGCAACGGTCGACTCGACGCCCGTCGGCGCCAGGAAGCGGAGGATGCCGCTCTTCCGCAGTGGCGCGATCACACCGCCGCCCGAGTGGTGCTCACCTCAACCGGGGTACGGCTCCTGCCGCTGAGGGCTCGTGAGTGGATGCCGTTCGACCACGCCCTTCTGACCGGGGTCGCTGCTGAGCCGTCCGCCGTCCTCCTCTCGTACAGCACGTGCGCACCTCTGCTCCTTTCCGGCCAGGCCGCGCCGTGGCTCGGCGTGGCGATCGAGCACCTGCGCTACGGGGCCGCATAGGGCCCGCAAAGCCTCCCCCCGAGCGAAAGCCGGAACTTAATTCCTGGAATTAAGTTCCGGCTTTTTTCGTGATTCGAGTTGTCCGCGAACCCCTGCAAGGATTCAGGCACGGCCAACGCCACAAGGCGTTTTCCGGCCGTAGAGATCTGCTCACGATCTCGCCCGAATCACGGAAGGGGCTGATGGCCTTGATATGAGTAACGCGCCCACCAGCTCAACCGTCTCGCAGATGCGAAACAAGATCGACCTCTTCCGCAGATGAGACCCCGCAGATGAGACAGGCAGATAGAGCTATACGCTCCGGCCTGCTTTGCGATTTCCCCGGCATTCGCCGGTAAAGCCCGCAGAAGGAATCCACCTCCTTCCTGCGAAGGAGCGGCGCGGCCCCCGGCCCTCGCGGGACCGCGCCGCTCGCACTTCCGAAATCTCTTGCACCAAGGTTGTGGTCCCCGCATGCCTCGATTCACCCGTTTCATACCCATATCCGCCGCAATAGGTATGGCTGGTTCCCTGGCCCTTCTGTCGACCGGCTGCTCCAGTTCGACCAACGACGCTTCTGCGGCCTCGACCGTGTCCGCGCAGCCGCACTCCGTCTCTGCGGGCATACCCGACACGGCCACGCCGCACAGCAGCGCTACCGCCTCCTCGTCAACCACCGGGCTCCCAGATGACGTTGAGCGGACGGCGCGGGCCTTCGCTACGGCCTACGCAGAACACGACGCCCGCGACGGTGCCGACAGCTCGTACGCGGATGCCGGCGCTCGGGCAGCGCGGCTCGCCTCGGGGGAACTCGCTGGCGTGCTCGCCCAGAAGCGGCAGGGTCAAGACGCCGCCTGGGCCGCCCTGCGGGCCGAGAAGGCACATCAGACGGCCAAAATCACGTCAGCAACCGTCCCCGACGGCGCACCTGCGGCAACGCCCTCCTCCGCTCTCGTCCGCGTGAGCTACACCCTCACGACCACCCCGAAGTCCGGTCACACGCGCAGCAGTAGCGAACAGCTCGCGCTCCGCCTGGAGCACACCTCCAAGGGCTGGCGCGTCACCGCCTTGCCCTGGGCGTGACGGGGCCGCGATGAACAAGGGCACGCAAGCTGGCCTGGGACTCGTCACGGCCGGGCTCATCACCGGTGTCGCCATGCTGACTACGTTCGGAGGGGCCGACAGCGCCTCCGCGCAGGAAGCCGGTCCGGGTGGCGGCATCACGACGGACGCTCCCGTGCCGGGCTGGGTCCGTGAGCTGATCAACAAGCACGCGGGCGAGTGCCCGCAGGTCACAGCCTCGCTCCTGGCGGCTCAGCTCTACACGGAAAGCCACTTCAGCTCCGGCGCGACGTCACCCGTCGGCGCTCTCGGGATCGCCCAGTTCATGCCGGGGACCTGGGCCCAGCACGGCAAGGACGGCGATGGCGACGGAGTCAAGGACGTCCGCAACCCCGCCGACGCCATCGCCGCGCAAGCCGCGTACGACTGCACCTTGGCCGACGAGGTCAAGAAGGTGCCGGGCGACTCGACGGACAACATGCTGGCCGCGTACAACGCGGGCGGCGGCGCGGTGATCAAGTACGGCGGTATCCCCCCGTACCCCGAGACCCGCAACTACGTGCGCAGCATCCGCGCTCTGGCCTCGAAATGGGCCGACGCCGTAAGCCCGGACGCACCGGCCGGCAAGGGCGCCGCCCGCGCGATCTCGGCCGCGAAGACGGCTCTGGGCACTTGGTACCGGTGGGGCGGCAGTTGCGTCATGCCGTACGAGGGTGTGGGCGGCTGTGACTGCTCCTCGCTTACCAAGATGGCCTGGTCAGCGGCGGGAGTGAACCTGCCGCGAACCACGTACGACCAGGTCCACGCCGGGACCGCCGTCAAGGCCGTCTCCCAACTCGTCCCGGGCGACCTGCTGTTCAGCGTCCCCGGCAGCGCCGGCCCTGAGCACGTCGGCATGTACATCGGCGGCGGCCAGGTCATCGACGCACCGCACACCGGGGCTCAGGTGCGGATCAAGCCGCTCAGCTACTGGAAACCGCAGATCATCGCGATGCGGCACGTCGGCTAATCACGCCAAAACATCCCAAACCATTTCTTACAGCACCAAGGGGCTGAACTGTGCACAACCTCCTTTCTGCCGCTGCCGATCCCTCCCTGCACACGACCCTCGCCGCCGGAGCCGATGTCGTGTCCGGCGTGAAGCCGGACTGGGGCCCCTTCGGGAAGCTCGGCGGCACGGCGAAGGTCATCCTGGGTGTCATCGCCGCCGTCGTCCTCGTCGTCGGCGCCGGTGCCTTCCTCGCCGGTGTCGGCAAGTCGAAGGGGTGGTTCGGCGAGGGCCACTCCACGATGGACAGCTCGCGCGGCAAGGGCATGATGGTCGGCGGCCTGACCTGCGTCTTCCTCGTAGCCAGCTTCGGCACCATCTTCGCCATCACGTACGGCATGGGTGTGTGACCCATGCCTATCCGATCCCGGAGGAACGTTTCCTCCTCGAAAGCCAGCGGAGCGCGCCGCTCGTCGGCCAAGCTCTGGGGCATCGCGGCCGGCGGCGCGGCCGTGGTCACCGCGGCCGGGGTGGTCGTCAGCATGACGACCGGCACCCCTCCGGCCACGGCCCCCTCCGCGTCGGCACCCGCCCACTCCGCTCCGCAGGCGAGCGGGGAAGGCGTGCGGGAGCTGCACGGCGTCCCCGTCGGCTACCCGCACACTCGATCCGGCGCCAAGGCGGCAGCGGCCAACTACACGACGGTCAGCGGGAGCTCGCAGTTCCTCACGGACAAGGACGCGCGGCACCGTGCGGTGGCAGTTATGGCGGCCAAGGGCTCGGCTGATGCGGCGGTGAAGAAGGCCGACCACGCTGCCGAGGACGCGGTCGGCTCCCTGCGGGGCGACACCTCCAAGGTCTCCGTCAAGAAAACCGTCGCGCGTACCGGTGTCCTCTCGGCGCATGTCCTGGGCTTCGACGCCCACGGGGCGATGGTGCGGCTGTGGACGACGACGGTTCGCGGCAGCACGGCCGGGCACGCGACACCAAAGACGGGTTTCCAGTCGGTGACGGTCACCCTCACCTGGGAGTCCGATGACTGGAAGCTGAAGGACAGTTCGGCCTCGACGGGACTGGTCGCTCCGATCGACGTGCGGCAGGCATCCAACGTACCGGGCGACTTCTCGGACTACGTTCCGGCCGCTGCAGAAGACCCCGTGCTGAGCGGCGCCGAAGACCGAAGTGGATTCCCGGCACCGTACGGACACAACGAGCGCGGCGCTCGTGCCGCTGCCGTCAGCGCCACCATGCTCTACGGCGACCCTCGGTTCTTCACCGATGAGGACTGGCGGCACCGGATGCTGTCGACCACGGCCGCGTCGAGCGTGCTGCACTCGGTCACCTCGGACACCGACGCGACGGCTCGTCTGGTCATGGAGAACCGGGGTGTCGGTGCGGACGGGACGACCGCCGACGGCAGCGAGCTGATCACGCGGACTGCGGCGCTCGCCACCCGCTCGATCTCCTACTCCGACCAGGCCGCGAGCATGGAGCTGTGGACGGCGTCGGTGGGGGGCGTCGCCGGGAAGGACGAGACGCAGCGCCCGCAGGTCGCCTTCCTGCGGATGACCGTGGATCTGGTCTGGGAGAACGGCACCTGGAAGACGACGGCCGTCACGCCGTCCGAACCGCTCGTGCCGTCTCCGCCGGCCATGCAGGAGGCGGCCCCGGCCGACAGTTTCGCGGACGTGGGGGGTGCCAGCAATGCGCCTGCGACTGCGTGACGACGCCCCCGGCCTGCTGACCATCGAGCGGGGAGCGCCGGGTCGCTGGCGCCGCCGCCTCCAGGCGGTGGCGATGGTCATCGTGAACATCGGGTTCGTGTTTGTGCCCTCGGCGGTGGCGAACCCCTTCTGCTACATCCCGATGGTGTGTGAGGCGAAGACGGCCATTGACTTCGTCAAGGACCCGCTGGGGTTCCTGCTCCAGAAGCTCACCGAGGCGAACATCTGGTTCCTGCGCAAGATGCTGGAGCTGATCCAGAACACCACGAAAATCGACCTGACGAGCCCCGGCTTCCTGAAGCAGTACGCGATCATCTTCGCGGCCTCCAGCCTGCTCACCGTGGCCCTCTGGTTGATCGCTGTGGCCAAGCGGGCGGTCCGCGGAGTCGCCCTGACCACCGCCGTCTCCGAGGCGATCGGCTTCCTGCTCCTCCAGTTCGTGGTCAACGCCATGACGCCGGGCGCAATCGCGCTGCTGATGAAGGCCATTGACGAAGTCACGGCCGTCTTCGAGCCATACGCGACGAGCAACTTCAAGCCGTTCCTGGAGAACATCCTCAAGGTCATGGCAGCCAACCCCACGGAGGGCGTGGGACAGCTGCTGGTCGTCAACCTCATCATGATGTGCGGCGCCCTGCTGATGTGGATCGAGCTGCTGATCCGCAGCGCGGCCATCTACGTGGCCGTCGCGCTCGGGCCGATCGTCAACGCCGGGCTGGTCGATCGCGACCTGTGGGGCAAGTCGAAGAAGTGGTTCGGCGCCATCTTCGCCATCGGCCTGAGTAAACCGATCTTGTTCGCCCTGCTGGGCCTGGGCGGCGCGATCCTCAGCGACACATCGGGGAGCATGTCCGACGCGGTCTCCAAGACCTTGGTCGGCGCGTTGATCCTCCTGCTCGCCGTCTTCGCGTCCGCCACGCTCTACAAGTGGGTGCCCGCCTTCGGCGACGAGATGGCCAGCCTCCACCACGACCGCAAGAGTGCACAGTCCTCCGGCCCGGCCGCCGCGATCGACGGCCCCGCCCAGCACACCAACAGGGCGATGGGTGCTCGTGTCCAGGACTCTTTGGTCGGCGGCTCCAAGACCGCTGGCGCCAAGACCGCTGGCGCGAAGATGGGCGGCGGAACTGCTGTGGCCGGACCGGTCGCGGCCGGGGCCGCCATTGCGAAGGCCGGCGTCGACATGGCGAAGAACAAGGCCACCAGCTCCCCGGGCGCGCAGGGCACCGACGCCGCAGGCGGCGGCAAGCCCGAACAGCCCGAAAGCCAGCAGGGCGGCGAGGACACCGCCGGTGCTTCCGGTGCACCGGCCGCCGCTCGTCCCCAGGGAGCGACCTCCGACCCGGTCGTCAGCTCTTCTCCGGACTGGTCCTCGGCCGGTGGCCACGCCTCGGCCGGACGCGCACCGGAAGCCAACGGGGCACCGAGCACAGCACAGCCGCCCTCCCCGCCGTCAACCGGCGCGGGAACCCCGGGCCCGACAGCGCCCGCCTCCCCCTCCTCCGCATCAGGAACCGCCTCGGGCTCCGGGCCCTCCGTCACGCCCCCGCCGCCGTCGCGGCCCTCGGGCGGCCAGGCACCCGGACGACCGAATCCCAGCAAGGATCAGTGACCTTCCATGTCGACTCGTACGTATCAGTTCGGAAAGCACCGCCCTACGGGGCTGGTGGGCCGCCGCGACCTCGGCGAACAGGTCGTCCTCGGCGTCGGAGCCGTCACCGGCATCCTCCTCGGCTACCTCTTCAACGGCGTGACGGCCATCGCCGCAACGTGCCTGGTCCTGCCGATCCTGCTCGCCCTGGTCATCGTCTATGCCCCGTACCGGCCCAAGGGCACGTCCCAGCGGCGCACCCTCTACCGCTGGTGGCGGATCAACCGCTACCACCGCAAGGCGCTCCGCCGTACCGGTGGCGTGTGGGTGTCCCCGGCTGTCGAGGCCGGCGTGCGTACCAATGGCACGCCCCCGGGCGCCGCTCTTGTGGAGCCGGAGGGCGTCACGGGCATGACGTGGGTGCCGGTCACGGTCCGCGGTCAGCAGGCCGTCGTGGTCCTCCAGCCGGAGGCCGGGTGCGTCACAGCCACTCTGGAGATCGCTTCGCCCGGCCTCGGCGGCAAGGAAGTCGGTGAGCAGATCGTGGCCCTGGAGCGCTGGGGCGAACTCCTCGACGCCTTCGGGAACGTCGAAGAACACCCGGTGAAGCGCATCCAGGTCCTGGCCCGGCAGATGAAGTCGGACCCCTACGCCCACCAGCGTTACATCGCGCAGCGCGACGAGTCGGCCGCGACGACGGACGCCCCGCAGTGGCTGAAGGACTCGTACGACGTACTGGCCAACGCCGTCTCCACCAGCGCCGAGGAACACCGCTACTACATCACCATCCACGCCCGGTTCACCCGCGACCTGGCGGCCGAGGGCGCCGCCCGCGGCACTGGGGACGAAGGGATCGCCGCGGCCATGGCCGCGTACCTGGATGAGCTGTGGTCCCGCGCGGAGGACGCCGACCTCTCCGTGATCGCACCCCTGGACGAAGGCCGGATGACCGCGTTCATCCGCAACTCCTACGACCCTGACCACGCCATCTGGGACACCGACCTCCGCCAGGCGCACGCCTTCCCCCGCAACGTCGACGTCCGCGACGGTGCCCACGTTGCCACCCGCGCGGCAGGCTCCACGGACAGCTGGTACCACGCCACGGCCGCCGTCGTCGGATGGCCCACGACCCCCGTCGGCCCCGACTTCCTCTCGCCGATGCTGATCGGGATGCCCGACGTCATCCGCACCATCTCGATCACGCAGCAGCTCGAACCCAACGACAAGGCCGTGGAGCGGATGCTCGCGGAGGACACGAACAACCAGGCCGAGATCGACCGCGACCGGAAGCGCGGCAAGAACATCGACCCGCGCGACCAGATCGCCGCCAGCGCCACCGGATCACGCGGCATGACCCTGGCCTCCTCCGGCGCGGCCGGCTCCGCCGTCGTCGGCTACATCACCATCTCCTCGCGCAGCGCCGAAGAGCTGGAGCGCACCAAGCGCACCACCGCCTCCCGCGCCCGCAACGCGCACCTGCGGATCGAATGGCTCGACCTCGAACACGCCCGTGCCTTCGCCACGACCCTGCCCCTCGCCGGAGGCATCAAGTGACCGACCTGCTCGACCTCGCCCCGCTGTCGCCGATGCACGAGACGGTGCGCCGTCCCCTCTACACCGAGACGACCACCAGCCAGGCCCTGTACCTGCCGATCGCACCGCCGACCCTCGGCACGGCGGGCGCGATCATCGGCCGGGAGCTGTACTCGGGCAAGGCGTTCATCTACTGCCCGTTCTCGGCGTTCGGTGACGGCCTGCCCGGCGGGAACATGATCGTCATGGGGGACACGGGCCGGGGTAAGTCGGCCCTGACCAAGACGTACGCGGCCCGGCAGATCCGCCTCGGGCGTCAGGTCGTCGTCCTTGACACCAAGGAGCAGAAGGAGCGCGAGGAGGGTGAGTGGGCCGCGCTCGGCCGCTCGCTGACCGGCAAGGCCCCGGTGAAGTTCGCGCCCGGTGGCGTCCGTGGTGCCTCGTGCATCAACCCGATGGACCCGGCCATCGCGGGCAAGCGGCAAGTAGAGCTGGTGCGCACGATCGTTGAACTGGGTCTCGGCAAGGCCCTGGACGAGTTCGCAGGCTCTGCCCTGCGGATCGCGATCCGCAGGGCCCACCAGCGGGCGGGAGAACTCGGCCGCACCCCGGTCCTGGCCGACGTCGCCGCCGCGCTGCGGTCCCCGGAGGAGTCCGACGCGACGGCCAAGAAGCGTACGCGGGACGAACTTCTCGGTGACGGCCTGGAGGCGTCCTACGTCCTGGACCGGCTGTGCGGCAGCGAACAGGACGCGACCGGCGACCTGACTGGCATGCTCGACGGCCCGACCAGCCTGGGCGTGGATCTCGACGCCGACATGATCGTTTTCGACCTGACCAAGGTCCCGTCCGGCGGCGTCGCCATGACCATCCTCGTCGCCGTGATCTCGGTCTTCCTCGAAGAGGTGTGGTTGCGTCCTCTGTGCGAGTGCGGGACGGAGCCTGGGCAGCACAACCGCGTCGTGGTCGACGCGAACTCCGGGGCCTGGGAGCTGGGGCCGAACCCCGGCTCCGGCTGCCGCCGCTACACGCAGCGCAAGCGCATCCTCGTCTGCGAGGAAGCCTGGCACATCCTCGGAACTCCCCAACTCGCATCGCTACTTGAGAAGTTCCTGAAATTCGCGCGGGGATACGGGCTGAGCTGCATCTTCATCGTCCATCACCTGTCCGACATTGACGACAGCGCGGAGACCCAAGCGGCGCTGAAGATGGCCGACACCATCGTGATCTACAGCCAGAAGAAGGCGGAGGCGGAAGCGACGGTGGCTCGGCTGGGTCTGCCGTCCTGGACGGCCGAGCACATCATGCGCCTGCGCCGCGGGATCGCGCTGTGGAAGGTCGGCGAGGTGATCTACCCCGGCGTCCAGCACCTCTTGGTGGAGGCAGAGCAGCACCTGTGCTTCTCCTCCGGCTCGATGACCGACCTGACCAGCACCTCCCCGGACGCTGAATGAGCGGGCACCGCCTCCTCTCGACCGCCGACCCCTTCCACAAAGATCCGGAACGAGCCCTCGCCATGACCGTCACCACCGACCACACCACGCTTCCCGCCGACGAGCGCACGGTGCGACAGGACATCGACCAGTTGCACGCCGAAACGCTCGACCTCACCCGGCGCATGAAAGAACTGGCCCTCGTGCTGGACCACGGCGACTACTCCGCCGCTGGAGGACGTGTACGTACGGCCGTCGCCCACATCTGGCGAGCCGCCGAGGACCTGCACAGCGCCTTCCACACCGCGCCCCCGCGCTGTGCAGGGCCCGACGCGTCGATGTCGCGGCTGTGCGGCCGGCGGATGCGCTACCTGGCGGCCCGCGTCGCCCGCAGGGCCGAGTAATGGACATCATGCCCGGCGGAATCTCCCTGGCCCTGTACGCCGTGACGGCCGTGTGCGCGGTCGCCCTGGTGACGCTCTGGTTCCTGCTGAACCGCGGACGGCGCAACGCCGGATTCGCGAGCAAGGCACAGCTCAAGCGCCAGATGTCGGCCAAAGCAGTCCTGAAGGCCACCGAGATCCGGCCCTCCCTCACCAGCAACGACGGCCACCCCAGCCGCGCAGCCGCGGTGAGCTTCGCGAATGGCCGCTCCGCCGCTCGCTGACCTTCTCTCTCCTCGTCGCCCACCTCTCCCGGAGTACGTCATGCACCACCCCCTCGATCCTCACGATTTCGGCTACTCGCTGGGCACCTCGCAGCGCCCGAAGGGCGTCGATCTCTGGTCCCGCGCCGACAAGGCATGCCGGGTTATCGGCCCGATGGGCAGCGGAAAGACGATGAGGTTCTTCGCCCCGCTCGTCCGCAACTGGGCAGGGCCGGTCCTGGCCACCTCGACCAAGCCCGATCTTGTCGAACTGACCCTCGACGCGCGGCAGCGGGACGGCCGCCCCGTCGCGGTCTTCGACCCGCAGAACATCGCTCCGAGCCTCCCGCGCTTCCGGTGGACGCCGATCAACGGCGCAGCCGACACGGAGGTGGCGATGATGCGCGGGAAGGCGTTCGTCGCGGGCTCGCGCACCCCCAACGGCGCGGCACAATCCAGCGAGGGCAGCGCCTTCTACAAGGGGCAGGCTTCCAAGATCCTCGCTGCCTTCTTCCACGCCGCCGCCCTCGACGGCGCCTCCCTCGACTGGGTGCTGCGGTGGGCCCGCAAGCTGACCGACCCGGCACCCCTCGGCATCCTCAACGCTCACCCGGGCGCCGGCCCCGGCTGGGCGGACATGCTCCGCACGGCCACCACCGGCGACAGCCGCACCGTCGGCAACACCGCCTCGACCCTCGACGCGGCTCTCGAACCCTTCATGCACCAATCGGTGATCAACGCCCTCCAGGGAGACCGAGAGGACCCCACGGATTTCGGCGCTTTCCTCGACGCCGGGGGCACCCTCTACCTGCTCGGCAAGGACTCGGAGGTGAACAGCGTCGCGCCGCTGACCACCGCGATAGCCGAAGACCTTCTGGATCTCGCGGAGGCGCACGCCCTCGCCTCCCCGGCCGGGCGGCTCGACCCCGCTCTCCTCGCGGCCCTGGACGAGGCGCCGAACATCGCGCCGATCCCCTCCCTGCGCCAACGCGTCGCCGATGGCCGGGGCCGTGGCATCACGGTCGTCTACGGCCTCCAGGCGTGGGCGTCTGCGCGGGCCCGCTTCGGCGAGGACACCGCCAAGGAGCTAGCGGCCTTCACCAACAACGTCATCGTCCTGCCCGGGGACAAGGACCCCGACTTCCTGAAGGACATGTCCGACCTGTGCGGTCAGGTCGAGCGAGAGCGCACGACGAAGACCACGTCCGGCGGGGACCGCGGCGGCCACTCGACGGCCACGCACATGGCGCTCGAACCCGTCCTTCGAGGAGACGAGATCAGGGGCTTGCCCGCGGGGCACGCACTGGTCCTCGCGGACAACCTCCCGCCGATCGTCACCCGGCTCGACGGCATGTGGACCTGGGATTCCTGGTCCGAGATCGAGGGTCACGTCCGTGACCTTCGAGCCGCCAACGAAGCCGAGCGGACCCGGCGGGCCACCGAGAAGAAGAACCAGGCCAAGGTCCACGCGGCGGCGTGGGCCGGCCGTGAAGGAACGGCTGCCGCATGACCGAGACCCTGACCCGCTTCGAGCCCTTTCCCGAGCCGCCCGCGCTGATTCTGGAGTACATCGCGGAGCGGAGCACGGAGGAGTCCGTGGCCGCCGACGGTCCCGTTCCGTGGGACATCGGCGCCCTGTCAGCGGAACTGACCGAGCCGATGCCTGCGTGGCTCGATTCCGTGTGCCGCTGGCTGAACAGGACGTACGCCTGGCAGCCACAGGACGTCATCCCGCCCTGCTGGGCGAAGCACGAGGGCCTGGCATACGAGATCGCGGCCCTGGCCTTCGCCAGGGGAGACGCGTACGCGGAGGCGGGCTCGTCCGTGATCTGGCACGAGCAGTACGACCGCTTCCTCACCCGAATGAACAAGTCGTTGGGCAAGGCAGGCGACGAATGCCGCGTCGGCAAGCACGACGACCGTCCGGCGCGTTTCCAGCTCGCGGCCTGGCCCACGACAAAGGGCGAGGAGACGGGATCTGCGGGACGAGTCGAGGAGATGGCCGGATGATGACGGACCCGAACATGGTCTTCTCGACAGACCCTCGTCACGGACTGGTGGCGCGAAGCGGCTGGGAGCAGGAGGAAGCCCGAACCGTGCTTCGTGATCTCGGTTGGGAGTGGGCGGAGGAACTGCACGCCCTCGTCCCACCGGACGACGTACCGGAGGTCGACGCCGGCCTTCAGGCAGTGGAGGAACTGCACCTGCACGGGCACCGAACCGGGTACGCCGTGGGGCCTTACGGCACGATGCGGTTGACCCTGGATCGCGCAGAGCAGGTGTTCACGAAGGTCACCGCGCCGGAGCGTGGTGAGGTCACCCCCGAGGCGGGCGCGAAAAGTGATCAGCCTGCAAGAGCGGAGACCAGGCGGCCTACGTACGGGGGCGTATCCGCTTCAGAAGGGCCGGGTGAACCCGACGGGCCCGAGTCCCCAGCAATCTAGAACACCCATCAGAAAGAGCCCATACCTGTCCTTCAGCGTTCGAGGAGCCCTACCGGTTCCTCGAACGCTGCTGCCGTTCGTTGGCCGGCGTGACGTCCCCGGCGAGCTGTTTCGCTCTGTTCGTTCAGGCGGGAGCGGGGTCGAGGAGAAGCGAATCGAGGATGGCAGCTGTGCCGGTGGGGTCGGTCGTGTGGTGCACGGTGCGGATGCCCAGGGTCTCGGCGGGCGGCAGGTTCTCCGCGTGGTCATCAACGAAGACGCACTCAGGGCCGGTCAGGTCCAGGGCGTTAAGCGCGCGCTGATAGATGAGCGGCGACGGCTTCCGCACGCCCTCCAGCTCCGACAAGATCACGGCATCGAAGAAGTCCGTCCACATGCCCTTGTCCTCGTACGGGTTGTAGGGCTCGATCCCGAACGAGTTGCTGAGCATGGCCACCTTGATCCCTGCCGCACGAGCGCGCTTCGCTGCGGCGACGATCTGAGGCTCCGGGTGGAGGTTGGCCAGAGCGCGCCGCATCAGGTCGGTGGAGTCGATACCGAGGATGCCGCCGATGACACGGTTCCAGTCCTCCTGGGTTGCCTCACCGACCTCCAGCGCTGCGTAGATCGCGACGCCGTCGGGATGCTCATTCAGCGCCGCGAAATACGCGCCTGGAGTCAATCCCTCCGTCCTCTCGAACGCCTGCCCGTTCAGTCGCATCCGAGTGGTGAGCACACCACCGAAGTCGAGAATCAGGCCACGGTATGGGGCTGGCAAAGCGGCCTCCTTGCCGATCTTTCCTACGTGTACGCGGTCCCCCGGCCGCAGGGCGACAGGGGGACCGTTGAGTGCCCTCCCCAGAGGGAGAGACCCCCAGTATCGCCCCTCCCCGAAGCACCTGGGCCTACGCTTGACACGAGTGCCCTGTCCACTACGGCGAACGGTCAACCCATGGTGTATGACGGAGAGTTGTTCAGTATCGGCCAGCGGATCAAGTGGTGGCGTGAGCGCCGGGGCTTGTCCCAAAGGATGCTGGGAGACCTAATCGGCAGGTCAGAGAACTGGGTCTACAAGATTGAGAATGACCGGATGCCCTTGGACCGGCTTCCAATCCTGATCGCCCTGAGTAAGCAGCTGCGATGCAGCCTGGAGGACCTGACGGGCGGCTACGTGTCCGGAATCGTTACGGCGGGCACGGAGCACGAGCACGTTCCGCTCATCCGACAGGCCCTGTCGCTGCCCGCCTCCCTCCTTCCGCAACGGATCGGGGCGGTCACCGCCGACGACTTCGAGTCCTCGGTTACGGACGCCTGGAAGGTCTACGAGACGCAGGCTGACGACCGGTACCGCGACGTCGGCGAGCGGCTGCCCACCCTGCTGCGGCAGGGACACGCCGCTCTGCGCGACGCCTCACCTGAGCAGGAGAGCACCGTCCTCCGGCAGCTCATCAGCCTCTACGGCCTGCACCAGATCTGGCTTCGCCGCGTCGGTGAACCGACCCTCGCCCGCATCGCGGCCGACCGCGGCCTCTCCCTCGCGGACAACGCCGGTGACCCGGCCCTCCTCGCAGCTGCGGCCTGGAACATGGCCTGCGTTCTCACTTCCGCTGGAGACGTGGAAGACAGCTACGAACTTGCCCGGCAGACCATCGCCCAGTGCCGGCCGCACGACGACTCCAACGCGGAACACTGGTCCGCGTACGGCGCACTACACCTGCAAGGTGCCGTCGCCGCCGTACGCGCCACAAAGGGCCCGAGGGCGTGGGACTTGTACAACGGCGCGCAGCAGGCCGTAGACCGGGTCGGCGCAGACCTCAACCACTGGCACACGTGTTTCGGGCCGACCAACTTCCGCATGCACGAGGTACACCTGAAAGCGGAGGAGGGCGACACCAGCGAAGCACTCCGCGCCGCTGATCACGTCCAAGTCAACGAAGAGGTCCCGCTCGAACGTCGGACCCGGTACCTGATCGAGGTCATGAACCTCAACCGCATCCAGCGAGACGACTACGCGACGGTGCACATTCTCGGCAAGCTGCTGAAGCAGTCTCCGGAGGAAATCGTCTTCTCCCCCCTGGTCAGGGAGGCGGTGGCCGACCTGCTGAAGCGCGAGAAGCCGATGTGGCGCGACGACCTTCGTGCAGTAGCGAAGCACATCGGGCTCGCCGCATAGGCATATGCCAACCCTGAGCGTTACTCAGCCCTGATTTTTTCTCAGGGATGGTGTCTCGAAGTGGCCCTACGTTTACGGGTCATGACGACAAGTCACGCTCAGACGGAAGCTGGCGCGGCGCCCTTACCGCCCGCCAAGCGCCACCTCCGCCTTGCTCGTGAGGCCGAGGTCGCGCACACGGAGGCCGGTCGCTTCGCGGTCCCCCTCGACCTGCACGAGGGGGCCGCGGAGCCCGCGACCATTCCGCTGGTCCTGACGGCCGATGAAGCGGTTGCTCTGCACGGCAGGCTCGGTGCCCTCTTCCCGTTCACGGAAGGGGACAACCGATGACTGCACGAACTCCCGCAGATCGCCAGCGCCGCCGCAACCTCGCGGACGCTGCGAACACACCGTTGCCCGCTTTCGCCGGACTGCTCCGGCACGTCCCGGGCCAGCAGCGCCGGACGGGCCCGCTCGCTTCCCTCGACGACCGAGCCGCCCCGGAGAACGGGGCCTCACAGATCGGGACGGAGCGGTGATCGGCCCGGCGTCGCAGCGCCCGACCGCAACTCGTACCGGCGGCCTGGTGGAGGAACGCTTTTCCATCACCAAGCACTCCCCGGGCGAGCGCCCCCCTCCCGTAGACGAGTCCCGCGTCCGCGCCATGAGGCTCGTGACCCGCGAACGTCTCACCTCCCGCGGTCTGACCTGCGTCGCCGACGACGCGACACTCGTTGTCTCCGAGCTGATCACTAACGCCATCGTGCACAGCGGTGGCAGGCAAATCCGGCTGACCCTTGATGTGCGCGATGACGTCCTGCGCATCCGTGTCCATGACGGCGTGCCCGGACCTCGCCCCACAGCTCAGTGCCCCGAGGACGACGACGAGCACGGTCGCGGCCTGGTGCTCGTGCGGGAGATTACCCGAAGCAGACAGGGCGCCTGGGGTGTCAGCGACAACGGCGCCACCACGTGGTGCGAGCTGAGTTTGGTGGCGTGCTGATGACGAACACCGCATTACGCAACGAGACGACGAGCCCGGAGACCATGCCGGTCCGCGTCAAGGACCCGACGGTCCCGACGAACCCCTGGTCGCCGCCGCTCGGCAGGCTGGGTCTCCATGACCTGTTGAGCGCTGTGCGCAATTGGGAGCCTGTGGACTGGGACGCGGTCTATGACGGCCTGGACACCGTTCTGAACGAGGAAGTCAGCCACCACGCGGCCGGTGCAAGCGGCAGTAGCCGGCCGGGGGCCGCTGGCCCCGGGTACGACGAAGCCGAAGAAATCGCCCAGCGCTTCCGCGGCGCGCTCATGCAGCTCGTGAACCGAGGTCTGCGTGACGACGCCAACAAGAAGCATCCGGACATCGCCGACCTGATCGAACAAGCACGTTCGTTGCGTTCCGAAAAACTGCCCGGCGACGAGCACGAGGCCCTGACGTTCCTGCGGAAGCTGGGCCGGGTCACCTTGGAACTCGCGGAGCACCTGGAAGAAGCCGGCATCGTGAAGGGGCTGGTCGAATGCTGACCGCCGCCACGACGCTGACGCACCCTCCCACCATCTCCCTTCGCCCGGCTGTGGAAGCGTACGACTACGAGTACTTCCGCAGCCGTCTCGCCGAGCCCGCTCTTCTCGCTGACGCCGTAGCAGTCCGTGTCTTTCGGGCGCCCCTCCTCGCCGTTCCCGTCGGTGGGCCGCGCCGCGGGGGATACATGTCCTTCGACCTGCTGACTCTGGCGACGGCGACGCGCTGCCTCCTCATGGATCAACCCGGTTTCCCGGACCTGCGGGTTCGCTGGTCGCCGTACCGCGACACCTGCCACACGGTCGAGTGGGGGGATGCCGCTCCCGAGTGGTGGGAGGACGACGCGGTCTTCGGCCGCTTCTACGGCTACAGCGAGTCCGCCATCACCTCGTTCGTACGTGAACGCCCACAGACACCCTCTTCGGCAACCTCCACTCCGTGTTCCCCCACGGCTTCGTAGTCGCCGAAGAGGGCCCGACTTCCCCAGACTGCCTTGAGAGGACGACGAGTACGATGTGCCAGCACACCCCGCCGTGTCCCACGGCCGAGGCTTCCGACCGAGAGGCCGCCCGCCCCACGGTGGCCCGCCCTGAACAGGGCTGGAGCCTGCTGTGCAACGGGGTGCTGCTCTTCGAGGACACCGGCGAGCTGTTGCCGGACGGCCAGATCGTCGCCCCGCACCGGCCGGTCGCGCTTGCCGCCGGGAGCACCGCGTGACCACCGCTCCCGAGATCGTCGTGCCCTACATCACCGCCCGGGAGGGCGAAGAGGCCGACTCATTCCTCAATCTGCGCATGGGCCGCGGGCCGGACGGCCGGCCACGTCTCCGTTACGTGGATGAGGCGCCGCCGGACCGGGACCTCAAGGGCGTGCTCTGGGCCCGCTACTCCATGTCGCTCGACACCTTCGGGCAGCCCTGCGGGACACCGCGCTGGCGGATGGTTCACCCGCACCGTCAACGCGTGACGATGGCGCTGCTGCGGTGCCAGGTATGCACCGTCCAGTTGAAGCGCACCGACGGCATCCTCTTTCTGGAAACGGCTGGTGAAGAGGGCTACGACGGTCCAGTGAAGACCGCGCAGCCGCCGGTCTGTCTGGAGCACGCCCGGATGGCGGCAGGCCGGTGCCCACGGCTCAGGGCAAGGGGCCACGTAGCGCTTCTTGCCACCCGTTTCCCGATGTACGGCGTGATCGGCCACGCGTACCAGTGGAGCGCGAACGGCCTACAGGCCCTCTCGGACATGGACTCCCCCATCCCTTACCGCCATCCCCAGATCGGCATGTTCCTGGCCTCCCAGCTCGTACGGGAACTGCGGGAGTACAAGGTCGTCAACCTGGACGATCTTGTGTCCGCCGCCTAGACGGCCGCCCGGCTCTCCTGAGTGGTACAGACAGGACCGCCGGGCGGCTCACCACCGGCGCCGGACCTTCGCGCGCCGTCCAGCACGAACCCGCCAACCTTCGGCGGTCCGACGAGAACGGAGAGCTTTCGCCGATAGCCTCCCGGCCCCCGGCACGCGTGCCGGCCCACCCGCCCCCCGAACACGAACGACCGAAGGAAGTTCATGACGAACACGACCGTCGAGCCCGACGAGGCGACCCGCCTGCGGAACAAGGTGGTGGACGAGCTCTGCGCGGACGGCAACATCTCCTCCCCGGAGATCGAAGCGGTGATGCGCAAGGTGCCCCGGCACGAGTTCACCCCCGCCGACACGCCGCTGGACAAGGCGTACGACACGTACGCCGCCGTGATCACCAAGACGGACGAGCACGGCGTGCAGCTCAGCTCCGTCTCCGCGCCGCAGATCCAGGCCATGATGCTGGAGCAGGCCCAGGTGAAGCCCGGGATGCGGGTCCTGGAGATCGGCTCGGGCGGGCTGAACGCGGCCTACCTCGCCGAACTCGTCGGCGAGGACGGTGAAGTCGTCACCGTGGACATCGACCCCGTCGTCACCGATCTCGCGCGCCAGCTCCTGAACGAGCACGGCTACGGCCGAGTCCACGTCGTCACCGCCGACGCCGCCGAGCCCATCCCGGACCTCGGTGAGGTCGACGTCGTGATGGTGACCGCCGGGGCCTGGGACATCTCCCCGGCGTGGACCGCGCAGCTCAAGCAGGGCGGCCGGCTCGTCGTCCCGCTGCGGATGCGCGGCCTGACCCGGTCGGTCGCCTTCATCCAGGTCACGGGCGAGCACGGTCCCTACCTGGAGAGCGAGTCGGCGCGGATCTGCGGCTTCGTCCCGATGCAGGGCTCGACCGCCCACCGGGAAGAACTCCTCCTGGTCAACGGCACCCCGGAGATCGGGCTCAAGTTCGATGACGGCCTGCCGGCCGACCCGCACCGGCTCGACAACGCCGTCACGTTTCCCCGCCACGAACTGTGGACCGGCGTCACTGTTCGCGTCCAGGAACTCATCGACACCCTTCAGATGGCGATGGCGATCTCTCTGCCGGGCTTCTGCACGATGGCCGTCGATGAGAACTCGGACTCGGGGCTGGTCGCCCCCGTGAACAAGCGGTTCGCCCTCGCGGCCGTCGAGGACGGCACCTTCGCCTACCTCGTCACCCGCCGCACCGAGGACAACAAGCACCTGGAGTACGGCGTGCACGCCCTTGGCCCGCACGCGGAGCAGTTCGCCGACAAGATCGCCGACGTGCTCCGCGACTGGGAGGCCAACCGGCGCGGCGGCCCCAGCCCGGTCATCCGGGTCTATCCGGCCAGCACCCCCGATGACCAGATCCCGGCCGACCGGGTCATCAACAAGGTGCACAGCCGGGTCTCGCTCTCCTGGCCCTCGGCGTAACACCGGGAGCCAGGTAATCCCGCACCACCCCAACCAGAAGAAGGGCACATCATGACGAGCGCCACTCTCGCCCCGCCCCCGGTCGCGCCCGCACCGTCGGCGGACCTGGACGACGACTTCGCGCCCCTGGACGTGAAGGTCGTCATCGCCGAGCACTCGTACGGCCACCTCATGTGCTCCACGGGCGACGGCTGCGGCACCACCTGCGCGACCGGTGCCTCCGCCTGCGGTTCCTTCACGGAGGACCCGGCCTGATCCAGGCCGACCCCTGACCTGTGGGCCGGGCGAAGCGCGTCGCCCCGCCCCCAGGCCCCACTCCCCCACCCCCCGCCGCCCCAAGGAAGGGCCGCCTGGCTTACCGAGCCGCCCCCCGGAACCACTGGCACG
>NZ_JBIRKB010000007.1:101342-124510 GCF_044329855.1 Streptomyces sp. NPDC017520
GGGGGTCCCCCCCGGGGGGGCGGGTTGCCGGCGGGTGGGTTCCCTGCGTGGGGGCCCGGGCTTTACCCGCCCCCCCCCGGCCGGGGGGGCGGGGCGACGCGCTCCCCCCGGCCCACAGGCCCCTCTCCCCCTCCCCGCGCCGCCTCATGGAAGGGCCTCATGGCTTCCCGAGCAGCCGCCGGATACCAGTGGCAAGGCGTTGCGATGCTGCGCGCCACCACCAGCCCCGGGCCGGCAGACATCCCCCGTACCCTCGACCTGGACAACGTGGCCGTCACCCGCGGATGGCTGAACCGCATCTGGCAGCGTGAGGACTTCCGCAGCGCGCTGGAGCTGGCCACCCCCGTCCTGTCCGACGCCATCGAGGCCGTCGTCCGGGGTCGGCAGACCGAGCCCCGTCACGTCCGCCGCACCGCGCTGTCGACGGTCTCCTACCTCCTGCGGTGGCAGCACCGGCCGACCCCGCTCGGGCTGTTCGCCGGCACCGCCCCGGTGTCGGTCGGGCCTCGGGCGAGCGCGCGGTGGCGCGACAAGCACCGCGCGATGATTCGGCCGGACGCCGAATGGGTCACCGACATGGTTCTCCGGCTCCAGCGCACCCCCGCGTTGCTGAAGCGGTTACCGCTGGTCGCCAACAACGCCGCCCGCGCCCGCGGTGACCGGCTCGTGGCACCGGGTCCGCCCTCCGACGGCCACGCCGTCCTGCTGGCCCCGGTCGAGATATCCGTCCGCAACGCCCGGCCGGTGGCCGCCGCCATGGACGGGGCCCGCACCCCCATCCTCTACGGCGACCTCCACAGCCACCTGCGCGACCGCTTCCCGCAGGCGACACCGGAGAAGATCGACGCCCTTCTCACCAGCCTGGTCGGGCAGCAGTTCCTCATCACCAGCCTCTGGGCGCCCATGACCACCGTGGACGGCTTTCAGCACCTGTGCCGCGAACTGGACCGGCACCAGGCGGACGACGTCCCCGAGGTGCGGGACCTGGTCCACGCGCTATACGCGCTGCGCGACGACGTGTCTGCCCACCAGCCGACGCTTTCCGACACCAGCGTGAGCGCCGTCGCCGCGCGGATGCGCGACCTCACCAGCGTCACCCCGACACCGCTGCTCATTGACACCGCCCTCGACTGCGAGACGCAGCTCCCGCAGTCCGTTATCGCGGAAGTGCAAGCAGCTGTGTCGGCCCTCTACCGGACCACCCCGCAGCCCTACGGCTACCAGCACTGGCGCGACTACCACCGCCGCTTCCGGGACCGGTACGGCGTCGGCGCCCTGGTGCCGGTGATGGACCTGGTCGCCGACAGCGGCCTCGGCCTGCCCGCCGGATACGTCGGCTCCGAACGCGGCGCCACCCCGAAGGTGCGCACCGACCGCGATGAACTGCTGCTCGCGCTGATGCAGCAAGTCCTCCTGGACGGCCGCGATGAACTGCGGCTGACGGACGACATGGTCGACGCCTTGGAGATGGCCGCCGGAGAGGACGAGCGGCTGTTCGTACCCCGGGTGGAGGCCGCCTTCGAAGTCCACTCACCCAGCACCCGGGCACTGTCCAGCGGCACCTTCGATGTCCTCCTCACCGCGGTTCCCCGCCCCGGCAGCAGCATGGCCGGCCGGTTCGCCCATGTCCTGCCGCCCGAGCATCAGGACGCGCTCGCCGCCACGTACCACGGGGCGCCGGACGCCCTCACGGCGCAGCTCGTGTTCCCGCCGCGCCGCCACCGCAACGAGAACGTCACCCGTACGCCGCGGCTGCTGCCGCACGTCATCGAGCTGTCCGGCCACCAGGAGACGGACGAGACGACGATCCCGCTCGCCGACATCGCCGTCACCGCGGACCCGCGCAGCTTCCACCTCGTGCAGCTCTCCACCGGCCGGCGCATCGACGTGCGGGTCCTGCACGCCCTGGAAGGCGGGACACAGACCCCACCACTGGCCCGGTTCCTCGCCGAAGTGGCCAACGGGAGGTACGCCGCCTACAAGCCGTTCGACTTCGGCGCAGGCTCCCGGCTCCCGTTCCTCCCTCGGGTGCGCTACCGCCGCACTATCCTCACGCAGGCCCGATGGCTGCTGATGGCCGACGACCTACCCGGCCGCAAAGCCACGACCAAGGAGTGGGAGGACGCCTTCACCGCATGGCGGGACCGGCTACGAGTCCCCATGCAGGTCGCCATCATCGAGTACGACCAGCGCCTCCCCCTCGACCTGTCCCATCCGGTCCACCGTCGGACCCTGCGCGCCCACCTCGACAACGCCCGGCGCCTGGAACTGCGCGAGGTCCCGGACGCAGACGCCCACGGCTGGATCGGCCGGGCACACGAGATCTGGCTCTCCCTGGGCCGGTTGCAGCCGGACACCGCCGATGTGCCCCGGCCGCGCCCCGCCGCCCCGCCGGCCCCCGGGCGGCACCTTCCGGGCGCCGGTGACGTCCTGCTCGCGCAGCTCCACGCCCACCCGCGCCGCTACGACGAGATCCTGAGCCGCCACCTGCCCAGCCTTCTCGCCGCGTTCGGCGACACCCCGCCCCTCTGGTGGTTCACCAGGCACCGGGAGATGGCCCGCCCGGACGCCGACCAGCACCTCGACCTCACGCTGCACCTGCCGCCGGACGCCTACGGGGCTGCCGCACAACACGTTCGTACCTGGGCGGACAGCCTGCACAGGACCGGTCTGGCGGCCGGGCTCGTCCTGGCTCCCTACCAGCCGCAGACCGGGCGCTTCGGCAGCGAGGCAGGCATGGACGCCGCGCACCAGGTGTTCGCCGCAGACTCCGCCGCCGCCCTCGCACAGATCCAGCTCACCGAGCGCACCGACGCCGTCGCCCCGCAGGCCCTCGCCGCGGCCAGCGCCCTGCACCTCGTCACCCCCCTGGCGCCGAACATCGCGGCGGTCGAGGAGTGGTTGGTGCGCAACCTCCCCCAGAGCACGGGGCGACTGAACCGGGCCCTGCGTATCCAAGTGCTCGAACTCGCCGCGCC
This sequence comes from Streptomyces sp. NPDC017520, assembly GCF_044329855.1. NCBI lineage: Bacteria > Bacillati > Actinomycetota > Actinomycetes > Kitasatosporales > Streptomycetaceae > Streptomyces > Streptomyces sp. NPDC017520. The sequence continues at coordinate 104,321 of NZ_JBIRKB010000007.1, forward strand.
GAGCGGCGCCTCCGCGCTCGCGGCCCTCCCCGGCGGCCCTGCGGTCGCCGAAGCATGGCGGGCCCGCGCCGCCGCTGTGGACACCTACCGGAACACCTTGACCGGCCAGCGTGATCCCCTCGGCGTCGCCCGGTCGCTACTGCACCAGCACCACGTCCGGGCCCTGGGCGTCGACCCGCGCGCCGAGGAAACCACGATCCGGCTCGTACGAACCGCGGCCCTCCAGCACAGGATGGCCGCCCGATGACCGCGCCGGCCGCCACCACCGCGACGATCCTGGAGCAGTACACCGCCTACCTCGCACAACCCGCTCCGCCGCCTCCGGACGAGCCGTGGGCGGTGCAGTCCCTCGCCGACGGCGCCGCCGGAATCAGCCTGCTGCACATCGAGATGGCCAGCCGTCACGGCGGCTCCTGGCGCCCCGCCCACCGATGGATCACCGCCACAGCGGCCGGGCACATCAGCGCGGCCGACACCGCCGGACTATTCCTCGGCGCCCCGGCCCTCGGCTTCGTCCTCACCACCGTCCCGCCGCCCTTCCAGCACCTGTACGAACCGGCGCGCCGGACCCTGCACCAGCACATCACCGACCTGACCCACCGCCGTGTGGACGCCGCTCTCACCCGCATCCGCAAGGGCGACCTGCCCACGTTCGCCGAGTACGACCTGTTCTACGGCCTCACCGGCATCGGGGCGTACCTCCTGCGGACCGACCCCGAAGGGCTCCCCCTGGAACGGGTCCTGAAGTACCTTGTTGCCCTGACCCGCCCCCTTGTCCCCGACGGCCGCGGCCTGCCGGGCTGGTGGGTCCGCCACGACCCGGCCCGTGGCGAGTCCCCCCACTTCCCGGGCGGCCACGGCAACTTCGGTGCAGCCCACGGCATCACCGGTCCGCTCCTCCTGCTGGCCCAGGCCATGCGCCGCGGCATCGCCGTCAGCGGTCACCGCGAAGCCATCTGGAGCATCTGCGAACACCTTGACGCCTGGTGCCAGCTCAGTCCCTCCGGTCCCTGGTGGCCCGAGCACATCTCGCGCCGCGATCTCGACCTCGGGCGCCCCCACCACGACGCTCCCGCCCGGCCGAGCTGGTGCTACGGAACCACGGGCATCGCACGGGCCGGGCAACTCGCCGGGCTCGCCTTGCGTGCCCCCGACGTCCAGGCGTTCTACGAGGACGCCCTGTACCGCGCCCTGACCGACCCCGAACAGCTCGCCCACGTCACCGACTCGGGTCTGTGCCACGGCTGGGCAGGCATCTACCAGACCGCAACCCGCGCCGCTGCCGATGCTCGCGACCCCCGCCTTCAGACCCTCCTGAAGCGCCTCGGCGACACCCTCGCAGCGAACGCCCAGCCGTGCCTTCCCAAGCCCGGCCTGATCAACGGCGACGCCGGTACCGCGCTCGCTCTCACCACCTACGCCTCACAGCAGGCCCCGATCTCCGGATGGGACGCATGTCTCTTGATCAACTGATCTTGACGGAGCCGAGCCCGATCCAGCGCGCGGTCTCCGCTGCCCTCACCGGCCTGCCGATCCCCGAGGTCGCAGCTCAGTACGGGACGGAACCGACGATCCTGTCCGACGCCGTGGCGGTCTACGACCAAGCCGGCCGGGAGGCCCTGGCCCGCCACGCCGCCGCCACCGACTGGTGGCAGGTGTACCTCCACTTCACCGACTGGACGGACGCCGACACCACCTTCACCACGCACGTGCTCCCCGTGCTTCGGGAGGCAGAGGCCGCGGGGCTCATAAGCGGCTGGTGGTACACCCGCAAGCACCCGTGCTGGCGCCTGCGCCTTCGTCTCCAGCCCGAGGCCGGAACCAAACTGACCCTCGGCGACGGCTTCGACCGTCTTGTCTCCGACGGGCATCTGCGACGGTGGTGGCCCGGGGTCTACGAGCCGGAGACCGCAGCGTTCGGGGGCGCGGTCAGCATGACGGCTGCCCACGCGCTGTTCGTCACCGACAGCCGAGAGGCGCAACAACTAAGGCGTCGCGGGGACCTGGCCGTGGGACCGCGCGAGCTGTCCGTTCTCCTCTGCACGATCATGATGCGTGCCGCGAGTCTGGAGTGGTACGAGCAGGGGGACGTGTGGCACCGCGTCATCACGGAAGAGCACCGATCGGCCGTCAGCGACGTCCCGGCAGACCGGCTCGACGCCCGCGCGCAGGAGATCCGGCCGCTGCTCTTCGCCGACAGTGATGTCCTGCTGCGCCCCGGCGGGCTGTTGGAGCCCGTCGCCGAGTGGGCCGCCGCCTTCCGCAGCACCGGGCAGGAACTCCGCCGTGCCGTACAGGACGGGATGCTCGACCGGGGGCTGAGGCAGGTGCTCAGCTATCACGTGATCTTTCACTGGAACCGGCTTGGGCTGTCAATGCGGGGACAGAGCGTCTTGGCCTGGGCAGCGAGGGCGGCGATCCTGCACCGGGAAAGCGGGACATAGGTCGGCCGCGAGCCGTGTAAACCGCCAGGGGCTGACCTCCGCGCCTTGGAACTGCGCGTCTCGTGCCTATCTGCGCTTGACCTTCGAGTCGGGTCGAAGGTTTACCGTCGGAGGCATGAGCACCTACCGGATCTCGCAGCTGGCGGAACGCTGCGGCGTTCCCGCCACCACACTGCGCTTCTACGAGGACGCCGGGCTCCTCCCGGCCGAGCGGACCCCGTCGGGCTATCGCGTGTATGGGGAGGACGCGGTCGAGCGGCTGGGCTTCATCTCCTCGGCCAAGCTCCTGGGCCTGGCCCTGGAGGAGATCCGCGAGCTCCTGGAGGTTCGGGAGGAGGGGGTGTGCGCGGCGGTCCGTACGCGAATGGTGCCGCTGGTCGCGGGCCGGATCGCGGAGACCGAGGGCAGGATCGCCGAGCTGTCGGCGTTCTCCGCCCATCTGGCCGCCGTGTACGCCGATCTTGCGGGTCCCGCGCCGGAGGGCGGGTGCGGGCCGGATTGCGGCTGCACCACCACTCCGGCGGTGGCGGCCGGTCCGGTGCCGGTGACGCTGTCGCGCACCCGGCCCGCCGAGCCGGCACCGGAGCCCGAGCCGTGGCGGGATGCGCCGGTGGCCTGCACCCTGGGCGGCCCCGAGCTGGAAGGCCGCACCCAAGAGTGGCGGCGTCTGGTGGAGCGGGCCACCACCCGTGAGCAGATCCCCGATGGCCTGCGGCTTACGTTCCCGGTCGCCGCGGAGCTGGCCGGGCAGGTCGCGGCCCTGGCCGCGGCCGAACAGGGCTGCTGCTCGTTCTTCGACTTCACCCTGCACCTGACCCCCGACGCACTGGAGCTGACCGTGCGCGCACCCGAAGCCGGAGCCCCGCTCCTGGCCGACCTGTTCGGAGTCACCGCATGAGCCATCCCGCCCCTTCCCCCTCCCGCAGCCCCCGTCCGTGGAGCACGGTCGGCGCCGGACTCGCCACGGTCGCCGCCTGCGCCGTGTGCTGCGCGGGCCCGCTGCTGGCCCTGCTCGGCGGCATCGGTGCGGCCTCCGCGCTCGCCTCCCTCTGGATTCCCGCCCTCGCCCTCGTGGCGGTGGCCGCCACCGTGGGCGCCTACGTGCTGCACCGCCGACGCCGTGCCTCCGCCTGCAAGACGACGACGGAGGGCCCGGTCGACCTCGGCCTGCCCACCGTCGGCACAGCCCCGGACGGCCGCGCGCGCTGACCTGGGGCGAAAGGCGGCCCGTCGGCCTGTGAGGATGAGTGAAGCGGACCGCCACCAGGAGCGGGCCGGTACGAAGCGAGGGAGCAGTCGGGTGTCGCAGGAACCGTCGGGTCCGGTCGAGCAGATGGAACACCACCAGATCGCGGTGTACCTCGGCGCCATGGCGGCGGGCGCCCTGGTGGGCTGGGCGGCACCCTCAGCCGGGCCGGGCCTGGAGCACGCCATCAACCCGGTGCTCGGCGCCCTGCTGTTCGTCACCTTCCTCCAGGTCCCGGCCGCCGAACTCCTCCGCTCCCTACGCGACGGACGGTTCCTGTCCGCCGCCCTGCTGGTGAACTTCGTGGTGGTGCCGCTCGTCGTCGCCGCGATGTTCGTCTTCCTGCCCGCCGACCAGGCAGTGCGGATCGGTGTCCTGCTGGTGCTGCTGTGTCCGTGCGTGGACTACGTGATCGTCTTCTCCGGACTGGCCGGTGGCTCCAGCCGCCGCCTCCTGGCCGCCACGCCGCTGCTGCTGGTCGTGCAGATGCTTCTACTGCCCGGATTCCTGTACCTCTTCATGGGCTCGCAGCTGGCCGACATCGTCGAGGTCGGCCCGTTCGTCGAGGCGTTCCTGATCCTGATCGTCATCCCGCTCGCACTGGCCTGGGCATTGCAGGCGTGGGCGGGCCGCCGCCCGGCCGGGCAGAAGGTTGCCGACGCCGCGACCACCACGATGGTCCCGCTGATGGCCGCCACCCTGTTCGTCGTGGTCGCCTCCCAGGTCCCCAAGCTCGGCGACAGCCTCACCGACGTCGCCGCCGTCATCCCCTTCTACGCCGTGTTCTTGATCGTGATGGCGTTCGCCGGGAAGGCCGTCGCCCGCCTGTTCCGCCTCGACGCCCCCGCTTCGCGGGCGGTCGTCTTCACCGGCGCGACCCGCAACTCCCTGGTCGTCCTGCCCCTCGCGCTCGCCCTGCCCGATGCCCTGTCGGTGGCCGCAGTCGTAGTGGTCACCCAGACCCTCGTCGAGGTGATCGGCATGGTCGCCTACGTCCGCCTCGTACCCCGCCTCGTCCACACGGACGAGGGCTCACCGGCCTCAGTCCGCACCTGAACACGGTCAGCCCTCCCCACCGTCCTCCACGGCGGCGTGCGGGTCAGAGGAGGGGTGAGGTTGACCGCACGGCGAACGAGGGTCGGCTCGACACGCCGCAGCCCGTTTCTGCAAGTCGCCGACATGTGCATCCTCTGCGTCGTCTGAGCGTTCTTGGAAGTCAGCTACACCCGTGCCTCGTTCTCACTTACGTAGCCAATGCCTTGGCCGAGCGAGTGCACCGACTGCGGGGCGTCCCGTAAACCCTCGCTCCAGGACATCGCGCGGTGTCCGGTGCAAGCATGTCCGGCGCAGGCCCGCCGCCTACGGCGCATGAGGCGGGCCCGTACACCCGAGGTGTACCAGTCGTTCCGGTGCACGTTGTGCCCGAACAAGGGGACAGACCGGGAGATCCGAGGTGTCGGCGCGCGGATGGCTGCATACCGGGTGTGCAGCTCTTGTGACTTCTGGCTGATGTGCCTGGGGTACGCGATGCTCGGCGACCAAGACCCGGACGGCCGTCGTGCCCTTCGGATCGACGGCGTCCATTATCTGTCCTGGACCGAGGAGCAAGGGTTCCCGCCGGAGATCGGCTACGTAGGGGGCGGGGAAAACCGCTACGTCCTGCTGGACGATCCCACAGGCACCGTGCACGTGACGCGCCGGCTCTGGCTCATGGGCACCATCCCCGATGCGTTCCGCGACCGGATGCCGGACAACGCGGTCTTCGCTCCGCCGACCTAGGAAGGTACGGGGCCCTCCTTACACGGGCGGTGCGTCGTGAGCGCTGTCCGGCGGTGCGGGCTGTGTGTGGTCCACCGCGGTTCGGTTGGCGTACGAGGAGTCGGGTTTCGGAGCTGAGGGCACGGCGGACTCATCGGCATCGACGTGCTGACGTCCGTGCTGGGCTCGCAGACTCGTCTCCTTCTGGAGGCCGGACACGCGGTGGTCTGCGCCGTGAGCAGTGCTGCGAGCCTTGATGGCCTCAGCCCGGAGCTGCTTGGCTGCCTCGTTGTCCTTGGCCTTGGCCCGCCGAAGCAGCGCGGCCTTTTCCTGCTGCGGCATGTCCGCTTCCGTCAGCACAGCTTCGTGCTCGTTGACGGGTCCGGCCTGCCGGGTAACTTCCTGGAGCCGCGTGTCCATCTGCTCCAGCTCTTGGACGGTCTCCTCACGGGTACGAAGGAGTGCTTCCCGGTCCGCCTCGACCGCAGCACGCTCGTCACCGCGGATTGCCGCCCGCCCGAAACGGCCCGTCGCGGACAGCTGCTGTTCAAGACCCTCGATACGGGCCTCGGTGCCGGTCAGTCGAGCGGTGCGTTCCGCGATCGTGCCGTCCAGCAGCCGGACTTCGCGAATGGCCACGGCCCGTTCGGCAACGTCCTGATGACAGCGTTGGTGCGCGAGCGAATTGGGGCCTGCACCGGCAGCAGCCTCCTGTTCTGCACGATCGGCGGCGGCTTCCGCCTTGTCGGCCGCCATCGTTGTGGCGCGGGCAGCGATGGCGGCCTTCCGCACGGCGTCACGCAGTGCCGAGTTCCCGAGGTGAGCGTATGGACGGTCAGCCGTCGGCGCGGGTCCCGAGGGTGTGGCCGGCTCCGTGGTCGGCTCGGCGTTCGCCGGTGCGGGGCGGTCCTCGTGCTCCGGAGCCTGTTCGGGAGTGTCTGCGTCGTGGTGCTCGTTGGCGCCGGGGGCGCGCGGGATCGGGAGGTCTGCTACGACCTGGCGGACGTGGGCGGGGACCTGGTTCTTCGGGAGTTCGGTGAGGATCATGCGTTCCTCGGTGCCGGTCTCGATCTCGCGGATGAGGCCCGCGACGGCGCGGTCAAGCTGTTCCTGGTCGGTGAGTGCATCGCCGTGGCGGGCGCGGTCGGCGTCGGTCTCGTAGACGGACAGCGGCAAGAAGAGGTGGGACTCCTTCTTGTCGCGGCTCATCATCGTGTAGAGGGCGTTCGCCTGAGCGCCGGGTCCGTAGACCAGAGCCTCTTGGACGGTGAGGCCCTGCGACTTGTGGCCGGTGATCGCGTATCCGAGGCTGAGGCCGCCCTGTGCGATGTAGTCGGCGTCCACCCATTCGGCAACGTCACGGTGACCGTCCTCGGTCTTCTCTCGCCACTCGACCAGCACCCGGCGTTCGTCGTCCACGGCGCGCACGATTCCGCGGTAGCCGTTCAGGACGTCTTCGTTCTCGCCTCGGCTCTTCTTGCCCCGGTAGTCGTTGACCCGAAGGAGGACCTGGTCACCGACGGACAGGGTCAGTTCGTCGCCACCGGGCAGCGCGTATGCGTGCTCGGGACCGGTGAGGTCGCCGTTCTCCTTCCGCAGTGCGCGGGCGCCGGTGTTCAGCTCTTCCACGATCTCGTTGGTGGCGGCGAGCATGAGGAGCTGCTGCACGGCGGTGTGGTCGTCTGTGTGCGCGGCGCGCTTGTCGGCCCAGATGGTGAGCATCGCGGCGAGGGTGGCGTCCTTGTCCGCGAGAGCGTGCACGCGACCGGTCCCGGCGAAGGTACGGAGCGCTTCCACGCGGTTGTCGTCGCGCCACAGCTCCAGGGCCCGGCGCTCGACCATGTCCTTCTGGCGGAAATTCTGGCTGAGGGTGAGCCCGCCCACGAGGTGGTGCACGGCGGCGAAGCTGCCGCCGATGCCGGGCGAGTGGAGCTGCTTGGGATCACCGATGCCGACGATCTTCGTTCCGGTTTCCGCGGCGTGGGTGAGGAGTTCGGCGATATCTCGGTCATCGCACATCGCGGCTTCGTCCACGACCAACACGTCCACGCCGGTGAGGCCGGAGCCTCCGTTGCGGATGCCGGTCAACCAGGACGCGAGGGTTCGGGACTCGATGCCCGCCTCGGCCTTCAGGTTCGCGGCGGCGACGGCGGCCGTACTCGCGCCGGCGATGACGAGACCGTGCGCCTCCCATGCCTGGCGCGCGGTGTCCATGATCGTGGTCTTGCCCGATCCGGCGATGCCCACGACGGCGTCGATTCCGTGCCCGGCTGTGAGCAGCCGTTCGAGGACGGCACGCTGTTCATCGGAGAACGTGAAGCTGCCGCCGTGCTGAGCCTCGACGGTGGACAGCGTCATGTCGACCGTGTCGCTGCTGACGACGGCGGCCTGAGCCCCGAGCCGGTTCGTGGCCTCCGAGACGATCAACGCTTCGGCCGCCACGACATCCGCCGTGGTGTACCGGTCGGCGTGCGCGAAGTGCTGGGCGCCCTTCGGGTTGAGCTGGACCGCGTATCCGGCGTGCCGGAGTACGGAGTTGGTGAGCTGTTCGGCTTCGGCGGCGTCCGCGACGCCGTACGGGAGGGCGTCCAGCACGGCGGCGATGGCGGCGGCGTGGGTGAACTCCTTGGAGTGGCTGGTCAAGCCGGTCTTGGGGTCGAAGACCTGGGCGCACAGCTCGTCCAATCCAGGGTTCTGGTCGGCTCGGGCCTGTTCCATCGCGCTGGCTGCGATGGCGTCGGGGTCGTCTCCGGCCGCGCGGCCTTCGGCCTGCCAGTAGGCGCGGAGAACATCGTCCCCGACCCCGGCGGCCTCGCCGTTTTTCGCGGCCTTGGACGCGGTGGAGGCGGCAGTGCGCTCGCGGGTCGTGGCGCTGTCGTAGTCGATGCCGAGTTTCGTCAGCAGGTCCCGGACCTGGCTGTCGCGCTTGCTGAACAGCCGGATCGTGGCCTCGGGAATCGCTGCGATCTCCCAGGCTCCGGTCCGTTCCTCTCGGCGGAAGCTGATGCCGAACTCGTTGGTCAGCTCGCGGCGGATGCGGGCGTTCATGAGTGACTGGGTCGCGCGGGTGTGCCGGTGGAGGTCGCGGCCTCCGCTGGCCATCGTGGACCACTTGCCGTCGGTGCCCTTGACCATGTTGGCGAGGGTGAAGTGCAAGTGGAAGTGGGGATCTCCGTACGGGGCGCCGTCGACGGGGCGGGCGGCGCGGTGGACCATCATCCAGCCGGAGAACCCGCTCGTCTTCACGGTCTCGGCCTCGTCGCCGTCGCCGTGGTGGCCGCGCATGGCGTACGCGGTCCACCGCTCCAGGGCGCCGATGGACTCGCGGCCGGCGGCCGTGTAGATGCCCTCGACCTGGGCGGCGATCTCCTCGGGCGCGTACGCGAGGAACGCGGACTTCGACTTCGCCAGGTCCAAGGTGACGTCGGCACCGCGGTTGCCGACCTGCACGCGGCCTTCGAGGAGGGCGGCCTTGATCTCCTCGGCGTCCCACACGTCCTCGGGCGTGAGCCCTGCCGCCTTGGCCATCGCGACGGCTTCGCGGACGTCCATCGGCAGGTCCCGGAGACGACGTGCACCTTCGCCTTCGGTCTGGGCGTACCGGCGCTTCAGGGACGCGGCGTCGAACAGGTCGGCGGGCTGCTGTCCGGTCTCGGTGGCGCGGGCCTCGACCGCGCGCAGGAGTGCACGGGCGTCCAGGTGGCCGCCCGCCTCGGCGGCGACGGCCTTCTCCACCGTGTCCTCGCCGTAGAGGTCGACGGCGTCGATGCCGACGGCGTCGGCGAGCTTGAGCACCGTGGAGACGGGGACGCGGTGCGTCTCGCCGAACCGCTTGAGCTGGCTCTCCATCCGGCGGAAGGCGTCCTGCTTGCGCTTGGAGTCGAGCAGGGAGGTCGGGTTCACACTGCGTTCGGCGGCGGCGCGGCGGATGGCGCGGGCCAGTGGGGCGGCGGGGAGCTTGGCGGCCGGCGCGATGGCCAGCTTGGGGTCCACGAGGGTCTGCCCGGTCCGGGGGTCTTCCCCAAGCATGAGGCGCCGGGCGGCCGGGAACTGCTCGGGGGCGAGGGTGCTGCCGGGGGTGATGTCGAACTCGGTGAGGCCGTTTCCGACCCAGACCAGGGGGCGTTCGCTGGCATCGAGGTGGTACTCCACCTGTCCGTCGGTCGGCCGTGGGGGAAGGGTCTGTTCGCCGTAGAGGTCGCGGGCGTCGAGTCCAGCTGCGGCAGCGACTTCGACGGCGTCGAAGCCGGTGAACCTCGCGGTGCCCTTACTGCGGATGAGTCCGCGGGCGCGGAAGAAGGCGCGCTTGGCCTCGCGGTTGGCGAGCAGGGAGGCGACGGGGGCACCGGCAGCTTCGGCTTTGGCCTCGATGGCGGCGACGAGGGGGGCGGCGTCGACCGCTACGGACTTCCCACAGCCGTGGCCGCCGGTAAGGCGGTACTCAACCTGCTCGTCGGAGGGGCCGATCATGGTCACCCACCCCATCGGCCCGCTCACCCCCCGCTCTCATCCGGTCAGATTCGGTCGTCTTGGCTGATCGTATCGTCACGAAGTGACGATACCTTGGTCCTCTAAATTCAAGATCATGATCAACGAGGAAGAACCTCGGGCACTCGGATCGGCCTCGTCGCTCCTGCGGATCAGGCTCCTGGAGCCTGTTGTTCTGTTGGACTGTTACCTCTGCGCAAGGTGCACGGTCTGAGGTGCCGTACGCGCTGAGGCGGTGTGACGATCCGATGCCGGCGCGGTACCTGCGCGGGGCTGTGTCGTTGGTCTGCGTACGGAGCAGACCCCGAACCCGGCGGCTCCCCGCCGGTTCGCCGAGCTGTCGGGCCCGTACTGGATGGCCTCGGATTCCCCGGCGTACCGGCCCGGCGCGGCGGGCCGGTTCGGGCCGGAACGTGGGACTCCACCCCCCGCACCCGAGCGAACGGCCGGAGGGGAGAGGGCTCCCGACCTCCGGAGCGCTCGTAGCCGATGGTCCGTCGCCCCGCTGTCGTGTCGAGCGGTCTTGGTTGGGCCCTGCCCGACCCGCAAGCGCCTGGTGACATGACGAAGGTCCGCGCTCCGGGTCGGAGCGGGGACCTTCGTCATGCTGGCCGTGGGGCTCGGCCGACGGCTACGTGTTCAGGGGCCATTCGCCGAACGGCACCGGCGCCTGACCGTGGGCCTCGCGCACGGCTTCCTCCGTACCGCACGTGGTGCAGATGAAGACCTCGCGGTCGGTGGTCAGCCGGGAACGTGCGGGCCGTTCACCGAGCGGGCCGCCACAGCGCGGACAGCGGGCGTCGGGCACGGGTCACTCCTCGGGGTGCTCGCGGGCGGACTTGAGGATCAAATTCCAGGTCGGACGGGAGTAGGTCTTCTCCGTCTGGCCCTGGAGCTGCGGGATCAGTTCGGCGTTCTTCGCCCCGGGGTTCGCCGCGATGGCCTGCCGGGCGAGGGTCAGCCGCTCGTCTCCCTGGTAGGGGTAGGCCAGTCCGCGGCGGCCAGCGGGCCGTCCGCCGGCGTGCCCGCGGCCCTTCCGGTCAGCGAGGTACTGCCACAGCCTCCAGCGCTTCCACTTCGGACGCCGCCGGGTCGGAAGCTCGTCCCAGTCGTCCGGCTCGGGCCACCCCTCGGGCGGATTCTTGACGTAGTGGGAGACGGTGGTGGAGTCGGCGAACCCACAGACCTTCGCCGCTTCGGCGGGGCCGACCATCTCTTCGGGGTCGCCGTCGAGCTTCGGCGGGTTGGTGGTGCTGGCGGCGGCGCGCTGCCGCTGCAACTCGTGATGCCACGTCGCCCATACGTCGCCGTCCCAGTGCATGACGCCGTCGATGGTGTCCGCGACGGGCGGGTGCCCGTTGTTCTCCCGGTCGGTCCAGAGGTTCTGAAGCGTCGGCTCGCTGATGCCGTGGACCTTGCGCAGGTCCGCGCGTGAGTAGAGCGTGCGGCCGGTCTTGCGGGACACGGTCGCCTCCTGTTCTTGGTCGGGGTCGCAACCGCTCGGCGCGGTCACAGGGTGTCGTCCGGGTCCGGGGCCGGCGCCCACGTACGGCTGCCCGCCGGTTCGAGCCGGGTGAGGGTGGCTATGTCGGCCAGGGGGACGGCGGCGGCCCAGTCGGCGCGGCCGGGGTCATCGACGGGGAGGTTGAGCACGAGGTGCCGACCGGTCGGGGGGAAGTCCTCGACGATGACGAAGCTGTCGCCGGGATCGGCGCCGATGCTGTTACCCCTGGTGAGCTGGGCGATGTCGCCGGGCTGGGGACAGTCGGGGTGTCGGTCACATAGCATGGTGTGGTCTTTCTGGTGAGAGAGACACCGACGGCCAGCGCCTTGTTGCCCTTGTGCGCTGGCCGTCATCTGTTGTCTGGGGTGTGGCGCCCCGTGGGACGCGCGGCCGGTCGGAGGTTGCCCGCTCCGCTGACGGCGGAGTAATTAAACCACCTTCGGGTTGAGCGGGGCGGGGCTCTGATCCGGACGACGGCGGTCATCAGAAGAGGGCCCCCTGATCTGTGGGGCGTCGGCCCCGGTCGTTGGATGGCCGGGTTACGTGGAGCTCGTAGCGGGGGCGCCCCGCGTGCGGCGGAGCGTGGGCTTCGCGGCGGTACCGGCGCCAGGCCACGACGGGGGCGCCCTGGTCGATCCAGCCCGCCGGGTACCGGGCGATGAGCTGAGCCCAGCGGCTCCGGTTCCGCGGGACGGCCCACCGGTCCTCGGCCGTGGTGATCGGTGGCAGCGTCCGCCAGCCGGGGAAACAGTGGTCGTGCGAGTCCTCCACCGCCTCGTTGTCACCGTTCCCGAACCCGTCGCCGGAGTGCACGGGGCCTTCCCACTCGCACGCGAGACACCCGCCGCGGAACTCTTGCTCGTCCCGCTGGCGGCCGGTCGGCCGGCTGCGGGAGAGCAGGGTCGGCGCGTGGTGTGAGGGCGGGTCCAGCTCGTGGCCGAGGTCGCAGTACGCGCCGCCGGGGTGTCCGGGCTGGATGTGCCACGCCTGCCCGGCGCTCTCGGGGCGGTGGCTCGTCCGCGCGTTGCGCACTCGCCAATAGTGCGTCTGCCGTGCTCGTGCTCCGGTCGGCTCGGCGACGGTGGCGGTCACGGCTTCCTGCTTCCGGCGGCGAGGACTTCGCGGAGCGGATCAGCGAGCACGGCCTGTTCGTCAGGGGCGTCGAGGAACCGCGGCCCGTACGCGCGGCGCACGGCCCGGCGGGCGTCCTGGTGGCGGTCGAGCTCCGGGTAGTACGGCGACCGGTCGAGCACGCCATAGCCGTGCTGGGTGAGCACATCGGCGATGAGCGACCTGACCTGTACGGGGTCGAGGGCGGATAGGTCGGATTCCCCCGGGGCCGCGAGGAGTACGCGGATCAGCTCGGTCGCGCTGAGCCGGGGGTGGAGGGGGACGCTGAGCCGGTGGACGCCGTCCCGGCTGGGGGTGGCGGCTCCTCGGCGGCTCGGCGTCCTGGTGGTGCTGCGGTCTTCTGTCGTCTCGTCCATCGTGTGGGCCTTCGATGACTCGGGATGCTGTCGGGCGGCGGGTGTCAGAACAGGGAGTGTTCAACGCGGGCGGCGGCGGTGCGGAACGCGCGGGCGGCGTCGGCGGCGGTACGGCCGGGCTCGGCGCTCCACCGGTCGATGGCCTCGCGGTGCCGGGCCTTGGCGGTGGCGGGGTCGACGGGGTGACCGGTGAGGACTTTCGCGAGGATGGCGAACGCCTGGTCACGGGCACGGTCGATGCGGTCCCAGTCGTACGTCCGGCCGGCGGTTCCCCGCCCGTGGCCAGCGGCGACTTCGAGGGCGCCGCGCGGCCAGCACGGCAACGTGGCCGTACGGCCGGGACCGTCGAACAGGCGTGGGCCCTGGTGGATGCCGACGTGTTCGATGTGGCGGGCGGCCCATTCCAGGATCGAGGCCGGAGTGTCGGCGATGACGATGCTTTCGGGGGTGTGGTGGGTCGGCACGGTGCTGTCCTTCGGGAAAGCAGGGGCGGCGGCGCGCTGCCGCCGCCCCTCGGTCGGCTGCTAGTGGTAGGCGGGGATCAACCGGCGGACCTCTTCCTCTCCGATGCACCCGCCCTTGTGACGGCGCGCACTCGGCGGCTCTCCGTTGCGCCCGCGCAAGTGGCTCCAGAACTTCGGGCCTTGCCAGTCACACAATTCGCAGCTGAGGAACCAGTGGTTATCGCTGCCGGGGAACCCGGTGAGCACGGCCCGCCAGTGGTGGGCCAGGAGTCCCGCGAACGCGATCTGCGCGCCCTCGATGTTGCGATCGTTGACTGGCATCCGCGGGTGCAGGAGAGGCACCGGCCCGCACAACGGTGTGGGGGCCTCGGCGAGCACCTGGTCCAAGGGGACGGCACCGATCCGACCGGCGGCGTACTCCTCCGCGAGATGGGCGGCGGCCATATCGGTGCCAGGGGTCCCCTTGGGCGGGCGGCGGAGGTTGCGTTCGCCCTCGGTGGTGAGGACGAGCCAATCCCGGTGCCACCTGTAGGCGCGGCCGATGACCTGGTCTTCGCCAACGATCACGGGGTATCGGCACTGGATGTCGGGGGAGCCGACGCGGTACGTCGGGACGGTGGTGCTGCCCTCGGTCGCGGGGACGATGAGCCTGCCCGCTTCGGTGTCGGGGACGGTGATGGTCGCGGGTCGTTCGAGGAGTTGCGTGGTCATGGTGGTGCCCTGTTCTGGTGAGAGAGGGGCCCGTCCCCCCGGCGTACTCGGCAGCCGGGGGACGGGTAGGGGCGCGGTTACGCGGCCTCGGCCGGGGCCTGCGGGGCGTCGGTCCATTCACGGCGCGGAGTGATGCCCAGCTCGTCTAGGACCGGAGCGTGGCTGCCGTTGTCCGGGACCCATTCCCAGTCGGAGCCTTCGGTGCCGGGCCGGTCGGTCCAGGTGAGCATGTAGGAGCGGCCGGAGGTGCGGGGGTCGCCGCATACGGCCTGTGCCTCGCGGCGGGTCATCGCCCACAAGGCGCGCTTGCGGGAGCGGCGGGAGTTCTTCGAGGTGATGAGCACCAGTGCCATGCCCTCCCGCCCGTTTGCCCTTTCGGCGGGGGCCGTCGCCGGGGTCGACCTCCCTTCTGGGGCGTGTTGAGAGAGAGCCCAGCGGCGCGCTTTCGCGTGCCATGGGCTGGGGTGACTGGTAGGGCACGTCTCAGCCGCCGGTACCGGCTCCTTGATCGGCGGGGCCTGCTGGGCCTGTTCCTGGTGCTCGGCGGTTTCGGCCCGAGTCGGCTGCTGCATCTCGTTGGCGCTCTTGCGCCCGGATACGTCGTCGTAGGGAGCGGTCCAGGTCCAGCCGTCGTGACGGTTGTCCGCCGCGCGAACGACGCGCTGACCGACGCCGTTGTGAATGTGCGGGATCGTCACCGACTTCGGGTTGACCCGCAGGACCTCGTACCAGGTGCCTCGGTAGAGAACAAAGTCACCGCGCGTGAAGTCAGCCTTCGACCACATCTTGAAGCCCTCGGCCTCGGCGTCCTTGATGACCTGCTCCCAGTGCTGGATCTCTTCCGTCAGCTCCTGGTGCTCGGTCTCCAGCTCGGGGTCTGCCGGACTCCGGGAAAACCCCTTGGCGGACTCGCCGCGCTGCCACTTCTCGACCGCGCGGAGGTCGGCCCGCAGCTTGTCGAGACGGCGGAGCGTGCGGCCGGGGTCCTTCTTGAAGCGCTCGTAGTTCGCGGCGGCCTGCGCCCGGCCGGTCCAGTGGTCAGCACGGTCACGCTCGCCGATGCTCTTGCGCATCGCGTTGTCCATCCGCGCGTGATCACGGCGGGCGCGGCCCTCGGAGTGGTGGCCGACGAGGATGGGCTGACCGAAGGCGAACCGCTCGGATATCTCGTGGCTCGACTTCCACGCGGCCTCGGAATTCTGGGCGGCGCTGGCGGCGTATCCGCCGAACCTCTCCGCCCGGCCTTCGGCCTTCTCCTCCCGCTCCTTCTCGGCGTCGGAGAACGATCGGCGGTCGGCGTTGTCGATGGTCAGCGTGACCTCGAAGCCCGCGTCTCGGAGTCGCTGCGCGAGGAGTTCGAGCGAGGGGGTGTAGGTGGCGTGGTCTCGGCTGTGGGGGAGGTACCAGCAGTCAAGGCTCCTGCTCCAGCGGAAGGGCTGGCGCTGGGTGCGGCCGTACTCGCGAAGTCGCAGGATCTCGGCCGATCCGTCACCACGGCTCGTGCCCTCGATCAGAGTTCCTTCTCGGCGGGTGTGGGTGATCTCGATAGTCACTGAACTGGCTATTCCTGGTGAGAGTTTGGTCCGTCCGCAGGGCGGACCGTGCGTTGGCAGCGGCGCTGCACCACCGGCGCGGGCCGTGAGGGACGATCGGCTCGCGGGTCGTCGCGCCTGCGCGACGACAGGGGCTGTCGCGCCCCCGCGGGGCGCGTCCGCTGCGGTCCGGTGCCCGTCGTCGGTCGGCGGAGCCGCCTGCGGCGGAGTCGGCCGGCGGCGGTGAACGCACCGGACCTGTCCTGCCGCCCCGAAGGGGTGTCCGCTGGGGTGCTGGGGGCCCTCTGGTCCAGAGGGTTGCCCTCCCCCCGGACCGGCGGGCCGTGGTGTCAGCTGCGGTGGAGCGTGTGCCGGGCGGCCGGGTCTGCGTCGGCGAGTCCGGTCCGCTCGCGACATGCCTGGCGGACGGCGGCGCGGAGCGCGTCCCCGTCGTCGTAGGCGAACCGTCCCCGGCGCAGGTCGCGGACGATGTCGCGGAACGTGTCCTGGTGCATCGTGGTCAGCGTGTCGTCAAGCGGGGTCAGCTCGTGCGGGAACATCGCCTGGACGCTGTCGCCCGGCTGCGGGGCACCGAGGGTGAAGAACCAGACCACGGACATGGTGGCCTCGTCCGCGAACTCCGGCCCGCCCAACGGGCCGACGACGACGGCGGGGTGGGTGTCGAGCTGGTGGCCCCGGAACCAGGGGCCGCCGATCACGAGCGTCGCGGTGGGGAAGTCCTGCGCGGTGGGCTTCTTGTCGGTGGTGAGCATGTCGCGTCCTGTCTGGTGAGAGATTCCGCCGGGGCCGGTCGGCCCCGGCGGCGGTGTCGGTCGGGGGGTTGCCCTCCCTCTTCCGGCACCATTAATTAAACCATGTTCTTGGGTCTGGGTCAACCAGTCACGGCAAGTTCGCGGCGGTGCTCGGCGGCCGTGGTGACGGCGTGGGCAATGGCACGGCCGGTCTCGATGGCCCGTACGGCGGACTCGTGAACCGGGGGCTTCCTGTCCTGGGTGACGATGCCCGCGAGCGGCGGCATGACGGCGGGGCCCGGATCGATTCCGAGGATGAGCGCGGCCACGTGCGCGGCTGAGGCGACCTCGGCGGCGTGCTGGCCGGGAAGGGGCGCGTCCACCTCGGTGATACGTCGCCACGCGTGGCCGTACAGCAGGATGCGAACGGCGTTGTCGGGGGCATCCTGGGTGAAGTCGAACCCTCCAGCCTGCTCGGGGTCCTCGTGGTACTGGTCGCGGTACTGGTTCACCAGGACATCGCGGATGACCTCGGCGGCGAGCGGGGCGGCGGTGGGCGGCTCGTAGGCGTCGCCGTCGGTCTGGCTGATGTCGAAAACCGGCCCGGCTTTGAAGCCGGACACCTTGCGCACCTCATCCCCGGCGGTCTCCCCGGCGGCCTCGCGCTGTCCGCCATCGGCGGCGGCCGTGGCCTCCTGCCCCTCCTCGGGCCGCCGCTTGATCGGCGTCCAGATGCGGAGGGAGGTGGAGCCCTTGACCGGGAAGCGTCCGGCCTTTCGCCAGTCTCCGGAGCTGAGTACGTGGGTGGCGTTGGGGTGCTGGGCGGCGATGGCGATGCAGTTGGTGGGGCTGCGGTCGTCGCGGTCTGGGTGGGTCAGGTTCGCGGCCGTGCGCATGACGGTGGCCCAGAAGTCTTCACTGGCGACCATCGCGCCGTACGCGCGACCCATGACAGCTTCGAGCTCGCCGCGCATCTTGGCGGAGTAGGCCCGGCGCTCTTCGTCGGTCATCTTCGGCTTTCGGGGCATGTCGCGGTCCTCCTGGTGAGAGATCGTCCGGGGCCGGCTGGCCCCACGGTGCCGGTCGGGGGGCTGCCCTCCCCCTTCCGACACAATTAATTAAACCATGTTCTTGAATGGTCGACAACCCCTAAATCCAGTACAAACCCGCCTCGTTGCTCACGGCCCGGTATGCGGCTATGACCTCGTCCTCTATCTGTGTCCAGTGTTCGAGGACATCTGGGGAGGTCTTCTTGTCGCTGGCCGCGCGCTTGGCACTGCGCCACTCAATGGCGATTTTGAGTGTGCGGATTTGGGAGCGGGTCAGCTCCCAACGCCCGGAGTCCGGGAGTTGATCGCCGTAAGCCATCGCTACGGCGTTGTTGATGTGCTCGGTACTGGACCACACATTTTGTGTGGCCTGGAGCGCAAGAGCGCTTTTGAGGGTGCACCGGAGGTGCGGGGCCTGCACGATCCATTTCGGCTCGATGACGAATATATCGGCGCTCATCACAGGGCCTTTCTGCCCGGGGCGGCGCGCCACGGGAGCGCGCCGCCCTGAAACGTGGGGAATTAGAGGGCGTATCCGTCGACGCATTCGCCGTACTCGTCTTCGGGTGTCTGGACGCTGGGGAGAAAGCGGCTCACCGCGAATACAACGGCGTCGGCGATAATCCGGGGCACGTCGTTGAGTACGAGGCTCACCGCGTCGCCGTCGAGTCCGATACGAACCTCTCCCGGTTCAAGGTTCATGTAAACGAAAGCAGATGTGCCATCAACCCGGGTCCGGGCTCCGGGGAGGCGGGCGGAGAGATCGCGTGCGGCCTCCTCGACATCACGCCGCGTCTCGGCCTGTGCGCGGTTGTGCTCGGTCACCCGCTCGTGAACGTCACGGTGGGCGGGGATGAGGTCGGTGGCGATCCGGGCCGCGATGCCTGCCGGGTCCTCGGTCATGGCGACTCGGACGGTGTCGCGCTCGCCCCTGCGGAACGGGTAGCCGGTGGCGGGGAATGCGCCTCGGATGTGCAGGTGGCCGGGGTCGTCGAACCGCTCGGAGAGGTGAAGCTGTCGGCCGTCCAGATGGGTGAAGGTGGCGGCGTGGTCCAGCTCCTGGACGCCGTGGCGCGCGGGCTGCGGTCGCCAGTTGCCGCCGAGTTCGAGAGCGATCGGGTGGGCCAGCTCTGCGACGGTGAGAGGCGTGTTCATCGTTCGTTCTCCTGGCGAGAGAGGTTGTCGGCGGCCGGTCGGCCTGCCGTGTGCCGGTCGGGGGTTGCCCTCCCCTTCCGGCATCACTAATTAAACCACATTCTAGGGGTCGGGTCAACCCGGATAGGGTCTCTGACCTGGCCTTTTCTCACACCCCACGGCCCGCACCCGCCCGGCCGGGCCCGGCCACAACGGGCCTGGGCGGGGTTCCCTCCTCGGTCGGACAGCTCCGCCGTACCAGGGTTGCGGGCGCGGTGTCCGGGCTCGCGTAGCGACCGCGTAGCGGCTTGGCCTGGACGCCGTGCCCGGGTTCCTGGTACGCCCCTTGGGGTGTCCGGCCGAGGAGGGAACCCCGCCTTCACCACCCGCACCACGACGGCGCGGCACCCGACCGACCAGCCCTCACCCCCTCCGAGGAGGACCCGCCGGAGGCTGCCTTTCGCTCTGGCCGGCACCCAACGAACCTCGACCACCGGGGCTCCAGACTCGGGGTTGCTCACGAGATAGGTCACCCGTGGTGCGCGCAAACGCAGCGCCAGCCAGCCTACCGATCATCACGACTTGATAACGACACGAGTGATCCTCATCCTGCGGCGTGGCCGAGCAATGGAATCTAGGTTTCTGGCTATCGGGTGAAGTCACCGCACTGCACAAACCCGGTCGCCTTCCTCGCCTTCGGGCATCCGGGGAGAACGGAGCTGCCGCTCCGGTACAAGTCCATACCCGAGTACGGCGTGCGGTGCCTGGTTCTCGACCTGATCACTGAGAGCAACAGTGGTCGGTTCGAGCAGCCATGCCACCGAACCGACCACCTTCACGGAAGGTACGTCGGACGCATGGAAACGGTCGGATGGGCAACAGCCTCGGTAGCAGTGCTCGGTGGGTGCGTTCTCGTACTCGGCTACGTCCTCGATCAGGTGCCGTCACTTGCCGAGAAAGCCGTACGGGCTATCACCGCGGTACGCCGACTGCGCGACGAGTGACGGGCGTGCGCCCGGGCGGCATGCTCCTCCCCGGGCGGAAGGTCAAGCCATCCTGCGTTCGCTGGCGGCGATCGCGGCACCGGATCGGCTGCGGCCCACGGCGGTCATGGCCTCGTTGGCTGCACCGACGGCGAGGATCGCGGTCCGCCTGGCGATCTAGAGACATGCCTGCGGAGACGAGTCTCCGGCCGGGGGTCCTGACGCACGGCGCACTCTTTCTCGGGCATGCGGGTGTTTTTGGGTACCTCAGGGGAGTCGGCGGCGTGCCGCGGCCTCGCTGCAGGGGTGCCGCCCGTGGTCGTGCGGAGCGCGACGGACAGCGCCGTCGTGCCCGAAGGGCACGCCCTTCGGCCCGGCGTCCGGACGGAGCGGGAGGGCCGGCTGCGGCCCGGACGCTCCGGCCGGCTGCGAGCCGGGCCAGGCTGAGCCGTCCCGGAGGGACGCCCTTCGTACGTGAGCCGGAGAGCGGGGCCGGCCGCCGACGCGGTCGGTCCCGGACGGCGGTGGGCGGAGCGTGTGGGTGGGGGGGGGGCGCGCCCCCCCCCCCCCCCCCCCCCCGCGGGGGGGGGCCCGGCCGCGCCGGGGGCCCCCCCCCCCCCGCCCCCCAAAAACCCACC
>NZ_JBIRKB010000007.1:124519-230061 GCF_044329855.1 Streptomyces sp. NPDC017520
CGCGGGGGGGGGGGGGCGCGGGGGGGGGGGGGGGGGGGGGGGGGGGGGGGCGCCCCCCCCCCCCCCCCCCCACGGCCCGGCGGCCGGGGTCCGGGCCCGGCCGGGCGGTCCTCCCCGCCCGGCCGGACCTGCTAAGCGGCGACCGGTTCGCGTGCGGCGACGCGGCACCGGGTGAGAACCGTCTGTGCGGTCTCGCCGTAGATGCTGTGGTCCTTGACCGTGCCGGTCAGCTCGACCTCGTCGCCCTGGTCTGGGACGTCGGCGGCGCTGCTGAACCAGACAAACACGTTGCCCTGCGGGTCCTGGAACTTCACCAGTCGGCGGCGCTGGGTCTGGTAGCCGTACGTCCGGCCCTCCAGCTCGATCACGGTGGTCACGGTGGCGGCGGTGGTGATGCGCTCGCCCACCGTGCCCTGCGGCCGGGAGTTCTGGGCGGCCCGCTCGGCGGCCTCCTTCTCCTGGTCGCGGTACCAACCCGCGATGGCGGACACCAGCGTCGGCAGGTGGCGCGGGTCGACGGTCTCACTCTTCGCCAACTGGCCCACCTTGTGGCGGTAGTCGGAGAGGCTGCCGTATCCCTGTACGGCCCACTCCCGGACGGCGGCGGCGGTGCTCGGAGCGTCGGGGTCGGCGTCGATGGCGGCTCGCCATTCCATCGGGGCGTTGCGGCCGAAGAAATACGTCTCGACGGTATCGGCGGTCGGCACGGTGTCCTTCCACTGCTCGGACCGGCTGTAGAACCGGCCGTCCATCGTGACGATGGCGGCGGTCACCCGCAGGACCTCGATCACGGGAACACGGAGATCAGCCGGAATACCGCCTTCGTTGCCGTCCCAGTCGGAATCCTTCAGCGTGCCGAACCGCCACAACGCCTGAAGCCCCTTGATCGGCAGACCGGTGTACGGCTCGACGCACGTGGTGCCCAACTGCCGCATCTCGCCGTTCTCGTTGCGGGCAAGGTAGGTGGCGGTGCGGTGACGGGCGACGGCGCACCCGTGGCAGAAGTTCTCGATGGCCCGGTACTGGCGCGCGGCCTCGGCGTCCTGCTCGGGCAGACCGGGGAACAGGCTGGTGATCGTCTCGCAGCTCTCCTCGTCGTGGTCCAGGCGAGCGATGACGGTCCAGCCCTGGTGACGCGGGACGTCGCCGGAGATCGACACGGTGACGGTGGGGCGCTTGCCGATCACGCGGCCGTCAAGGTCGCGGTAGTTGGCAAGGAACGGCTCGGAGAAGTCGAGCGCGTACGCGCTGAGGTGGTGGACGGCCGCGCGGGCGTTGGTGGCCTCGACAAGCTGACGGACGCGGGACTGGGCGGTCGCGGGGATGGAAAACCGCATGACTGCGCTGGTCATCGTGGGTGCTCCTGCTGGTGAGAGAGGAATTCGCGGGCCCGGCCGGGGGGTTGCCCTCTGCGCACGGCCGGGGCGGTCCGGCTGGCGGACCGTGGTGTTGGAGGGGGGTTGCCCTCCCCCTCCAACACCACTAATTAAACCATGTTTAGAGGTGTGTGGCAAGCATCCCGGCCGGGGATGTCGAGTGCGGCGCGGTCGCGCAGGAACGCGGCGAACAGGGCGGCGGTGTAGCTGTCGGCGGTGCCGTACGTGCGGCGGCAGTCCAGCGCGCCGATGCGCTCGCCACGGTGGTGGACGGGGAACGGCTGACCGGGGGCCGGAATGGCGAGCGCGTACAGTCCGCGCGGGGTGTCCACCCGCAGGACGACGGCGGCGGCCTGGTGGTCGTAGGCGGCAGACCAGCGGGCGGGGCCGATGCCGAACTCCGCGAGTCCGCCCGCGATGGCGCGGGCCTGCATGATGTCGGCGGTGGTGCCGGGGTCGGGCTCGGCGGGGGCGGGGACGCATCCGCAATCGTGGTCGTCGGCGTGGGTCTCGAACAGAGCTGTACGGGTCACTGTGGGGCTCCTGGGGGTGCCGGGGGCGGGCGGTTCCCGCCCCCCGGCGTCGGGCGGCTGAGGTGGTTAGGCGGCGGCTTCGTCGTCGCTGGCCGGGTCGTCGGCTTCCTCGGCCTCCGGCTCGCCCGTCTCCTCGTCGGTGCCGGGCTCCTGCTCAGTCTCCGGCTCGCTGCCGGACGTGATCGCGGCGCGGGGCTTCTTCTTCGACGGGTCGTAGGGCTCCTCGTCCGCGACGGACTGCTCAATGGGTGTGAGCGGGTACCCGAGGGACGCGAGCACCTGGAACCACCGGCCGGTGGGCTTCCGCGTCCACGGGGCGTGCTGGCTGTCCGTCCGCCATGCAGACCGGTTCGCGCACTTCTCCCGGACGGCCGCGATGGCGGCGAACTGGAGCTGGGGGGCCCGGCGCGGGTCCTTGGCGACGTGCCCGGCAAAGCTGCTCCGGTCCTTCGCCTGCTCGGCGTTCAACCCCAGGAATCCGGCCAGAATCTCCGTGGTGCCCTCCTTGTTCAGGTCGTCGGAGATGCCCCAACTACCGTCCAGCAGAGCGTTATTGACGTGCCCGATCAAGGTGTTGGTGGTGTTCTTCGGGAGGTTGCGCCGCTTGATCAGGTCCGTGATCCACTTACGGCGCAGGGCCTCGGCCGCGTCCCAGTCGATGTTCCCCTTCTTGACGGCGGCGCGGGCGGCGCGCTCGGCCTCCTTGTCGGCGGCGGTCATCGTGCCGCCGCTGGCGCTGGCACCCTCGGGCACCATGTGCCCGTACAGGCCGGGGGCGGAGCAGTAGGGCTCGTACCGGTTCCCCCGCCGCTCATCGAACACCCAGACAAGACCCTTGCACTCGGCGTGCTCCTCGGTGCTGATGCCGCGCAGTCGCCACACGGGCATGGCGCGCTCGGACAGTTCCTCGGCGTCCCTGATCTTCTGCCCGGCCGTCTCCAGCTCCGCGCGGTGTGCCTCCGCCTTGTTCCGCTTGTCGCGCTTGGTCCGCTCGATCGCGATGGCCCAGTCAACGTCTCCCTCGTCGGCGTCGTCCTCGGCGGCGGCCTCGGTGATCGCGGCGAGCGCTTCGGCATCGTCGGCGAACTCCGAAAGTGCGGCCAGGTGCTCGAAAGTCCACTCGTAGCTGCCTGCGCCGCTGACGGCGGCGCTCAGCTTCTCGTCAGACCTGACCTTGACCAGCGTCTTGACGTCCTTCTGCCGCACGCCTGCGGCCTTGGCGATTCGGCCGACCTGCGCGCCCGCCTCGGCGGCGCTGAACATGGCCTGGTTCATCTCGGAAGTAGTGAGGCTCTTACGGTGCTGAGCAGTCGTGATCATGTCGAGGAACTGCCCGGCCGCGTCGCGGTCGTCGTCCTCCCACTCGTACGGCAGGTGGGTGAGACCCGCGTCCGTCGCTGCGTGGTAGCGGCGGTTTCCGTCGTTGACCTGGAGGACTCCGCCGTCGAGCCGCTGGATCTTGACGGGGATGCGGCACCCCTCGGTGCGGAGCGAGTCCACGAACGGCGCGTTGAGGTCGAGATCTTCACGGGCGTTCTTCGGGTGCGGGGTGAGCACGTCGATCCGGATGACGGGGCGGGGCGTGACCGGCACGGTCTCCAGCCCTGCGGCGAAGGCGGCGGCCAGTCGCTGGAATCCGTCGATGACCTGCGGCACGCCGCCGTGGGTGCGCACGACGTACAGCGGCTCGACGACGCCGTTGCCCTTCACGTCGGCCAGCAGATCGGCCGGGGCCTCAATGTCGCGGACGTTGCCGGGGTGCGCGGCGAGTTCGGAGACCGCGAGGGTCTGCCACGGGGCAGGGGCAGTCTGGACGCCGGCCTGGGTCTTGGTGTTCGTCATCGATCCTTCTCTTTCTGGTGAGAGTTCGTCGGGCCGTTCGGCCCGGTGACAGTGTCGGTCGGGGGGTTGCCCTCCCCCTTCCGGCGCCATTAATTAAACCATGTTTTTAAGAGTGGGGCAACCGGGGGTGCTGTGATCGCCGCCACTCGGGTGCAGGGCTGCGGCGGTGCGGATCATCGCGGCGGCCTCGGCGGTGTTCCGCTCGGGTTCGTCTCCCCAGCACCACAGGAGGGTGCGCCGGTAGGCGTCCTCCGTGAGCCGCAGCTTTCGCCACCGGACCCCGGACACGGGACGGCCGTTGACCTGGTTGCTGAGCACCACAAGGGAGTCGAACAGGGCGCGTTGGAAGACGTCCCACGGTTCACCGCGCACGGACCAGCGGGGCCGAACGGAGCGTACGCCGCGCTCCCACGCGTGCAGCACGGTGCACGGGGCGGTGTCGCCCATCCGGCCGGGCTGCCAGAGGTGGTCACCCTGGTAGAGGCCGACGCGTTCGATGTGGTCGGCGGCCGCGGTGAGGATGCGGGCGGGGGTGGCTGGGGGCTTTCGAGCGGGCACGGTCATGCCTCCTGGGTAGGTCGCGGGCTCGGCGGCCGGGGGGCGGCGGATGGCCACCCCCCGACCTCGACGGGGTTACGCGGCTATGGACCCGGCCATGGTGCGGCCGATCCGCTTACCGCCGATGTCGGCGCGGCTTCCCGCCGTCCACCCGGCTCCGTACCCGTTGCCGGTCATGGTGGTGGTGCCACCCTTCCGTGCACGGGGGTACGCCTGCTGATAGCTGCGCGAGACGACGGCCTTGCGGTCCGCGAGCACGAGGGCCGCGCTGCGGCCGGTGGCGGTGGTCTCGCCCCTGGCCTCGTCGCGTGCGCCGCGCTCGGCCTCCTCGATGCGGTCGCCCACCCGGTTGATGAAGCCGAGAAGCCAGGACCGACGCCAGGCACGCGCACCCTGACCCGGCGGGACCGACTGAGCGGCCAGTCCGCTGTTCATCTGGAGGAGAAGGGAGGTGTAGAGAAGTTCGACACGCTGAAGGTCGCTCGCATACCCGAAGATGTGCACTCGGCGGGCCGGGCCGCTGCCGTCCCGGCCGAGGTGGATCAGCTCGCAGCCGAGGGCGAGCGCGATGCGGTTGATGAGGCGGACACGCTCCATCGCCCACGGATTGTCCAGAACGATCTTGCGGTCCGTCGGGGCGTCGCTGGCCGGGTTGGCGTCGTTGAGCATCGCCTGTTCGACGCCGTACTTCGCCATCATCTCGAACGCCCGCTTCCGAGCCAACTCCGCCTCCGCCTCCGGAGTACGGGGGTCCTCCGCCTTGGCGAGAAGGGCGCGGATGGTTTCGAGCTTCGCGGGTGCCTTCGTGGTGCTCACGTTCGTTCTCCTGGTGAGAGAGGTTGTCGGCGGCCGGTCGGCCTGCCGTGTGCCGGTCGGGGGTTGCCCTCCCCTTCCGACATGACTAATTAAACCACGTTCTAGGGGTCGGGTCAACCCGGATAGGGTCTCTGACCTGGCCTTTTCTCACACCCCACGGCCCGCACCCGCCCGGCCGGGCCCGGCCACAACGGGCCTGGGCGGGGTTCCCTCCTCGGTCGGACAGCTCCGCCGTACCAGGGTTGCGGGCGCGGTGTCCGGGCTCGCGTAGCGACCGCGTAGCGGCTTGGCCTGGACGCCGTGCCCGGGTTCCTGGTACGCCCCTTGGGGTGTCCGGCCGAGGAGGGAACCCCGCCTTCACCACCCGCACCACGACGGCGCGGCACCCGACCGACCAGCCCTCACCCCCTCCGAGGAGGACCCGCCGGAGGCTGCCTTTCGCTCTGGCCGGCACCCAACGAACTCGTGGTTCGAGATGTCCGCGTTCCTGTGCCTACGGTGCGCGCGACGAACAGTATTTTCGAACAGAACTGGGGGCACGGGTGAGCACGAATTCGGCAGGACCGGTGAGCGCGTCGGAGCTGCGGCGGCGGGTTCGCGCTACTGAAGCGGTGAAGGCGAAGACGCGGGAGATGGCCGCCGAGCACGCGCTGACCGCGCGTGAGGCTGCGGTGAAGACGGCCAAGGCGAAGGAGGAAGCCGACGTCACGGCACGGGAGGCGGTTGCTGTAGTGCTGCGGCTGTTCGACAACGACGCCGAGTTGGTCTCGGAACTGCTGGGCGTCCCGGCGGAGGAGCTGGAACGCGAGGCGAAGCCTGTTACCGCCGCTCGGGCGAAGGAGGTCATCGAATCGCTGCGAGCCCGCGCCGAGCGGCCCCGCACCACCCGAGCCCGTAAGCCTCGGGTGGATGCGGCAGGCGCGGCTTCCTCGACCTCGGGCGCCCCGGCCCCGGTCGTCACGGCGGACGGCGGCCGGGCTGATGCCGCCTGAGAACGACATCGGGCCCGGACTCTTCCCGCTCGCGGCGGTGAACGGGTCCGGGCCCGTTCGCGTTGACGAGCAACTTTCTCTCATCGGTGAGCCAACACCGGTTCGTATACCGGCCGTTGAGTGGATGTCCTGGCTGGCCAACGAGTCCGTTCGGGCCCGGTACTGGGCGAAGGTCTACCGAACCTCGTCAACCGAGGACTGCTGGTTCTTCTTCGGCGGGATCTCCAGTACCGGCCACGCCACCTTCAGGGCTGCGTCGCGGCCGGGCAGGACGCGACGCGGCACGGTGCCGGGCCACCTCTACGGGTACCAGCTCGCGCACGGTGTCATCCCTCGGCTCGGCTGGGGTACCGACAGCCCGACCGTCTGCCACACCTGCGACAACCACTCCTGCCAGCAGCCGGCGCACCTGCGACTGGGGACAGCGGCGGAGAACCGGGCCGAATGGCTGGCCCGCCGCAGAGACCCGGGTAGCCCCCTCGCCGACCTTCGCGGCCCGGCCGGACGCTCCCGCGCCATAGGCGCCGCTATCAGTGCCGGCCGGAACGGCGGGGAGTCCGGAGCGGAGATCGCAACACGTATCCGTGCGGCGATTGCGGCGGGTCGTCCCCTCAGCCTCTGGTAATGCGAGGCACAGCCCTACCCCCACATTTCACGATGCACCTTGGATGCATGCGAGCGTCCGGTCCGCAACGACGCAGGAAGGGTGGGGTGGACGGTCTCGATCGACTCCACCGTCGCAAGGGCTCACCAACACGCAGCCGGCACCCGCGAAGAAAAAGAGGGATCAACCCGAGGGCGAGTCGGATGAACCGGCAGCAGTTGCGGGTCGCGAGGCGCTCGGCCGAACCGGGGCGGGCCGACTACCCGCAGTGCCGTCTTCGCTCATCCGCAGCAGCCGCGACCGGAACCTTCTACGGTAGTCATTCTCAACGCTGCTGAGCAGCGCGTTGGTGTCCACCATGCCGACCAGATGCGGCGCGCTTGAACTGAGGGATCAAGCGCGCGTCTGACGATCGATGGACGCTGGTTCTTCCGTCATGAATCAGCGGTAGTCGTCGGGCGTGACAGCCTCCGGCAGGTTTCCAGAGTCAACAGGGGTCTCCTACGGCATGACGAACGTGGCGCTGTACTTCGCCCGCGTCACCGCGACATAGAGCTTCGCTCTGTCTCCGGCCTGGGTGCAGTCTCGGGTCTGGTAGTAACTGATCATCGGCTTCGTCGGGAAGATGAGCACGCGGTCGAACGTGCTGCCCTTCGAGGTACCCATGTTCATTGCGTCGAGACCGCATGTATCGGCTCGCTTGTCCCAGCGCAGCACCGTCGGCGCGTACTCCTCTGCATACTCCAACACGGCCGATTTCCTGATCGCGAAGATGCCATCGTGACCAGTCATTTCGGTGTTCTTGGACACGGTACGCGCAAGGTCGGGGTACAGATCGTCTGCGAAATCACAGATAACTTGGTTGCAGCGGTAACTCTCTACTCGGTTTTCAACGAGGCATAGGTCGGTACGCGTAGCCAACCACTCAACGATGCCACTCCCTTTATACTTCGAGTTCTTTGTAGCGTTGTTCGTTGCGAAGGTGGCCTGGCGGGGATCGCCAACCACCGTGACGGAAATCGGCGACTTCATCAGCAGGTCCAGGAGTTCGAGGTCGTACCCCGCCATGTCCTGGATCTCATCAATGAAAATATGGTCGTACATCCGCGAAAGACGATCGACCACCATACCCTTGCTCAGTTTGTTGGCCTCGAAGGAGAACGCCGATACGCCGTCTCGATACGCCGACTTGCCACGGTCTAGGTAGTATTGCTGAGGCTTGCTTTTTGGGATGTACCTCGAACGCTGTCCCACGAAATTGAGCCTACCCATCATTCCCGCTTCACCGAGAACAAAGCTCTGATAGGGGCGAGCACACTCGTTGAGGAGAAACGTGAACCAACCCATGACCGTGACGTGCCTCGGTAGCACTCCAGTGCCCGCGCTCAGTCGGCTCACGATCTGGTGGAGATTTTCGTTGGTGTAAGTCGTCACCAAGACACGCTTGCTCGGATTAGCGACGACGCAGTCGATGATGTGCTGAGTTTTCCGCGAGCCGGCCGCCGCGATGACGGCCCGATTATTGGGCGACTGCATCCCTTATGTACTCCGGCATGTTGATGGTCTGGTCGCTAGAGAAGATCGTTAGAGCACAGGTTGTCTTTCGATCCTCCATGTGCTCAAGCAAGTCTACTTCGGAGGTAAAATTCTTTCCGAGGATAGCGTTCATTGTGACGAGACCGTTCGCCTTTAGGAGTTGCGGCTCAAGGGTCTTGTATGCCTTATCCTGTCCCACGTGAACAGAGATGTTCGGGAAGACAGTGTGAGCGGCGTACTTTCGCTGCACCTCTGCGGCATCGGTACCGTCGTTATCCCTCACGACGGCGACCACATTGCCGGTGAGTGATGCGATATCTAGGAACCGACGAAATGCCAGTCCACGAACGCTGATTACGTCTACGCCGTCTTCAATGGGCAGGCAACCATGAACGTCCCTGTAGGCCCGCTGAACAATTAGTTCATCGGACGGCCCTTCCACAAGGATTGATCGTCGAGCAAGCACAAGGCGCAGGGTGTCGTAACCCGACAGCTTACGGAAGTAGTCCTGCGTGTCCGCCGGAAGGCTGTCGAGGCGGAACCCCTCCGTCGCCGAGAGCAGGACGAGCTTCTCAAGCCCTAGCTTGTTCAGCACGTAGGAGCTGTGCGTAGTGATAAATACCTGCTTGCCGTCGCACTTGTCGCTGATCTTCTTAACCAGCTTGCCCAAGTTGGAGAATGACAGGTGATTCTCCGGCTCTTCAACCAGGACGATGTGCGCGTCTTCAACCTTCTTGTTGAGAGCGAGAAGAATTTTGAGCGTACTCTGCTCTCCCTTGCCAACATACTGAAATGGCAACTCGTCGAGGTGCGGAACGATACTGCTTTCCCAGCTCGATTTCTGCGAAACATCGATACCGAGCGTTAGTTCGCGATCACTGACGTCACTGGGAGCGCCCCGTAGCTTCTGATTAATCTTTACGATCGAGTCGTCTGCTGCAAAATTCTCCCGAAGACTGCGATATGCGCGCGTTAGCTTTACGCGTTCGTCTGGCGCAAGGTGCGAGTTGATGATTCCGTTCAGGTAGTAGTCGACACCACTCTGAAGGTGAATGTTAGAGGCGTCGATCAGGGAGGCCGTTGCAGGAATGCTTCGGAAGGTAATACCATTGCCCGAGAAGGCCAGCCAATCGACCTTGTAGTACTCGGTGGGAATCAATCTGACTTGCTTCGGATCCCTGATGAACTCCTTGTACTCAGGCACGTAATCTGGGTTGAGCGCAACACGAACACGCACACCCGGCTCATTGGCCTTCAGAAGATTATTGGTTCCCATCAGCTCAGCAGGCGCAGTTTTACTGTCGAGGAACAGGTCAATAATAATCTCTGGTGGCCTGGCTTCTCGCCCCTCTCGGAGGGCGGCGATGTACTCGGCGGTGGCCTCTTGGTGGAACAGATACGGCGACAGCTCCTGGGCAAGCATTTTGCCTCGCAGCCTGCCCGTGAGCGCAAGGCTGATTGCTTCAAGAATCGTCGACTTACCGGCGTCGTTATCCCCGACCAAGATGTTCATCTTGGGGTCGAAGTCGAGTTTGAAGTTGCGAAACGAGCGATAATTCTGAAGGATAATTTTCGACAGCATATGCCCCCCATTTTCCCCTCGAAGGCGAGAATTAGCTGAATCACGGAATCGCTCCGTCGCTCAAACCCCCACCGCACGCCTTCGAACAAGTGGCGAGGATCGTAGCAGGCATCACCACAGTTACAGGAGTAGAACCGACAAACTTTTTGACCACACCTATGCGTTTGGAACAGATGTGCGAACCCCCCGACCCGGCCCACACCGCTCGCCCTCTCTTACGCCTCGGGCGACCTCGACGCTGGGGCAAGCTACTCCATCGTTCGAGGGCTACAACGAAGAAGACTCCCCCTATCCGGTGGTCGGCAGGGTGTTCCTCATTCCTGGGAGCTAGAAACCCGACTCACCGACGGCCGACCTCGGCCCTTGGGGTCGGGCACACCCACTGCACATCAAGATGACACCCAGTCCGGCGGGACCAGGCGGCATCTTCGAGGTCCATAGGTGTGCGTGGGGTTATATGCCGCTCACGGCGCCGCTCAGCGTGCTCGTCTCGTGCAGCACCGCCCCGCTTCTCGCTCGATCACCGCTTCCAACAGTCCGCCGATGACTTGGGTGTTCCGTGAGCTGCTCCAGACACGGCGCGATCACGTGGTGCGCGTCGTTGTGAAGGAGCCGACGAACCAGAGCTGGGGCATCTGTGGCACCGCCCAGATGATCAATAAGGAAGAGGACGGCCCACCTGTCTCTTCGCTCTCTCACTATTGCCCCTGGTGCCGCAGCTGGCGGAGCCGTTCTGTTCGTGGCCATGCAGGCTCGGCGTCGCCGCGAGCGGCCAGTTCCGCTACTCCTGCACCACGACGGATATAGGCTGTCGGCTTCCCGCACAACCCCGCCAGTGGCCAGTGCGTCAACTTCGCGACCATGGCTACCGACCCCGCCACCGTCTCGCGAGCCCTCAAGAGTCTGACCGATGCGGCCGCTGTCGTCTTCCTCGGTACCGACTGCGAAGGCGACACCACTACGTCCTGTTGCCCGGCAAAGGCGCCTCCGACCGCCTACTCGTACGCTCCGTCGCCTTCTCCTGAGAGGCCGGGCGCACACGGGCGCCCATAGTCATCCCCGGTGCCTCCCCCACGGGCGGCCGGCGGGTCGACGTGATGGAATTCTTGCGCCATGGGGGCCTACTCGACGAGGAGCAGGCGCCCGATGACTTCGTGGCTGCATGCGCACCGCACTCATGGCGGCGGACCCAAGCGCCGCAAGCGTTAACAGAGCACCTCTGACCGAGGCCAGCCGGACACCCCAGAACCGTGCCCGGTCGCGGCCGGAGCCGTGCCCGTTCTTGGTAGTTCAGCATAAGAGCGCACGGCCTCCGCCTCCTGGCAACTCATGCGGCCTTAGAGACATGCATATCTGCGGAACCCATAGCCCACTCAACGGCAGCCACGACCTCGTCGTCCGATGCCTCCAGCAGGTGCCCGTACCGGTCGACCGTCGTCGTGATCGACTCGTGGCCGAGGCGGGCCTGAATCACGGGCAGCGGGACCTTGCCAGCTATGAGCCAGGAAGCGTGGGTGTGGCGAAGATCGTGGATTCGCGGGCGCTTGGTGAGACCGGCTGAGTTGGCCGCGTCCAGGGCCGGCTTCCAGCGGTGCGCGTGGAACACGCCGGAGTGCCACGCAGCGCCCTCTGGCGCCGTGAATATCAGGTCGGTCGGCTTCTTCCCCTGGCATCGCCTCTGGAACAGCTTCACCTGCTCTGGCGTGAGCACGAGGGTGCGACGTGACTTCTTCGTCTTGGGGGCGCCGAGGAACGTTCCGCCCTCGCCGCGCCTCTTCCAGGCCCGCTGCACCCGGAGCGTCGGTCTCTTCCCCACCAGCGTGAAGTCGCGGGGCTGGAGCGCCGTGATCTCGCCCCAGCGGAGCCCGGTGCTCACCAGAGCATCGACGATGTCCAGGGCGTCCGCCCGTACGTGCTGCCGAAGGACGGCGTACTCGTCGGGTTCGAGGAACACCTCGTCGTCCTCCGTGTCGTTCCCCTTGGGCAGCCGGGTGTGTGCACAGGGGTTCGAGTCACGCAGCGGCGGATCGGCGGTCACGGCCGACTGGAGAATGCTGAACAGCAGGCCGTGCAGGTTCGCGATCGTCTTCGCGGCGTACGGTCGGCGCTCAGTCCCGGCAGGATGCAGCGGACCAGGCTTTCCGTCTTGGAGGTCGAGGATCCACTGACTGATGTGGGCGCGCGTGAACCGCGGGCCTCGGTCGGAAACTGACAGCTCTCCAAACCACGGAGTCAGGTGGTTATCGATGAATCTGGTGTAGTTCGTGCGCGTGTGGTCCGATATATCGGTGAGCAGGCCCACGTAGGTGTGTGCGTACACGACGAACATCTCAGCAGCAGGCACCGCCGGTTCGTCAGGCTTGACGAAGCCCTTGCCCTTGGTCCACCCCGGGGGCCATTGCTGTCCGTGACCGTTCACCAAATCCCGAAAGCGTTCCGCCGGGTCGGAATCGTCGAAGGTCTCGTTGCACCACGCACCGGCGCGACCGCCCCCGGCGCGCCAGTAGACGATGTGCGAGGTCTCCCCGGAGCTCAATTTCTTCGTCTTGATGTAGGCCATGGGGACAAGCGTACGAGGACTCCGTGCGGTACTCGTGCGGTACCGCGCCTGCCCGACGGCTCATCAATCGGGCGTATCTGCAGGTCACGACGTTTCTGCTGTGGTGGGGCGGGTGGGACTCGAACCCACGGCCGACGGATTATGAGTCCGCTGCTCTAACCGGCTGAGCTACCGCCCCGTCTCGGCGTGGCGCGTACAAGTGTGCGCACCGTCTGCCGCAGCATAGCCGGTCATACGATCTCTCGCTTCGGATGGCCGACTTCACCTGATCTTGAGGACGGCGCTGCGTGCTGCCCGGTTGCGGACGAGATCGAGGAGACCCGAAAGAGGCACTCCAGGGCCCTTCGGGGGCTCCGGGAAGGCATCGGCCGGGCACGCGAAAGAGGACCCCGAAGGGCCCTCTTCCGTTCCGCTCCCCCGACTGGACTCGAACCAGTAACCCTCCGGTTAACAGCCGAATGCTCTGCCAATTGAGCTACAGGGGATCGCGCTCCCCCGACTGGACTCGAACCAGTAACCTGCCGGTTAACAGCCGGCTGCTCTGCCAATTGAGCTACAGGGGATTGCTGCGTCGCTGCGAAATCGTACCTGCCTGGCGGCTGCCGGGCGGCGCGCGTTCGCTGCGACACATACATTAGCGCAAGCAGGGGGGTGCTCCGCCAATCGGTATCGCCCGGGGTGATCTCGGGTGGTCGCGGGTAGGCGGGCTGCACACGTCGCACGAAGCGTAGGAAGGGTGGCAGCCATGCGGTACCGGCTCACGTTCATCGCCGGAGTGGCCCTCGGTTACGTGCTCGGCACGCGAGCCGGGCGCGAGCGTTACGAGCAGTTGAAGAAGACGGCCCGGCAGTTCACGGAGAACCCCGCCGTGCGCAACGCCGCCGAGAGTGCCGCGCACAACGGGCGGGACTTCGCGGGCAAGGCGTACCACTCGGTCAGCGACAAGGTCGGGGACAAGGTGCCCGCCTCCGTCGCCGAGCGGGTCCGGTCGCTGCGGGACCGCAGCAGCCAGAACGGCTTCGAGGACGACTGGGGGACCACCAATACCTAGGAGCCGTGGCCTCGTCGCGGACGGCGGCGGTTACGGGAAAATGGCGGGGTGCGGCAGAATCTCCCCATGGGCATAGTCGCGGGGTTGGACAGTTCTTCCGCCTTCACTCACATCGTCGTCTGTGACACGGACTCGGGCGCCGTGCTCCGGGAGGGGTACGCCGCCCATCCGGTCGAGGCCAAGGCCACCGAGGTCGATCCGCAGGCCTGGCTGCTCTCGCTCGGCGAGGCGGCCTCCGGTGGGCTGCTCGAAGGCGTGCAGGCCATCGGGGTCTCCGCGCAGCAGCACGGGCTCGTCCCGCTGGACCAGCAGGGCAACCTCGTGCGTCCCGCCCTGCTCGGCAACGACCGGCGGGCGCAGGTCGCCGCGGCCGATCTCGTCGACGCGCTGGGCGGGCGGGGGGCCTGGGCGGAAGCGGTCGGGGCCGTGCCGGGGGCCGCGCAGCCGGTGGCGAAACTGCGCTGGCTGGCGCGGACCGAGCCGGAGAACGCCCAGCGAGTGGCCGCCGTGCTCCAGCCGCACGACTGGCTCGTGTGGCAGCTGCTGGGCCGGCCCGCCCGGCGGACCACGGACCGGGGCGCGGCCTCGGGCACCGGCTACTGGTCGGCCGGGTCCGCCGCCTACCGGCCCGATCTGGTCGAGCTGGCCCTCGGCCACTCCGCCGGACTGCCCGAGGTGCTCGGCCCCGCCGACTCCGCCGGGATGACCCCGGAAGGGCTGCTGATCTCCGCGGGCACCGGCGAGACCATGGCCGCGGCCTTCGGGCTCGGGGTCGCGGTGGGCGACGCGGTGGTGTCGCTGGGGGCCTCCGGGTCCGTGATGGCGGTGCATCACGAGGCGCTCGCCGACCCGAACGGGATGATCACCTCGTTCGCCGACGCCACCGGGATGCACCTGCCGGTGGTGCACCTCTCCAATGCCGTGCGTGCGCTGCGCGGGACCGCCGAGATGCTGGACGTGGAAGGGCTGGAGGAGCTGTCCGCGCTGGCCCTGAAGTCGACGCCGGGCGCCTCCGGGCTGGTGCTGCTGCCGTATCTGGAGGGCGAGCGCACCCCGCAGCTCCCGCACACCGCGGGCACGCTGAGCGGGCTGCGGCGCGAGTCGATGAAGCCGGAGCATCTGGCGCGGGCCGCGTTCGAGGGGATGCTGTGCTCGCTGGCCGACGCCCTCGACGTACTGCGGGGGCGGGGGGTGGAGGTGCGGCGCGTCTTCCTGCTCGGCGCCGCCGCCGAGCTGCCCGCCGTACAGGCCCTGGCCCCGGCGGTGTTCGGCACCCAGGTCGTGGTGCCGCAGCCCGCCCAGTACGCGGCGATCGGCGCGGCCCGGCAGGCGGCGTGGGCGCTCGGGGTCTCGCAGGGCTCCCTCGACCCGCGCACTCCCCCGGCCTGGCAGGGTGCGGCGGCCCAGGTGCTGGAGCCCGGCGACGAGCTGGCGGTCGGCGGTGCGGTGCGTCAGCAGTACGCAGCGACCCGGGACCAGATCCACCCCGGGGCCTTCGGCGGAGCGCACCCGGCGTAGCCAGGACCGGGCCCGCACGCGTCGCACCCGGCACGCACCCCGGCCAGGACCGGACCCGTACGCGTCGCAACCGGCACGCAACCCGGCCAGGACCAGATCCGTACGCTTCGCGACCGGGGCAGGGCCGTCCGGTGCCCGCCCGCGAACGGTGCCGCGCCCGGAGTGAGTCCGTGGTTCCGGAGCGCGGGAGGGCTCTCCGCGCGCTCCAGGTTTGACCTGGGCTTGGCGAAAAGGGTTCGCCCTCGGAGTACGGCGTACGCGAAACTGGGGCGGCCTCTGCCTTCCGCCGATTCCGAGAGACCCGCGTGCTCATAAAACTCCTGCGGGCCCATCTGGGCCCGTACAAGAAACCCATCGTGCTGCTGGTGTTCCTCCAGCTGCTCCAGACCTGCGCCACGCTGTATCTGCCCAGTCTGAACGCCGACATCATCGACAACGGTGTCGTCACGGGCGACACCGGCTACATCCTGGAGTTCGGCGGTCTGATGATCGCCGTCAGTGTCGTTCAGGTGCTCTGCAACGTGGGGGCCGTGTACTACGGCGCCCGGACCGCCTCCGCCCTCGGGCGCGATGTGCGGGCCGCCGTCTTCGACCGGGTGCAGTCCTTCTCGGCCCGTGAGCTCGGGCGCTTCGGGGCGCCCTCGCTGATCACCCGGACCACCAACGACGTCCAGCAGATCCAGATGCTGGTGCTGATGGCCTTCACCCTGATGGTGTCGGCCCCGATCATGTGCGTCGGCGGCATCATCATGGCGCTCGGGCAGGACGTGCCGCTCTCCGCGGTGCTGCTGGCGGTCGTGCCGGTGCTCGGCGTCTCGGTCGGTCTCATCGTGAAGAGGATGCGGCCCCTGTTCCGCACCATGCAGGAGCGGCTGGACTCGGTGAACCGGGTGCTGCGCGAGCAGATCACCGGCAACCGGGTCATCCGCGCCTTCGTCCGGGACGGGTACGAGGAGAAGCGGTTCCGGGGTGCCAACACCGAGCTGACCGATGTGTCGGTGGCGACCGGGCGGCTGATGGCGCTGATGTTCCCGACCGTGATGACGGTGGTCAACCTGTCGTCGGTCGCGGTGGTGTGGTTCGGTGCGCACCGCATCGACAGCGGCGGGATGCAGATCGGCGCGCTGACCGCGTTCCTCGCCTATCTGATGCAGATCGTGATGGCCGTGATGATGGCCACGTTCATGTTCATGATGGTGCCGCGCGCCGAGGTGTGCGCCGAGCGCGTCGAGGAGGTGCTCGGGACCGAGTCGAGTGTGGTGCCGCCCGTCGCTCCGGTGACCGAGCTGCGGCGGCACGGGCATCTGGAGGTGCGGGGCGCCGAGTTCCGCTATCCGGGCGCGGAGGAGCCGGTGCTGCGGGCCGTGGAGCTGGTGGCCCGGCCCGGGGAGACGACCGCGGTCATCGGGTCGACGGGAAGCGGGAAGTCCACGCTGCTCGGGCTCGTACCCCGGCTGTTCGATGTGACGGACGGCGAGGTGCTGGTCGACGGCGAGGACGTGCGGACGCTCGATCCGGTGCTGCTCGCGAAGACGGTGTCCCTGGTGCCGCAGAAGCCGTACCTCTTCTCGGGGACGGTCGCGACGAACCTGCGGTACGGGAATCCGGACGCCACCGACGAGGAGCTGTGGCACGCGCTGGAGGTGGCGCAGGCCAAGGAGTTCGTCGAGGCGCTGGAGCACGGGCTCGACGCGCCGATCGCGCAGGGCGGCACCAACGTGTCCGGCGGTCAGCGCCAGCGGCTCGCCATCGCCCGGACGCTGGTGCAGCGCCCGGAGATCTATCTGTTCGACGACTCGTTCTCCGCGCTGGACTACGCGACCGACGCCGCGCTGCGGGCGGCGCTGGGGCGGGAGACGGCCGGGGCGACCGTGGTGATCGTGGCGCAGCGGGTGTCCACGATCCGTGACGCGGACCGGATCCTGGTGCTGGACGAGGGCCGGGTCGTGGGGACCGGCACCCACCACGAGCTGATGGACGGCAACGAAACATACCGGGAGATCGTGCTCTCCCAGCTGACGGAAGCGGAGGCCGCGTAATGGCCGGTCCGGGCGGACGGATGATGGCCGGGGGCGCGCCCACCGACCGGTCGATGGACTTCAAGGGGTCGAGCAAGCGGCTGCTGAGGCGGTTCGGCCGGGAGAAGTCCTCGCTGTGGCTGATGCTGGCCGCCGTGACGGTGAGCGTCGCGCTGTCGGTGGCCGGTCCGAAGATCCTCGGGAAGGCGACCGACCTGATCTTCGCCGGTGTGGTGGGGCGCGGAATGCCCGAGGGCACGACGAAGGCGCAGGCGATCGAGGGGCTGCGGGAGAAGGGCAGCGGCTCCATGGCCGACATGCTCTCGGGGGTGGACTTCACCCCGGGCGAGGGCATCGACTTTGGGGCGGTGGGGAACGTCCTGCTGGTGGCCCTGGTGATCTACGTCGGGGCCGGGCTGCTGATGCTGGTCTCCACGCGGCTGTCGATCCGGGTGATCAACCGGATCGTGTTCCAGCTGCGCGAGGACCTCCAGACGAAGCTGGCGCGGCTGCCGCTGTCGTACTTCGACCGGGCCAAGCGCGGTGAGGTGCTGAGCCGGGCGACGAACGACATCGACAACATCTCGCAGACGCTCCAGCAGACGATGGGGCAGCTCATCAACTCCCTGCTGACGATCGTCGGGGTGCTGGTCATGATGTTCTGGATCTCGCCGCTGCTGGCCCTGGTCGCGCTGGTGACGGTCCCGTTGTCGGTGGTCGTGGCGACACAGGTCGGCAAGCGGTCGCAGCCGCAGTTCGTGCAGCAGTGGCGGGTGACGGGGACGCTCAACGCCCACATCGAGGAGATGTACACCGGGCACAACCTGGTGAAGGTCTTCGGCCGGCAGGAGGAGTCCGCGCGGGACTTCGCCGAGCAGAACGAGGCGCTGTACGAGGCGGGGTTCAAGGCGCAGTTCGCCAGCGGGCTCATGCAGCCGCTGATGTTCTTCATCTCGAACATCAACTACGTGCTGGTCGCGGTGGTCGGCGGGCTCCGGGTCGCCTCGGGCACGCTGTCGATCGGTGACGTGCAGGCGTTCATCCAGTACTCGCGGCAGTTCTCGATGCCGCTGACGCAGGTCGCCTCGATGGCCAACCTGGTGCAGTCCGGCATCGCTTCGGCGGAGCGCGTCTTCGAGCTGCTCGACGCCGAGGAGCAGGACGCGGACCCGGAGCACGGCGAGCGCCCGGAGCGTCTTGAGGGCCGGGTCTCGCTGGAGAAGGTGGCCTTCCGCTACGACCCGGAGAAGCCGCTGATCGAGGATCTGTCGCTGAGTGTGGAGCCGGGGCAGACCGTCGCGATCGTCGGTCCGACCGGCGCCGGCAAGACGACGCTGGTCAACCTGCTGATGCGGTTCTACGAGGTGACCGGCGGGCGGATCGCGCTCGACGGGATCGACGTGGCGAAGATGTCCCGCGACGAACTGCGGTCCTCCATCGGCATGGTGCTCCAGGACACCTGGCTGTTCGGCGGGACGATCGCGGAGAACATCGCGTACGGCGCTTCGCGCGAGGTCACCCGGGAGGAGATCGAGGAGGCGGCCCGGGCGGCGCACGCGGACCGGTTCGTCCGGACGCTGCCCGACGGGTACGACTCGGTGATCGACGACGAAGGCTCCGGGGTCAGCGCGGGCGAGAAGCAGCTGATCACCATCGCGCGGGCGTTCCTGTCCGACCCGGTGATCCTGGTCCTCGACGAGGCGACCAGCTCGGTGGACACCCGGACCGAGGTGCTGATCCAGAAGGCGATGGCGCGCCTGGCCCACGGGCGTACGTCGTTCGTGATCGCGCACCGGCTCTCCACGATCCGGGACGCGGACGTGATCCTCGTGATGGAGAACGGGTCGATCGTCGAACAGGGCACGCACGAGGGGCTGTTGGCGGCCAAGGGCGCCTATGCCCGGCTGTACGCCGCCCAGTTCGCGGAGGCGCTGGCCGAGGTGGACTGAGCGGATCGGCCGGGCGGATCAGTCGAGGTAGCCGCGGAGTTGGTCGGCGAAGGCGTGGTCCCGCAGCCTGCTGAGGGTCTTGGACTCGATCTGGCGGATGCGTTCGCGCGTCACGCCGAAGATCCGGCCTATCTCCTCCAGGGTGCGGGGCCGCCCGTCCTCCAGCCCGTACCGCAGCTGGACGACCTTGCGTTCGCGTTCGCCGAGGGTGGAGAGCACCGCCTCCAGGTGTTCGCGGAGCAGGAGGAAGGCGGCGGACTCGACGGGTGAGGCGGCGTCGCCGTCCTCGATGAGGTCGCCGAAGGAGACGTCGTCCTCCTCGCCGACGGGGGCATGCAGGGAGACGGGCTCCTGGGCCAGGCGGAGGACTTCGGTGACCCGCTCGGGCGTCAGGTCCAGCTCCACGGCGATGTCCTCGGCGGTCGGTTCGACGCCGCGCTCCTGGAGGAGGCGGCGCTGGACCCGCACCACGCGGTTGATCAGTTCCACGACATGGACCGGGACGCGGATGGTGCGGGCCTGGTCGGCCAGCGCGCGGGACATGGCCTGCCGGATCCACCAGGTCGCGTACGTGGAGAACTTGTAGCCCCGGGCGTAGTCGAACTTCTCCACGGCCCGGATCAGTCCGAGGTTCCCCTCCTGGACCAGGTCGAGCATGGTCAGCCCACGGCCGACGTAGCGCTTGGCGACGGAGACGACGAGGCGGAGGTTGGCCTCGATGAGGCGGCGTTTGGCCGTGCGGCCCAGCACGACCAGCCGG
The DNA here is from genome assembly GCF_044329855.1 of Streptomyces sp. NPDC017520. NCBI lineage: Bacteria > Bacillati > Actinomycetota > Actinomycetes > Kitasatosporales > Streptomycetaceae > Streptomyces > Streptomyces sp. NPDC017520. The sequence continues at coordinate 144,215 of NZ_JBIRKB010000007.1, forward strand.
TCAAGGTCCCCGGCGAGGCGGGAGTCGAGGTCCGGGGTGCCCGCGAGGCGTTCCTCGGCGAAGAGCCCGGCCTCGACGCGGCGGGCGAGTTCGACCTCCTCGGCGGCGGTGAGCAGCGGGATGCGGCCGATCTCGCGCAGATACTGCCGGAACAGGTCGGAGGTGGGGCCGCCGGAGTCCGCCCGGTTCCGCGGCTCCGGGGGGTCGGGGAGGTGCGTCGTTTCCACCATGACTGCCTCGGGTGCGTATCCGGGCGGTCCGGCTGTGGTCTCCGGGTGGTGCAGGGACCTGTTCTGCGCGGGAATGGCCGGGATGGCCGCCATGGTCTCGGTCGTGGTCGTCACGGTCCGGGTCTGCACGGGGGCGACCTCCAGGTGATCGCTGCCGGATGACGGGGGGGGAGGTCTGTCCGGCCCCGGGGTGCTCTCCTGCGGGCCGGTGTGCTCCGATGACTCAGACATTCCCCAGTGTGGGGTACGACACACGACTGCCACGAGGGGCGTGCGGGGACTTTCTGGTTCCGGTCCGTCACCGGACGATTACCGCGGTCGGCCGCGCGTCGGCTCCGACAGCCGCTCAGAGCGCGGCGGCGCCGTAGGCGCGCAGGGACTGGGCGTACTGCTGGAGCACCCAGACCTCGTTCTGCGCGGCGGCCAGATCCTGGGGGGCGACGTGGCTGCCGAGGCGGGCGAGGCTGCCCTGGACGTCGTTGATGCGGCGGTCCACGGCGCGCAGCCGGACCTGGACGAGCTGCATGCCCGCGTAGGTCTCGTCGATGGTCTTGCCGATGAAGACCTCGACGGCGAGCTCGGTGACGAGGCTGCGGACGGTGTTGTCGGGGGCGGCGTCCATGACGGCGACCAGATACTCGCGGTTGTCGGCGAGGCCCTGTTCGGCGCCGCCCGCCTGCTCGATGCACTGCCGGACGGCGGCGTAGGGCGGGGCGGTGAACTCGTCCACGCCGTACGCGTCGAAGGCCGGGGAGACCAGGGCGGGCTTCTGGAGGGCGAGCTTGAGCAGTTCGCGTTCGGTGCGGTGGGCGGGGCTGCGGAGGTTGAGCGCGGGTCCGGAGAAGCCGGGGGCGGGCGCGGGCTGCTGCGGGGCGCCGCCCCGCGGGCCCTGGGGGCCGCCGCGCCGGCCGCCGCGCTCCGCGTGGTCGCCGCCCTTGTCGCGGGCCCAGCGGGCGAGCTGGGCGACGCGGTGGACGACGAACTCCTGGTCGAGGATGCCGACGAACCCGGCGAGCTGGACGGCGACCTCGCGCTGCACGCTGCTCGTCTTGATCTTGGCGACGACGGCGGCGGCCTCGTCGAGGGCGGCGGCGCGGCCGGCCGGGGTCTCCAGGTCGTACCGGCCGACGATCTGGCGCAGGGCGAATTCGAAGAGCGGGGTGCGCGGCTCGACCAGGTCGCGTACGGAGTCGTCGCCCTTGGCGAGCCGCAGGTCGCAGGGGTCCATGCCGTCCGGGGCGATGGCGATGTACGTCTCGGCGGCGAACTTCTGGTCGTCCTCGAAGGCGCGCAGGGCGGCCTTCTGTCCTGCCGAGTCGCCGTCGAAGGTGAAGATCACGCGGGCGCTGCCGTTGTCCATGAGGAGGCGGCGCAGGATCTTGATGTGGTCGTTGCCGAAGGCGGTGCCGCAGGTGGCGATGGCGGTGGTGACCCCGGCGAGGTGGCAGGCCATGACGTCGGTGTAGCCCTCGACGACGACGGCGCGGCTGGCCTTGGCGATGTCCTTCTTCGCCAGGTCGATGCCGTACAGCACCTGGGACTTCTTGTAGATCGGGGTCTCGGGGGTGTTGAGGTACTTCGGGCCGTTGTCGTCGTCGCGCAGTTTGCGGGCGCCGAAGCCGACGATCTCCCCGGCGGTGTCGCTGATGGGCCACATCAGCCGGCCGCGGAAGCGGTCGATGGGGCCGCGGCGGCCGTCCTGGGAGAGCCCGGAGGTGATCAGTTCCTTGTCGCTGAAGCCCTTGCCGCGCAGATAGCGGGTGAGGTGGTCCCAGCCGGCCGGGCTGTAGCCGACGCGGAAGTGGGCGGCGGCGTCCTGGTCGAAGCCGCGCTCGGCGAGGAACTTGCGGCCGATCTCGGCCTCGGGGCTCTCCAGGGCGCGTACGTAGAACTCGGCGGCGGCCTGGTGGGCCTCGATCAGCCGGATGCGTTCGCCGCGCTGGTGGGAGGGGTTGTAGCCGCCCTCCTCGTAGCGCAGGGTGATGCCCGCCTTGGCGGCGAGGCGCTCGACCGTCTCCGAGAAGGAGAGGTGGTCGATCTTCATCACGAAGGCGATCGTGTCGCCGCCCTCCTGGCAGCCGAAGCAGTGGAACAGGCCCTTGCCGGGGCTGACCTGGAAGGAGGGGGACTTCTCGTCGTGGAAGGGGCAGAGGCCTTTGAGGTTTCCGCCGCCCGCGTTGCGCAGCTGGAGGTATTCGGACACGACGGAGTCGATCGGGACCGCGTCCCGTACCGCCTTCACGTCGTCGTCGTTGATCCTGCCAGCCACGGGTGAAGTCTACGGGTGGGCGCGGACGGCCGGACGCCCGGCGGGTGGCCCGGCGGGGTGCGGGCGGTGCCGTCCGCACCCCGCCGAGGCTCCTCAGAGCAGGGACTCCAGCGGGACCGACGGGTCGCCGAGGGCTTCCGGGTCGTGCTGCCGGCGGGCCCGGATCAGCTCCTGGATCGTTTCGGTGACATCCCACACGTTGACGTTCATCCCGGCGAGGACGCGGCGGTCCTTCAGCCAGAACGCGATGAACTCCCGCTTCCCGGCGTCGCCCCGGATGATCACCTCGTCGTAGGAGCCGGGCGGGGCCCAGCCGGAGTATTCGAGGCCGAGGTCGTACTGGTCGGAGAAGAAGTACGGGACGCGGTCGTAGCTCACGTCCTGGCCGAGCATGGCGCGGGCGGCGGCCGGTCCGCCGTTCAGGGCGTTCGCCCAGTGCTCGACGCGCAGCCGGGCGCCGAGCAGCGGGTGGGCGGCGGCGGCGACGTCCCCGGCGGCGTAGATGTGCGGGTCGGAGGTGCGCAGGGAGGCGTCCACGGCGATGCCGCCGCCGTGGGCGCGGTCGGCCGTCTCCAGGCCCGCGGCCTCGGCGAGGGCGGAGCGCGGGGCGGCGCCGATCGCGGCGAGCACGTCGTGGGCGGGGTGCTCCTCGCCGTCGTCGGTGCGGACGGCGAGCACCATGCCGTCCTGGCCGGTGATCTCGGTGAGGCGGGCCCCGAAGTGGAAGCGGACGCCGTGCGCGCTGTGCAGCTCGGTGAAGATCTGGCCCAGCTCGGGGCCGATGACCTGGTGCAGCGGGGTGGGCTCGGCCTCGACGACGGTGACCTCGGCCCCGTAGCCGCGGGCGGCGGCGGCGACCTCCAGGCCGATCCAGCCGGCTCCGGCGATGACCAGGTGGCCGTTGTCGCGGCCGAGGGCGGCGAGCACGTTGCGCAGCCGGTCGGCGTGGGCGAGGCGGCGCAGGTGGTGGACGCCGGCCAGGTCGGTGCCGGGGACGTCCAGGCGGCGCGGTTCGGAGCCGGTGGCCAGGAGCAGCTTGTCGTAGTGGATGACGGTGTTGTCGCCGAGCTGCACGGTCTTCGCGTACCGGTCGAGCACGGTGACCGGCTGGCCGAGGTGCAGTTCGATGTCGGCGCCCGCGTACCAGGCTCGTTCGTGGGTGAAGACGCTGTCGCGTTCGGCCTTGCCGTCCAGGTAGCCCTTGGAGAGCGGCGGTCGTTCGTAGGGGTGGTCGCGCTCGTCGCCGATGAGGATCACCCGGCCGGTGAACCCTTCGGCGCGCAGCGTTTCGGCCGCCTTCGCCCCTGCGAGTCCTGCTCCGACGATGACGAACGTCTGGTGTGCGTCGACCACTTGATGCCTCCTCAGTGCTGTGCTGCGCGGCGCCCCCAGCTGCGAGCGTCCCGCACGCAGCGTGATGGCGAAAGAGGGTGTGCCCCGGTCAGGTCACACCCAGTGGTCAGATGTCCGGCTTCTTCCAGTCTGCCGGTCAGCCGCGGCGGGCGGTGAGCGCGGCGTGCAGGGATCGTGCGGAGGCGTCGGTGAGGGCGGCGATCTGGTCGACGAGGACCCGCTTGCGGGCGTGGTCGTCGGGCGCCTGGTCGAACAGGGCGCGGAAGTGCGGTTCCAGGCCTTCGGGGGCGCGGGCGGTGAGGGCGGCGGCCAGCTCGGCGATCACGATGCGCTGGTCGGCGCGGATGGCCTCCTGTTCGGCGCGCTGCATGACGTAACGGTCGGCGACCGCCTTGAGCACCGCGCACTCGTGGCGCACCGCGCGCGGGACGACCAGCTCGGCGCCGTACCGGCCGAGGCGGCCGGGGCCGTACACCGCGCGGGTGGCGGTCTCGGCCTCCGTGCAGAAGCGGCCGATGAGCTGGCTGGTGGCGTCCTTCAGGCGGGCCTGGGCCGCGGCGGAGCCGTCGTAGCCGTGCGGCCACCAGTCCTGGTCGATCAGCCGGTCGAGGGCCTCGGACAGCTCCTGCGGGTCGGTGCCGGCGGGGACGTAGCGGCCGATGGCGACGGCCCAGATCTCCTCGCGCTCCGGCTCGGCGTAGAGGCAGTTGGGGTCGATGTGGCCGGCGTGCAGCCCGTCCTCGAAGTCGTGGACGCTGTACGCCACGTCGTCGGACCAGTCCATGACCTGCGCCTCGAAGCAGGTGCGGTCCTCGGGGGCGCCCTCGCGGGCCCACGCGAAGACCGGGACGTCGTCGGCGTACACCCCGAACTTGGCGGAGTGCGGGTCGGTGGGGTGCGCGCCGCGCGGCCAGGGGTACTTGGTGGCGGCGTCCAGCGCGGCCCGGGTCAGGTTGAGGCCGACGCTGACCAGGTCTCCGGTGCGCGGGTCGCGGACGAAACGCTTGGGTTCCAGGCGGGTCAGCAGGCGCAGCGACTGGGCGTTGCCCTCGAAGCCGCCGCAGTCGGAGGCGAAGTCGTCGATGGCCTGTTCGCCGTTGTGGCCGAACGGCGGGTGGCCCAGGTCGTGGGCCAGGCACGCCGTCTCCACCAGGTCCGGGTCGCAGCCGAGGACCGCGCCCAGCTCGCGGCCGACCTGGGCGCACTCCAGGGAGTGGGTGAGCCGGGTGCGGGGGCTGGCGTCCCAGACCAGGGAGCGGGTGCCGGGCGTCACGACCTGGGTCTTCCCGGCGAGCCGGCGCAGGGCGGCGGAGTGCAGGACCCGGGCGCGGTCGCGCTGGAAGGCGGTGCGGCCGGGGCGCTTGTCCTCCTCGGTGTCGAAGCGCTCGGTGTCGGCGGACCCGTAGGGGCTCGCCCCGCGTCCGCTGGGTGCGCCCTGTGCGTCGTGCGTCCGTGCGTCGTGCGTCCGGTCTGCCCCGTGTGCGCCCTGTGTGCCGTCCATGGTTCCGACAGTAGCGACCGGGACGGACAACGTGGCGTGAGCGGGCCCGGATGTCAGGCGGAAGCGAGCAGGCTCGCCGCGACGGCCGGGGCCGGGGCGCCATCCGAGGCGGCCCGTGCCTGGTCGTAGCGGTGCAGTACGAGGCGGGCCATCGCCGGGTGGGCGCCGAGCGGGGCGGCCGCCCGGTGCGGTACGGCGTCGGCGCAGGCGCTCGCGAAGCGGCCTGGGGCGGTGAAGTACGAGGCGACGAAGGTCCGGTGGCGGCCCCGGGCGGCCAGGGCGCGCAGGGCGGCCGGGACGGTGGGCGTGGCGGCGGAGGCGTAGGCGGGGACGACGGGCACGCCGAGGCGCATCGCGAGCGCGCGGGCGGTGTGCCGGGTGTCCCGGGCGGAGTCGGGGTCGCGGGATCCGGCGGCGGCGAGGACCACGGCGGCGTGGCGGCCCCCCTGGTCGGCGGGGTCCCAGCCGGCCTCGACGAGCCGCCCGTACAGCGCCTCGACGAGCAGGGGGTGGGGGCCCAGCGGCGCGGCGATCCGGGTACGGACGTCCGGGGCTGCGGCCGCCCCGGCGGGCAGGTCGTGCTTGACGTGGTGGCCGCGTCCCAGGAGCAGCGGTACGAGGACGGCGTCGGCCCCGCGCAGGCCGTCCAGGGTGTCCGGGAGCAGCGGCCGGTTCAGCTCGATGTGGCCGAGCCGGACGTCGAGCCCGGGGCGCAGGTCGCGCACCCGGTCCAGGAGGGCCAGCACGGTGCGCGGGGCCTCCGGGTCGCGGCTGCCGTGCGCCACGGCGACCAGGGACGGGGCAAGGGCTCCGCGCCGCTCCTCCGCGGGGCGGTCGGGCTGCCGGGTGCGGTGCGTGGGGCTGTGGGTTCCGTTCCGGGGGGCGGGGCCGGGCTGGGCGCCGAGCCGGTCGGTGACGCGGGTGGGGAGGTGGGCGGTGCCGTCGGTCATCGGGGGCGACCGGTGGGGCTGTTCGGGGAGCTGCTCCGTCATGGACCGATGGTGCCGGGCGGAGGTTGCCGGGTCGTTGCGCGAGGGTCACGGGCGTTTTCCGCCGCCTCACGACGGGGGCGGGGAGTGTGTGCGTACGCGGCTCGGTCCGCTCCCCCGCCGGTGTCGGACGCCACGGGCCGGGGCGGCCGGCGAACCTTTGCGGCGTCCCGGACGTCAGGTGGGGTGAGGGCTAGGTCCTGTCGTCGAACTCCCGCCGTCGCCCGAAGGACGGCCCTGCGGGGTCAGGTGCGTGCTCTCGGTGTGCCGGGCGCAGGTCCGCGTACTGGACGTACTCGGGCGTGTGCCCGGTGCGGCGAGAGTGCGTGCATGGCGCCTCGGGGCAGGCGGGAGTTTGACGACAGGGCCTGGGTGGCGCGGACGACGCGACGGACAGCGGAACGACAGGGGGTTTCTGGTGCGCGGAAAGAACGGCGGGAGCAGGACGGCGGGTAAGAGACGGCCGGTGCGCGGGCGGTGGCCGCAGGGCCTCCGGCTGCCGGGGCGGACCGCCCGGCGTCAGTCGGCGCGGCCCGTCGCCCCGCTGGTGCCGGGGCGGTTCGCGCTGCGCCTGCCGGAGCGATTCGCCCTGCGGCCGCCGGGGCGGTTCACGCTGCGGCTGCCCCGCACGCGGCGGGTGCAACGGCGGCTGACGCAGGGGCTGGTGGCCGCCTGTGTGCTGGCCCTGGTGCCCGCGACCTGGATGCGGCTGGAGGCCGGCGACCGGGTGGGCACGACGGCCGAGGCTCCGGCGCGGGAGGTCGCCGTGGTGTTCGGCGCCGGGCTGTGGAAGGGCCGGCCGACCCCGTACCTCGCGCACCGGCTGGACGCGGCGGCCGAGCTGTACCGCACCGGGAAGGTGAAGGTCGTTCTGGTCACCGGGGACAACAGCCGCGTGGAGTACGACGAGCCGGACGCGATGCGCACGTATCTCACCGGGCGCGGGGTGCCGGACGAGCGGATCGTGAGCGACTACGCCGGGTTCGACTCCTGGGACTCCTGCGTCCGGGCCAAGAAGATCTTCGGGGTCGACCGGGCGGTGCTGGTGAGCCAGGGCTTCCACATCCACCGGGCGGTCACCCTGTGCCGGTCGGCCGGGATCGACGCGTACGGCGTCGGGGTCGACGAGCCACGGGACGCCACCTGGTACTACGGCGGCGCCCGGGAGCTGGCGGCCTCGGGCAAGGCCGCCCTGGATGCCCTGCTCCGGCCCGACCCGCGTTTCCTGGGGCCGGAGGAGCGGGGCGTGACGGAAGCGCTGGCGGCGGGGGCGCGCTGAACGGGCCCGCCCGAAGCGCGGAACCGTCGCCCGGGACGAACCCGGCACCACCACTCCCCGCCGCAGAGCAGGTCGCCGCTCCCCGCCACCAGGTTCCGTCCTCAAGCGCCGGACGGGCTTGAGGACGGAACCCACCGGGAGTACCGCCGAGCACGGCGTCGGCCACTTGCTCCGGGCGGGTGAGCCCGACGGCAGGTTCTAGGAGCCGCCCGCCGCGCGTCCGGTGGCCCACCGCCCCCCGGGGATGAGGACGCCGCCGGTCCGCAGCGAGCGGGTGACGGCGGTCGCGGCGAGGTAGACCCAGGCCCGCACGGCCTCCCCAGGTTCCCCGACTCCCCCGGCCTCCCTGACTCCCCCGGCCTCCCCGGCCTTCCCGACCTCCCCGGCCTCCCCGGCCTCCAACGCCCCTCGCGCCGGCAGCTCGACCTCGCGGACGACGCGTTCGTACAGGTTGCACGGGTGGCCGGGGCCGAGGAACTCCTCCAGGTGGTCCAGCAGCCCCAGCAGTTCCCCGTACGCCCCGGGCGCGGCGACGAGCAGGGTGCCGTGGACGCTGCCGTGGCCCTCGATCGCGTACGGGTAGCCGGGGCCTTCGTAGAGGAGGGCCCGGGGCAGCACGGCCGGCCGCTCCCCCGCCGTGCGGCCCCGGAGGAACAGGTCGTGGTTGGGTTCGCCCGGCAGCAGCGTCCCGTACACGAAGAAGGGCAGCTCGGCGGCGACGGGGCCGCCGGGGACGGTCGTGGTCATGGCCGCCGTCACAGGGCTGCCGGGGGCGCCGTCTCCGCCGTCACCCAGCCGAGGTAGCGGGCACTGCCCCGGATCACCGGCAGGGCGATGATCTCCGGCGTCTCGTAGTCGTGCTCCCGCTGGAGGTGTTCCTCCAGTTCGTCGTAGCGTTCCGCCGTCGTCTTGAAGAACACCTGCCACTCCTCGGTCGCCTCGATGGCGTTCTGCCACCGGTAGACGGAGGTGACCGGGGCGGAGATCTGCGCGCAGGCCGCCAGCCTGGCCTCCACCGCCGACCGGGCCAGGGCGTCGGCCTTGTCCTCGCTGTCGGTCGTGGTCAGTACGGTCAGCCATGCCGGCGGCGCTGTCATGGTCGGTCTCCTCCGAGTACGGCGGGCTCCTCAGCCCGTGGGCCTTCCCTGCGATTGTCGGCCCACGACGGGTCAGGCGCCGTACGGACGGAGATGACGGGCGTCGCGCAGAGCGGTGCCCCACCACACCAACTGGTCCAGCAGCGCCTTGGCCGCCGCGTCGGCGGGCCCCGGGTCCAGATGGCGCCCCTGGTCGTCGAAGAGGGCGCCGGCGTTGTGGAAGGACACGGTGTCGCGGACGGTGACGGTGTGCAGTTCGGCGAAGACCTGCCGGAGCTGTTCGACGGCCCGCAGCCCGCCGGAGATGCCGCCGTAACTGACGAAGGCGACGGGTTTGGCCTGCCATTCGGCGCTGTGCCAGTCGATGAGCGTTTTCAGCGGTGCGGGGAACGAGTGGTTGTACTCGGGGGTGAGGACGACGAAGGCGTCGGCCGCCGCGAGCCGGGCGGAGACCACGCCGAGCCGGTCCGCCTCCTCGGGCCCGGGGCTGAAGGTGATCGCGGTGGGGAGGCCGGCCTCGGCGACGTCGACCAGGTCGGTCTCGATGCCGGGGTGGCTCGCCGCGCGGGCCAGGAACCAGTCGGCGACGACGGGACCGAAGCGGCCGTCGCGGTTGCTGCCGAGGATGACGGCCACCTTGAGGGGGGCGGGCTCGGTGACGGGGACGGTGGCTGACGTGGATGACGTGGATACGGCTGTGGTGTCCATGACGTCGAGGTTTCTCCCTCAACCGTGGTTGAGGTCAAGCGTGCCCGTCCGGAGCCTGGCCCGTCCGGGCCCGGACGGCCCGCTTACGGTGGCCGCATGACGACGCACCGGCCGAACACGCCTCTCCCGTACATCGAGTTCGACGGCCGCCCGGCCACCGGGGAGGACCTGCGGATCCCCGCCCTGTACGGCTACGGCCACTTCACCGCCATGCAGGTGCGGGCCGGCCGGGTGCGGGGCCTCGGCCTGCATCTCGCCCGGCTGGACGCCGCGAACCGGGAGCTGTTCGACCTGCCGGTGGACGGCGACCGGGTGCGGGAGCTGATCCGGCACGCCCTGGACGGGGCGGGACTGCGGGACGCCTCGGTGCGGGTGAACGGCTATCTGCCGCCCGGCGCGACGCACACGACCCTGATGGTGACGGCCCGGGAGCCCGCCGCCCGGCCGGCCGGGGCGCGGAGCCTGATGTCGGTGCCGTACGCGCGCACGGCCCCGCACATCAAGCGGCCGGGCGAGTTCGGGCAGACGTACTACGGGATCCTGGCGGGGCGGGCGGGTTTCGACGAGGCGCTGCTGACCGCGCCCGGCGGGGTGGTGACCGAGGGGGCGACCACCAACGTCAGCTTCTGGGACGGGAGTTCGGTGGTGTGGCCCGACGCCCCGGCGCTCGCCGGCATCACGATGACTCTGCTGGAGCAGGGACTGGAGCGGGCCGGACGGCCGTCGGCGCGCCGCTCGGTGACGCTGGACGGCCCGGACGGGGTGAGCCGCTTCTCCGCCGCCTTCGTCTGCAACTCGCAGGGCATCGCACCGGTGCGTCGGATCGACGGCATCGCGTTCGCGATCGACGAGGAGCTGATGAGGGCGCTGGGCGCGGTGTACGACGGCACCCCGGAGGACGCCGTGTGAGACACCCCGCACGGCACGGCCGGGGCACCCGCTCCGGCCGTGCCGGACCATGGGGGCATGCAGATCCATATCGAGGCATCGGCCCTCCCCGGCCGCGACTGCGGACCGGACAGCGACTTTCCCGGGTACGCGAACATCCACGTCGGCGTCCAGCGCAAGGACCGGCCGGGCGAACTGCTCGACCCGCACCCCGGGGACTCCCCCTCCGCCTCGTGGGTGCTCGACTGCACGGCCACCGCGACGGCGGACGGAGTCGAGGTGTCGGGGCCGTACGTCCAGAACCGGCTGGGCGGGCGGTTCGTCTATCTGTCGTGGGGCACGGTGGACGACGCCGGGGTCTTCACCATGTTCCGTCGCGCCAAGCTGATGTTCGACGACATCGACCCGGACGTCCTCGAAGCCGCCGCGCGCTCCGGCCACCTCACCGGGCGGCTCGGGCTGACCGACGCCAAGGGGCAGCCGCTGTGCGCCCGGGTGCGCCCGCCCCGGATCACCTGGAGCGCCACGGACGGGACCTGAGGAGCCGGGAGGGGACGGGCGGAGCCCGAGGGGGCGGGTGCCGGGGGCGGGAGCGGCCGGAGGCGGAGTCGACACCGCCCTCTCCGGTCCAAGGGGGGGTGGACCGGAGAGGGCGGGTGCCGTGGGGGGCGGGGAATCCGTCCCGTGGGGGGTGTCATGCGTGTGCCCGGGGCCCGCGAGGTCACACATGTGACCTACGTCACATCCCCTTGACCCGCCTCACCCGATCGGCACCCGGACCGGCAGCACGGACCGAACGGCCCAGCCGCACCGCCACGACCTGCGGTGATCCCTCCCGGCAAGGGCGCCGCGCCGGTCCGTACGGGTGAAAGCTGACCCAGCGTCAGAAGGCGTGGCGGGCCCTGCCCCCGTTGGCTCGGGAACAGGACACACCCGTTCGCGCCGTTCTGCCCGGAGGATCCCCATGCGCAGTCCTGCCCGCCTCGTGACCGGCACCGTCGGTGCCGCGTTCACCGTCATCGCGTTCGGTCTCACCGCCGCCGCTCCGTCCGCGTACGCGGGCGACTTCGGCCGACTGGAGATCACCCCGTCCACTGCGGCACCCGGTGCCACCGTCACCGTGAACACCACCGCCTGCGGCAAGAAGGGCTCGGGCATCGGCGACGCGAACTCCCTGGACGCCGGGGACTTCGAAGTACGCCCCGGTACCCACAAGGAGGTCGTGGTCGGCAAGTTCACCGTGCCGCACGACACCCGGCCCGGCACCTACGAGATCATCGTCTCCTGCGACAACGGCAAGGACGCGGTCGGTGACCTGGAGGTGATCGGCGGCGGCAAGCACGAGAAGCCCATCCACGACCGCCCGTCCGGCCATGTACGGACCGGGGTCGGCGGCAGCGTCGAACCGGACTCCACGCAGGTCGCTCTCGGCGTCGGCGTGATCGGCCTGGCCGCCGTGGGCGGACTGTGGCTGCTGCGCCGCCGCACGGAGGGCACCGAAGGAAGCTGAACACCCCGCGCCGAAGGCGCCGAAGGCAGCTGAACCGCCGCTTCCCCTTTGACCGGGCGGGGCGCGTCCCCGAGCGCGCCCCGTCCGCCCCGGACCACCGACCGAGGACGACGCCGTGTCACCGAGCGCGCAGAAGGCCAGGGGCTGGCTGGTGGGCATCGCCGTGCTGTGCGGCATCTGGCTCGTCCAGAACGGCCCCGGCGGCCAGCTGATCCCGCCGCAGCCCTCCAGCGCCCAGGCCTTCGCCGCCGGGCCCCAGCTCCAGCCCGGCTCCCCGGTCGCCGAGCCGCTGAACCCCTCCGAGCCGGTCCGCATCCGCATCCCGAGCATCGAGGTGGACGCGCCGATGACGCGGCTGGGGCTGGCCGCCGACGGCAGCCTCGACGTACCGCCGGACGAGGACCGCAACCTCGCGGGCTGGTACGAGGGCGGCGTCCCGCCCGGCGCGCGGGGCACGGCGATCGTCGCGGGGCACGTGGACAACGCGGACGGCCCGTCCGTCTTCTACGCCCTGGGGGCCCTGACCAAGGGGACCTCGGTCGAGGTGGTCCGCGAGGACGGGCGCACGGCCGTGTTCTCGATCGACGCCATCGAGGTCTACGACAACGACGACTTCCCCGACCAGCGCGTCTACGGCGACTCGCCGCACGCGTCGCTCCGGCTCATCACCTGCGGCGGCGGCTTCTCGAAGGAGACCGGCTACCAGGGCAATGTGGTGGCGTACGCGCACCTCACCGAGGTGCGCTGAGACGACGTCCTGTGGCCGTCACGCGTTCCACTGGTCGAAGCCCAACTTGGCGACCAGCGAGAACACCACGGTCAGCAGCACCGCCCGGACGAAGCCGCTGCCCCGGCTCAGCGCCATCCGGGCCCCGATCATCCCGCCCGCCAGATTGAAGAGCGCCATCACGGCCGCGAGCTGCCACAGCACGGTGCCCTGGTACGCGAACATCGCCAGCGCCCCCGCGTTGGTGCACACGTTGACGATCTTCGCGGTGGCCGACGCGGTCACCAGGTCCAGGTGGAGCACGGCGCTCAGGGCCAGCACCAGGAAGGTGCCGGTGCCCGGCCCGAACAGCCCGTCGTAGAAGCCGATACCGCCGCCGACGAGCACGATCGCCGTGACGATCCGGGCCCGGGCGACGGGCCGGTCCGTGCCGTCGCCCGCCGCGGCGGTGCCGAAGGAGGGGCGCAGCAGCACGAAGGCCGCGACCCCCAGCAGCACGACCATGATCACCGGGCGGAGCACCTCGCTGCTGATCCCGGCGGCGAAGAACGCCCCGGTCATCGACCCGGCGAGCGCCATCAGCCCGACCCGCACCGCCAGCCCCACCCGTACCGGGGCTCGGCGCAGGAAGGTCACCGCGGCGCCCGAGGTGCCCACGATCGCGACGGCCTTGTTGGTGCCGAGCACCTGGGCCGCCGGGACGTTCGGCAGACCGAGCAGCAGCGCGGGCAGGAGCAGGAGTCCGCCGCCGCCCACCACCGCGTCGATCCACCCCGCGGCGGCCGCGGCGAGGCAGAGGAGCACCAGGGTGGTCAGGGTTATGTCAGGCACGAGCCGACATTAGACGCCTGTCGCCGGGGCTCTTCCACCTGGTCCCTCACAGGGCCCCTGCGCCGTCGCTGAGCGCAAGGTTCCGCCCGGGAAACAGGCGGGATGCGGCCGGGTAACACCTGCCGCCCACGCTCGGGGTCATGAGGACAACCGACGGAGGCCACTGAGATGCCGGAGCCCACCTTCGACCCGAGCGCCACCACCGCCGCCGCCCTGGTGACCACCCCGGACGCCCTGGCGCACAGCGCCGTTCCGACGATCGTGGTCGTCGGGCACGGCATGGTCGGCCAGCGGTTCCTGGAGGCCCTCGCCGACCGCGGGCTGACCCCGGCGGCCGGCGCCGCCCGGGTCGTCGTGCTCTGCGAGGAGCCCCGGCCCGCCTACGACCGGGTGCGGCTCACCTCGTACTTCGACGGGCGGAGCCCCGAGGACCTCTCCCTGGTGGAGGCGGACTTCATGGACCGGCACGGCATCGAGCTGTACGTCGGCGACCCGGCGACCGGCGTCGACCGGGCCGGGCGGACGGTGACCGCGCGGTCCGGGGCGGTGTTCCCGTACGACACGCTGGTGCTGGCGACGGGCTCGTACCCCTTCGTGCCGCCGGTGCCGGGGAAGGACGCCCGGGGCTGCTTCGTGTACCGGACCATCGAGGACCTGCTCGCGATCGAGGAGTACGCGAAGGGCGCGGCCACCGGTGCGGTGGTGGGCGGCGGGCTGCTCGGTCTGGAGGCGGCCGGGGCGCTGAAGGGGCTCGGGCTGTCCACCCATGTGGTGGAGTTCGCGCCACGGCTGATGCCGGTCCAGGTGGACGAGGGCGGGGGCGCGGCGCTGCTGCGCACGATCGAGGACATGGGCCTCGCGGTGCACACGGGGGTGGGTACGCAGGAGATCCTGACGAGCACGGGCGCGGGCGCGGGCACGGGCGCGGGCGCGGACGGCGCGGTGACCGGGATGGCCCTCTCCGACGGCTCCTCGCTCGACGTCGATCTGGTGGTCTTCTCGGCGGGGGTGCGGCCCCGGGACGAGCTGGCCCGGGAGTGCGGTCTGACCGTAGGGGAGCGCGGCGGGATCGTCGTGGACGAGGAGTGCCGGACGTCGGACCCGGCGGTGTTCGCGATCGGCGAGTGCGCGCTGGCCGCCGACGGCCGGGTGTACGGGCTCGTGGCGCCGGGTTACGAGATGGCGCAGGCGGCGGCCGAGGTGATCGCGGGCGGCCGGTCCGCGTTCACGGGGGCGGACCTGTCGACGAAGCTCAAGCTGCTCGGCGTGGACGTGGCCTCGTTCGGCGACGCGCACGGGGCGGCCGACGGGGCGCTCGACGTCGTGTACTCCGACGCCCGGTCGGGGGTCTACAAGAAGCTGGTGATCGCACCGGACGGGACGCTGCTGGGCGGGGTGCTGGTCGGCGACGTGGACCAGTACGGCACGCTGCGGCCGATGACGGGCACGGTGCTGCCGGTCGCCCCCGAGCAGCTGGTGCTGCCGGCGGGGGCGGGCGGCCCGGTGGCGCTCGGCCCCTCCGCGCTGCCGGACGAGGCGGTGATCTGCTCCTGCCACAACGTGACCAAGGGCGCGGTCTGCGAGCACAGCACGCTGCCCGAGGTGAAGAAGTGCACCAAGGCCGGTACGGGCTGCGGCAGTTGTCTCAAGGTGATCGGTCAGCTGATGCCGCCGCCGGCGGACGCGGGGCTGTGCGGATGCTTCCCGTACAGCCGCAGCGAGCTGTACGAGATCGTCCGCACCCTGGAGGTCACCTCCTTCGCCTCCCTCCTCGACTCGCACGGCCGCGAGGAGGCGCGGGGCGGGGACGGCTGCGAGGTCTGCAAGCCGACGGTCGGCTCGGTCATCGCCTCGCTCGCGCCGACCGTGGGCGCGAGCGGCTATGTGCTGGACGGCGAGCAGGCGGCGCTCCAGGACACCAACGACCACTTCCTGGCCAACCTCCAGCGCAACGGTTCGTACTCGATCGTGCCGCGCGTCCCCGGCGGTGAGATCACCCCGGAGAAGCTCATCGTCATCGGCGAGGTGGCACGCGACTTCGGCCTCTACACGAAGATCACCGGCGGCCAGCGCATCGACCTCTTCGGCGCCCGGGTCGACCAGCTGCCGCTGATCTGGACCCGGCTGGTGGACGCGGGCTTCGAGTCCGGGCACGCGTACGGGAAGTCGCTGCGCACGGTGAAGTCCTGTGTAGGGCAGACCTGGTGCCGCTACGGCGTGCAGGACTCCGTACGGATGGCGATCGACCTGGAGCTGCGCTACCGGGGCCTGCGCTCCCCGCACAAGCTGAAGTCGGCGGTCTCCGGGTGTGCCCGCGAGTGCGCGGAGGCCCGGGGCAAGGACTTCGGGATCATCGCCACCGCCCAGGGGTGGAATCTCTACGTCGGCGGCAACGGCGGGGCCACCCCGCGCCACGCGGACCTGCTGGCCCAGGACCTCTCCGACGCCGAACTGGTGCGGCTGATCGACCGGTTCCTGATGTTCTACATCCGTACCGCCGACCGTCTGGAGCGCACCTCGGCCTGGCTGGAGCGGATCGACGGCGGCCTGGAGCACGTCCGGGACGTGGTCGTCCACGACTCGCTGGGGCTCTGCGAGGAGTTGGAGCGGATGATGGCCGACCATGTCGCCGGCTACCGCGACGAGTGGGCCGAGACCATCAACGACCCGGAGCGGCTGCGGCGTTTCGTCACCTTCGTCAACGCCCCCGACGCCCCCGACCCCTCGGTGAGGTTCGTTCCGGAGCGGGACCAGATCAAGCCGGATCTGGAGCTGCTCGCGGGGCCCGTGCTCGCCGTCCGCACCCTCGAAGGGACCGCCTCCTGATGACCACCGCGACGATCACGACAGCGCAGGACACCGGCTGCGTCCGGCTCGCCCACGGGAAGGACTGGCTGACGGTCTGCGACCGGGCCCTGCTGATCCCCGGGCGGGGAGTGGCGGTGCTGCTGCCGGACGGGGACCAGGCGGCCGTCTTCATGGACCGGGCCGGCCTGGTGTACGCGATCGGCAACCGGGACCCGTTCACCGGGGCGTACGTCCTCTCGCGCGGCCTGCTCGGTTCGGCGGGCGGGCGGCCGTTCGTGGCCTCGCCGCTGCTGAAGCAGCGTTTCGACCTGGCGACGGGCGCGTGTCTGGACGACGAGGTGGCGGCGGTGCCGGTCTACCCAGTACGGACCGACTGACCGACCGACCGGCCTCGGGGGCGGCCAGGCCGCGGGGCGCGGCCTGTGCAACTCCTCCGCCGCCCGTTCACCCACGCGTGACGCCCCGTCAACTCGCCTCTCCTACAGTCCTGACGCGCGACCCGCCGGTCCGTCCGGAGCGGCGGGCCCACACTCATGCGTGGAGTGATCGTGGAACGTCGGACCTTCTTGCGCACCGCGGTGATCGGCAGCTCGGCGGCCGCCTTCGGCGGCACGCTGTGGCGGGGCGCCGCCTTCGCCGACCCGGCCCAGCCCGCCCCCGGCCCGTACGGGGCGCTCCAGGCGGCCAACGGCAACGGCATCCAGCTGCCCAGCGGCTTCACCAGCCGCATCATCGCCCGCTCCGGGCAGACCGTGCCCGGCACCTCCTACCGCTGGCACAGCGCGCCCGACGGCGGGGCGACGTACGCCGACGGCTCGGGGTGGATCTATGTCTCCAACGCCGAGGTGTCCCCGAGCAGCGGGGGCGGGGCGAGCGCGGTGAAGTTCAACTCCTCCGGGACGGTGACGTCCGCGTACCGGATCCTGGGCAACACGAACAACAACTGCGCGGGCGGCGCGACCCCGTGGAAGACCTGGCTGTCCTGCGAGGAGGTCACTCGCGGGTATGTGTACGAGACCGACCCCTGGGGCGTGAACGCGGCGGTGCGGCGTCCGGCGATGGGCCGCTTCAAGCACGAGGCCGCCGCCGCCGACCCGGACCACGGGTACGTCTACCTCACCGAGGACGAGAGCGACGGCCGCTTCTACCGCTTCCGGCCCACCACCTGGGGGAACCTGTCGAGCGGCACACTTCAGGTGCTGGTCGCGGGCACGGCCACCTCCGGCCCGGTGACGTGGGCGAACGTGCCGGATCCGGCCGGCTCCTCCACCCGGACGCGGCACCAGGTGTCCGGCGCGAAGGTGTTCAACGGCGGGGAGGGCTGCTTCTACGCGGCGGGCACCTGCTGGTTCACCACCAAGGGCGACAACCGGGTGTGGGCGTACGACGCGAACACCTCGTCGATCTCGCTCGCCTACGACGACTCGCTGGTGACGGGCGGCTCGGCCCCGCTGACCGGCGTGGACAACGTCATGCGGTCCGGGTCCGGGGACCTCTACATCGCGGAGGACGGCGGGAACATGGAGATCTGCCTGATCACGCCGGACGACACGGTGGCCCCGTTCCTGCGGATCACCGGCCAGTCCGGTTCGGAGATCACCGGGCCCGCGTTCTCGCCGGACGGCAGCCGGCTCTACTTCTCCTCGCAGCGCGGGACGAGCGGAAGCTCATCCGGGGGCATCACCTACGAGGTGAAGGGGCCCTTCCGCAGCTGACCCGGACTCCCCGCGTGCGCCGGCGCCCGTCCCCCCCGGCCCGGCGCACGTCCTGCGGCTCAGCCCTGGTCCCCGGCGGCGGCGGCCGGGTCCATCCAGATGACCTCCCAGATGTGGTGGTCGGGGTCCTGGAAGGAGCGGCCGTACATGAAGCCGAGGTCCTGCGTCTCGCCCGCCGGGGAGCCGCCGGCGGCCAGGGCGGCGTCGGCCAGCCGGTCGACCTCCTCGCGGCTGTCGCAGCTCAGGGCCAGGATGACCTCGGTGGTCTTCGAGGCGTCGGCGACATCCTTCTTGGTGAAGTCCTTGAAGCGCGGTTCCGTCATCAGCATGGCGAAGATGGTGTCGCTGATGACCAGGCAGGCCGTCCTGTCGTCGCTGAACGCCGGGTTGAAGCCGTAGCCGAGCTTCTCGAAGAAGCCCTTGGTGGTCTCCAGGTCCTTCACCGGCAGGTTCACGAAGATCATCTGAGCCATGGTCGTTTCCTCTTCCTCTGTCCCGTGGCGCCCGCGGTGGTCCGTCCGGCGCTTTCGATGGTTGGACGGCGGAGCCGCGCGGAACTCATCGGCGTACGGCAGAAGATTTGCACGGCCCACTGACAACGGCCCCGGACAGCTCTCAGGGCAGGGCGAGCGGGGCGCCGCCGCGCAGCAGGGAGCCGCCGAGCGGGGTCAGCGTGTGCAGGACCGAGCTGCCGTGGCGCAGCGTCAGGACCAGGCCCGCCTCGCGCAGCACGGAGGCGTGCTGGCTCGCGGAGGCCAGCGACACTCCGGCCCGGCGGGCGAGTTCGCTGGTGGTGCAGCCGTTGCCGATGGAGGAGAGGACGGCCGAGCGGGTGTGTCCGACGAGCCGGCCGAGCCAGGGCCCCGGCTCGGCGAAGACCGGGGCTCCGGGGTTGGCCACCGGGTAGACCAGCACCGGCGGGAGCGACGGGTCGCGGTAGACCACGGGGGTGCCCCGGCAGAAGAAGGACGGCTGGAGCAGCAGCCCGCGCCCGTCCAGGTGCAGATCGCGGTCGAACGGGTAGTCCGCCTCCAGCACGGGCGAGCGCCACCGGATCATCGGCGGCAGCGCGGCCAGGAGTCCGTCAGCCCCGCCGTCCAGCAGGGCCCGGCCGCGGACGGCCCGGTCCGCCTCGACGCTGGCCCGGATGTGCGGCCAGTAGGGCTCCACGGCCGCGTGGTGGTAACTGCGGAGCGCCCCGATGAGCCGGGCGAGCGGCTCGGCACGGCCCTCCATGAGCGCGGCGGGCAGCGCCGCGCTCGCTCTCCCCGCTCCGGAGTCCTGCTGACGCGGGCCGGCGGACAGGCCGGCCCGCTGCCGTATCCGCCCGGCGGCCAGCAGCTCCAGCTCGGCGTGGACGCGGTCGGCGGGAGTGTCGCGCAGCGCCTCCATTCCGACGTCGAGCCCGAAAGGCTCGGCGCCCTCCTGGGAGGGCGTCAGGAAATCCGGGAAATAGCCGCGGGGCGGGACGACGGCCGCCAGCAGCTGTGCTTCACCATTCAACCGCGCGCGGGATTCCGTACGCCATTTTCCGAACACCGTCGAAGCTCGCCGGTCCCTGATCCGGTGAAAACTGAGAATGGTTTCCCACAGCGCGTCCGGCCTCGTGGCCATCCGCACCCGCGAAAGGTCCAGCCTGGACACATGGATACGCAGCACTACTCCCCCACCTGTTGCATCCGCAATTGCCCCCATCGAAGGGTATGCGGACCATCACAGGAGGTCACCACGGGGTTTCGGCCAGAAGTGAAAGGTCTCGCCCCGTTCCGCTCCAGCCGAAAAGCTGTACGGCGTCGGGTACGCATCCGGTGCCCACCGGATGAGCACGTGAAGGCCGTGGGGGGCTTTGTGTGTTCGGCGGCGGTGGGCGACGGTGCGGCTCCGTACCCGACGGGGGTAAGCCGGGTGCGGTCCATGGGTGGGGATCCATGGACCGCACCCCGGTCCCCGGGGGCCCGTCACCCGACATTTTCTTTGCGCATTAAACGACGCAATGTGCTCTGCGCCACATTCCTGGTGCGGCATTCGGTGCGCGCTTCTGACGACTTCCCCGTATCGCCGGTCATTTCCGCACACGCCACTTCCGTGCCGTTGGCCGCTTCCGGGCCGCCGGCCGCTCCCGTGCCACTGGCCGCTCCCGTGCCACTGGCCGCTCCGGTCAGCGGTCGCTTCCGGTCAGCCGGTCACTTCCGGTCAGCGCAAGGCGAAGCGGCGGCACCCCCGCACAGGGTGCCGCCGCTTCTCGGCGGGCCTTCGAGGCCCTGGTCGGTGGGCAGGGCTGTTCGTGCAGCCCTGCCCATGAGGTCGGAGGCTGTTCGTGCAGCCCCGACCGGTGGGTCCGGGCCGTCCCTGCGGCCCCGACCCGGTGAGTCCGGATCAGCGGCTGTCGCTGCCCCGGGACTCGGCTGCGGCCCGGCCGGCCTCAAGGCGGGCGACCGGGATCCGGAACGGTGAGCAGGACACGTAGTCCAGGCCCACCTCGTGGAAGAAGTGCACGGACTCGGGGTCGCCGCCGTGCTCGCCGCAGACGCCGAGCTTGAGGTCCGGGCGGGTGGCCCGGCCGGCCTCGACGGCGCTGCGGACCAGCGCGCCGACGCCGTCCTTGTCGATCGTCTCGAACGGGGAGACCCCGAAGATGCCCTTCTCCAGGTACGCGGTGAAGAACGAGGCCTCCACGTCGTCGCGGGAGAAGCCCCACACCGTCTGGGTCAGGTCGTTCGTGCCGAAGGAGAAGAACTGCGCGGCCTCGGCGATCTGGCCCGCCGTCAGCGCGGCGCGCGGCAGCTCGATCATGGTGCCGATGGTCAGCTTGAGGTCGGTTCCGGTGGCTGCCTGGACCTCGGCGATGACCCGGTCGGCCTCCTCGCGGACGATCTCCAGCTCCTGGACCGTGCCGACGAGCGGGATCATGATCTCGGCACGCGGGTCGCCCTTGGCGTTCTTGCGCTGGGCGGCGGCCTCGGCGATGGCCCGCACCTGCATCGCGAACAGACCGGGGATGACCAGGCCCAGGCGCACCCCGCGCAGCCCCAGCATCGGGTTCTGCTCGTGCAGCTTGTGCACCGCCTGGAGCAGGCGCAGGTCGTTCTCGTTGGCGTCCTTGCGGGACTCGGCGAGCGCGACGCGGACCGACAGTTCGGTGATGTCGGGAAGGAACTCGTGCAGCGGCGGGTCCAGCAGCCGGACGGTGACGGGCAGTCCGTCCATCGACTCGAACAGCTCGATGAAGTCGGCCTTCTGGAGCGGGAGAAGAGCCGCCAGCGCACTCTCGCGCTCGTCGTCGGTGTCCGCGAGGATCAGCTTCTCGACCATCTCGCGGCGCTCGCCGAGGAACATGTGCTCGGTGCGGCACAGGCCGATGCCCTGGGCGCCGAAGCGGCGGGCCCGCAGCGCGTCCTCGGCGTTGTCGGCGTTGGCCCGCACACGCAGCCGGCGCACCCGGTCCGCGTACGCCATGATCCGGTGCACGGCGGCGACCAGTTCGTCGGCGTCGTCGGCCCCGGCGTGCATCCGGCCCTCGAAGTACTCGACGACCGGGGACGGTACGACGGGTACCTCGCCGAGGTAGACCTTGCCGGTGGAGCCGTCGATCGAGACGAGGTCGCCCTCCTCGATCACCCGGCCGCCCACCGTCATCCGGCGTCGCTTGGTGTCGACCTCCAGGTCCTCGGCGCCGCAGACACAGGTCTTGCCCATGCCGCGCGCCACGACCGCCGCGTGCGAGGTCTTGCCGCCGCGCGAGGTCAGGATGCCCTCGGCGGCGATCATGCCTTCGAGGTCGTCGGGGTTGGTCTCGCGGCGGATCAGGATGACCTTCTCGCCGGAGCGGGACCACTTGATCGCGGTGTACGAGTCGAAGACGGCCTTGCCGACCGCGGCGCCCGGGGACGCGGCGATGCCCCGGCCGAGCAGCTCGGTCTTCGCCTCGTCGTCGAAGCGCGGGAACATCAGCTGGGCGAGCTGGGCGCCGTTGACGCGCTGGAGCGCCTCGGCCTCGTCGATCAGGCCCTGGTCCACGAGCTGGGTGGCGATCCGGAAGGCGGCGCCGGCGGTGCGCTTGCCGACCCGGGTCTGGAGCATCCAGAGCTGGCCGCGCTCGATGGTGAACTCGATGTCGCAGAGATCCTTGTAGTGGTTCTCCAGGGTCTCCATGATCTGCATGAGCTGGTCGTACGACTTCTTGTCGATCGACTCCAGGTCGGCGAGCGGCACCGTGTTGCGGATGCCGGCGACGACGTCCTCGCCCTGCGCGTTCTGGAGGTAGTCGCCGTAGACGCCCTGGTGGCCGCTGGCCGGGTCGCGGGTGAAGGCGACGCCGGTACCGGAGTCGGGGCCCAGGTTGCCGAAGACCATCGAGCAGACGTTGACGGCCGTGCCGAGGTCGCCGGGGATGCGCTCCTGGCGGCGGTAGAGCTTGGCCCGGTCGGTGTTCCACGAGTCGAAGACCGCGTTTATGGCCAGGTCCATCTGCTCGCGGGCGTCCTGCGGGAACGCGCGCCCGGCCTCGGACTCGACGATCTTCTTGAACTGCTTGACGAGCTTCTTCAGGTCGGCCGCGGCGAGGTCGGTGTCGACCGTGACCTTCTTCGCGTCCTTCGCCGCCTCCAGCGCCTCCTCGAAGAGGTCGCCGTCGACCCCGAGGACGGTCTTGCCGAACATCTGGATGAGCCGGCGGTAGGAGTCCCAGGCGAAGCGCTCGTCGCCGGACTGGGTGGCGAGGCCGGCCACCGAGTCGTCGGAGAGGCCGATGTTCAGGACCGTGTCCATCATGCCCGGCATGGAGAACTTGGCGCCGGAGCGGACGGAGACCAGCAGCGGGTCGTCGGCCTGGCCGAGCCGCTTGCCCATGCGCTCTTCCAGCGCCCCCAGGTGCGCACTCACCTCGTCGCGCAGCGCGGTCGGCGCGTCCCCGCTGTCCAGGTAGACCTTGCAGGCCTCGGTGGTGATCGTGAAGCCCGGCGGGACGGGCAACCCGAGGTTGGTCATCTCGGCGAGGTTCGCTCCCTTGCCGCCCAGAAGATCCTTCAGATCCTTGTTGCCCTCGGTGAAGTCGTAGACGAACTTCTGGGGATCTTTGTTTTCCGACACGGGTCTCGACTCCTCGAGGACGCGGTGGCTGCCCTGACGGCGAGGAACATACCCAGATCGAAGGTGGATGGGTACGTCCACTTGGTCGTCATACGGCCGCAACCACCCGTCCGCCCGCAGATCGAAAGGCTCGCCCGGCCGAAGCAACCGGCGCTCCGCCTTCACCTCCCGAAGGCAACATGGCCGAAACTTGACCATGGCCGCTCACCTGAGCGAGTGGCTCACCAGATGATTTCACTTCTCGAATCCACCAGGGTGGCACTGAGTGCCACGTCTTCCAGAAGTGCAGCCATGTTGAAATCGCTCATCTGAGCGTCACCCTGATCAAGGGTGGCGCGAATCACGCCCGTTTCGGACCCCGGATTTCAGGATCCGGACGCCCTGGGTCGTCGCCGGGGACACCGGGGCCGACCTCTTCCAGGCTACGGGCGAAGGTCCGCCCCCGCGCGGGAACCGTCGGCGGCGGGGGCCTCACCGGCACCGGAGCGGCCCCGAGCCCACGGCATGCCGTACGGGCAGGGCGGCATCGCGGCAAGCGCGAGAGGCCCGCCGCTCACGGAACGCGAAAGGCCTCCCCCGTACGGAACGAGGGAGGCCGCCTTCTCCGTACGGGATCAGCCGCCGGAGGTGTCCAGCTCCGCGTCGGCGCTGATGCCCGCGCAGTCGTACGGGTCCTTCAGCCAGCCGTCCGGCAGGACGACCCGGTTGTTGCCCGAGGTCCGGCCGCGCGGTCCGTCGGCACCGTCCGGCCAGGGCTGGTCGAGGTCCAGCTCGTGCAGCTGGCTGCTCAACTCCTCCAGCGAGGAGGTGACCGCCAGCTTCCTGCGCATCTCGGATCCGACCGCGAAGCCCTTGAGATACCAGGCCACGTGCTTACGGAAGTCGATCACGCCGCGGGTCTCGTCGCCGATCCACTCCCCCAGCAGCGTCGCGTGACGCACCATGGCGTCCGCGACCTCGCGGAGCGCGGGCGCGTGCCGTTCCGGACGTCCTTCCATGGCGTTCACCAGGTCGGCGAAGAGCCAGGGCCGTCCCAGGCACCCACGTCCGACGACGACGCCGTCGCAGCCGGTCTCCCGCATCATCCGCAGGGCGTCGTCCGCGCACCAGATGTCCCCGTTGCCGAGAACGGGGATCTCCGGCACGTGCTCCTTGAGCCGGGCGATGGCGTCCCAGTCGGCGGTGCCGCCATAGTGCTGGGCGGTGGTGCGCCCGTGCAGGGCGACGGCGGTGACGCCCTCCTCGACGGCGATGCGACCGGCGTCGAGGAAGGTGAGGTGGTCGTCGTCGATGCCCTTGCGCATCTTGATGGTGACGGGGAGGTCCCCGGCCCCCGACACGGCTTCCCTGAGGATGGCCCGCAGCAGGGGCCGCTTGTACGGGAGCGCGGAGCCGCCGCCCTTCCGGGTGACCTTGGGGACCGGGCAGCCGAAGTTCAGGTCGATGTGGTCGGCCAGATCCTCGTCGACGATCATCCGGACCGCCTTGCCGACGGTGACCGGGTCCACTCCGTACAGCTGGATGGAACGCGGCGTCTCGGTCGCGTCGAAGTGGATGAGCTGCATGGTCTTCTCGTTGCGCTCGACCAGCGCCCGCGTGGTGATCATCTCGCTGACGAACAGCCCCTTGCCGCCGGAGAACTCCCGGCACAGCGTCCGGAACGGGGCGTTGGTGATGCCGGCCATCGGGGCCAGCACGACCGGCGGCCGCACGGTGTGCGGGCCGATGCGGAGCTGCGGGAGGGCGGGGGCGAGCGTGGTCATGGCTCCATTGTCGCGTACGCCGAAGAGGTGGCCGCCCCGGCGGGGGGAGTCCGTCGGGCGCCGGGCACACCAGGAGCCCGAGGCGGGGTCCGCCCCGGGCTCATCGGCATCGCTCGGCTCGCTCACATACTGGCGAAGATGGCGCCGACGACCATTCCGCCGACCAGTCCGACGGCGCTGACCACGATGGCGACCGTGGCGAGCCGCTCGTGCCGGACGGTCTTGGCGATGATGGCCATGATCAGTCCGCCCAGGGCGAAGACGATCGGCAGGAAGATCAGCCCGATCACGCCCAGGACGATCGCGATGATGCTGAAGACGTTGCCGTCGGCACCTCCCCGCGGCGCACTGTGATGCCCCTGCCCGGTCGGCTGGTTGCCGTGCTGCGTAGCCATCTGTCGCTCCTTCGGGACGGTCGCGCCGGAATCCGGTCTCGAAGAGGACCGGCCTGTCGTTCGAGTGCCCCGAAGCCCCTCGCGTACACGGCTGTTCGCCTACGGGGGCGTGCGGCAGGCCCCGGTCAGAACGTCACCGCGTCGCGGATCAGCGGGCAGGTCATGCAGTGCCCGCCGCCCCGGCCCCGGCCCAGTTCCGCCCCGACGATGGTGATGACCTCCACCCCGGCCCGGCGCAGCAGCGCGTTGGTCTGGGTGTTGCGGTCGTAGGTGAAGACGACGCCGGGCTCCAGCGCCACCGCGTTGTTGCCGCTGTCCCACTGCTGGCGCTCCGAGGCGTAGACGTCGCCGCCCGTCTCGATCACCCTCAGCTGGGGAAGGCCCAGGGCGCGGGCCACGACCTCGGTGAACGGGGTGCTGCCCTCGTCGGTGATCTCGATCCCGGGCGCCAGGTCGGACGGCCGCAGCGAGAAGGCGTGGACTCCGTCCATGATGCGCGGGTACAGCGTGACGATGTCCCGGTCCGCGAAGGTGAACACCGTGTCGAGGTGCATCGCCGAGCGCAGCTTCGGCATCCCGGCGACGATCACGTGCTCGGCCGCACCCTGCTCGAACAGGGCCGCCGCGACCTGCGTGATGGCCTGGCGGGAGGTCCGTTCGCTCATGCCCATGAGGACGACGCCGTTGCCGACGGGCATGATGTCCCCGCCCTCGAACGTGGCCTGGCCCCACTCCTTCTCCGGGTCGCCCCACCAGACGGTGCTGTCGCGGAAGTCGGGGTGGAAGGTGTAGACCGCCTTCATCAGCAGGGTCTCGTCGCGCCGGGCGGACCAGTAGAGCGGGTTCAGCGTCACCCCGCCGTAGAGCCAGCAGGTGGTGTCACGGGTGTACAGGGTGTTGGGCAGCGGCGGCATCAGGTACTCCCGCGCCCCGGCCCCCTCGCGGGCGAGCGCCACGTACCCGGAGCGGAACGCGTCGGGGAGGTCGGCGGTGGCGAGCCCGCCGATCAGGTACTCCGCGAGCTGTCGCGGGGTCAGGGTCTCCAGGAAGGCGCGGGTGTCGTCGATCAGGCCGAGGCCCACCTCGTTGGCGGTGATCTTCCGGTCCAGGAGCCACGACCGGGCCTCGGGCAGAGCCACCGTTGCGGCGAGCAGATCATGCAGTTCGACGACCTCCACGCCGCGCCCGGTGAGCTGGGCGACGAAGTCGGCGTGGTCGCGCTGGGCGTTCTCCACCCACATCACGTCGTCGAAGAGCAGGTCGCCGGAGTTGGTCGGGGTCAGCCGCCGGTGGGCCAGTCCGGGGGCGCAGACCAGGACCTTGCGCAGACGCCCCACCTCGGAATGGACGCCGAGGGCGGAAGCGGGGGTGGTGCTGTTCACGGTGGGCCTTTCACTCGGTGACGGCAGAGGGTGTGCGGGATCGCGCGGTGACGGCAGAGGGTGTGCCGGATCGCGCGGCGACGGCAGCAGGGACGTGCGGAGGGCTCGGAGCGAGGACGGGAGGCGGAGGACGCTCAGAGCGAGGACGGGAGGGGGCGCTCGGAGCGAGGACGGGAGGCGGAGGACGCTCGGAGCGAGGACGGGCGCAGGTCGCTCAGAGCTCGATCCACCCCATGGCCAGCGCCACGACCCCCGCGACGGCGCCGGCGACCGAGACGGCGCAGATGACGGCCTCGCCCGGGGAGAAGGGCCTGCGCCCCTGTTCCCTGCGGGACTTGACGAAGAGGAAGGTGGCCGGGGCGTAGAGGATGAAGGAGACGAGGACGAACTTCAGCCCCGCCGCGTACAGCAGGAACGCGGTGTAGAGCGTGGCCACCACGGCGATCACCAGCTCGCGGCGGGTACTGCGCCCTGCCACGTCGGACCGGCCGGGACGCCAGGCGATCCGTACCGCGAAGGCGGCGGCCAGGAGGAAGGGGATCAGGCTGAGCGCGCTGGTCAGGTCGAGGGCGAAGTTGAAGGCGTCGTCGGAGAACAGCGTCACGACCAGGACGACCTGGCTCAGGCACGTGGTCATGAGGAGCGCGGCCTCGGGCACGTCCGCCCCGGTCGACCGCCCCAGGAAGCGGGGCATGTCCTTGTCCTTCGCGGCGACGAACAGGACTTCGGCGGCCATCAGCGTCCAGGCGAGGTAGGCGCCGAGCACGGAGACGATGAGGCCCACGCTGACGAAGACCTTGCCCCAGGTGCCGACCGCCGCCTCCAGCACCTCGGCCATCGAGGGCTGCCGCAGCTCCGCGATCTCGGCCATCGGCAGCAGTCCGTAACTGACGATCGTGACGGAGGCGAAGACGGCGAAGACGCTGAGGAATCCGAGGACGGTGGCCCGCCCCACGTCCTCGCGGCGCTTGGCGTGGCGCGAGTAGACGCTGGCCCCTTCGACGCCGAGGAAGACGAAGACCGTCGCGAGCATCGTGCCGCGGACCTGGTCGAAGAGGGAGCCCGCGTAGTCGGCGCCGCCGAAGTTGTCCGCGAAGACCGAGGCGTCGAAGTAGAACAGCGCCAGGATCACGAAGAAGAGGATGGGCACGATCTTGGCCACGGTGACGATCCGGTTGATCGCCGCGGCTTCCTTGACGCCCCGGCGGATCAGCAGGAAGAACCCCCAGAGGCCGACCGAGGAGATCACCACCGCCGTCACGGTATCGCCGTCGCCCAGTGCCGGCGCCACCGCGCCGACCGTCGACATGATGAGCACCCAGTAGGTGACGTTGCCGACGCAGGCGCTGGCCCAGTAGCCGAAGGCGGAGAAGAAGCCGAGGTACTCGCCGAAGCCCGCTTTCGCGTACGCGTAGACCCCGGCGTCCAGGTCGGGCCGGCGGACGGCGAGCGTCTGGAAGACGAAGGCGAGCATCAGCATGCCGGTCCCGGCGACGGCCCAGGCGATCAGCGCTCCCGCGACGCCGGTCTCCTGCGCGAAGCGCCGGGGCAGCGAGAACACCCCGGCGCCCACCATCGAGCCGACGACCATCGCGGTGAGCGTGAGGAGCGTCAGCTTCACCGCCGGGCGCTCCGCGGCCTGTTCGGCGTGCGTCATGACGTTCCCCTGTCGATGCGGTCATCGGCCAACCAGGGAAAGCTAACAACTTTATTGCGCAAAATAGCCCATACCCCCACCAACGGAGTGGTGCGCCGAGCCCTGCTCGCGAAGCCGAACACCCCAAGGGCTGTCCCGCAGCTCCCGGCGTGACAGCCCTTGGGTGGACCCGGCTCGTTCCAGGGGTACTTCCGACCGGACGCCCCGGTCGGAATCCCCCCTCGCCACCGCAGGTTTCCTCGATCGGAGCCATGAGGGAGGCGTCAGCGGGCAGAAGCAGTCTCAACTTTGGGAGGCTGTGATGACGTGTGACCGGATGGGACTGGCCGAAGTGCTGGCGGCGGCGGAGAGCGCGGCCCCGGTGGACTCGATCGATGTCGTGGCGCGCAACCTGCGCACGCGGTTCGGTGCGCGGTACGTGTCGTTCCTCTTCGTCGACGTGGTCGGCAGCCGTCTGCTGCGGGTCAACGACACGGTCGGCGTCACCCAGGAGCACCGGACCGGGAGACGGGCCGAGGGGGTGGCCATGGCCGTCAGCGGCGTCTACGACAAGGTTCTGCGTGCCCAGAAGACGGTGCTGGCGGAGGAGGGCGGGCTGGGGCAGCGCGTGCTCGCGCCGGTCACCAACCGCGGTGACACCATCGGTGTGCTGGAGCTGTACCTCGACGTCGTGACCGAGAGCGTGCTGGAGCAGGTCGAGGAGGCCGCGCACGCGCTGGCGTACATCATCGTCACCGATCGCCGGTTCACCGACCTCTACCACTGGGGAAACCGGACCACGACGGTCAGCCTGGCGGCGGAGATCCAGCGGCAGCTCCTCCCGTCGGCCCCCTCCTGCGAGGCGTCCGAGTTCGCTCTCGCCGGAGCCCTGGTCCCGGCGTCCGACATCGCCGGGGACACCTACGACTACTGCCTCGACCACGACACCCTGCACCTGTCCGTCACCGACGCCATGGGCCATGACGTCGACGCTTCCCTCACCGCAACCCTGGTCGTGAACGCCTCCCGCGGCGCCCGCCGTGCCGGAGCGGACCTCGCCGAACAGGCCGGCCACATGCACCAGGCCCTCCTCGACCACGGGCGCCACGCCTATGCCACGGGCCAGTTGCTCCGCATCGCCCTGGACGGAAGCGGTGCGCAGTTGGTCAACGCGGGGCACCCGGGGCCGCTCCGGTTGCGCGACGGCGCAGTCGAGGAAGTGGGTATGGCCGTCAACATGCCGTTCGGCTTCACTGCCCAGGGCTCCTACGAGGTGCAGGAAATCGACCTGCGCCCCGGCGACCGTCTTGTGCTGTTCACCGACGGAATGCAAGAACGCGAAGCGGAGACGGTCGACCTGCCCGGCCTCCTGCTGCGGACCGCGGCCGAGCATCCGCGTGAGGTCGTCCGTACGTTGGTCGCCGCGGTGGCCGACGCCTATGGCGGCCGGCCGCCGAAGGACGACGCCACCGCCCTGTGTCTTGACTGGCACGGCCCCAGCGGCGGGATCCGCCGGTCGGACGCCTGAGTCCGAGCGCTCCTCAGGCGAGGCGGGAGGCTCCCCAGGCCGCCTCGATCATCCGGAAGATCTCGTCCACGGCAGCCTGCGGATCGGCCGCCTCGCGGGCCAGCGCGTAGGCGTCGATCGCGAACCTCGCGATGGTCCGGCAGGCCGTCGTCGTCTCCGGTACGCCGAGGTCGGCGGCGATCGCGGCGGCCAGCGCCTCCGCGTGGCGCAGCCGCATCGACTCCTCGTACTCCCGCAGGGACGGCGACGACTCGATCATGTTCCGGACCGGGGCGGCGCCGGGCGCCCCGCAGTGGCGTACCAGGGCGTGGATCTCGCGGCGCAGCCCGGGAATCAGGGGCTCGTCCGCCGCCCGCTCGGCCACCGCCCGCACGAGGCCCTGTTCGAACCCCTGGTCCTGCTCGAAGACCAGCGCTTCCTTCGAGGCGAAGTGGGAGAAGAGCGTGGTCACGGCTACGTCCGCCTCGGCCGCCACGTCACGGATGCCCACAGCGTCGTACCCGCGTTCCAGGAAGAGCCGCAGAGCGGTGTCGGCGATCTTCTGGCGGGTCGCGGCCTTCTTGCGCTCGCGGCGTCCGCTGGGCTCGTTCATGCGCTGACACTAGCAAATACAAAACTGGAACCGATACGGAAAGCTAACGGTTAGTGTTATGTTCGACGCATGGAGAACCTGAAGAGCATGAAAAAGGTGAGCTTCGCCGAGTTCGGCGGGCCGGATGTGCTGCACCTCATAGACGCCGAGGAGCCCCACGCGGGCCCCGGCCGGATACGCGTCCGCGTCCGCGCCGCCGGAGTGAACCCCGTCGACTGGCGCATCCGCGAGGGCCAGGTCCTGGGAGCCCATCCGGTCGAACTGCCCTCGGGAGTGGGCCTCGACGCCGCCGGAGTGGTGGACGAGGTGGGCGAGGGCGTCGAAGGAGTGGCGGTCGGCGACCACGTGTTCGGCGAGGGCTCCGACACGTACGCCGAGTTCGCCGTCCTGTCGGCCTGGGCCCGGATGCCGGAGGGCCTGACCTTCGAGGAGGCGGCGGGCTACCCGTCCGTGGTGGAGACCGCGCTGCGCGTCCTGCGCGAGGTCGGGGTCCGGCCCGGCCAGACACTGCTGGTCAACGGCGCCTCCGGCGGGGTCGGTTCGGCGGTGCTCCAGATCGCCCGCGACCGGGGCGTCACGGTCATCGGCACGGCGGGCGCCGCGAACCAGGAGTACCTGCGCGGCCTGGGCGCACGCGCCACGACGTACGGCGAGGGCTGGGTCGAGCGGGTGCGGCAGCTCGGCCGCGTCGACGCCGCGCTCGATCTGGCGGGCTCGGGCGTGCTCGGCGAACTGGTCGAACTGACCGGTGACCCACGGAAGGTGGTCACCATCGCGGACCTGGGCGCAGCGGAGTTCGGCGTCCGGTTCTCCGGCGTGGCGGGGAGCGTGCCGGACGCGCTGACCGAGGCGGCGGCGCTGATCTCACGTGGCCGGCTGCACATCCCGGTGGAGAAGTCCTACCCGCTCGCCGAGGCCGCCGCCGCGCACATCGACAGCCGGGCGGGGCACACGCGGGGGCGCCGGGTGGTGATCATCTGACCGGGAGGCGGGTCACGGCCCGTATCGTACGCCGGGCACAGTGGCAGCCACCGGCGCGGTGACAGGGGACGGACGTGCTCGACTACGACGACGAGGCCCGGCACTACGACGCGTCCCGGGGTGGTGAACCGAGGGCCCGGGCGGCGGCGGACGCGGTGGAACGGCTCCTGCCGCAAGGGCCCCGCACCGTCCTGGACATCGCGTGCGGTACGGGCATCGTGACGGAACGGCTCCGGCGTCCGGGGCGGACGGTGGTGGGCGTCGACCGTTCGCCCGGGATGCTGGGCCTCGCCGCGCGGCGGGTGCCGGGAGCAATCGTGCGGGGCGACGGCGCACGGCTGCCCTTCGCGTCGGACACGGTGGACGCCGTCGTGATCATCTGGCTGCTGCATCTCCTGCCGCACCCCGTGCCCGTGCTGGCCGAGGCGGCCCGGGTGCTGCGGCCCGGCGGGGTGCTGATCACCACCGTCGACAAGAACGACGCGTACTTCGCCGAGCACAGCGACATCGCCGAGATCACGGCGGACCTGCGCGGCCGGTACGCGCCCCGGGTGCCCGACCACTCCGCCCTGCTGCTCCGTTGGGCGGCGGAACATGGCCTGGGGGCGGCCGGCCGGACCCGGTTCCCCGGCACGGGGCAGGGCCGCAGCCCTCGCGGGTGGCGCGAGGTGATCGAGGCGGGCCGCATCTCCTGGTGCACCCACGCGCGCCCGGACCAGGTGGCCGACGTGTGCCGGCGCCTCGCCGCGCTGCCGAACCAGGACGCGCCCCGCCCGGACCCGCTGTACCGTCTCCTCGCCCTGAAGTCGTGAGGTCATGGCGGCAGTCGGGCCCTCTCGTCGTGATCGACGCGGAGCGGATCGTCCATACGGAGCACTGGCTGCGGCGCGAGGGCTTCGCACCACGCCAGTTCTGGACCAGGCCGGACCGGTAGAGCCAGGCGCCCGCGTCAGAAGCGCCCGGGTCAGAAGACGGACAGCCCGGTCAGCGTGGTGAAGCGGTCGAGGGCCGACACGCCCGCCACCGAGTTGCCGCGCCGGTCGAGCCCCGGACTCCATACGCACAGGGTGCACACCCCGGGCACGATCGCGATGATCCCCCCGCCGACTCCGCTCTTGCCCGGCAGCCCCACCCGGTAGGCGAACTCCCCGGCCGCGTCGTACGTCCCGCAGGTGAGCATCACCGCGTTCACCTGCTTGGCCTGGCTGCGGGTGAGCAGCGCGGACCCGTCGGCCCGAATCCCGTGCCGGGCCAGGAACCCCGCGGAGAGGGCCAGGTCCGCGCAGGACGCCTCGATCGAGCACTGGCGGAAGTAGGCGGAGAGCAGTTCGGGGACCGGGAGCGTGATGTTGCCGTAGGAGGCCATGAAGTGGGCCAGCGCGGAATTGCGGTCGCCGAAGGCCGCTTCGGAGGCGGCGACCTCCGGTACGAAGTCGATGGCGGCGTTGCCGCTCTCCGAGCGCAGCAGCTCCCGCACCTGGCCGGCGGCGTCCCCCGTCAACCCCTGGAGCCGGTCGGTCACCACCAGGGCCCCGGCGTTGATGAACGGGTTGCGGGGGATGCCGTTCTCGTACTCCAACTGCACCAGGGAGTTGAACGGATTACCCGAAGGCTCCCGGCCGACTCCCCGCCATATCTGCTCGCCGTCCAGGGAGAGGGCCAGGGCCAGGGCGAACACCTTGGATATGGACTGCGTCGAGAACGGCTGCTGCCAGTCGCCGACGCCGTAGACGGTTCCGTCCGGCTCCGCGACGGCCATGCCGAAGCGCCGGGGGTCGGCGTCGGCGAGCATCGGGATGTAGTCGGCCGGGGTGCCGTGGTCGGTGAGTGCGGCCATCTCCTCGGCGATGCGGCTGATGACGGAGCTGAAGCGGTGCGCGTCGGCGCGCGGCGCTGTGCTGCTCGCCCGAGGGGCGGGAGAGGGGTGGGACACGGCAATTCCTGACGGAGATGAGGAGCGAGGAGGCCCAGCGGGCGGAGCAGAAGCGGGCGGTCGCCCCCTAGGGTCTCTCACCCGGGCGGCCGGGAATCGCCTGGCGCCCAGCCGCAGAGCCACTCCGGCTCGGGGCGGGCGCCGTCATTGCCCTTCAGGAGGCGTGGTGCTTGTCGGGTCAGCAGAACGCGATCAAGTCTGTGTGAGCGGCGGCATCCTCACGATGGCCCGGGTTCTTTACTGATGCTCCGCTTCGAATGCCTGGGCGACGGCCAAGCTGTCCTCGTAGACATGGTGCCGGGTGACGAGGCCGTCCGCGACGGTGAGATGCAGAGCGAACCGCGCCAGGTAGGCGCGCCCCGTGGGCCGGGCGGTCTGACGGATCTCGCCCAGCACGACCGCGTCGCTTCCGTCGACAAGGATGCGCTCGATCTCGGTCGCCACACGCTCCGGCACATGATGCTCGGCAAGCTCGCGATAGTGGGCGGCCGCGTCAGCTCGGGTGGACCGGTGGCGGATCCACGGCGTGGCAGCACGGCCGTGCTCGGCCTCCGGCCAGGAGAGCTTCCAATCGCCCTGCTCGGCATACATCTCGGCGATGCGCTCGGGGTTGCCCTCGCCGATTCTGCGCAGCAGCTCCTCAATCACCGTGCGCGTGCTCGTAGACGTGGCTGTGGACATGACCGACCTCTCCGTCCGGTCCGCGTCCTGCGACGCGGAGAGAGCGCCAATCCTGCCAGCGCGGGTACGCCAAGGCGATTACCTCGGAAGTAGGGTGAGCGGATCATCCGGTTCCCCTTGTTTGCGCACTGAGGGCGGAGACGACTTCGAGCGAATCCCGGCCCGCGAGGAATCCGCTTGGCCGACCACCGCGACCGCTGCTACGTTCCAGGAAGCCGTGCTGGAAATCGAGGAGGTGGTACCCGTGAACGCTGTATCGACATGGGTGCTCCCCTCCGGGGTCACGGTCGGGCGGTAGGTCGTCCGGGAGCGCCGTTCATGAGCCTCCCGAAAGGCACGACCATGCATTTCACCTCTGAACAGCGTCTCGACGGCGGAGTCCTCGAACGCGCATTCAGCTTCGGCGACATCCCCGGCATCCTGTGGACGCCCGCATCCGCGCCCGCGCCGACGCCGCTGATCCTGATCGGCCACCCCCCGCTCGGACTGCGCAGGATGTACCCCCGACTGGCGGGGCGGGCCCGTCACTACGCGGCGGAGTACGGCTTCGCCTCGGCCACCATCGAGCTCCCCGGCAGCGGCGAACGGCCCCGTTGGGCCGCCGCCGAAGAGGCCCGCGCCGACCTGCGCCGGGCGATGGAGGCGGGCGAGCCGGTCGGCGGCGAGATCATCGACGCCCTCGTCCTGCCGCTGGTCGACAAGGCGGTCCCGGAATGGCAGGCCGTCCTGGACGCTCTCCTGGCACTGCCCGGGATCGGCGGGCCGGTCGGGTACGAGGGAGGGGTGATCTCCATCGGCGTCCGCCTCGCGGCGGTCGAGCCGCGCATCGTGGCGGCCGGGCTCTTCGCCGGGAGTCTCGTGCCCGCCGCCATGTTCGAGGAAGCCCGCCGGGTCACCGTTCCGCTGCACGTCCTGCTCCAGTGGGACGACGAAGGGAACGACCGGCAGGCGGCCCTGGACCTCTTCGACGCCTTCGGCTCCACGGAGAAGACCCTGCACGCCAACATGGGCGGACACACCGGCGTCCCGGAGTTCGAGCTGGAGACCGGGGCCCGGTTCTTCGCCCGGCACCTGAACCGGACGGCGCACCGGACGTAGGCTCCCCGTCTCCTCCCGGGGGGTCTCCCCACCCCGCACGGGCCCGCTGACCCGATCTCGGACAGGCCCGCTGACCGGATGGATCAGTGCCTCTTGATCGCGGAGGCTGAGCATGTCGAACATGCTCAGCTGATCGGAGAACCAGTGTTCCGCTTGAACTCGTCACGCCGTACGCTGGCGCGCGCCGCCGCGGTCGTCCTGGCCGGAGCGGCGTGCGCCGCCACGATGACCGGGAGCGCTGAAGCGATCGTCAACGGTACGGATTCCACGCAGCGTTACCCGTCCATGGTGTCGATCCCCGTGTCGGGTGCGGACGATCCCACGTTCAAGGGGGTCTGCGGGGGCTCGTTGATCGACTCGCGATGGGTGCTCACGGCTGCCCACTGTGTGGACCCGAGGCTGGTCACCCTGGACGGCACCGTTCGGATCGGCAGCGAGTGGAAGGACTCCGGGGGCACGGTCCGGTCCGTCGCGAAGACGGTGTCCCATCCCGGCTACCGGAGCGGCGAGGACACCGGCCCGAACCGCGCCGACATCGCCCTGATCCGTCTGGACCGCCCGGTCGCGGAGAAGCCCGTCCGCATCGCCGACCGTCCGGGGCGACCCGGCACCCCGACCCGGATCCTCGGCTTCGGCAGGACCGACGACGCACCCGACGCCCCGTGGGTCTTCCCCGACCGACTCCAGCAACTCGACACTCGCCGGGGCGCGGTGACCGACTGCGCACCGGGCTACGCGGACGGCACCCGCCTGTGCACCGTCAGCCGGACACCCGGGGCCATGGCGTGCAACGGCGACTCGGGCGGTCCCCAGCTCCAGCGGGACCGGAAGGGGCGCTGGGAGCTGATCGGCGTCACCTCCGGCCCCGGTGCGCCGGGCGTGCGGTGCAGCGAAGGGCCGGGGCTCTACACCAGCGCACCCGCCTATGCGGGCTGGATCCGGGAGGCGATAGGCCGCCACGGCTGATCCGGGACTCCGACGTCATGGCCGCCGTCACCGTCCGCCCGCGAAGTAGGCGGTGGCGGCGACCGCGAGCAGCAGGAAGGCGCCCGGGAAGGCGAGGTTGTGGAAGACACGGGCGCGAATGTGGGCCAGGACCGCGCCGACGAAGAACGCGATCAGGCCGGCCCCCGCCGCCAGACCCAGCCAGCGGACCCCGAACAGGCCGATGAGGAGGCCCACGGCGCCCGCGAGCTTGAGTGTCGCCAGATACGGCACCGAGGCCGGCGGGAGCCCGACCTCCGCGGAGTTCGCCAGGACGAAGGGTGCCCGCGCGTAGTCCGCGACCGCGATCAGCACGTTCACGACGACGCATCCCACCGTGGCGACGAACAGTACGGAACTCATGTGATCACCAGCTGTAGGCTCATGGCGTTCTCATCTCTCGGGAGGCGGACAGGACAGGTTTCCCAACCACCCGTCCTGACGTCCGTCGGCCCCGGAAGGTGACACCCATGCCGATCACGGTCGAGGAGTTCGAGACCGCCCGCCCGCGTCTCCTGTCCGTCGCCCACCGCATGCTGGGCTCGGCCCAGGACGCCCAGGACGCCGTCCAGACCGCATGGGTGCGGGCCGCCACCGCCCGATCGTCACCGCAGGTCGAGAACCCGTCGGCCTGGCTCACGACCGTCACCGCACGGGTCTGCCTGGACGAGCTGCGGGCCCGACGCCGCCGCGCCGAAGCGCCGCTGCTCGCGGACGCCGTCCCGGCGGCGGACCTGGCCGCGGACGAGGCGGTCCTCCGCGCCGAGGACGTCTCTAGGGCGCTGATGATCCTGCTGGACCGGCTGACCGCACCCCAGCGGGTCGCGTACGTCCTGCACGACCTGTTCTCCACCCCGTTCAACCGAATCGCGGAGGTGCTGGGCACGACCGTACCCAGCGCCAAGCAGCACGCCAGCCGAGCACGCCGACGCCTCGCCCCGGCACGGCAGGACGCGGCGGAGACCGGCCGGACAGATCAGCGGATCGTGGACGCTTTCATGGCGGCGGCCCGGACCGGGGACACGCGCGCGATGATCCACCTGCTCGCGCCCGACAGCGTCCGTGACGCCGAGGCGGCGCTCCTGCCGCACGGCGGCCCCACCACCGTGACCGGCGCCACCGACATCGCCGCCGAGACCGCGCGGTTCCGCGACCGCATCCGGGCGGCCTGCCGGCTGACCGTCAACGGCCGGCCGATGTACGTGGTCGCCCCGGGCGGGCACCCCTTCGCCACGATCGAGATCGACACGGCGGGCGGGCAGGTCACCCGCATCACGCTGCGGCCGGTACGGGCGGGCGACCGCTTCGGCGCCCTGGAGCTCTGACGGCCCTCTGCACAAGAGTGTCCCTGCCGACCGGTCGCGGTACGAGGCCCCCTGGCCAGACGGGAGCCACCGTGCCCAAGCGCGGCGACCGTACGGCACGGAAACCGCGGACCCGCACCGGTGCCTCGGCCTCGGCGCACCGGAGGAGTCGGAGACCGAGGCACCGGTCTCAGCGGAGGTACGTCTGCTGCCACTCGATCGACGTCATGGTGAGCGCGGCCTCGGCGAGGCACTGGGCAGAGGGCGTTTTGAGCTTGGCGATGCTGCTGTCAATCCAGGGCTGGACATTGGAGCAGCCCTGTTCGCGGTATTCGACAGCTTGGAGGAGGCATTCGAGCTTGTCGGCGTCATGCGCGCAGATGACTTCGAGGGAGTCGCCGTTCTCGTACTCCTCCACGATCCGCTGGGCCCCGGCCTTCACCGCCGGATGTGCGGCCGATACTTGGTCGGCGGTGACTTTCTCGTTGCTGGCGGCTTCGAGGTAGCGACGGCCGATGTGCGGGATGTCGCTGACGCGGGTCTCCTGGGTGTCGTGCCACAGGCCGAGCAGTGCAGCCCGCGCAGGGTCGGCGCCTTCCATCATGGCGAGTACGGAGCCGATCAGCGCGACTCTGAAGCTGTGCTCCGCAATGGTCTCGGGATCTTTCACTCCCGCGATCCACCAGCCGGACCGCTTGGCGCGCTTGAGCATCCCCATTTCCAGCAGAAAGCCTGTAGTGCCCTTTGCCTGCTCCTGCTCTGTGTCCGCCATGAAGTACGACCTCCGATGTGTCATGTGCGGTTCTCGCGTAGAACGTAATGCACCACGCTGAGTTCCCGCCTCGCTCGCAGAGAGATTCCGTCGTGGTCGAGGAGCCGGGCGGTTTGTGTGGCCAGACCGTCCGCGAGAACCGGGTCTGCCAGGGGCAGCCACCGGTTGGTGGTCAGTAGGGCCCATAGCGAGTGAACGTAGAGGTCCATGTACGCCGAAGCCTGGTGGAGGCCGGTGGCGAGTCCGCGAAGAAGTCGTACGGGCTCCCAGTTGGTCGGACCGTGCCGCATGAAGGTGTCGTCCGTCTGGGCCTCTCGGATCGAACCGAACCAATACGCCAAGTAGTTGAGGTTCGCGATCTCTGCGTAGTCATCGCCTGCCAGGCCCCTCTCGATGAAGTCCAGCAGCGGCTGATGGTCACCAAGCCTCACCAACGCGGCGGCTGTTGACCGAGCGGTGGCCCAGTGCGGGGTCCAGCCACGAACGGAGATGAGGTCGCGGCTGCCATGCAGAGCGTGCACTACCCACGACGTCGCCCCGGAGCCTTGGTCATAGGAGCAGAGGTAGAGACACTGGCGATGGAGCAGTAGCCCGTCCCCTCCGGCGTGCAACGCAGATTCGGCGACCTCGCGGAGGTGTGCGAAAAACACGCTTCTATCGGGCGCTGACAGGAGCGGGGCCTTGGCTACGGGACCGCGTCGCCCCGTCACCGCTCTGCGGGCCAGAGCGGGCGGAACGGTCCCGTTGAGAGCCCAGGCGATCATGTGGGCCGTGTCACGGGTGTGTACCCAGCTCGCGAGTGGGTGACGGACGTTGACCTCCGGATGGATCGTGGACGTGATGACGCGGTCTGCGTCCATCGCCGGGTCGAGAAGGTGAAGGACACCGGGGTCCGCGCCCAACGCGAGTAACCGGCGCCGAATATCGAGCAGGACACCCGCCTTCACGTTGGCGAGCGGTCGTCGCCCGGTCTCCCAGCCCTGCCAAGTAGCAAGATCAACCCCCATCGCTTCGGCCATGCCGGCCTGCGTGCGCATGCTCGTACTCTCCCGGGCCACGCGGAGAACGAACCCTGCAATCGTGCCCGCAGTCGCAGGTCCGCGTGCGAATCCCTTCGCTGTCATGCTGCACCCCCGGTGCCCCTCGGTCGCCCAAACACGCACCTCCGGTCAGTCGTACTCGATCAACGGTGCCCTTAGCTTCAGGTTCGGCAACAACCACCGTCGTCAAGGAGGCCAGGATGGCTACCGCAGTTGAGCCCCACATGCGCCCTTGGGGAGCCGATCGGCTCGCCCCGTACCCGACCGTCACTCATCGCCCCCACGCTGTGGTCTCGCTCGACCCCGACACCCAGCTCGGAATCTTCACCGACCGCAGCGGCACGGTGCTCGAGATGGGCAAGCACGGCACCAGCAAAGGCACCGAAACGAGCACGATCACGAACTCGGACTCCGCCCCCGACCAGGGGCACGACCAGGACTCCGAGCAGGACTGACCTGTGACCGACAGAAGGCCTGTGCTGGTGGCCACCGAGGCGGACGATCTCACCGCCGACATGGTGATCAGGGCACTGAACCGACGCAACGTACCGGTGACCAGGTTCAACCCCGCCGACATCGGGGCGGCCCTGACGGTCACCGCTCGTTTCGGGAGCTGCCCGGCCCCTGCGGCCGGGCAGCTCCGCACCCCGTCACGCCTCGTGGAGCTGGCCGAGGTCCGGTCGGTGTACTGGCGCCGCCCGGTGTGGCCGGCCTTCGACGATCTCGGTGCGGACGACGCACGGTTCGCGGCGGCCCACACCCGCTACGGGCTCGGCGGGACCCTGTACGCCCTCGACGGACCACTGTGGGTCAACCACCCGCTGCGCAACGCCGCCGCCGACTACAAGCCGGCCCAGCTCGCGGTTGCCCAGCGCCTAGGGCTGACGGTGCCGCCGACACTGGTCACGAACGACCCGAACGAGGCGCGGTCCTTCGTCGGCAGCCATGATCAGGTGATCTTCAAGACGCTCCGGTGGACGCCCTACCAGCGAGGTGGCGTTCCCGTCACCGGGTGGGCCGACCCGGTCGTGGCGACAGAGATCGACGAGCGTGTGGCTCTGGTGCCTCACCTCTTCCAGGCCGTCGTGAACAAGGCGGCCGACCTTCGCGTGCTGGTCGTCGGCCGCCAGGTGTTCGCCGTACGGATCGAGTCCGGGATGCTGGACTGGCGCAAGGACTACTCGGCCCTGTCCTACCGCGTGGTGGACCTGCCCGACCGCGTGGAGAAGGCGCTTCTGACGTACCTGGACCACTTCGGGCTGGCCTCGGGAAGTTTCGACTTCGCCGTCGACGAGACCGGTGGCCTCTGGTGGCTGGAGCTGAACCCGAACGGACAGTGGGGATGGCTGGAGGAGTCCACCGGCCTCCCGATGTCCGCCGCATTCGCTGAACTGCTGAGGCAAGGAGTTGCCCCATGACCGACACCGAGACCGACACCGCCCAGGAGCGGCGTGCCCTCGCCGGGCGCCTGACGCGGGCGGGTGTCCTCATCAGCTCCCCGTGGCGGGCGGCGGTGGAGGCCGTTCCCCGCGAGCTGTTCCTGAACCCCGGCGTGTTCCTGCCCGCAGAAGGCGGCCGGTGGCAGCCGGTGACCGCATCTGGGAGCGACCCGGCCGCGTGGGTACGGATCGCCTACCGTGACGCGTCCCTGACCACCCAGCTCGACGGGCACCTCACCGCCGACCAGGTCAGCGATCCCGTGACCGGCTCCCCGACCTCCTCGTCCACCACCCCGGTCACCGTCGTTGACATGTTGGAGAAGCTGGAGGTGGAGGACGGTCATCAGGTCCTGGAGATCGGCACAGGAACCGGCTATTCCACCGCCCTCATGTGCTTCCGCCTCGGGGAGGACGCCGTCACCACGGTCGAGGTGGACCCCGGCGTCTCGGCCCGGGCCGACGACGCCCTGGAAACGGCCGGATACTCGACCTGGACCGTCGCGGGCGACGGGCTCCTCGGCCACCCTCGCCGCGCCCCGTACGACCGCGTCATCGCCACCTGCGCGGTGCGCCGCATCCCCTACGCCTGGATCAGGCAGACCAAGCCGGGCGGCATCGTCCTCACCACGGTCGGCGGCTCCTGGCACTACGG
Source organism: Streptomyces sp. NPDC017520 (assembly GCF_044329855.1). Classification (NCBI taxonomy): domain Bacteria; kingdom Bacillati; phylum Actinomycetota; class Actinomycetes; order Kitasatosporales; family Streptomycetaceae; genus Streptomyces; species Streptomyces sp. NPDC017520. The sequence continues at coordinate 185,388 of NZ_JBIRKB010000007.1, forward strand.
CACCGGCCTGGCGAAGGTCACCGTCGCGGAGGACGGTACCGCCGAGGGCGCGATCATCGGCCGCAGCTCGTTCATGCAGGCCCGGTCCCAGGCGGAGGCGCCCGTCGATGGTGACCTGTCGGCCCGCACGGCCTACGCCGACAGTGAGCGCCAGACCAAGGTGTCCCCGCTCCTGCTGGAGGACTGGATGCCCGCGTTCCTCGCCCAACTCGCGGCTCCAGGTGCGCGCTTCACCCGCGCGACGTCGCAGGAGGGTAACCGGCTGCTGTACCTCTTCGACCCGGAGCGCGAGTCCTTCGCCTCGTTCACGGAGAACGACGGCACCTGGACGGTCCGCCAGGGCGGCCCCATCGCCCTGTGGGACGTGATCGAGCAGGCCCTCACCGCCTGGCAGGACGCGGACCGCCCCGACATCACCGAGGTACGGCTCCGCGTCACGAAGGAGGCCCACGTGTACTGGATCGACGGCCACCCCGCGCTGCGCTGGCGGCACGACCTCGTCTGAACAGCAGGATGCCCCACCGTGCGGGCCCGCGCGGCACGGTGGGGCATCCGGTTGCTCGGTGCGTTGTCAGACGGTGTCGAACGTCCCGCCCCGCACGCCCGCGACGAACGCCGCGAACGCGGGGACGGGGACGGCGACCACCGGGCCGTCCACGACCTTGGAGTCACGGACCGGGACGATGCCGTGCGCGGCGGCGAGGTTGGCGGCGACCTCAATGCAGGCACCGCCGTTGTTGCTGTACGAGGACGTGAACCAGCACGGGGATTCGGGCATCACAGGTGTCCCTTCGCCGCAGGAAGCAGAGGCAGCACCACCATGCACGGTGCGGCCGGGCGTGCACCAGAGGGCCTCGGGGCGGCGGTCACGCGTCGAAGGCGTACTCCAGGACGTACGCGGCGGCATCGAGCACCATCTCGTTGACCTCCACGACACGCCCCTCCTCCGCGAAAGCGGTCCGGCAGATGAGCATGACGGGCGTGCCGGCCGGGAGCCTGAGCTTCGCGGTCTCCTCGGGCAGCGGCATGCGCGAGCGAACCTCCTCCCGGAAGTGGACTGGTCCATGGCCCAGTTCGGCGAGCCGAGCGTAGATCCCACCGGGGCCCGTGTCCGGCTCGGTGATGGCCGAACCCTGGACCAGAGACGCCGGGAGGTACGACGTCGAGAGCAGCACCGGCTTCCCGTCCAGGACGAACCGGCGGCTCCTGATCCAGACACGCTCACTGTCGAGACCGAGCACACGCGCCGCGTACTCCGAGGCGGCGCCCTCCCGCACCTCCAGGCGATCCACCACCAGGTCTCTGCCTGAAAGCTCCGCCTCCCAGACCGAGCGACCGGTCCCCCACTGCGCGGGTGCCAGACGCTGAATCCCGCGACGCACGAGCGGTCGGGGTTCGGGCTCGCGCCCGCTGGTGTCGGTGGTGGTCATCAAAAGGTGCCCATTCTCTCCGAACAGCAGGATGTCCCACCCTGCGCGGCACGGTGGGACATCCGGTTGCTCGGTTCCTCAGACGGTGTCGAACGTCCCGCCCCGCACGCCCGCGACGAACGCCGCAAACGCGGTGCCGGGGACGGCGATCACGGGGCTGTCCACGACCTTGGAGTCACGGACCGGGACGATGCCGCGCGTGGCGGCGAGGTTGGCGGCGACCTCAATGCAGGCACCGCCGTTGTCGCTGTACGAGGACTTGAACCATCGGGGGGATTCGGTCGTCACAGGGTGCCCTTTCGCAACTGGCTGATCTTGGCCACAGACGCCGTCTGCGACAGCGACGCGCCCTGGAGTTGATGGTAGGCCGTCAACACGGGCAGGACGAATGAGCTTTCCCGGTCGAGGTGTCCCTGTGTCTGCGACTCGGCGTAGCAGATCACGGACCGGTCCGGCATGGTCAGCAGGTAGACCGGAAGGTTGAACGTCCGCTGTTCACCGATCTCGTACGGAGCCACCTGTAGCAACGTGTTGGGCAATTCGGCGAACTCCATCAGCCGGTCCAACTGGGCGTTCATGACGGCGGAGCCTCCCACCGGACGTCGAATGCAGCTTTCGTCCATAGTCACGAAGAGCATGGGCGGATTCGTCCGCACCAACGCTGCCTGGCGCTCCATCAGGAAGGCCACCCGTTCGTCGGCCTGCTCCGGCGTGATCGCCCCGCGCTGTACGGCACTGTCGGCCAGGACTCGTGCGTACTCCGGAGTCTGCAACAGCCCAGGAATGATCCCGACTTCGTACAGCCTGATCTCCACCGCCCGGCCCTCGTAGCGCACGTACTCCGGGAAGCCCTCCAGTTGGGTCAGGTCCTTCATCGCCTGAACCATGCGGCTGAACTTCTCGCCGGTCCCCAGCGCCCTGTCAACACTTCTCGCAAAACGTGGAGTCGGAGAGCGCCGACCAGTTTCCACGGCCGAAATATGCGTCCCCGAGCACCCCATGCGTCCGGCTAACTCATCCTGCGTCCAGCCACGCGCGTCTCTGGCCTGCCTGAGCTGCAAGCCGAAGGAGACATCCGGGTCCTCGGGGTCGAGCTGCTTGCGATTCACCATGTCGAAGCCCTAACTATCCGAGCAAAGAGCGCAGGTTGAAGACGTTCCGACCCTAGGCCACGCTGAATCGCCCCGGTAGCCGAACGGCTACGGAGAGGAGCGAATGATGTACGGCGAGAACGTACGCCCGAATACACCCACGCCCTCCAACACCTCCATCCCCGCCCTCGGAACCCTCCTGGTCGACACCAGCCGCGCCGACCGCGTGGGGGAGTTCCGAGGGGTCGCCGGCCCCTACTGGTCGCTGCGGCCGGTAGGGGGCGGCGCGGAGTGGGAGGCCGAGCCCCGCCATGTGCGGCCCGCAGTCCTGATAGAGCAGCTCCGCGCCCGTACCGCCCGCCTCAACGCCCGCAGCCGGGGTGAGGTCCTGTGAGCCCGCGCCCCCTTGCCCGGTTACGGGCCCGGCTCGCCCAACGCCGTCACCGGTACACCCCGCCGCTCGCCGAGCTCGTACGCGTCGAGTCGGACCCCGGCTACCGGGTACTGTTCTGTGCCGAGTTGGACGCGGCCATCCAGGAACGCCTCGCGAGCCGCGCCGCCGTCGTGGCGGAGGTCGAGGCAGCGGCCGACCGGCTGCGGGAGCTGATCCGGCACGGCGGACCCGGACGGCCCGCATGACGCGCTCAACGGCTTACGCGGCCGAGGTCACCCTCTCCGACGGGCAGCGGTTCGCCTCGCTCGGCGGGGTCGTCGTACGGAACCGGCGGCTCGTCCTCGTCTGGCTCCGGCGGCAGGCGCTCCGTCTGGCCAACGGCCATGGACTCGCCCTCGCTCCCGAATCCGTACGACTGCCGACCGGCGATGTGCGCGCGGTCCGCTTCCACGGCTCCGACGCCCCCGAGGAGTTGCGTCGCTGGGCCACCGGCAGTGCGCATCAGGACCACGCCATACGGGCCCTGGAGGCCGGGTTCCCCGCGCTGTTCACCGTGCTCGACCCCGCCGTCGGGCTGAGCCTGACGCTCGCCGGGTGGCGTGGCCACCCGGCCGACCGGTAATCCCGCCATACGAAACGGAGTTGACCGCCGTGCTCCAGTGCACCGCCGTCACCCTTCTCCCTCCCGAAGCCGTACTGCGGCTCCTCGCCCCCGAGGTGGACGACCCGGACGAGCCGGAACCGTATGTCCTGTGCGAACTCGGCGAGCACGACGGCCCGCACACCGAACACGCCGCCTACCTCCGGCCGGGCCGGACGCCCGACTCACCGGCCCAGTGGTTCTTCTGGACCGGCGGCGGGCCCGAACGCGTCCACCGGACCGACCGCGCGCCCTGGTGCCCCGCCCTCCTCCGCCGGTTCGACACGGACGTCGTGCGGCGGTGCTCCTTCTTCGACCACCACACCGCGCCCCACTCCTGGGACGTGGACGATCCGCTCGGCGACCTGATCGCGGAGCGGCTCGTATCAGGCGACTCCCCCGAAGGGTGACCCGTACCCATGAACCAGTGCACCGCCGTCGCGTTACTGCCGCCCCCGGAGCACGTGCTCGCCCTGTCGGTCCCGGATCGCCGCCCGGAGGCCGGACACCTGCTCTGCGAACTCGGGGAGGGCCACGACGAGGCGCACGCGACGATGCTGTGGGACGAGGGCGGGCGGCCGGGAAGCGCCGTCTGGGCGCGGTGGCGCGCGGGGCAGGTACGGCTGCTGCCACTCCCCTGGTGTGCGGTCCGCGCCCCCCGCAACGCGGACGCGGCCTGCGGTCTGTTCGCCGGGCATCCGTCGGGGCACGACTGGGAGGTCACCGACCCCACCGACGAGGCGATCACGCGGGAGCTGGCTCGGCGACACCCGTATCTGTTCCGCCGGTGACGGACCACGCACGGACGCACGGACGTACGGACGTACGGTCGGGCGGGCGGTCGGGCGGGCGGACGGGCGGGCGGACGGACGGACGGACGGACGGGCGGACGGGCGGGCGGACGGGCCCGGATCACGACCGTGGGCCCGGATCACGGATGATCCGGGCCCACGGCCCTACGGGGTGATGCTCAGGCGTCAGCTCTGTGCGGGCGACGCGCCCTGCTCGCCGGGCTCGGCGGCGGTGGTGGTGGCCGCCTGCGCCTCGGCGCGCTCGCGCATCTTGCGCACCAGCTCCTGCTTCTTGTCCTCGGCGGCCTTGCGGTCGGCGCCTCGCGCGGAACCCGCGCCCTGCTGTTCGGCGCGGGACAGCTTCTTGCGCTGTCCGCCGACACCGAGGAGGTTGTTACGGCTCTTGGCCATGGCGTTCTCCCATGCGACGTGTGAAGTGAATCAGGTGAAGGATCGGGGCCGGTCGCGCCGGTCCCGGGCTGCGGCGGGGTGTGCGCACCCGCCGCGCTCTCACTCGTAGATCTGGAAGAACGAAGACATGCGGAGACCGTACCCCGCCCCGCGAACGCCCCGCACCCGGTTTTCAGGCCGTCGAGGGCTCAGGCCGTCGAGGTCTCAGGCCGTCGGGTCGACCGTCGCCTGGTGGGCCTCGGCCAGGTGCTCCTCGGCCTTCAGCCAGGGCAGGAACTGCGCCGGGCGGCGCCATGCGCAGGTGGAGCACGTCAGCGCGCGCGTCATGCCCGACTTCCTCACCTGCACGACGTGTTCACGGCCGTGCTGGTCCCATCTGCTGACCTTGCTGGTGGTGCTGGACGGCATCGCGTACCTCCAGGAACGGCGGCGGGGGCTCCGGTGGACCGTACGACGAAGCCCCCGGTCCCGTACCCGGAACCGGGGGCCTCACGCACAGGTGCGGGTGTCAGCAGCCGAGCAGACGCGAGCCGAGGTACGCCTGGATCTGGTCCAGGGAGACGCGCTCCTGCTTCATGGTGTCGCGCTCGCGCACGGTCACCGCGTTGTCGTCGAGGGTGTCGAAGTCGACGGTGACGCAGAACGGGGTGCCGATCTCGTCCTGACGGCGGTAGCGGCGGCCGATGGCGCCGGCGTCGTCGAACTCGATGTTCCAGTTCTTGCGCAGGTCGGCGGCCAGGCCCTTGGCCTTCGGCGAGAGCTGCGGGTTGCGGGAGAGGGGCAGGACCGCGGCCTTGACCGGGGCCAGGCGGTGGTCGAGGCGCATCACGGTGCGCTTCTCCATGACGCCCTTGGCGTTGGGGGCCTCGTCCTCGACGTAGGCGTCCAGGAGGAACGCCAGCATCGCGCGGCCGACACCGGCCGCGGGCTCGATGACGTACGGCGTCCAGCGCTCGTTGGCCTCCTGGTCGTAGTACTGGAGGTCGGTGCCCGACGCCTCGGAGTGCGCCTTGAGGTCGTAGTCCGTGCGGTTGGCCACACCCTCCAGCTCGCCCCACTCGCTGCCGCCGAAGCGGAAGCGGTACTCGATGTCGGCGGTGCGCTTGGAGTAGTGGGAGAGCTTCTCCTTCGGGTGCTCGAACCAGCGCATGTTCTCCTCGCGCATGCCGAGGTCCGTGTACCAGTTCCAGCGCTGGTCCATCCAGTACTGCTGCCACTCCTCGTCCTCGCCCGGCTTGACGAAGAACTCCATCTCCATCTGCTCGAACTCGCGGGTCCGGAAGATGAAGTTGCCCGGAGTGATCTCGTTCCGGAAGGACTTGCCCATCTGCGCGATGCCGAACGGCGGCTTCTTGCGCGAGGTCTGCTGCACCTGGCCGAAGTTGGTGAAGATGCCCTGGGCGGTCTCGGGGCGCAGGTAGGCGACCGAGCCGGAGTCCTGGGTCGGGCCGAGGTGGGTGGAGAGGAGACCCGAGAACTGCTTGGGCTCGGTGAAGGTGCCCTTGTTGCCGCAGTTGGGGCAGTTGAGGTCGGCGAGGCCGTTGACCGGCGGCTTGCCGTGCTTCTCCTCGTACGCCTCCTCCAGGTGGTCGGCGCGGTAGCGCTTGTGACAGGAGGTGCACTCGGTGAGCGGGTCCGAGAAGGTGGCGACGTGGCCCGAGGCGACCCAGACGTCCGGGGCCAGGATGACCGACGAGTCGAGACCGACCACGTCCTCGCGCGCGGTGACCATGTAGCGCCACCACTGACGCTTCAGGTTCTCCTTCATCTCGACGCCCAGCGGCCCGTAGTCCCAGGCGGCTCGCTGGCCACCGTAGATCTCACTGCAGGGGTAGACGAAGCCACGGCGCTTGCTCAGGCTGACGATGGTGTCGATCTTGTCGGCGGCCACGGTGCTCTCTTCATTACGACGGTGACGAACGGCGAATGCTTCAGATTACCGGCGGGCGCACCCCTGGGATCAAATCGGTGGGACGCGAAGGATCTTCCCGGTGAACTTCCCGGTGATCTTCTCGGTGCTCCTAGGTGACCTTCCGGGCATCTCATCAGCCTTGTTGACAATCGTTTCCACTTTAGTTGAAAATGACTGTCATGAACGTACGCCGCCTCATACCCACCACCGCCGTCGCCGGAGCAGTCGCCCTCGGCCTGACCGCTCTCTCGGCCTGCTCCACCTCCGACGCAGCGGACGGGGGCAACGGCGACAAGCTGAAGGTGACCGCGTCGTTCTACCCGATGCAGTTCCTGGCCGAGAGGATCGGCGGCGAGCACGTCTCGGTCACCAGCCTCACCAAGCCGGGCGTCGAGCCGCACGACCTGGAGCTCAACCCCCGCCAGATCGGCTCCATCAGCGAGTCCGACTACGTGCTGTACCTCAAGGGCATCCAGCCGGCCGTGGACGACGCGATCAAGCAGTCCGGTGTGAAGAACACCGTCGACGCCGCGACCCTCACCACCCTGGAGAACCACGGCTCCGAGGTCAGCGGACACGACCACGGTCACGAAGGCGAAGAAGAGCACGGCCACGAAGAGCCCGGTCACGAAGAGCCTGGCCACGACGAAGAGCACGGCCACGAGGAAGAGACCCCCGAGGAGCACTCCGAGGGCGACGGCCACAACCACGGCGAGGAGGGCGGCGCCGACCCGCACATCTGGCTGGACCCGGTGAAGTACGCCGAGGTCGCCAAGGGCGTCGGCGAGTCGCTGGAGAAGGCCGACCCCGACCACGCCGCCGACTACAAGAAGAACACCGCCGCCCTCGTCGCCGAGCTGGGTGAGCTGAACACGGCGTACGAGACCGGGCTGAAGAACACCTCCACCAAGACGTTCATCACCACCCACTCCGCCTTCGGCTACCTCGCCGAGCGTTACGGGCTCACCCAGCAGGGCATCGCGGGCATCGACCCCGAGGCCGAGCCGAGCCCCGCCCGGATCCAGGAGATCCACACCATCGCGGAGAAGGAGAAGGCCACCACGGTCTTCTTCGAGACGCTCGCCAGTGACAAGACAGCGAAGACCCTCGCGAAGGACACCGGGCTCAAGACCGGCGTTCTGGACCCGCTGGAGGGAATCACGGACAAGTCCCAGGGCGCTGACTACATCGAGGTCATGGAGTCCAACCTCGCCGCGCTGCAGAAGGCACTCGGCGCGAAGTGACCCGCACCACCCGTACAGCCATCGGATCGGAGGCGCTCATGCCGGAGCGTGAGAGCACCACCCGCGAGCCCGTGGCCACCGACCACGCGCAGCCCGTCATCGCCCTGCGCGCCGCCACGGCCACCCTCGGCGCACGCCCCGTGCTGCGCGGCGTGGACCTCACGGTGCACCGCGGCGAGGTCGTCGCGCTGCTGGGCGCCAACGGTTCCGGCAAGTCCACCGCCGTACGGTCCGTCATCGGGCAGGTCCCGCTGACCGGCGGCACCGTCGAGCTGTTCGGCACCGAGCTGCGCCGCTTCCGTCGATGGGGCCGGATCGGCTACGTGCCGCAGCGCACCACGGCCGCCGGTGGCGTGCCCGCCACGATCCGCGAGGTCGTCGCCTCCGGCCGGCTGTCCCGTACGGGGCTGCGGTGGCCCGGGAAGGCCGACCGGGCGGCCGTGGACCGGGCCATCGCGCTGGTGGGCCTCGCCGACCGCGCCAAGGACTCGGTGAGCGCGCTGTCCGGGGGCCAGCACCAGCGGGTCCTGATCGCCCGCGCCCTGGCCGCCGAGCCGGAGCTGCTGATCATGGACGAGCCGATGGCCGGGGTCGACCTGGCCAGCCAGGAGATCCTCGCCTCGACCCTCCGCAAGCAGGTGGCGCTGGGCACCTCCGTGCTGCTCGTGCTGCACGAGCTGGGCCCGCTGGAGCCGCTGATCGACCGGGCCGTCGTCCTGCGCGACGGCTGCGTGACGCACGACGGGCCGCCGCCCGAGGCGCTCGGCCAGCACGCGCTGCCCGGCCACGACCACGTACACCCCCACGCGGCCGCCGAGCCCGTCCGGACGGGACTGCTGACCTGATGCTTTTCGAATTCCTGAACCCTCCCTTCATGCAGCGGGCGCTGATCGCGGCCGTCCTGGTCGGCATCACCGCGCCCGCCATCGGCATCTACCTGGTGCAGCGGCGGCAGGCCCTGATGGGCGACGGCATCGGGCACATCGCGATGACCGGCGTCGGCCTCGGCTTCCTGCTCTCCACCAGCCCCGTCTGGATGGCCACCGCCGTCGCGGTGGCCGGCGCGGTCGTGATGGAGCTGATCCGCTGGTACGGACACACGCGCGGCGACCTCGCCCTGGCGATGCTGTTCTACGGCGGCATGGCGGGCGGCGTCATGCTGATCAACCTGTCCGACACGGGCTCCAACGCCAATCTGACCTCGTACCTCTTCGGCTCGCTGGCCACCGTCTCCGAGTCGGACGTCACCGCGATCTGCGTGCTGGCCGCCTTCGTGGTGCTGGTCACGGTGGGGCTGCGCAGGCAGTTGTTCGCCGTCAGCCAGGACGAGGAGTTCGCCCGGGTGTCCGGTCTTCCGGTGCGGGTGCTGAACCTGCTGGTCGCGGTGACCGCCGCCGTGACCGTGACCGTCGCGATGCGGGTCGTCGGCCTGCTGCTGGTCAGCGCGCTGATGGTGGTGCCCGTGGCGGCGGCGCAGCAGATCACCAAGTCCTTCAAGGTCACGTTCGTGCTGGCCGTGGTGATCGGCACGGCCGTGACCCTCACCGGCACCGTGACCTCGTACTACCAGGACGTTCCGCCCGGCGCGACGATCGTGCTGCTGGCCATCGCGGTGTTCGTGGCGCTGACCGCGCTCGCCGCTCCGCTCGCGAGACGCCGGGCACGGGCGAGCGAGGCGAAGGGGGCCGAGTGCACCCTTGAGGTACCGGGGGCCCGCCGGGACAGGGACGACGTACGGGTGTGACAGCGGTGCGTGTGACCGCCGTGGGTGTGACCGAGTCGCACCGTACGTGTTCGCCGGCGGCACCCGGCCGGGCTGGCACAATGGCCCGACACATGTACGGGCGACACGAGGAGGCAGCTGTGGCCACGGCGCCGATCAGTGGCACGAACGCAGCGCCGGTACGCGGCCGGTCCACCCGGCAGCGGGCGGCGGTGGCGGCGGCGCTCGACGAGGTCGACGAGTTCCGCAGCGCCCAGGAGCTGCACGACGTCCTCAAGCACCGCGGCGACTCCGTGGGCCTGACGACGGTCTACCGGACCTTGCAGTCCCTCGCCGACGCGGGTGAGGTCGACGTCCTGCGCACCGCCGATGGCGAGTCCGTCTACCGGCGGTGCTCGACCGGCGACCATCACCACCACCTGGTCTGCCGGCTCTGCGGCAAGGCGGTGGAGGTCGAGGGCCCGGCCGTCGAGCAGTGGGCCGAGATGATCGCCGCCCAGCACGGCTATGTGAACGTCGCGCACACCGTCGAGGTGTTCGGCACATGCGCGGAGTGCGCCGCGAGCAAGGCCTGAGGGCTGTTCCGCAAGCGAAACGAACGGGAAAAGGCGGGACCGGGACGCGTACAAACGTCCCGGTCCCGCCTCTTTCACGTCACTTTTCGCGCCACTTTCGTAGCGCTTGTCCCCTCACTTCTCAGCGGCTTCGGCGACCTTCGCGGCCTTCGCCGCCTTCGCCGCCTCCACCGCCTCCGCTCCGCCGAAGCGGCGGTCGCGCTGGGCGTACTCCAGGCAGGCCCGCCACAGGTCCCGACGGTCGAAATCCGGCCAGAGAACGTCCTGGAAGACCATCTCGGCGTACGCGCTCTGCCAGATCAGGTAGTTCGAGGTGCGCTGCTCGCCGCTGGGGCGCACGAAGAGGTCCACGTCCGGCATGTCCGGGTAGTAGGTGTACTTCGCGAACGTCTTCTCGTTGACCTTGGACGGGTCGAGCTTCCCGGCCGCCACGTCCTGGGCGATGCGCTGCGCGGCGTCCGCGATCTCGGCTCGGCCGCCGTAGTTGACGCAGAAGTACAACGTCATCTTGTCGTTGTCCTTGGTCTGCTCCTGGGCGACCTGGAGCTCCTGGACGACGGACTTCCACAGCTTGGGCATGCGGCCCACCCAGCGGATGCGGATGCCGAGCTCGTCCATCTCGTCACGGCGGCGGCGGATCACGTCGCGGTTGAAGTTCATCAGGAACTTCACCTCGTCCGGCGAGCGCTTCCAGTTCTCCGTGGAGAAGGCGTACAGCGAGAGGTTCTTCACGCCCATCTCGATACAGCCCTTGAGAACGTCCATGACGACGCCCTCACCGACCTTGTGGCCCTCGGTACGGGGCAGACCCCGCTCCTTGGCCCAGCGGCCGTTGCCGTCCATCACGACGGCGACGTGCTGGGGCACCAGCTCGCCGGGGATCTTCGGAGGCGTCGCGCCCGTGGGGTGCGGCTCGGGGGTCTTGTACGTGCGCCGGTTACGGCCGCCGAGGATCCCGCGTACTGCCATGAGCTTCTCAGTCTCCCTGTGTCACTTCTCCACGCGCCGCGTCGTCTGCCCGACGTACCGCGTCACTTCTCCACGTACCGCGTCACTTCACGACGTACCGCGTCACTTCTCCACGTACCGCAGCGAGCGCAGCCCGCGCTCCAGATGCCAGTGCAGATAGGCGGACACCAGCCCGCTCCCCTCCCTGACATGGCGTGCCTCGCACGCGTCCGCCGTCGCCCAGTCGCCGCTGAGCAGCGCGCTCAGCAGGGCCAGGGCCTGTGCCGAGGGTACGACGCTGCCGGGGACCCGGCAGTCACCGCATATGACGCCCCCCGCCGCGACCGAAAAGAACCGGTTCGGACCCGGCATTCCGCACTTGGCGCAGTCCTCGAAGCTGGGCGCGTATCCGTTGACCGCGAGCGAGCGCAGCAGGAACGCGTCCAGGATCAGGTGGGGGGCGTGCTCGCCCCGGGCGAGGGTGCGCAGGCCGCCGACGAGCAGCAGATACTGCTGGACGGCCGGTTCGCCCTCGTGGTCGGTGAACCGCTCGGCGGTCTCCAGCATCGCGGTGCCCGCCGTGTAGCGGGCGTAGTCGGCGACGATCCCGCCGCCGTAGGGGGCGATCGTCTCGCTCTGGGTGCAGAGCGGCAGCCCGCGGCCGACCAGCTCGCTGCCGCGCGCGAAGAACTGCACGTCGACGTGGGAGAAGGGCTCCAGGCGGGCGCCGAACTTGGATTTGGTGCGGCGCACCCCGCGGGCGACGGCCCGCACCCGGCCGTGGCCGCGGGTCAGGATCGTGATGATCCGGTCGGCCTCGCCCAGTTTCTGCGTACGCAGCACGATGCCGTCGTCCCGGAACAAGCTCATGGGCCCATTGTCGCCCACCCGGGTCGGCCCGTGGCGGGCCGGCGGCGAAGGATGCTCTACGAGGGCGTACGGGCGGCTGCCGCCAGCAGGCGGGCGGTGTCGTCGGCGGGGAGCTGGAGGGCGCTGCCGACCGTGGTCAGGACCTGGCGCTCGGCGGTGCGGTAGGGCCCGTCGGCCAGCGCGATCCTGGCGCCCTGGAGGAGGACGGACTCGCGGCCGGCGGTGGCCAGGTGCGGGGCGAGCGGGGCCAGCACCTCGTGCAGCTCGATGGCGAGGGTCGGGCCGCAGGCCTCGGCGGCCGGGTCGGAACCGGAGCCCTGCCCGGTGTCGGCGGCCAGCACCTCGACGACGGTGAACAGCTGCTCCTGGGTGCAGTCGTCGAGCCCGGCGTCGCGCACGGTGGCGACGGCGGCCTCCAGGACGGTGCGGGAGGTGGTGCCCCCGGCGGCGAGGACGGCCAGGGTGACGGTGTGGACGGCCTCGCGGAGCATCGCCGAGAACCGGGTCGTGGTGGGGTGGTCCAGCGCCTCGGGGGCGTAGTGGGCGAGGCAGGCGGCGCACTCGACGACGGGCTCGGTCTCGCCCCTGCCGACCAGCGGGACACCGAGGACGGTGAGGCGGCGGCGGCCGGTGAGCCGGCGGTAGTTGCGGTCTCCCCCGCAGCCGGGGCAGAAGAAGGCGCCGTCACCGACGGCGTCCCAGATGGTGCGAACGCCGCAGAGGACCGGCCTCAGAGCGCGTTGTCCTTTGGCTGACCGCACGTCGCACACCTCCGTAACGCTCCGGCAACATTGCCGTGTGTTGGACGTGATGTTAGCCACACACGCGAGGCGGCGTCAGCCTCTGGGACGTCACAACCCCCGGATATGGCCGAACCCCGACCACCCGGAGCGGGCGGTCGGGATCCGTCAATGCCGTCGTACGGGGGCGAACCGGACGTCCGTACGAAGTGGGGTACGCGAAGGGGCCGGACGGGTCAGCGTGCCGCGCGGTTGACCGCCGAGACGACCGCCTTGAGCGAGGCGCGGGTGGTGTTGGCGTCGATGCCGATGCCCCACAGGACCTTGCCGTCGATCGCGCACTCGATGTACGAGGCGGCCTGGGCGCTGGCGCCCTCGCTCATCGTGTGCTCGGTGTAGTCCAGCAGCCGGGCGTCGATGCCGATGGCCTGCAGCGCTTCGAAGAACGCGGAGATCGGGCCGTTGCCCGTACCGCTCAGCACGGTGTCCGCGCCGTCGACGGTGGCCTCGACGGTCAGGGTGTCCCGGCCGTCGGTGTCGGTGGTGGTCTGGCCGGAGCGGAGCTGGACGCGACCCCATCGGGCCACAGCGTCCTCCGCGTTCGGCAGGTACTCGTCCTGGAAGGTGGTCCAGATCTGGGCCGGGGTGACCTCGCCGCCCTCGGCGTCGGTCTTGGCCTGAATGATCCGGGAGAACTCGATCTGCATCCGGCGCGGCAGGTCCAGCTTGTGGTCGTTCTTCAGGACGTAGGCGATACCGCCCTTGCCGGACTGCGAGTTGACCCGGATGACGGCCTCGTAGGAGCGGCCGACGTCCTTCGGGTCGATCGGCAGGTACGGCACGGCCCACTCGATGTCGTCGACGGTCTTCCCCTGGGCGGCGGCGTCCCGCTCCATGGCGTCGAAGCCCTTCTTGATGGCGTCCTGGTGGGAGCCGGAGAAGGCGGTGTAGACGAGGTCGCCCGCGTAGGGGTGGCGCGGGTGGATCTCCATCTGGTTGCAGTACTCGCTGGTGCGGCGGATCTCGTCGATCTGCGAGAAGTCGATCTGCGGGTCGACGCCCTGGGAGAAGAGGTTCATGCCCAGGGTGACCAGGTCGACGTTGCCGGTGCGCTCGCCCTGGCCGAACAGGCAGCCCTCGATGCGGTCGGCGCCGGCCATGATGGCCAGCTCGGCGGCGGCGACGGCGGTGCCCCGGTCGTTGTGCGGGTGGACCGACAGGCAGACGAACTCGCGGCGGGTCAGGTTGCGGGACATCCACTCGAAGCGGTCCGCGTGGGTCGAGGGCGTCGAACGCTCCACGGTGGCGGGCAGGTTGAGGATGATCTCGCGGCCCTCCTCCGGCTGCCAGACGTCGCAGACGGCCTCGCAGACCTCCAGGGCGAAGTCCAGCTCGGTGTCGGTGAAGATCTCCGGGCTGTACTGGTAGCCGAAGGTCGTCTCCGGGCCCAGGATCTTCTCGGCGTACTCCATGACCAGCCGGGTGCCGTCCACCGCGATCTGCTTGACCTCGTCGCGCGAGCCGCGGAAGACGACGCGGCGGAAGGTGGGGGCGGTGGCGTTGTACAGGTGGACGGTGGCCCGGTGGGCGCCGACCAGCGACTCCACGGTGCGCTCGATCAGCTCCTCGCGGGCCTGCGTCAGGACGGAGATCGTCACGTCCTCGGGGATAGCGCCCTCTTCGATGATGGAGCGGACGAAGTTGAAGTCGGTCTCGCCGGAGGACGGGAAGCCGACCTCGATCTCCTTGTAGCCCATCGCGACCAGCAGGTCGAACATCTCGCGCTTGCGCGCCGGGGACATCGGGTCGATCAGCGCCTGGTTGCCGTCGCGCAGATCGGTGGACAGCCAACGCGGCGCGACGGTGATCCTGTTGTCGGGCCAGGTGCGGTCGGCGATGTCCACGGCCTCGTAGCCGCGGTACTTGTGGACCGGCATCCCGGACGGCTTCTGGAGCTGCGTCGCGTTGGTGATCGGGGTGGGGCGGCCGACGGAATCGCGGGCGGGATTCACGGTATTACCGGCAGGATTCACGGTGGTCATGGCGTAGGGCTCCTCGGTCCAGCGGGGGTCGGCCGACTGTGTCGCTGCAGCACCAGACTCCGCGGGGAGGGGGTCGGCCTACGACTACAGGCCCTCGCCGCGGCAGCTAAGGAGAAGCAGCCCGAAACGCATGATGCGACGAGCGTAACCGAGGGTGGCCCGTGGTGTCGGTCCGTATCAGTATGCGGGACCGGGCATCGATGACGGGAAAACAGTGACTCATCACTCCATTTCGTCAATCGTCGTCGCAACCAGTGACAGAGACGTGACGGAGTGCCACAGTCGTTGTATGCACCTTCGAACCGACGGCGATCTCCACCCCGTCTTCTGCACCATCGTTCCGCCCCACGTCCTCGACCACCTGTCCCGGTCCGCCGACGCCCGGCTCGCGGACCCGGCCCGCCGCACCCTGGCGGCCGACGGTCTCCGCCGCGACCGCCGCCGCGCGACGGCCCTCGCCGCCGTCCCGAGCACCCCCGGCGTGAGCGCGGTCCCCACCAAGCCCCACCGCACCCTGTACGACTGCCGGAACGGCACCACCCTGCCCGGCCGCCCGGTCCGCGACGAGGGCGACAAGCCCACCTCGGACGCCAGCGTCAACCGCGCGTACGCCGGCCTCGGCGCCACCTTCGAACTGCTGCTCTCGGCGTACGGGCGCAGCTCGATCGACGGCAAGGGGCTGCCGCTGATCGGCTCCGTGCACTACGGCGAGGAGTACAACAACGCGTTCTTCGACGGCGAGCAGATGGTCTTCGGGGACGGCGACGGCGAGATCTTCCTCGACTTCACCGTCGCGGTCGACGTGATCGCCCACGAGCTGGCCCACGGCCTGACACAGCACACCGCGAACCTGCGCTACGAGGGCCAGTCGGGCGCGCTCAACGAGTCGGTGTCCGACGTCTTCGGCTCGCTGGTGAAGCAGTACTCGCTGGGCCAGAGCGCGGAGCAGGCCGACTGGCTGATCGGGGCCGGACTGCTGGCGCCCCGGGTCAGCGGGGACGCGCTGCGCTCGATGAAGGCCCCGGGCACGGCGTACGACGACGACGTCCTCGGCAAGGACCCGCAGCCGGGCTCGATGGCGGACTACATCGAGACGGAGGAGGACAACGGCGGGGTCCACCTCAACTCCGGCATCCCCAACCGGGCGTTCCACCTCCTGGCCACCGCGCTGGGCGGCAATTCCTGGGAGCGCGCGGGGCAGATCTGGTTCGACGTGCTGACCGGCGGCGAGCTGACGGCCAACGCGGACTTCGCGGAGTTCGCCCGGCTGACGGTCGCGGCGGCGGGCGACCGCTTCGGCGCTGCGGACGAGCGGGAGGCGGTCCTGAAGGCCTGGTCCGAGGTGGGCGTTCCGACCCGGGCGTGACCCGGCCCGCCGAGGAGGCGGGGTTGAGCGCCCGCGCGGCCCCCGATAGACAGGACCCCATGCGTATTCAGGTCAGCAGGACCGGCGGCTTCGCCGGCATCGCCCGCCGCCATGAGGTCGACACCGAGGGCCGGGCGGACGCCGCGGAGTGGCACGCGCTCGCCGAGGAGGCGCTCGAATCCGCGCGGGACACCCCGCCGACGGGGGTACCGGACGGCTTCCGGTACGAGATCACCGTCGGCGACCGCACCCTGTACTGCGCTGACCCCGATCTGACCGGGGCGCAGCGCACGCTGATCTCACGCGTCCTCAAGGAGGGCGCGTGAGATCGGCACCTCCCCGCGGGCCTGTCCAGGGCGTGTTTCGCCCTAGAACCCCAGCTTCCGCAGCTGCTTGGGATCGCGCTGCCAGTCCTTGGCGACCTTCACGTGCAGGTCCAGGAAGACCGGCGTGCCGAGCAGGGCCTCGATGTGCTTGCGGGACTTGGTGCCGACGTCCTTCAGCCGCTGCCCCTTCGGGCCGATGATGATGCCCTTCTGGCTGGGGCGCTCGATGTAGACGTTGGCGTGGATGTCCAGCAGCGGCTTGTCCGCCGGACGGTCCGTGCGCGGCAGCATCTCCTCGACGACGACCGCGATGGAGTGCGGCAGCTCGTCACGTACGCCCTCCAGCGCCGCCTCGCGGATCAGCTCCGCGACCATGACCATCTCCGGCTCGTCGGTGAGGTCGCCCTCCGGGTAGAGCGGCGGGCTCACGGGGAGCAGCGGGGCGATGAGGTCGGCAAGGAGGCTGACCTGCTGGTCCTTGACCGCCGACACCGGAATGATCTCGGCCCACTCGAAGCCCAGTTCGTCGGCGAGCGCCGAGATCGCGAGGAGCTGTTCGGCCAGCGCCTTCGACTCGACCAGGTCGGTCTTGGTGATGATGGCGATCTTGGGGGTCTTCTTGATCCCCGCGAGCTCCTTGACGATGTACTTGTCGCCGGGGCCGAGCTTCTGGTCGGCGGGCAGGCAGAAGCCGATGACGTCGACCTCGGCCCACGTGGTCCGCACGACGTCGTTGAGCCGCTCGCCCAGGAGGGTGCGCGGCTTGTGGAGGCCGGGGGTGTCGACCAGGATCAGCTGCGCGTCGTCACGGTGCACGATGCCGCGCACCGTGTGCCGGGTGGTCTGGGGGCGGTTGGAGGTGATCGCCACCTTCTGACCGACGAGAGCGTTCGTGAGGGTGGACTTGCCCGCGTTGGGGCGGCCCACGAAGCAGGCGAAGCCGGCCCGGTGGGGGGAGGTGGTCTCCGCTTGCGCGGCAGCGGATTCTTGGTTCGGTCGAGCGCTCATGGCAACCATTCTCCCCGATCCCGGCGGCGCCGGAGCACAGCGGGCCGCGCGAGACCGGTCACGGACGCCTCACTCCGTACGGGTACGGCGTCGGCGGGCCCGTGCCCACAGGGTCCATCCGGCGGCGACGAGCACGGCGAGCACCCCGGCCACGAGCCACGGCACGGCCAGGAACGTGACGGCCGCCGACTCCCGGGTGCCCTTCGCGGTGGCGGTGAGTTCGACCTCGGCCCGGTTCAGCTGCGGCGCCCCGTCCCACGTCTCGGTCAGCCGGACCCGCTGGCGGGGCAGCAGCTCGGCGGGCAGCTTCGTCAGGCCGCGTTTGAGCAGGGTCCGGCCGAAGAGGCCCTCGGCGCGCAGGGCGACGGCGGGGGCGAGGGTGACGTTCCCCCGGTTGTGCAGGGTGTACGAGATGACGGCGCGGCTCGTGCCGGTGCCCGGGACCAGCGGGCGGTCCTGCTCGATCCGGATGTCCTCGACGGAGAGCGCGGGGACGGTGGGCCCGTTCACCCGCAGGTGGATCCGGGCGCCGACGGCTCTGCGGACCCCGACGGCCAGGGCGCCGCGGCGGGTGGCCTCGACGCGTTCGTCCAGGGCGATCAGGGCGCCGGGGTGGTCGCCCGGCTCGGCGTTCTCCGGGACCGTGATGGTCAGGGGCACGGTGACCGAGGCCTTCGGGCCCAGGGTGACGGTGTCCCGGTCGGTGCGGGCCCAGGCGCCGAGGTAGCGCTGCTTCTCGCTCCGGTCGCGGACCGCGAAGCCGCCGTCACGCGGGGTGTTGTAGGCGTCGGCCGCGTACAGCCGCAGGGTCAGCGGCTTCGCGGTCTTGTTGGTGACGGTGACCCGGTCGGTGAGCGTCGTGCCCGGGGCGGCGAAGAGGTAGAGGGAGGGCCGTTCGCCGGACGGGCCGGAGGCCGGCCGGACCGACCAGCTGCCGTTGTCCGCCGGGTGGGCGGCGGGCGTGCCGAGGAGCAGCAGGGCGGCCGTCAGGACGAGTACGGGGAGCTTGCGCACGGTACGGGACCCCCAAGGCCGCGTCCGGGTGGAGTGGGCCGGCCGGGTGCGCGCCCGGCCCACGGGGTGAGGCCGAGGGCCTCGGGTGCGGGCCGGGGCCTCAGGTGAGGGTGAGGGTCAGCACTCCCGCGTAGGAACCGGCCCCGGTGAAGGCCGGCACGTCCAGGGAGAGTCCCGCGTCGACGGCGAACTCCCCTCCGGTGGCCGCCCCGTCGGGCGTGGAGGCCAGGGTGGCCCCGGCGCTGCCGACCGATCCGGCGCTGCCGGCCGCGCAG
This sequence comes from Streptomyces sp. NPDC017520, assembly GCF_044329855.1. Classification (NCBI taxonomy): domain Bacteria; kingdom Bacillati; phylum Actinomycetota; class Actinomycetes; order Kitasatosporales; family Streptomycetaceae; genus Streptomyces; species Streptomyces sp. NPDC017520. The sequence goes on from NZ_JBIRKB010000007.1 coordinate 204,188, forward strand.
GTGCTCGGGCTGCCGGGCTTCGTGGCGCAGGTCGGGGTCCAGTCGAGGGCGTCGGCGCTGATCCGCGCCCCGCCCGGACCCGTGAAGTCGGTGACCTTGCCGGTGAGGGACCAGCCGGCGGGACCGCCGCGGAAGTCCTCGACGGTCACCGTGCGCAGGTCGCCGGTGGAGGCGCCGCCCCGGCCGAAGTCGACCCCGGACAGCTGGACGCTGTCGCCGGCCTGGGTCATGGAGAGGGTGCCCGCCCGGACGGTCGTGGTGAGCTGCTGGCTGCCGTCGGGGATCTCGCCGCCCCCGGTGACGGTGTACGCCAGCGGTCCGGCGCCCTTCGTCGCGTCCCAGGCGCCGCCCTCGTAGGCGACGACGCCGGTGGTGGCCGGGTCGCTGACGGCGAGCCGGGCGGTGAAGGCCCCGTATCCGTCGGCGGTGGCTGTGGCGGTGTCCCCGGTCTGAGCGTCGCCGTCGCGGCCCGCCACGGTGATGCCCGCGCCCGGGGTGAACTTCGTGCCGGTGACGGTGACCTCGTCGCCCGCCGCCCCGGAGGCGGCCGAGAGCTGGACGGTACGTTCGTTGACCTGGCCGCCGCCGGTGGCGACGACGGTCTCCGACACGGGGGCGGGCGGGCCCGTCACCGTGCAGGGGGTGTCGAGCTCCATGATGTAGCTGGTGTGGATGTTGTAGTCGCCGGGCGACAGGGTGATCGCGCCGGGCGCGGTGACGGTGAACGTGCCCGTCATGGAGAACGACGGGAAGGCGCCCTTACCGGGGACCGGGGGGTTCTTCTTGGGCCCCGCGACGGTGACGGCGCCGCTCTGCGCACCGCCGAGGGTGACCTCCCCGGTCGGCGTCATGATGTCGGCGGGCAGGGCCAGGTCGACGGGGTTGCTGGCGGCGGGCACGACCACGGTGTAGGTCACGGCGACGGTGTCGCCGACCTGCGGGGTGGTGTCGTCGACGGTGATCCGCGCGGTCGTGGTGCCGTCGATGGGCGGGATGCCCGCGATGGGCGGCGGGATGCAGTGGGTGGGGAAGTCCACCTCGACGGAGGCCGTCGAGGCGGCCTGCGCCGGGCTCCCGAGCAGCCCTCCCCCGGTGACGAAGAGTGCGGTGATGCCCAGGGCGGCGGCCCAGCGGCGCCGCGGTGCGGTGGATCTTCGCATGGTCGGTCGCATGAATTCGGTGCCCTCCTGCGGAAAGCGGTACGGCGGCTCTTCCGTACCGGCAGGGGGCCATTGATGACCCGGGCGAAAAAGAAGTCAATGCAGACGAAACGCGGTGACTGATGGCCCATCAGATGATGGCATGATCGGCCTGCCGTGAGTCTTCCGCTCGGGCAGGCCGTCACACGGCCCCGCTCGCTCCGCCGTCGCACGGTCGGTTCGCCCCGCCGTCACACGGCTGGATCGGCCCGCCGCAACACGGCCGGATCAGCCCGCCGTGACGCGGACCCGCAGCGTGCCGTCCGGGCCCGCGAGCAGCACCGGGGTGTCCGGTCCGCCGAGGTCCCGCACCGCGGCCCGGTCGTCGTCCGAGGGCGTCTCGGCGGCGGAGACGACAGCGGCCGCCTCCAGCGAGGTGGCGCCGCTGGCCACCGCCATGGCGACGGCGGTCTGCAGGGCGCTCAGCTTCAGCGAATCCAGCGCCACCGTGCCCGCGACATACGTACGTCCCGTCTCGTCGCGTACGGCCGCGCCCTCGGGCACCCCGTTGCGGGCACGGGCGCTGCGCGCCAGGGTGACGATCTTGCGGTCCTCGGCGTCGAGCTCCGTGGTGTCGGTCATGGCACGAGCATACGAAGCGGGCGAGGGCCCCCGCAGGTCACCCCCGGCGGGGCCACCGAGGCTCCCGCCGGACCCGCACAGGTCCCCCCGGCACCGGGAGCGTCCCGGACGGGCCCGCCCCACGGAGGGAGCGGGCCCGTTCCGGTGCTCCCTACGGGCGGTCCAGGCGCAGCCGCTCCGCCTTCGGGAGTCCGGCGACCACCAGGTCGTAGGAGTCCTCGACCAGCTCGCGCAGCAGCCGGTCCGGGACGCCGGAGACGGTGACCGTGTTCCAGTGGCGCTTGCTCATGTGCCAGCCGGGCACGATCGCGGGGTGCGTCTCGCGCAGCCGGATCGCCTCGTCGGGATCGCACTTGAGGTTGATGGTGAGCGGCCGCCCGTCCAGCGCGGAGAGGGCGAACATCTTGCCGAGCACCTTGAAGACGGAGATCTCCGGACCGAACGGGAACTCCTCCACGCTCGCGTTGAACTCCAGGCAGAAGGACCGCAGCCGCTGTGGCGTCATTCCGCTTCCTTCTCCTCGGTCTCCTGGTGCTCCGGCTCCACGAGCACCGTGACGATCTTGTTCCGGCGGCCCGCGGGGGATTCCGCGGTGAGCCGGAGCCTGCGGCCGTCGGGCAGCTCGACGGCGGCGGACGCGCCGGCGATCGGGACCCGGCCGAGCGCCTTGGCGAGGAGGCCGCCGACGGTCTCCACGTCCTCGTCGTCGTACTCGTCGAGGCCGAAGAGATCGCCGAGGTCCCCGATGTCGAGCCGGGCGGTGACCCGGTAGCAGCCGTCCCCCAGCTCCTGGACGGGCGGCAGCTCCCGGTCGTACTCGTCGGTGATCTCGCCGACGATCTCCTCCAGGATGTCCTCGATGGTGACGATGCCCGCGGTGCCGCCGTACTCGTCGATGACGACCGCGACGTGGCTGCGGTCCCGCTGCATCTCGCGCAGCAGGTCCCCGGCGTTCTTGGTGTCGGGGACGAAGGCGGCGGGGCGCATCGCGGTGGAGACGGGATCGGCCTCGGACTCGCGGTTGATGTGCGTCTTGCGGACCAGGTCCTTGAGGTAGACGATCCCGACGATGTCGTCCTCGTTCTCGCCGGTGACCGGGATCCGGGAGAAGCCGGAGCGCAGGGCGAGGGTGAGGGCCTGCCGGATCGTCTTGTAGCGCTCGATGGAGACGAGGTCGGTGCGCGGGACCATGACCTCGCGGACCAGGGTGTCGCCCAGCTCGAAGACCGAGTGCACCATGCGGCGCTCGTCGTCCTCGATGAGCGACTCCGCCTCGGCGAGGTCGACCATGGCGCGCAGCTCGGCCTCGCTGGCGAACGGCCCCTTGCGGAACCCCTTGCCGGGGGTCAGCGCGTTGCCGACGAGGATCAGCAGCTGCGGGACCGGCCCCATGATCCTGGCCAGCGGCACCAGGACGTACGCGGATGCCGTGGCCGTGTTCAGCGGGTGCTGGCGGCCGATGGTGCGCGGGGAGACGCCGATGGCGACATAGCTGACGAGGACCATCACGCCCATCGCGACGGCCAGCGCCTCCCAGGTCTCGGGCAGCTCCTGGAGGCAGGCGTAGGTGACGAGGACGCCGGCGGACATCTCACAGGCGACCCGCACCAGCAGGGCGACGTTGAGATAGCGGGTCGGGTCGGCCGCGATCCGCGCCAGCTTCGCGCTGCCGCGCCGGCCGGACCGGACCGCCTCGTCCGCCCGGAAGCTGGAGGTGCGGGCGATGCCGGCCTCCGCGCAGGCGGCCAGCCAGCCGACGACGACCAGCAGCACGGCCCCCATGATCAGGGGCGCGCTCACGAGACGGTGGGGGCGGGGGAGGCGCCGGTGAGCCCGTGCTCCCCGCGCCAGCCGTCCACGATGGCGGCCTGGAGGCCGAACATCTCGGCCTTCTCGTCCGGCTCCTCGTGGTCGTACCCCAGCAGGTGCAGCACTCCGTGGACCGTCAGGAGCTGGAGCTCCTCGTCCATGGAGTGCTGCGTCGGAGCCTCTTCGCCCTGCTTCTTCGCGACCTCCGGGCAGAGCACGATGTCACCGAGGAGCCCCTGCGGGGGCTCCTCGTCGTCCTTGGCCGGCGGACGCAGCTCGTCCATCGGGAAGGACATGACATCGGTCGGACCGGGGAGGTCCATCCACTGGATGTGCAGCTGCTCCATGGCGTCGGTGTCCACCACGATCACCGAGAGCTCGGACAGCGGGTGGATCCGCATCCGGGCCAGTGCGTAGCGGGCGATGTCGAGGATCGCCTGCTCGTCGACCTCGGTTCCGGACTCGTTGTTGACGTCGATCGACATGGTGCGCTGCGACTACTTCCCTTTACGGCGGTCGCGTCGGCCGTCTTCGCGGCCTTCCGCCTGACCGTCCTGCTGACCGTTTCGGCTGTCGTACTTCTCGTACGCGTCGACGATACGGCCGACGAGCTTGTGCCGGACGACATCCTGGGAGGTGAGCCGGGAGAAGTGCACGTCGTCCAGGCCCTCCAGGATGTCCTGGACCTGCCGAAGCCCGCTCTTGGTGCCGCTCGGCAGGTCGACCTGGGTGACGTCACCGGTGATGACGATCTTGGAGTCGAAACCGAGGCGGGTGAGGAACATCTTCATCTGCTCGGCGCTGGTGTTCTGCGCCTCGTCGAGGATGATGAACGCGTCATTGAGAGTTCTACCCCTCATGTACGCCAGCGGCGCGACCTCGATCGTGCCCGCCGCCATCAGCCGCGGGATCGAGTCGGGGTCGAGCATGTCGTGCAGGGCGTCGTAGAGCGGGCGCAGATACGGGTCGATCTTGTCGAACAGGGTGCCCGGCAGGAAGCCGAGCCGCTCCCCCGCCTCGACCGCGGGCCGGGTCAGGATGATCCGGCTGACCTGCTTCGACTGGAGTGCCTGGACGGCCTTGGCCATGGCGAGGTAGGTCTTGCCCGTGCCGGCGGGACCGATGCCGAACACGATCGTGTGCTCGTCGATCGCGTCGACGTACCGCTTCTGGTTGAGCGTCTTGGGGCGGATGGTGCGGCCGCGGTTGGAGAGGATGTTCTGCGTGAGCACTTCGGCGGGCGTCTCGCCCCCGGGCTCTCCCCCGCCGCTGCCGGCCGCCCTGAGCATGGCGATCGACCGTTCCACTGCGTCCTCCGTCATCGGCGCTCCGGTGCGGAGCACGAGCATCATCTCGTCGAACAGGCGTTGGATGAGAGCGACGTCGGCGGCCTCGCCCGTGGCACTGATCTCATTGCCCCGGACATGGATGTCGGCCGCCGGGAAAGCCTCTTCGATCACGCGCAACAGCGAGTCACCCGATCCCAGGAGCATCACCATGGGGTGTGCGGCCGGGATCCTGATCTGGGCACGCGCCTGCGGCTGTGTGGGTGTCTGAGTCATGGGCCGGCCCTCGGGCCTGCGCATACCTCCCGTTGCAGGGTTCTCGCTGCTCGACAACCTCTGGACAACCAAGCCTACGACCTGGCGGTGACAACGCGGAGTGCTTTTACCGCCCATGTGTGCGACTCGGGCCGGAGGCCGGTCACTGACGGAAGCCGATCGTGGGCACCGCGCGCCGCAGCGGCCAGGCGCGGGCCGTGCCGGGCAGGAGGTCGTCCAGGAACGCGTAGCGCTCCAGGGCGGCGGGCTCCTGGCTCGCGCAGGTGCGGATCAGCTGCCACCAGGCGGCGACCTCGGCCCAGCCGGGGGCGGAGAGCGAGCCGCCGAACTCCTGGACCGAGAGGGCGGCGGTGAGCCCGGCGAAGGCGAGCCGGTCGGCGAGCGGCCAGCCGGCGAGGGTGCCGGTGACGAAGCCGGCGACGAAGACGTCCCCTGCGCCGGTGGGGTCGAGCGCCTCCACCTCGATGGCGGGCACGGCCGCGCCGACCCCGGTGCGGCCGTCCACCGCGTACGCGCCCTCGGCGCCCAGGGTGACCACGGCGAGCGGCACCCGTTCGGCGAGCGCGTGGGCGGCGGCGCGCGGGCAGTCGGTGCGGGTGTAGCGCATCGCCTCCTCGGCGTTGGGCAGGAACGCCTCGCAGTGCGCCAGGTCGGGCAGGGCGTCCAGGTCCCAGCGGCCGGTCTCGTCCCAGCCGACGTCGGCGAAGATCAGCGCGCCGTTGCGGGCGGCGGTGGCCACCCAGGGCTCGCGCCGGCCCGGGGCGAGCGAGGCGATGGCGGCACGGGCACGCGGCGGGCAGTACGGGAAGGCCGGGGTGGGGGCGGGTGCTCCGACAGGGGCGCCGGCTCCGGTGGAGGCGGAGGCTCCGGTGGGGGCGGCGGCTCCGGTGGGGGCGGCGGTCCCGGTGGACGCGGAGGCTCCGGTGGACGCGAGAGCTCCGGTGGACGTTCCGGTCGGAGCGGGTGCCTCGTGGCCGTGCGAGACCATCGTGCGCTCCCCCTCGTACGCCATGGAGACGGTGACCGGGGAGTGCCAGCCGGGGACGGTGTGCGACATCGACAGGTCGATCCCCTCGCCCTGTTCGAGGGCGTCCCAGCAGTACTCCCCGTAGTGGTCGTCGCCGAAGGCGGCGGCGAGGGAGGTGTGCAGACCGAGGCGGGCGAGGGCGGTGGCCATGTTGGCGACGCCGCCGGGGCTGGAGCCCATCCCCCGCGCCCATGACTCGGTGCCGCGCACGGGGGCGCTGTCCAGGCCGGTGAAGATGATGTCGAGGAAGACCGGGCCCGTCAGGAAGACGTCGCAGGCGGGGTCCCGGGGGACGCGCAGCGCCCGCAGCGGATCGATGCCCGGAGTGTCTGTGCTCACCGTGCGCTCCCGGTGTCGTGCGGCGGATCTCGGCCGGATCCGGACCGTGTGAGATGCGCCCAGTCTGCCCGATACACCCGGGCGAACGCAGGGTCCACGCCCATATGTTCGCAGCACGCCTGACCTGCATAAACATGAGCTAATACCCGGAGTGCGCCTGCATAAACACATAAGTGGCCCAGATCACAGCGGGGCGACTTCCGGGGGGCCGGAAGCGCTTGATACAAATTGCCCCGCGAGCACCTTCGGGGACGTTCCCCGACGTGAGCCGCATATCTCAGCATTCCGCTGTAAACCCTGTCGTACCCGCGTGCCGTCGCCTGCCCTCGCCTGCGCCGCTCGCTCCGCCGTGCCCCGCTCCACCCTCCCCCTCCCCCCTGCCTGCTCAGGCATGTCTTCAGGAACGCCCATGTCCTCGCGCCCTGGTGCCGCGTGGCCCCTGGTGGCCGTGTTCACCGCCGGTTACCTCGCCTCCTACCTGCTCCCCACCATCGTCGGGCGGCTCAGCGCCCACCTGGGGCTGAGCCCCGCCCAGGCCGGCCTGGTCGGCAGCGCCCTGCTCCTCAGCTCGGCCGGCGCCGGCTTCTCCCTGGCGGGCCGGGTCGAGCGGTACGGGGCACGCACCCCCGCCCGCCTCGGACTGGTGCTGGCCGCCATCGGCTACGGGGGTGCCGCGCTCGCCGCGTCCGTGCCGCTGGTGGTGCTCGGCGTGGTCGTCGGCGGCTTCGGCTCCGGCACGGCGACGGCGGTCGCCGCCGCCGGGATCGCCGCCCGGCGCGACCCGCACCGGACATCCTCGCTCGGGCTGCTCACCGTGTCCGCCACCGCGGGCGTCCTCTACCTGACCATCCCCCACCTGGGCGGCGGCCACCGGCTTCCGTTCGCCGCGATCGCCCTGGTCGCCCTGGTCGTCTGGCCCGCGACCGCCCGGCTCGGCGGGGCGACGGCGGCGGAGGGATCGGCCTCCCCGGTCACCGGCCGGCTCCCGCACCGCCGCTCCGGGCTCGTCCTGGCGGGCGGCATGCTCGTCTGGTCGATGGCGCAGAACGCGCTCTGGGGTGTGAGCAGCCGCATCGGCGCGGTCCAGGTGGGGCTGTCCGAGGTCACCGTCGGCGCGGTGTTCGCCGCCGCGCTCGGCGCGGGGCTGCTCGGGGTGACGGGCGCGGGGCTGCTCGGCGCGCGGCTCGGCCGGGCGGTGCCGATCGGGCTGGGGACCCTGGTCATCGCGGCGAGCATCGTGGTCAGCTCATCGGCCCGGGATCTCGCAGCGTTCGCGACCGGGGAGATCGTGTGGAACACCTTCTACCCGGTGGTCCTCTCCTACCTCATCGGTCTTGCCGCCTCCCTGGACGTGCGCGGCCGCTGGGCGGTGCTGGCGGGCTCCGCCTCCTCCGTGGGGGTGGCCTGCGGCCCGCTGCTGGGCAGCGTGCTCTCCGCGGAGGCCGGCTATCCGACGATGGGGCTGATCCTGGGGGCTGCCACCCTGCTGGTCGCCGCCCCGGTGACCGCCGTGGCGCTGCACACCGGCGGCCGTCCGCTGGTGCCCGGTTCGGTGCGTCGTCGCGGTGGCGCCCCGGCCGCCCTGCTCGCCGCCACCACCGGAAGCCTGTCCGGCGCGGTGCCGAAGCTCGGCTCACCCGAGCAGGCCGTCACGGAGCTGCGGGTGCCCGCCCTGCGGCGCAGGCGGCTGGTGCGCAGCGCGATCCGGACGGCCGGTCCGGACGGCGGTTCCGGTCAGTCGAACGCGTACGCCTCGACCTCGGACAGGTAGCGCGCACGGCGCTCCTCGTCGTGGTCGAGGAAGGCCGCCTCGAAGGAGTTGCGGGCCAGGGTGCGCAGCTGCTCCGGCTCCAGGGCGAGCGCGTCGCGGACGGCGTCGAAGTTGTCCCCGGCGTAGCCGCCGAAGTAGGCGGGGTCGTCGGAGTTCACCGTGCAGTGGAGTCCGGCGGCCAGCATCGCGGGCAGGGGGTGGTCCGCGAGCGTGTCGACCGTGCGCAGCCGCACGTTCGACAGCGGGCAGAGCGTGAGCGGCACCCGGTCGGCGACCAGCCGCTCGACCAGCTCCGGGTCCTCCAGGCAGCGCAGTCCGTGGTCGATGCGCTCGACGCCGAGGACGTCCAGGGCCTGAGTGATGTACTCCGGCGGGCCCTCCTCGCCCGCGTGGGCCACCTTGCGCAGGCCGAGGGCGGTGGCCGCCTCGTACACCTCGCGGAACTTGGCGGGCGGGTGGCCGACCTCGGCGGAGTCCAGGCCGATGGCGCTGATCCGGTGCAGGTACGGCTTCGCCGCGTCCAGGGTGCCGAGGGCCGATTCGGCGGACAGGTCGCGCAGGAAGCACATGATCAGCTGGGTGGAGACGCCGTGCTTCTCCTCGCTGCGCTCCAGCGCCCGGCCGATCCCCTCGATGACGGTGCCGATCGGGACGCCCCGGGCGGTGTGGGCCTGCGGGTCGAAGAAGATCTCGGCGTGCCGGACGCCCTGGGCGGCGGCGCGGGCGAGGTAGGCGTCGACGAGTTCGGCGAAGTCGTCCTCGGTGCGCAGGACGGCCATCAGCGCGTAGTACAGGTCGAGGAAGGACTGGAGGTCCTCGAACCGGTAGGCGGCGCGCAGCTCGTCGGCGGTGGCGTAGGGCAGGGCCACTCCGTTGCGCTCCGCGAGGGCGAAGGCCAGCTCGGGTTCGAGGGTGCCTTCGATGTGGAGGTGGAGTTCTGCCTTGGGGAGGTGCACGGTGTCTCGCAAACAGGGGGGGTCGGATCAGGGGGGACAGATCAGGGGGGACGGATCAGGGGGGGGGACAGATCAGGGGCGGGGACGGATCAGGGGTGGTGGCGGGTGGGGACCGGGACGCGGATCAGGTCCTGGGCGACGGTGAGTTCGCCGTCGAATCCGGCGGCACGGGCCTGGGTCTCGAAGAGCTCCGGGTCGTTGTAGCGCTGCGAGAAGTGGGTGAGCACGAGGTGGCGGACGCCCGACTCCTTCGCCACCCGGGCGGCCTGTCCGGCGGTCAGGTGCCCGTGGTCGACGGCCAGCTTCTCGTCCTCGTCGAGGAAGGTCGACTCGATGACGAGCAGGTCGCAGCCCTCGGCGAGCGCGTACACCCCGTCGCAGAGCCGGGTGTCCATGACGAACGCGAACCGCTGCCCGCGCCGCTCCTCGGAAACCTGCTCCAGTGTGACGCCGCCGAGGACGCCGTCGCGCTGGAGGCGGCCCACGTCCGGTCCGGCGATGCCGCGCTCCTTCAGCAGGGCGGGCAGCATGCGCCGGGTGTCGGGCTCGGTGAGGCGGTAGCCGTACGACTCGACGGGGTGCGAGAGCTTCGCGCTGTCCAGGGTGTACGCGGGGGTGGTGGCGAGGACTCGGCCGGTCCCGGCGACCGGGGCCTGGTTCAGCTCGACGGTCTCGCGGTAGGCGGTGGCGTACCGCAGCCGGTCGAAGAAGTGCTGCCCACTCGCCGGGTAGTGCGCGGTCACCGGGTGCGGCACCTGGTCGAGGTTGATCCGCTGGATCACCCCGGCGAGCCCGAGGGAGTGGTCGCCGTGGAAGTGGGTGACGCAGATCCGGTCGATGTCGTGCGCGGCGACCCCGGCCCGCAGCATCTGCCGCTGGGTGCCCTCGCCGGGGTCGAAGAGGATGCCCTCGCCGTCCCAGCGCAGCAGATAGCCGTTGTGGTTGCGGTGCCGGGTCGGGACCTGGCTGGCGGTGCCGAGCACCACCAGCTCGCGTACGGACATGGTCGGGGGCTCCGTTATCCGGGGGGCCACTGGAGGCCGCGGCCTCCCATGACGTGCGCGTGGGCGTGGAAGACGGTCTGGCCGGCGCCGGAGCCCGTGTTGAGGATGATCCGGTAGCCGCTGCCGTCGACCTTCTCCTCGGCGGCGACCTCCCCGGCCTCGCGCAGGACGTCCGCGGCGATGAGCGGTTCGGCGGCGGCGAGGGAGGCGGCGTCCGGGTAGTGGGCCTTCGGGATGACCAGGACGTGGGTCGGGGCCTGCGGGTTGATGTCGCGGAAGGCGACGGTGGTCTCGCTCTCGCGGACGATGGTCGCCGGGATGTCTCCCGAGACGATCTTGCAGAACAGGCAGTCGGACTGCGGCTCTCCCGCCATGGCGCCGGGCCTCCTCGTTCGCTGGTGATCGGTACAGGAGCATGCTATCTCCGGCCCTCCGGGCCCTGTTTCAGCCCCAGCGCCCCGTACGCCCCAGGAGCAGCGCGGTCGCGGCCGTCCCGGCGGTGGAGGTGCGCAGCACGCTGCGGCCGAGCCGGTAGGGGCGGGCGCCCGCCTCGGCGAAGGCGGTCAGCTCCTGCGGGGAGACGCCGCCTTCCGGTCCGACGACGAGCACGAGACTGCCGGCGGCGGGGAGTCCGGCGGTGGCGAGGGGGGTGCTGTCGTGGTCGCGGTCCTCGTGGAGGACCCCGGCGAAGTCGGCGGCGGCGAGCAGGGCGGCGACCTGCTTGGTCGTCATGGCCTCGGCCACCTCGGGGAAGCGCACCCGGCGGGACTGCTTGCCCGCTTCCCGTGCCGTGCTGCGCCACTTCGTCAGGGCCTTGGCTCCCCGGTCGCCCTTCCACTGGGTGATGCAGCGGGCCGCCTGCCAGGGCACGATCGCGTCGACGCCGGTCTCGGTCATCGTCTCGACCGCCAGCTCGCCCCGGTCGCCCTTGGGGAGCGCCTGGACGACGGTGATGCGCGGGGCGGGCGCGGGCTCCTCGTGGATGGTGTCGAGGCCGGTGACCGTGAGCCGGTCCTTGCCCTCGGCGGCGTGGACGACGCCCTCCGCCCAGTGGCCGAGCCCGTCGGTGAGGACGACGTCCTCGCCGGGCTGGAGCCGCTTCACGGAGACGGCGTGCCGTCCTTCGGGGCCGTCCAGGACGAACTCCGGCCCGGTGGGCATCCGTTCGACGACGAAGACCGGTGCGGTCACCGGGGACTCCTCATGCTCAGGGCCGACCGGGCGGCCTCCAGTTCGGCGGCGAGCAGCTCGATGAGCTCGCCCACGGGCAGTTCCCGGGCCATCCGGTGGCCCTGTCCGGCCCACAGGGCCATGCCCTGGGCGTCGCCGGCCTTGGCGGCGGCCTGGCGCAGCCCGCTGGTGACGTAGTGGACCTGGGGGTAGGCGGCGGGGGCGTAGGGGCCGTGTTCGCGGACGAAGCGGTTGACCAGGCCGCGGGCGGGCCGCCCGGAGAAGGCACGGGTCAGCTCGGTGCGGACGAACAGCGGGTTGGTCAGGGCCTGCTTGTGCAGCGGGTGCGCCCCGGACTCGGGGCAGACCAGGAAGGCGGTGCCGAGCTGGGCGGCGTCCGCGCCCGCCGCGAGGACGGCGGCGAGCTGCGCGCCGCGCATCAGGCCGCCGGCGGCGATGATCGGGATCTGCACGGTCTCGCGGACCTGGGTGATGAGGGAGAGCAGCCCGGTGCCGGTCTGGTCGAGCTGCGGGTCGTCGCGGTGGGTGGACTGGTGGCCGCCCGCCTCGACGCCCTGGACGCAGACGGTGTCGGCGCCCGCCCACTGGGCGCTCCGGGCCTCCTCGGCCGAGGTGACCGTGACGATGGTGTGCGTCCCGGCCCTGGCGAAGGCGTCCAGGGTGTCGCGGGTGGGGCAGCCGAAGGTGAAGGAGACCACCGGAACGGGGTCCTCCAGCAGGATCGCGACCTTCGCCTCGTAGCCGTCGTCGCCGCTGCTGTCCGGGTCGCCGAGCGGGGTCTCGTACCAGGCGGCCTCACCGGCGAGCTGGTGGCGGTAGACCTCGACGGCGCTGGGGTCGGCGAGCGCGGGCTGCGGCATGAAGAGGTTGACGCCGAACGGTCCGCCGGTGAGCCGGCGCAGCTGTTTGATCTCGTTGTACATCCCGTCCGCCGTTTTGTACCCGGCGGCCAGGAATCCGAGCCCGCCGGCTTCGACGACGGCCCCGGCGAGCTGGGGTCCGGACGCGCCGCCCGCCATCGGGGCCTGCACGATCGGATACCGGCAGAGATCGGTCAACTCGGAGGACATGACCGCATCGTGCCATGTCCTGTGCAACGGGGCCGAATCAGCCAGCGACGCCGTGACCGGTTCTGCCGCCGTACGCCGCACCGCCCGCCGGTTCGGGACCGGCGGGCGGTGCGGTGAAAGGCGAAAAGCGGTTCAGCGGCCGTTGAACGCGTCCTTCAGCCGGGAGAAGAGTCCTTGCTGACCTGGCTGAAACTGGCCGAGCGGCCGCTCCTCGCCGCGCAGCTTGGCCAGCTCCCGCAGCAGCCGCTCCTGTTCCGCGTCGAGCTTGGACGGGGTCATCACCTCGACGTGCACGATCAGGTCGCCCCGGCCGCCGCCGCGCAGGTGCGTGATGCCACGCCCGTGCAGGGGCACGGACTGGCCGGACTGGGTGCCGGGCCTGATGTCGATGTCCTCCAGGCCGTCCAGGGTCTCCAGCGGACACTTGGTGCCGAGGGCCGCGGCCGTCATGGGGACGGTGACCGTGCAGTGCAGATCGTCGCCGCGCCGCTGGAACACGGCGTGCGGCAGCTCGTGGATCTCCACGTACAGATCGCCGGGCGGGCCGCCGCCGGGGCCGACCTCGCCCTCGCCTGCCAGCTGGATACGGGTGCCGTTGTCGACACCCGCCGGGATCTTGACCGTGAGCGTGCGCCGCGAGCGGATGCGGCCGTCGCCGGCGCACTCCGGGCACGGGGTGGGCACGACCGTGCCGAACCCCTGGCACTGCGGGCAGGGACGCGAGGTCATGACCTGGCCCAGGAAGGACCGGGTGACCTGCGAGACCTCGCCGCGGCCGCGACACATGTCACAGGTCTGGGCGGAGGTGCCGGGGGCCGCGCCCTCGCCGCTACAGGTGTTGCAGACGACGGCCGTGTCGACCTGGATGTCCTTGGTGGTGCCGAAGGCGGCCTCGTTGAGGTCGATCTCCAGCCGGATCATGGCGTCCTGGCCCCGCCGGGTCCGCGAACGGGGCCCGCGCTGCGCGGCGTTGCCGAAGAACGCGTCCATGATGTCGGAGAAGTTGCCGAAGCCGCCGGCTCCGAAACCGCCCGCGCCGCCTCCGCCGCCGCCACTGGCGGAGAGGGGGTCGCCGCCGAGGTCGTAGACCTGCTTCTTCTGCGGGTCCGAGAGCACCTCGTAAGCGGCGTTGATCTCCTTGAACCGCTCCTGGGTCTTCGGGTCCGGGTTGACATCCGGGTGCAGCTCGCGGGCGAGCCGACGGAATGCCTTCTTGATCTCGTCCTGAGATGCGTCGCGGCGCACGCCGAGTACGGCGTAGTAGTCCGTGGCCACTTACGACTCCGCCAGGATCTGTCCGACGTAACGTGCCACTGCGCGTACCGCTCCCATCGTTCCGGGGTAGTCCATGCGGGTCGGTCCGACCACGCCGAGTTTGGCGACTGCCTCGTCGCCCGAACCGTAGCCGACCGCGACGACGGACGTGGAGTTGAGCCCCTCGTGGGCGTTCTCGTGCCCGATCCGTACGGTCATGCCGGAGTCCGTGGCCTCACCGAGCAGCTTCAGCAGGACGACCTGTTCCTCCAGTGCTTCCAGCACCGGCCGGATCATCACCGGGAAGTCGTGTCCGAAGCGGGTGAGGTTGGAGGTGCCGCCGATCATCAGCCGCTCCTCCGTCTCCTCGACCAGGGTTTCGAGGAGGGTGGAAAGGACCGTGGAAACCGTCCCCCGGTCCTCGCTGTCGAAGGATTCCGGCAGCTCCTGCACCAGCTGCGGGACATCCGCGAAGCGGCGTCCGACGACCCGGCTGTTGAGCCGGGCCCGCAGATCCGCGAGCGATGCCTCGCCGAACGGCGCAGGGCAGTCGATCATACGCTGTTCGACCCGGCCCGTGTCCGTGATCAGGACGAGCATCAGCCGGGCGGGGGCGAGCGCCAGCAGTTCCACGTGCCGCACCGTCGAGCGGGTCAGCGAGGGGTACTGCACGACGGCGACCTGCCGGGTCAGCTGCGCGAGCAGCCGCACCGTCCGGCCGACCACGTCGTCGAGGTCGACCGCGCCGTCGAGGAAGTTCTGGATGGCCCGGCGCTCGGGCGAGGACAGCGGCTTGACGCCCGCGAGCCTGTCGACGAAGAGGCGGTACCCCTTGTCGGTCGGGATGCGTCCCGCGCTCGTGTGCGGCTGGGCGATGAAGCCCTCGTCCTCCAGCACCGCCATGTCGTTGCGGACGGTGGCCGGGGAGACCCCCAGCCGGTGCCGCTCGGTCAGCGCCTTGGAGCCGACGGGCTCCTCGGTGCCGACGTAGTCCTGGACGATGGCGCGCAGCACTTCGAGTCTGCGTTCGCTGAGCATCGCGCACACCTCCAGCTGTGTCTCTCGGTGTCTGACTGGCACTCGGTGCGTTCGAGTGCCAGCAATCCCCGCGGTCAGTGTACGGGGGTGGGGTGGGGCGGGGGCAAGGGCGACCGGCCACGCCTCCACGAGACCGCGCAGGTCGTTGCCGTTAGCGTCGTGGCATGGACGTCGCTTGGGAAGACTTCGGCTGGGAGCGGTTGGGCAACGGTATCGGCAGGCGGCGCCTCCCAGGCTGGGACGCCACGGCCGCGCTGGTCTCCGGGGAGGCCGGCGCGTTGCTGTACGACACCGGCGCCACGCTGCGCGAGGGGGTCGAGCTGCGGCGGCAGGCCGAGGCGCTGCTCGGGCGGAGGGTGACGCATATCGCACTGAGCCACCCGCACTTCGATCATGTGCTGGGCACCGCCGCGTTCGCCGGGGCCCAGGTGTACGGGGCGGTGGGCGTGGCGGCGCTGCTGCGCGGCGGGGCGGAGAGCCTGTGCGCCTCGGCGGTGCGCCACGGGGTGCCGGAGGGCGAGGCGGCCCGGTCGGTGGACACGCTGGTGGTCCCGCACCACGAGGTGTGCGGCGACTGGACGCTCGACCTGGGCGGCGGCCGTCAGGTGCTGCTGGCGAACGTGGGCCCCGGGCACAGCGGCCATGACCTCGCGGCCCTGGTGCCGGGCACGGGCGGTGAGCCTCCGGTGGTGTTCTGCGGCGACCTGGTCGAGGAGTCGGGCGAGCCGCAGGCGGGCCGGGACGCGATCACCTCGCGCTGGCCGGCCGCGCTGGAGAGGCTGCTGGCGCTGGGCGGCGAGGGCGCTCGTTACGTGCCGGGGCACGGGGCGGTGGTGGACGCGGCGTTCGTGCGGGCGCAGCGGGCGTCGCTGGCGGAGCGCTTCGAGGTGGACCCCGACGAGGGGTGAACCCCGGTGAGGACCCTGGAGCACATAGGAACGTTCCTATGTGCTCCAGGGTCCTCACCGGAGCTCTCCGGAACGTTACGGAGAGGTCACCGGGGTGGCCAGCCGGTCATGGCCGGGTCTCCGACGTCCGCCGGCGCTTCGGGCGAATATCGTCGTGCCATGCGCAGCTACCAGCCGGACCTGACCCCGCCGTGGAAGCGGTCCGCCCCCGTGCCCGAGGTGCCCGCCGAGCCCGATCTGGTCGTGGAGGAGGTCTCCACCGGCTTCTGCGGGGCGGTGATCCGCTGCGAGAAGACGGCCCAGGGGCCGACGGTGACCCTGGAGGACCGCTTCGGCAAGCACCGGGTGTTCCCGATGGAGCCGCGCGGCTTCCTGCTGGAGGGCAGGGTCGTCACGCTGGTGCGCCCGGGCCCCGGCGGCCCGGCGCGTCCCACCCGTACGGCCTCCGGTTCGGTGGCGGTGCCCGGGGCCAGGGCCCGGGTGGCGCGGGCCGGCCGGATCTATGTGGAGGGCCGGCACGACGCGGAGCTGGTGGAGCGGGTGTGGGGTGACGACCTGCGCATCGAGGGCGTGGTCGTGGAGTACCTGGAGGGGGTGGACGACCTTCCGGCGATCGTCGCGGAGTTCGCGCCGGGGCCGGACGCCCGGCTGGGGGTGCTGGTGGACCATCTGGTGCCCGGCTCCAAGGAGTCCCGGATCGCCGAGCGCGTGACCGGGGACCATGTGCTGGTGGTGGGACACCCGTACATCGACGTGTGGGAGGCGGTGAAACCGTCCTCGGTGGGGATCGACGCGTGGCCGGTGGTGCCGAGGGGGCAGGACTGGAAGACGGGCGTGTGCCGGGCGCTGGGGTGGCCCCCGAACACCGGGGCGGCCTGGCAGCACATCCTGTCCAAGGTCCGCAGCTACAAGGACCTGGAACCCCAACTGCTGGGCCGGGTGGAGGAATTGATCGACTTCGTCACCCTTCCGGACTGATGTCCGGGGCCTGACTCCGGCCTGATACCGGTCTGTTGCGGGACTGTCGAAGAGGATCTCGTACCGATCCCTATGAATGCCTGCGTCCCACACGCACCATCGGTTATTGAGGTGGGGGAACGGGCAGGCGGTTCACGGGCCGAAGGGCTCACGGGGGAAGGGCAGGGACCGATGGCGCGCGAGGTCTGGCGGGACAGTGCGGACAACGAGGCGGCCTCGGCCGTCTTCCACCTGATACAGCAGCTGATCGACCGGTACCGGGTCAACCGGCCGGTGATGCCGCTCGTGGTGGTGCAGGCGGCGGACGCCGGGGCGGGGCCGGAGATCGACGCGCGGGTGGAGCAGCTCGTGCATCAGGTGCACCGGGCCAACGAGTTGCGGCGGGTGCCGGTGCGGCTGCTGGACGGCGAGGGGGCGACCCCGTACGAGGCGGCGCTCGACATGGTGCGCACGCTCTCCGAGAAGCCGTGGGAGACCCGCGAGAACACCCAGTACAAGACCTTCGCGTTTCCCCGCTCCCGGCTGCTCGGGGCGATCGAGCAGGCCACCGCGACGGTGGTCGAGCAGTCCGCCGGGAACACCTCCGAGGTGCGCGAGGAACGGATCCTGGAGCAGCTGAGCCGGCTGCGCTGGCGGTCCGGCCGGCCGCGCGGGGGCACCCGGTGGGCCTCGCTGCGGCAGTCGGTGCGGCCCGAGACGTTCGTCGGCGCGCTCTTCATCGCACTGCTCAGCGTGTTGCTCGGGGAGATCGACTGGCTGCTGACGGCCCTGGTGGCGGCCGTCGCGCTGATCGGGCTCGCCGTGGTGGGTCTGGCGAGCCGGGCCGCGCCGCCGCTGCTGTGGCTGCGCCGGGCCAGCCGGTGGTTCGCCACCACCTCGTCCCTGGCCGCGTCCAGTACCGGCTATCCGTCGGACGGCTGGTCGTGGCTGTCGCCGAGCGGTTCGTGGCGGGTGATCCGGGCGCGGGCGGCGGCGGTCGCGGAGCGGGTGGCGGACGCGGGGGCGGGCGACGAGTACGCGCGCCAGTTCCATCTGGAGCTGCGGGTGCAGGCGCTGCTGGAGGACCTGCGGCACAACTACCGCCCGCACTCCCTGGACTGGCGGCGCAGCAAGCGCACGGTCCCGCCGGTGGTGTTCCTGCCCCGGGCGACCCAGGACAACGGCGGCATTCTGCTGATCAACGCGATCAACAGCGTACGGTCGCGGCGCAGCGAGGTGGATCCGCTGCTGTTGCTCGCCTCGCTCCAGGCCCCCGAGATCATGCGGCACACGCCGCCGCTGCCCCCGGAGCGGCCGGGCCCCGGCGCACCAACCGGTTCGTCCGGGGCGCGGGCCCGCTACGAGCGCTGGGTCGACGATCTGAGTCTGGGCCAGTCGCCGGGGGCGGCGGCGACCCTGGCGTGGGTGCTGCTGCTGCCGCTGTCCACCGAGAAGCTGACCCACGAGCACGCGCACGCGCAGCTCGTCACCCACCGGGTGCGACGGACGTGGGCGTGGTGGGTGATGTCGCGGGCGAGCGTCGCCGTGCTCGTCGTGGGCAGTCTGCTGGGGGCGTTCCTGTGGGCCGGGCACTGGCGTGACACGTACTGCCACGGGCCGCTGACCGACCGCAACACGGACGCGATCTGGGCCGGGAAGGGGGACGACCGGGAGTGCGTGGGGGTGGCGACCGCCCCCGAGGTGCGCTTCGCGCGGGGCAACGACCTGGATCTGGCCGGGGCAGGGGAGGGCATCACCTTCGAGCGGATCGAGCAGGCGATCCGGGACGAGAACGACGACATCGAGCCGGACGACGCGTACGTGACCATCGTGTACGCCGGTCCGCTCACCGCCACGAGCAAGGACCCCGAGGCGACCCGTAAGGGGCTGGAGGAGCTGACCGGCGTCTACCTCCAGCAGCGTGCGGTCAACAAGACCCGGTCGGTGAAGCTGCGGGTGCTGACGGCCAACGGCGGCGAGGGCATGCTGCGGCAGCTCACCGCCGTGCGGAAGATCGTCGAGGTGGCCCGGCGGGATCCGACGGTGGTCGGGGTGGTCGGTCTCGGCCGCAACACCCAGGAGAGCGAGAAGGCGGTGAGGCTGCTGCGCGAGGCCGGGCTGCCGGTGGTGAACACGACCAACTCCAGCAGCGACCTGCCCCGGGAGTTCCCCAACTACTTCGGCCTGGCGGCGACGGACGAGGAGCAGACGCATGCGCTGGGGCTGGTCGCCCGGCAGATCGCTAAGCGCCTCGACAACCCGCACGCGATCGTGCTGTCGCGCGAGGATGTCAACGGGGACCTGGACCGGTACACCGCCGAGCAGCGGGACGCGGGCCGGAAGATGCTGGCGGACGCGGGCTTCGAGCCGGGCAAGGACGTGACGTACGACCTGGCGGGCGCGGCGAGCCTGAACGCTCCGCTGAGAACCATCTGCCAGGCCGAGCGGGTGCCCGACGCGCTGTACTTCGCCGGGCGGGTCGAGGACGTGCCGACGCTGATGGGGGGTCTGTCGGTGACCACCGGGTGCTCGGACCGGCGGATGACGGTGTTCACCGGGGACGATCTGACGAAGGGGACGTTCGACGACAGCACGTCGATCGCGGCCAACGTCACGCTCTACCACAGCTCGCTCGCCCCGCTGGACCGGGGGAAGAACCTCGGTTTCTACGGGGACGCGTACCGCACGTTGCGGGCGCTGCACCCCGAGGGGGAGGTCACCGCGCTGGCGTCGGGGCGTCCCGCGTACGAGGACGGCCTGTTCGCCAGCGGGCAGACCGTCATCTCCTACAGTGCGACGGCCGCCCTGTACGACGCGGCGGCACGCGGCGACAAGCGCCGGAGCGCGGCGGAGACCTGGGCGACGCTGCACACGGTGGACCTCAACAACATGCCGACGGGGACGATCTCGTTCAGCCGGGCGAGGGCCTCGGTCTCCGACAACGTGCACGGCCTCAACATCGTCAAGGTGGTCCGTCCCAGGCCGGACGCCGATCGGACCGTGGTCTGCGGCAAGCCTGCCGGGGTCGCGCCCCCGCTGACGGTCAAGGACTGCCGGCCGTGAGGCGGCCCGGCTGACGGCCAAGGACTGCCGGCCGTGGGCGCCCCGGCCGGGTCAGTCGACGAGGTCGCGGACGACGGCGTCGGCCAGGAGCCGCCCGCGCAGGGTGAGGACCGCGCGGCCCTTCCCGTACGGCTCCGGGGCCAGCAGCCCGTCGGTCAGGGCGCGGCGGGAGGCGGCGAGGCCTTCGGGTTTCAGGAGGGAGAGCGGGCAGCCCTCGCGCAGCCGGAGCTCCAGCAGGATGCGTTCGACCCGGCGGTCCTCCTGGCCGAGGATCTCCCGGCCCGCGCCGGGTGAGCGGCCCTCGGAGAGCGCCTGGGCGTACGCGCCGGGGTGCTTCACGTTCCACCAGCGGACCCCGCCGACGTGGCTGTGGGCGCCGGGGCCCGCGCCCCACCAGTCGGCGCCGCGCCAGTACAGCTCGTTGTGCAGACAGCGGCCCGCCTCGGTGGTGGCCCAGTTGGAGACCTCGTACCAGTCGAAGCCGGCGGCGGCGAAGGCCTCGTCCGCGATGAGGTAGCGGTCGGCGTGCGCGTCGTCGTCGGTCATCGGGATCTCGCCGCGCCGGATACGGCGGGCGAGCTGGGTGCCCTCCTCGACGATCAGGGCGTACGCGGAGACGTGGTCGGGGCCCGCGCCGATCGCGGCGTCCAGGGTGGCCCGCCAGTCGTCGTCGGACTCGCCGGGGGTGCCGTAGATCAGGTCGAGGTTGACGTGGTCGAAGCCCGCCTGCCGGGCCTCGGCGACACAGGCCTCGGGGCGGCCGGGGGTGTGCGTGCGGTCCAGGATCTTCAGGACGTGCTGCTTGGCGCTCTGCATGCCGAAGGAGACCCGGTTGAAGCCGCCCTCACGGAGCGCGGCGAGGTAGGCCGGGTCGACGGACTCGGGGTTCGCCTCGGTGGTGATCTCCGCGTCCTCCGCGAGCCCGAACTTCTCCTTGATCGATGCCAGCATCCGTACGAGATCGGCTGCGGGCAGCAGGGTGGGGGTGCCGCCGCCGACGAAGACCGTACGGACCGGGCGGGGGTCGTCGCCGAGGACCTTGCGGGCCTGACGGACCTCCTCGATCAGGTGGGCGGCGTAGTTGTCGCGGGAGGCCAGGGCCCCGCCGGAGCCGCGCAGCTCGGTGGCGGTGTAGGTGTTGAAGTCGCAGTAGCCGCAGCGGGTGGCGCAGTAGGGGACGTGCAGGTAGAAGCCGAGCGGGCGGTCGGCTGCGCCTTCCAGGGCGTGGCGGGGCAGCGCCCCGTCGTCGGGCACGGGCTCACCATCGGGCAGTACGGAAGGCATACCGACCATTGTCGCTCGCCGCGGGAGTGCCCCGGACCGGGTGGCTGCTCGTCCACCGGCCCGTTCAGTCCGTGTGCAGGTCAGTCCGGTCCGTGCGCCGGCCCGTCCGGCCCGCGCGCAGGCCTGCCCGGTCCGTGCACAGGTCAGTCCGGTCCGCGTGCCGGCCCGTCCGGTCCGTGTGCAGATCAGTCCGGTCCGTGCGTCCGTCCGGCCCCTGCGCAGGTCAGTCCGCGTGCAGGACCAACAGGGCCACGTCGTCGTCCGGGGGCTGCTCGGCGAACTCGTGGACGGCCCGCCGGATGCGCTCGGCCGTCGCCTCGGCGGGCAGCCCGGCGCACCCGGCCAGCACCCGGGCCAGCCCGTCCCCGTCGTCGAACATCAGCGGGCCCGACCGGCGCTCGGTCACCCCGTCCGTGACGCAGAGCAGGGTGTCCCCGGGAGCGAGGTCGAAGCCCTGGCTCTCGTACGCCACGTCCTCGACGACCCCGAGCAGCACCTGGGGCTCGGCGGCCGGGCGTACGGAGCCGTCGGGGCGCAGCAGCAGCGGCAGGGGGTGCCCGGCGCTGGCCACCGTGCAGCGGACCCCGCCGTCGGGGAGCGGCACGACCTCTCCGTACAGCAGGGAGAGGAAACGCGACTGGGTGCCGTCGTGGAGCTGCTGGCCCCCGGCGGCGGCGACCATCAGGGCGGCGGCCTCGGCTGCCTCCATGGCGTCGTCGAGGAGCAACCGGTTCAGCCGGTCCAGGACCTCCCCGACGCCGAAGCCCTCCCGGGAGAGCAGCCGCAGCCAGGGGCGGGCGAGGCCGGTGACGACGGCGGCCTCGGGGCCGCTGCCCTGGACGTCGCCGAGGACGAAGCACCAGCGGTCGCCGGGGCACGGGAAGATGTCGTAGAAGTCACCGCCGACCACCCCGTCGTCGCTGGGTTCGTAGACGAGGGCGCTGGTGACGCCGGGGATCTCGGCGACCTTGCTGGGGAGCAGGCCGCGCTGGAGGATCCGGCTGATGGTGGCCTGGCGGGTGTAGGCGCGGGCCGCGCCGACGGCGAGGCCGAGGCGGCGGACGAAGTCCTCGATCAGTGAGGCGACGGCCTCGGGCACCTGGGCGACGCCCTCGCGGCCGACGAGGACGGTGCCGAGCGCCCGGCCGCCCACGGTGATGCGGAACGCGAGCGCGGCCCCGTCCCGGCCGCCGGGGTGCGGAGGCGGCGAGGGAGCGGCCCGCCGGTCCTCGCGGCCCGCCCGGCCCTCCCCGTACTCCGCCGGGACCTCCTTCCGGCCCTCCGCGTCCTCCGCCGGGACCTCCGCGTCCTCCGCCCGGCTCTCCTCCCGGCCCTCCGCGTCCTCCTCCCGGTCCTCCCCGACAGGGTGGGCGGGCCAGGGCACGGGGACGGAGACGGGACCGGAGCCGACGCCGGCCGGGAGGCGGAGGGGCTCCCGCTCCAGGACGGCGCGCAGGGGCTCGGTGCCGGTCTCGTCGCTGTGCCAGACGCGGGCGAGCCGGGGTTCGGCGGCCGGGCCCCCGCCCTCGGCCTCCAGCCAGATCGCGCACCAGTCCGCCAGCCGGGGCACCAGGAGCTGGCCGGCTATGGCGGCCACCAGGTCCTCGTCGAGCTGCCCGGCGAGCAGGTCGGAGGCCTCGGCGAGGAAGGCCGGGGCGCCCCGGCTGTCCCAGACCGCGTCGTCGCGCTCGGTGCGCCTGGCGGCGGGAGCGAGGATCTCGGCGGCGCGCAGGCCGCGCCGGAGGGACTCCCCGTCGGGCGGGGCGGGCGGGGCGCTCCAGTCGTCGACGGGGAGGCGGGCCCAGACGGTCTTGAGGCCGGTGCGGTAGGTGATGCCCCAGGAGTCGGCGAGGGTGGCGACGAGCTGGAGGCCCCGGCCGTACTCCGCGGGATCGGGCAGCTCCCCGGGGCGCACCCCGGCCGGTCCACGTCCAGCACCGGGCTCGTCGCCGCTCACCGGGCGGGCCGGGTGGTGGTCGGTGACCTCCAGGACGAGGGCGGCGGACGGCTCGTCGCCGCCCTCCTCCTCCAGCCTGAGCACCAGGTCGACGGTGGTCCCGGCGTGCACCACGGCGTTGGTGACCAGCTCGTTGGTGACGGTCACGGCGTCGTCGGCCAGCCGGTCGCTGAAGCCCACGGCCGCGGGCACCCCGATCCCGGTCCACTCCGCGAGCGCGGCCCGCACGAACCGGCGGGCGGCGGACGGGGCGAGCGGTATGCCGGGCAGGCTCGTGCGGCTGGCCAGGCGCGGGCCGTGCGCGAGCCCGGCACGGGTGGTGCCGGGACGCTGCACGGTGTCCCGCTGCAAGGGAATGGGCGCCACGGTGCGGCTCCTACGGTCCGACGACACCGACAGAGTGACAGACCGGTCGCACCCATAAGCACCGAGTTACCGAAGTGGACAGAAAATCGAGCGGATTCGAACGCAACGCTTCGGAAAACGCGTCACCGCGAGGGCCGGAGCCGGATCGAGGCCACGAAGGCCCTTCGCCGACCGGCTTCACGACGCGTCGGCAGCGGTGTCGCCGGAGGCCGGGGCCGCCCTCCTTCTGCGGTACCCCACCACCCCGCACACCGCGAGGAGGAGCGCCGCCACGGCGGACACCCCGAGGACCGTCCGCTCGGCGAAGAGCCTTCCCAGGACCTCCAGCACGCCGAGCCCCGCGGTCGCGTAGATCAGCGCCCAGGCGGCTCCGCCCACGAACAGCGCGGGGAGGTAGCGCGGCAACGGCATGCGCATGCTGCCCGCGAGGAAGTTGACGGCGGTCTGGAACCCGACCGTCAGGAAGGAGACAGCGACCACCGGCGCGCCCCACCGCTGGATGGCGCGCTCGGCGCGCCGGAACTTCGCCGAAGAGGTCAGCCCCGCGAACCTGCCGCGCCGGGCGCCGGCTCCCGCGAGCCACCCGACGGCGAACGTCCCTCCGGCGCGGAGCAGGACGATGACGTACAGGGCCCCGGCCGCGAGCGCGATCCTCTCCACACTGCCCCCACCTCGCGCGCGGGCCCGAAGCCCGCGTTCTCCGTCATCCGTGTGAGCGGTCCCGCCCCGCCGGCGCACGACGCGCGCGAGTCCGGACGACGTCCCTCACCTGCGCCACGCCCGTGCGCGTTCGGTCCGCCGGGCCTTCACCCGCGGCGCCGGAACCCGGACCCGCACACCCGGGCCCCCAGGGAAGGCCAGCCTAACCGAACGCGCACCCGGCGGACGCGGGGCGGTGGCCGCCTCCGACCGGATGAATTACTTACCACCCGGTCGGAATTTATCGACAGCAGGAGTGTACGTTCGTACGCTCTGGGGTTAGGGTCCTCCGCATGACCGTCGACATCGAGGCACGCCCTCTCCGCGCCCGGCGGAACGCACGGACCGCCGTAGCCGTGCTGTTCTTCACCAACGGGGCCGTGTTCGCCAACCTGCTGCCGAGGTATCCGCAGATCAAGGACGATCTGGCGATCGGCAACGGCGCCTACGGACTGGCGGTCGCCGCGTTCCCGGCGGGCGCCATCGCGGCCGGCCTCGCGGCAGGGGTGCTCATCCGCCGCGTGGGCTCGGCGGAGGTCGCGGTCGCCGGCACCCTGCTGACCGCGCTGGGGATCCTGGCCGCCGGCCTCGCCCCGTCGCCCGCACTGTTCGCGGGCGCCTTGTTCCTGGCCGGAGCCATGGACGCGCTGACGGATGTCGCGCAGAACGCGCACGGCCTACGGGTGCAGCGGCTCTACGGGCGCTCCATCCTGAACTCGTTCCACGCGATCTGGTCCATCGGAGCCGTCACCGGAGGGCTGATGGCCGCCGGAGCGATGGCGCTGGGGCTGTCGCTCGGCGTCCACCTCACGATCTCGGCGGTCGTCCTCGTTCTCGCCGCCATGACCGCGTGGCGCTTCTGCCTGCCCGGCCCGGACAACGAACCGGACGAGACCGGTCCGGAACGGCGGGGCGCCGAGGGAGCGGCCGGCGCCTCGCGCGTCGGGTACGTACTGGCGGCGCTCGTTCTGATCGCCACGGCCGGCACGCTCGTCGAGGACGCGGGAAACTCCTGGGCCGCCCTCTACCTGACCGACTCCCTGCACGCCTCCGCGGCGCTCGCCGCCTGGGGCTTCATCGCCCTGGTGGGCGCCCAGTTCATCGGGCGCGTCATCGGGGACCGTCTCGTCGACCGTTTCGGTCAGCGTGCCGTGGCCCGGACCGGCGGCCTGATCACCGCGGCCGGCATGGGACTCGCCCTGGCGGTGCCGACGCTGCCCGGAACCATCCTGGGCTTCGCTCTGGCCGGGTTCGGGGTGGCGACGCTGGTCCCCGCGGCGATGCACGAAGCCGACGCCCTGCCCGGCCTCAAGCCCGGATCGGGTCTGACGATCGTCTCCTGGCTCATGCGCCTGGGCTTCCTGGTGTCCCCGCCGGTCGTCGGTTACGTCGCCGACGCGACCAGTCTGCGCACCGGCCTGCTGGTGATCCCCTGTGCCGGGCTGCTGGTGGTGGTGCTCGCCGGGGTCCTGCGAGGCCGGCGCGGCTGAAGCGGGCGCGGACCTGCCGGCTCGGGGCGAGTGGAGTCGGCGCGGGCCCGCGGAGGCCGGGGCGTGAAGCAGGCGTTCGAGCAGGCGCGGCTGAAGTCGACCACCGCGGCGAACGACCACCGCGGCGCGGCGCGCACGCCGACATCCGCGATGCGCCACTCCCACCCGGTACTCCCGCCGGCCGGGCCGCCCGGTACGCCTGCCGCCCGGTACGCCTGCCCGGTCGGGCCGCCCGGGAACCGGCGAGCGGGGGGGGGGGGGGGGGGGGGGGGGGGGGGGCGCCCCCCCGGGCCCCCCCCCGGGGCGGCGCGGCGCGGGCGGCCCCCGCGCGGCGCGCCCGCCGGCGCC